>NYYT01000093.1 GCA_002686885.1 Pedosphaera sp.
AAAAGTCTATATCCGCGGCTTCGCTGAACATTATCAGGCCAACCACGACCAGCGCTGGTGCCACGGCCTGTGGCGGGATTATGGCGAGCAGCGGATGGGTAAACATGGCCAGTAAGAACAGCAAGCCCACCAGAATCGCCACAAGGCCTGTCCGGCCACCGCTTTCCACCCCCGCCGCCGACTCTCCGTAAACATTGGTCGTGGTGGTGCCCGCCAAAGAGGCGCCCATGGTGGCCAAGGCGTCAGCCGACAGTATCCGCATCGGGCGCAGCATGTTGCCCTCCTCATCAGTCAGTCCCGCGCGCTGACATACCGCATTGGCGGCAGCCAGTGAACTGAACAGATCAATGAACACGAGTGATAACAGGGCTGGAAAAGCTGCACCTAGGTGCCGCCATAGATAGCCAGGGTCCAGTGCCAACCAAAGTTGGTCGATTGCAGCCGGCGCAGCCAGCCATTCAGCAGGGGGCGTAGCTAGCGTCTCGGAGCCGCTGGGTATCGAGAAGGCGACAAACGTCAGAGCCAGAATCACGATTAGTATCGCTCCCGGCACCCCCAAGGCAAGCAGGGCCGCGGTTAGTGGAATGCCAGCCAGAGCCAGGAGCACAGCGGGTTCTGACAAGCTGCCGAGCTTTAAAAGAATTGGCTCTGGCGCGGCAACCACGATACCAGCTGACTTCAGGCCGATGAACATTATGAACAGGCCAATACCGGCGGTCAGGGCCCGCTTGAGGTCGCTAGGATAGGCGTCCAACAGGATCTTGCGAATGCCGGTAACGGTAAGCAGCAGAAAGAAGACGCCGCTCCAGAACACGAGTCCTAGGGCTCCCTGCCAGGGTACGCCCATGCCCAGCACCAGCGTGTAGGCGACGAGGCCATTGGAGCCCATGCCAGGCGCCTGCGCGATCGGCACATTGGCCATAAGGCCGATCAGGATGGAAGCCAATCCGGCCACCAGGGCCGTCACGGTGATGACTTGGGCCCGGTCCATACCGGCGTCTGCCATGATCATGGGATGCACCGCAAGAACATAAGCCATAGTGGCAAAGGTAGTGAGCGAGGCCAGCACCTCTCTGAGCGGCGTGCTGCCTCTGGACCCGATTTCAAAAAAGTCAGTTTTCACTGCATATCCTGCGTTAATCGATCTCTGGCCAGGGACTTGCAAATTTAGCGAATGCAGGGGACGGAAGTATCAGCGACCTGTGGAGAGGAGACACCAAATCTAATTGTGTCGACACGATCCGCTACTCTGCCAAAATTGCGTGCTACTGAATCGAAAATCCTGTTCGCCGAGTTGAGCGAGCCATACAAGTTCGGTCAGTCCTGATTGGGTGTAAAAGAGATCTCATGCCTTGACCTTACTGCAGTAGTGCCTCACGGCACAAAGCCCAGCCAAATAATAGTTTGGGTGGCGAGAGATAGTGCAATGCCCGCCCAAATGACGAAAACAATTACTCCAACGATTCCGTCCTTTAGCCAGTTGGGCCACTGAACATTGAGTTTTGTCAGGAAGATCCAGGGTCCGGCGATGAACACCACGACGATCACCACATCAATGATCAAAAAAAGAAATTGCAGCATCGGGGGATCCCAACAGGAGTAAAGGCTAAAAAAGCATGACATGCCTCACCGGCCATACGAACAGTCAGCAAAGCGATCTTGCGACGGGCGCGCTCATTCATTGGGTTGGCAGGTGGCGCAGGTATAAATTCGCCGGGAGTTGGCGGTTGAACGCTTAATCTTAGTTTTGCATACCCGGCATGGTTGGTTGGCACGGCTGAAGACAAAGAAACGAGCTTTACCGTAGCTGACACCCTTCTTTTTTAATGCTTTGTATTGTTGATCAGGGATTGTGACGCCCTGTGAGGCATAGCTGCGTTGGCTGATATCCAGCGTGATGCGGGCCAACTTGCCGATCTCGCCTTTGCTCAGCTCTCGGGCTTTTCTTGCTGGATGAATACCCGCGATAAATAAAATCTCGCTCCTTAGGTAGTTACCTAATCCAGCAAGGAATGCCTGATCCAGATAAACAGAGTTCAGGGCTCTGCCTGCAAACGTCCTGCTCTGCAGTCGTTCTGCGACTTCCCGCCAGGTGAGGTTGGGATTGAGAATATCGGGGCCAATACGCTGCAGAAACGGATGTTCCTCGATCTTTTCTGTGTTCCACACGCTGATGTCTGATGCGCTATAGAGGAGGGCGCTATGCTGGTCAGTATGCAGAGCTAGTCTGAGCTGACGGTTAGTCTTAGGCAGTTTGTCGCGTTTCACGACGCGCCAAACACCGTAAAGCTGATTATGGGAGTAGATGGTATGACCAGAGTCGAAATGGGTCAGGAGCGCCTTGCCACGGGTCTCTAACTGCAACACCCTGGTGCCAGTCAGCGCCTTTGAAAACCTTTTAAGCGGCTGCAGCCCGAACTGGATCCGTTCGACAGTCTTGTCTTTCAATACCGCCTCTACTTTGTCGGCGGCTCGACGTATTTCGGGACCTTCAGGCATCAGGCAGGATGCTCACTCTCTTACCGACGCCTTATTTGGCGGCACGCCGAGACTGCTGTGCATTCATTCGTTAGCGTCGTTGTTGTTCTCAGCCTCTCTCTCTTGATGCTCTTTCATTTTCTGCTGGTACTCCTCCTCTGATAGGTTGTGCCAGCCAATACATTGCCCTGTAGGGCTGCGTCCGCATCCGCAATCAGCCATGTTTCAGCTCCTTCTCTCTTCGCTGTCGATATGCCCTTGACTCACCACCGCAGGCCGCTATGTATGTTTACGCAGTTCTTACAAAATAGATGCCATGGTGGGTTAAGGAAAATATTGCGGCATTGCACAACCAGTTGAGCGATGATGTTATGGCGGCTTAGCGGTCGGAAATTGTGGCTCATTCTGCGCCTAGTTGATGCTTCGTCGGCGAGCGATCTCAATAGTATTTAGGAACCAACAGATGAACTCTGATTACCCTCGTGATTTGATTGGCTACGGGCCTACACCACCTCACGCTAAATGGCCTGATAACGCCCGTATTGCCGTCCAATTTGTATTGAATTACGAGGAAGGTGGTGAGAATAACGTACTGCATGGCGACGAGCATTCAGAGCAATTTTTATCGGAGATTATCGGCGCGCTGCCCTATAAAGATCGCCACATGAGTATGGAGTCGATTTACGAATACGGCTCACGGGTTGGGGTTTGGCGTATCCTGAGAGAATTTGAGCGGCGTGATCTGCCATTGACCGTGTTTGCGGTCGCTACAGCATTGCAACGTCATCGGGACTTAACTTCTGAATTTCAACGTCTTGGGCATGAAATCGCCTGTCATGGGTTAAAGTGGATTCACTACCAAAACGTCGAAATAGATACCGAGCGCGAACACATACGCGAGGCCGTTGAGATTCTTCGAGAACTCACTGGCGAGCACCCGCTCGGCTGGTACACCGGGCGTGACAGTCCAAACACACGATCGTTGGTGGTCGAGCACGGCGGCTTTCTTTATGACTCAGACAATTACAGCGATGATTTGCCGTTCTGGACCAAAGTGGAGTTGCCT
Organism: Pedosphaera sp.; assembly: GCA_002686885.1. Lineage (GTDB taxonomy): Bacteria > Verrucomicrobiota > Verrucomicrobiia > Limisphaerales > AAA164-E04 > UBA7971. Next base: position 3,545 of record NYYT01000093.1, read on the forward strand.
AACGGCGGCGGAGAGGAGCCACTGCTGGTGGTGCCATATTCTCTAGATACCAACGATATGCGCTTTGCCACACCTCAGGGCTTTAACTCTGGCGAGCAGTTTTTCGGTTACTTGAGAGACGCGTTTGACGTGCTATATAAGGAAGGTGAAGAAACCCCAAAGATGATGTCGATTGGCCTGCACTGCCGGTTGGCCGGACGGCCGGGTCGGTTCGCTGCGCTACAGCGTTTCCTCGACCACATAGAACAACACGATCAAGTCTGGATCTGCCGCCGCGTGGATATCGCGAAGCATTGGTACAAATGCCATCCCTTTCATGCCTCATGATCCCCCTCCCAGAATAGACCGCAGCCAGTTCGTAAACGGAGACGACTGTAGCCACCATTCTAGTGTTTGGCCTGCGAGTATTGATTGTGATTTCCAAAGAACTGCTGCTGGAAAAACTGCGCTTGTAAGACTCTCACATCAGGGCCCGTTGCGAATTCAAAAGTTGTTTCATGATGGTGAGCTTGCACATTGCTATGTTTTGCACCCACCTGGAGGTATGGTGTCAGGAGATAGTTTGCAGTCGCGATTCAAAGTGAATCCGGGGGCCAAGGTATTGATTACAACNCCTGCTTCAGGAAAGTTGTATCAGGCCCGCCAGAATCAAATACCGCAAAGAGCAAGCACTCATATCGACGTAACATCCGACGGTTTTTGTGCACACTTGCCTCANGATACGATCNTTTTTGACCGNGCATTTGGNGAGCTGGAAACTTTTGTTAATGTGGATTCGAGGGCATTATTTTTTGGCTGGGAGCATCTTATTTTTGGACGGCGTGCTGGCGGCCATCCTTTTGAAAATGGACAGCTAATACAGTCTCTCAGAGTTTCCCGGGAGGATCGGCTACTGTTTCGAGAGAATTTGAGGCTAACCCCTCAAACTGTAAACGCCGTAAGTGGGTTAAACGGAATGGTCAGTTTCGCCTCTGTGACTGTAGTTCTTCCCGTGAACTCTGGCACTACATCCGATGTGGTGTCGGTCGCTCGCGAGTCGTTGAAGTCTTTCGACGTCCATTCTGGCGTCTCGGCCATTAGAGAATGCCTGATAACTGTTCGAATTCTGTCTGGCGTGGAAGAAGAGACGAAATCCGCACTCGAGCAATTGTGGACAGCTATTGGTCCAAAACTAGTGGATAGGCCTGTAGCTAGCCCACGCATATGGAGAACTTAGATGGATTTAACGCCGCGCGAGAAAGACAAGTTGTTGTTATTCACCGCAGGCTTAGTAGCCGAGCGCCGTCTGGCAAGAGGACTCCGACTCAACTACCCAGAAGCGGTAGCGTTGATAAGCATGGAGATTTTGGAAGGGGCTCGCGATGGAAAGACCGTCGCCCAGTTAATGCAACTCGGCAGGACGATTATCACCCGAGATCAGGTGATGGAGGGGGTTGCGGAGATGGTAGATGAGGTGCAAGTAGAAGCCACGTTTCCAGACGGTACAAAATTGGTCACTGTTCACGAACCCATACAGGAGGGTTTGAACCCATGATTCCAGGAGAAATGAAAATTGAGCAGGGCGAAATCACGCTTAATGAAGGTAGGCAACTCTTGACAATATTGGTTGCAAACGCTGGAGATCGTCCTATTCAAGTCGGCTCTCATTACCACTTCTTCGAGGTGAATCCCTGTTTGGAGTTTGAGCGTGACGACGCAAGAGGGTTCCGGCTCAACATACCAGCTGGCACTGCGGTGCGGTTTGAGCCTGGGCAGCAACGAACAGTTGAACTAGTGGCGATGGCGGGAAAACGTGAGATTTATGGGTTCCGCGGTTTGATAAACGGGGCTATCGAGAGCTCGATATGAAGATTTCACGGCAGGCATACTCTGAGCTCTACGGACCAACAGTTGGTGACTCAGTCCGACTTGGAGATACCAACCTCTGGGTTTCCCCAGAATCTGACCACGCGGTTCCAGGTGAGGAGGTCACGTTTGGTGGCGGCAAGGTAATTCGTGACGGAATGGGCCAGTCACAAGCCGCAGATTCGGAATGTATGGATCTGGTCATAACCAATGCATTGATCGTTGACTATTCGGCGATAGTGAAGGCGGATGTGGGCGTGAAGCATGGTCGGATAGCTGGCATTGGAAAGGCGGGCAATCCTGATATTCAGGCTGGTGTGAATGTGGTGATTGGGCCTGCAACAGAGGTGGTAGCAGGTGAGGGTAAAATCTTAACCGCGGGAGGTATTGACTCCCACATTCATTTCATCTGCCCCCAACAGATTGATGAAGCGCTCGCCAGTGGCATAACGACGATGATTGGAGGTGGGACAGGGCCTGCAACAGGCACCAACGCAACCACTTGCACTCCTGGGCATTTCAATTTGGAAATGATGATGCGAGCCATCGAAGATCAACCCATGAACTTTGGCTTTCTGGGCAAGGGGAACTCAAGTAGGCGCGATCCGTTGGTCGAGCAAATTCGCGCGGGAGCTTGCGGCCTCAAACTTCATGAAGACTGGGGTACCACGCCCCAAGCCATAGATACGTGCCTTACTGTTGCGGAACAGACAGACACACAAGTTGCTATTCATACGGACACTCTCAACGAGAGTGGTTTCGTGGAAGAGACGATTAAGGCGATTAATGGTCGGACAATCCATACTTACCACACGGAGGGGGCCGGTGGCGGGCATGCGCCTGACATTATTAAAGCTGCCGGTTTGGCAAACGTGCTGCCCTCCTCAACAAACCCAACGCGCCCCTACACTATAAATACTGTAGATGAACATTTGGATATGTTGATGGTCTGTCATCATCTCTCACCGAATATTCCTGAGGATGTTGCGTTTGCGGATAGTCGGATTCGAAAAGAGACTATCGCCGCAGAGGATATTCTTCACGATAAAGGCGCGTTTAGTATGATTGCCTCAGATTCACAGGCTATGGGTCGTGTTGGAGAGGTGATTACACGAACATGGCAAACCGCCCACAAGATGAAGGACCAATTTGGTTCACTAACAGAGGATCCGAGTTGGCACGATAACTTCAGGGCGAAGCGGTATATCGCTAAGTACACCATTAATCCTGCCATCGCGCACGGGATCTCTCACGAAGTTGGGTCAATCGAAATTGGGAAGATGGCAGACCTCGTCCTTTGGAAGCCTGCCTTCTTCGGAACAAAGCCGAGTTTGATTATCAAAAGCGGATTCATCGCAGCCGCGCCTATGGGGGACCCGAATGCATCCATACCAACGCCGCAACCGACACACTTTAGGCCGATGTTTGGTTCAATGGGATCGTCTGCGTCCGCGCTCTCGGCCACCTTCGTCTCTCAACTTTCGTTGGACACAGATAATCCATGGATGAAAAACACGAAGCGGAATTTATCAGCTGTTAGAGATATTCGCTCGGTAACCAAGACTGATATGAAGCTAAATTCTGCTCAGCCAGTAATTGAAGTGCATCCAGAGACTTATGAAGTTAGAGCTGACGGTGAGCTTTTGATCTGTGAACCGGCGTCTTCATTGCCTTTGGCACAGAGATATTTTTTATTCTGAGCGGGAAATCGCGTGCTTAAATTTACCCAGAGAATAGAGGGGGGGACGGCGTATGACTGCGTTATCTCTCTTGACTACGATTCCCGAAAACGTGGTCGACTCAAAGTTGTCACTGACTCTGGTGAATCTGCGGGTATATTTTTAAAGCGTGGCACGGTGTTGCTTGACGGGGATTGTTTAAGAAGCGAAGACGGAAGAACCGTAATTATTCGAGCAGCCCCCGAGCCGCTAGTTGAGGCTACAACAGATAACTCACTCATATTTGCGAAGACCTGTTATCACTTGGGTAACCGCCACACTCCTATCGAGATCACTGAATTAATTGTGCGTTTTCAGCCAGATCACGTATTAGCGAACATGTGCAGTGATTGGGGTTTAACGGTCAAAAATGTAGAGCGGCCGTTTTATCCTGAGAGTGGAGCTTATGGGAAACACGCCGAGCATCGTCATGGACACTGACAGAGCAATTTTGGGCGCATTGCATTTGTTTTCTCCCAGCTTACCCATTGGCGCATTCGCGTTCAGTCAGGGTTTGGAAGCGGCGATCGAGTCAGGTCACGTTGCGGGAGCGGTGGCACTGGAAACTTGGTGTGATAACGTGCTCAGGGATTCACTTCAAACTTTAGATTGCCACTACTTACGAAAGGCCTATCAAGCTGAGACTAATGACGCATGGGCAGTCGTAAACGAGCAAATCCTTGCATCTAGAGAGACAGCGGAGCTCCTAAGTGAGGATTTATTGCTTGGGTCGTCTTTGAAGAAGTGGGCAGAAAACCTAGAGATAGATACTCCTAACGTCGTTGAAAATTCGGTCGTTGCTCTTTACGGATGGCTTGCGAGAAAATTGGAGGTGCCCGAGGAGTGGGCAGTAACTGCATTCCTGTGGTCCTGGCTGGAAAATCAAATAACTGTTGCGGCGAAGGCTGTGCCGCTAGGGCAGAACGTCTTACAGAAGGTGTTAATGTCCCTAAAGCCGAGAATACTTGAATGTTTAACCCAATCTAGGCTTACGAAGTTCGATACCGCTTTTTCGACAGCCCCCAACCTTGCCATATTGAGTGCGCAGCACGAGACCCAGTACTCACGACTTTTTCGCTCATAGGAGATTCGATGCAAACATTACGTGTGGGGATTGGTGGTCCAGTCGGCTCGGGAAAAACCGCGCTTACCCTGCTCTTATGTAAAGCGATGCGCGACAACTACGACATGGCTGTAGTGACTAACGACATCTATACCCAAGAGGATGCTCAATTTCTGACAAACCATGGTGCTCTCGAGAAAGATCGAATATTGGGTGTAGAGACAGGTGGATGCCCTCACACCGCGATTCGCGAGGATGCGTCAATGAATCTTGCCGCGATAGATCATTTAAGCAGTCAGTACAAGAACCTTGAGCTGGTGATCGTCGAATCGGGCGGGGACAACCTTAGTGCAACTTTTTCCCCGGAGTTGTCTGATCTCACAGTTTACGTAATCGATGTGAGTGCGGGTGACAAGATTCCTCGTAAAGGTGGTCCTGGCATCACGAAAAGCGATTTGCTCGTCATTAATAAGGTTGATATCGCGCCGCTAGTGGGTGCTTCGTTGGACGTCATGGAACGCGATGCAAAAAAAATGCGAGGAGACCGTCCATTTGTTTTCAGCAACATGAAGACGGGCCAGGGTATACAAGAGATCTTAGCTTTCATCATAGATCGCGGGATGTTAAATCCACAATCAAGTTCGTTGCAGGAGGAGAAGATCAAATGAAAATGTTGCTGTTAAGTTTGGTGCTCCCACTAACCGCTTTCGCACACCCGGGCCATAAGCATGCAGACTGGATTGCTTCACTAACGCATAACCCTATGATTGTCGTGCTTAGTTTACTTGGCGTGGCCCTCTTAGGAGCGCCGGTGTTGGCCTACCTCCCACGACGCAAGCAAGCGTTGAGTTTTTATGGGAAATTTGAAAGGCGATAGCAGGTCTATTTGCCTAGGTTCAGCCGCAGCGATGTGGCTGGAGTCCTTGTCACCGATGTGTGCGGTCAGGAGCCTATTCAGACGCACCTAGGGCTGTTTTTAGGATGGCGGCCGCCTCGGGTTTATGAAGTTTGATGTCCTCTAGACACAGGCCCTGAAGTTCATAGGGGAGCACCAACCAGCTTTCAGTGGTATGCCGATAGTAATCTGGAACCCGACCTGTTTGGTTTTTGGTTGGCTTGTAGTACGGAACGGCGATTCGAACATCGCCCGGCATATTACGCTTGCACTTTTGAGTTAGTCGCCTTATCACCGCCTCGATATTTTGGCCCGAGCTGAACACATCATCCACGATTAACAAATTGTCTTGGTGATTGAGGTTTTCGAACAAATACTGCAACCCATGCACCC
>NYYT01000094.1 GCA_002686885.1 Pedosphaera sp.
ATGTCGGTGATCAAGGCAACCGCCAGAGGGTCCGTGACCGAGGCAACCGTCAGAAGGTCCGTGATCGAGGCAATCGTCAGGATGCGCGTGATCAAGGCAATCGTAGACCGGCTGCCCGAGAGAATGACAGGCCTTTAGAGGAACAAGAACGCATGGGACCTAGGGGCATGGGACCTAGAGGCATGGGACCTGGAGGCTCGAACATGCGTGGTATGAATCGCATGGATCGGCCAGATGCTCCCCAAAATCCAGAGACTCAGGAAAGGCCGCGTCGTCGCGAGACAGCATCGGATGAAGGATCCCGTGGCAGAGGAACTCCCGAGGTCCGCGGCCAAAGAGACCGCGAGGAGCGTCGCTTAGAGAACGGTCCTCAAAGAGGCCGGCGTGATGAGGGTGAAGAATCGAACCGTGATCGTGGGGAGAGCGCTGAGAAGGAAACTTCGGTCTGATCGATTGTCCTACATTTCTATCGTTCTTCGGTTCGCGAACGTCTCCTTATGGGATGTTCGCGAACTTTTTTTAGCTATGTCCCTCTTTGTGCCGAGGCCAAGGAAGGTATTCATGCGGAAGAACCCTTTTGTTCATCGGTTGGCCTCAGCAGGCGCCCCATGCTCAGCCCTTGAACCAGAACAGAAAACAAAACCACCGCATAGGTCGCTACCAGAATGAGATCTCGTTCAGCGCCCGAAGGTAGGGCCAGGGCCAGAGCTACCGAAATCCCTCCACGGAGTCCTCCCCAGGTCAAAATGGCGACGGCTCTTGGGTGAAAAGTCTCACCCCATTTTCTAAGGCATGCTACCGGGAGCCAGACGCAGGTCAGGCGACAGGCAAGGACCAGAGGGATGGTCGCCAATCCAATCCCAAGATAGATCGGATTGAGTTTCAGGATCATGAGCTCCAGCCCGAGTAGCACAAAGAGCACGGCATTGAGGATTTCATCGATGAGCTCCCAAAAGGTGTCCAGGTGTTCTCGGGTGGTTTCTGACATGGCCATGACGCGACCGATATTTCCCATCATCAGGCCGATGACGACCATGGCCAGAGGCCCGGACACGTGAAGCTGCATGGCGACAGCGTATCCTCCCATGACCAAAGCCAGAGTGATGAGGACTTCAATGGAGTAGTGGTTGACCTGCTTGAGCATGCGGTAACCCGCGTAGCCCAGCAAGAGCCCAAGGACGATGCCTCCACCGGCTTCCATGACAAACAGGGATAAGACCTCCTTCACTCCCATGGAATGGTCAGGATCCAGGGCCTCAAACAAGGCCAGAAAGACCACGACTCCTACTCCATCGTTGAAGAGGGATTCGCCGACGATTTTGGTTTTCAAGGACGGAGGAGCTCCCATTTTTTTGAGTAAGCCAATGACAGCGATGGGGTCGGTAGGCGAAATCAAGGCACCGAAAAGCAAACAGTAAATCCAGGGGAGTTCGATCCCGAAAAGAGCGACCAAACCCTTGGTCAGGCTGCCAACCAAAAATGTTGAAAGCACCACCCCCAAGGTTGCCATCCATGTGATGATCCTGGCCTTGGAAAGAAGATCCTCCAGGTTCATGTGAAGTGCGCCTGCAAAGAGAAGAAAGCAGAGCATGCCCTCCATGAGTGCTTTCTCAAAATTGATTTGAGCCATTCCCGTTGTGGCAGCCGAAGCGACCTCAAATCCCATCCACCCCAAACCAAGCATGACGACTGAACACACCGAAGTGATGGCCATGAGCCCAATGGTGGTAGGAAGATTTAACCAGCGGTGATTGATCCATCCGCAAATGGCGGCAATGGAAAGCAGCAATGCGCTTAATTCAAAAAGGCTCATGAAAGGTTGGTTTGGTTAACAATGATGTAGGAATCTGCTCATTGGGTTTTGTGGTGGATATTTTAACCCAGTCAAAGCATGGGTTCAAACGTCTAGTTATCTATTTGGAGTGCAATATTTTACCACAAAAAACCGGAGTGCCTTGAGAGACACTCCGGTTAAATGATGCCAATCCAGCTTCGATAAAAAATTGCTTAATCAGCAATAAAGAATTCGGCGGCTTGAGTGACTGGGACAGTGAATGGCGAGGTGGCAGCCGGAACATCATCGTAAGGACCAGTCACACTGTCAGAACTTTTAAGCGTTCCCGTGTATTCGATCACCACATTGCCATCAGCAAGTGCAACGGAGCTGATATTTCCTGATTCGCCACCACTGGATGACACTGCACGAATGATCATCCCACTTATGCCTCCTGAATTGTCTTCCATGTGTGCATACCAAAGATAATCGCCGGCACTAATATCTAAGACAAGTGTCTGGGGGAAACCTTCTGGGTCTGGACCGTCAGGGCCCACCCCAGAAAAGCTTCCAGTATTCGGTTGCGCAGGCTCATTGCTTCTACTTGCGTCACCCACCCACAGACGTGCGACTTGTGACTGATCGGTGGTTCGTCCTTCAAAAAGAGTTACGTTGTAAGTTCCGGGATCCAAGTTTGCCACTTGGAATAGCATTTCTGTGCCGGCAGTATCTGGATTTCGATAAAGATAATCGTCTTTAACCACGTAGGGGATCTCTATTCCGTCGTAGATTACATCTATATTTTCTTGAGTCGGATTGTTTCCAATCATCCCTGCTGCTGGGCTTGCACCTGTTTCTGCATTCAAATCGTCGTTGTCGACAATGGTTAAGGTTACATCGGTGTCTGTCCCCGCCCCAAAATCACTCAATTCCCAGACTGCATTTCCGTCATCAAAATCTTCGAATGTCCAATTCCCAATCACATCCCAGTCAGTCAATTCCACGCCATCCCTGTCATTCTGATTGGCTCCAAAATCTAGTTTGAAGAGACTCATAGTAGTCGTTTCCGGAGATGCAAGAGCAGCAATTTCTGATTCACTGAGAACCGAAGGATGTAATTTCCAGCTATACATTAAACTACCAGGAGCCATAGGATCGGTCCCGAGATTTAGGCGAGCAGCCATCAAGGCTGTTTCGCCTGAAAGCATGAAGTTAGCTTCAATATAGCCAGCGTACAAACCATTGACATATAATCTTGTTTCGCCGTTGGAAACATCGTTGACGAAAACAACATGGACATCTTCTTCAAAGATTGATGAAGTATCACCGGGTCCTTCTGGTTCAAAAATATAATCCATGACACCAAATTCCGTCATACCAAAAACCCCTTGTTCGTTCCACTGATCTAGCTTAAGCGCCCAGGAATCATTTCCTGCAATCGCTGTCGATGCTCCAGCCTTGATCGCATTGAACGAAAATTCCAAGCTGCTATCTACCGATGCATCACCCAGATCAACAAGCGTTGGCTCAACCAGCGCTCCATCAGGAACTTCTGGCCCGGTCGGATCAACTGGATCAACTGGATCTCTTATTTCAGCATTTGCGTACAAGGACTTAATTTGTTCTTGGGACAATACTCCAGCATGGGTATCCCAGTAGTACAAGACGCTCCCTTCTCCCATAGGATCGGTCCCAAGATTTAGGCGGGCAGCCATTACCGCGGTTGGCCCTGACAGATTGAAGTTCGCATAAATATAGCCAGCATATTCTCCGTTAATGAAGAGTCTACATTCTTCCAAGTCTACATCATTGACTATAACAACGTGAACATCTTCCTCGAAGACCGACTCAACACTTGTTTGACCGTCAACCTCAAAAACATAATCCATCACCCCAAATTCTGTAATGCCGAAAACGCCCTGTTCGTTCCATTGATCTAATTTCAGAGCCCACGAATCGTCACCAGCGATTGCCGTTGAAACACCTGCTTTTTGAGCGTTGAAGAAAAACTCAAACGTATATGGTTCAGGTAAACCTTCCACACTCAAAGGTCCAAAATCCACAACGATGGGGCTTGTGTGAGGGCCTGTAGGGTCATAGTAAACAGCTTCAGATGCAAGTGCAGCGATGGCCTCATCACTTAAGGCAGAATTATAGGTAGCCCAATTATACATTATGCTCCCATTGGCCATAGGGTCGGTGTTTAAGCTTAAGCGTGCAGCCATTACTCCCGCTTCGCCGGTAAGTTCGAAGTTTGCCGCCAGGTTACCTGCTAGTGTTCCGTTTACGTAAAGTCTTGTTTCGCCTAGCTCCAAGTCGTTCACGTAAGCTACATGGACATTTTCATCAAAAACAGAAGAAGTGCTGCCTTCACCTACTGGTTCAAAAACGTGATCTGCTACGCCAAACTCGGTCAAACCAAAAACCCCTTGCTCATTCCATTGATCTAGTTTTAAGGCTACGGAGTCATTTCCAGCAATTGCAGTGGAAGCACCGCCCTTAGCAGCCTTGAAAGAAAAAACATAAGTTGTGCTCTCACTAAGTTCTCCAAAATCTACTAACGTAGGGTTCAGATGCGCATAGAAAGAGGAAGCGATGACTTCTCCTGGATCCACTTCAATCTCTGGAACTTCGGTGGGAACAGCCGCATCCGCGAGCTCACGAATGGTGTCCTCATCGAGAACTTGGTCATACGATGCCCAGGAATAGATAACGCTTCCTTCACCCATGACATCAGTCTCAAGACTCATTCGAGCTGCCATAATGCCCGATTCCCCTGACAAATCAAAGTTAGCATCTACATAGCCTGCGAGTTCGCCATCGACGTAAATAAGTACTTCACCTACGGTTTTGTTGTTAACGAAGGCAAGGTGAAGGTTTTCTTCAAAAACGGTCTCTGGACTACCTTGTCCCCAAGGTTCAAAAACATAATCAACGACCCCGAATTCTGTGAAACCTATTTTTCCTGTGTTGTTCCACTGATCGAGTTTTAGTGCAAATGCATCATTACCTGCGATAGCTGTTGAACCACCGCCTTTGACCCCATTAAGGAAGAATGTATAGGTTGAGTCTCCAGGTAGATCTCCAAAATCGATGATTTGAGGCTCAATAATTGCCCCGTCTGAAGAGGCAATTGGCTCCGCAGCTTCTGCACCTGATGAGGAGTATAGATATGCGCAAACAGTTAGCAAAGTAGACGCGATTTCCTTAAGTGGATTTTTCATTTTTTTACAACGTTTTTCAATGCAGATGTCGATTTTTTGTTCTCGTATCGATTAATCTGGCTGTTTTTAATTTCATTTGGTTTGAAGGGTTTTCACTGATATTCCTTTAGCCCCCGATCCAAAGGAACCGCTCTTTAACCGCATAAAGTGTGCCATTTGAAGGTTTGGGCTGAATGGCCATCATCTATGACTATTTTAAACTTTTTTTGACAGGTTGGCGATAAAGTAACGCTCATTGTTATTTTTTTCTCACGCTGTATTACGACTTCACCTTAGCAATTCTATTGCAATTAAGGATGTGATTTATGGGCTTTAGGTGAGTCGAAAAATGCTAGAGAGCGGTTTTTGGCTCTGAAATAACATAAAAAAAATTCTTGGAATTTTCCCTTAAGCGTTGCAATTTCTTTCTATTCTTGTTTTATAGAAAGGTGGCAAGCTTTTTACAATTTCGAAAGACAGTTTTTTTTGCCCCCTGGTGGCTCCTTTTGTTTAGCTTGCTTTCAGATTCTTCTTGCCTTGGTCAATCAACGGTCCATTGGGAGCTCACCGCCTATGGACGTCGGGCTGCCTTGGCAGATCCAGGTCAAGAGCAACCTGGGTTTGAGGAAATGAACCCCGATTCAACGGGTCTGAGTTTCGTCAACCCCCTTGAGCAGAGCTACAACGATCTCAATCAGAATCTGGTGGGTTCGGGTGTCGCTCTGGGCGATGTCAATGGGGATGACCTCTGCGACTTATTCTTTGCCTCGCTTAACGGCACATGCCGTCTTTTCCTCAACCGGGGAGGGTGGACTTTTGAGGATCAAACGGGTCAGGGCGGTCTGATGATTAAAAATCAGCTTGCAACGGGGGTGTTGCTTGAGGATCTGGATGCTGATGGAGACCTGGATTTGGTTATTGCTTTCAATGGTTCGGGGTTGCGTTGGTGGGAAAACAATGGCCTTGGTCAGTTCGGTGAAGTGACCCCTGAAAACTTTCGATCTCGAACCGGACCGACCAGTCTTGCAGTGGCGGATGTGGATCAGAACGGTCTTCTGGATCTCTATGTTGCCAACTACGGCGAAAATACTATCCGCAGTGGAGCATCGGTGCGCACCCGTATGGTAAGAGGTAAGCAAGTCGTCACCGGAAGATGGCGGGACCGCATTGAAATCATCGATGGCCAGTTGGTGGAGTTTGGGGAACCCGATCACCTCTGGTTACAGCCTTCTAAAGGCTCGTTTGTTCAATTGTCATGGACCGAAGGGCGTTTTCTGGATGCCAGCGGGAGACCTTTGAATCGAGCACCTCATGACCTTAGTTTGAGCGTGATGATTCGAGATCTGAATCAAGATCAACTTCCAGATATTTTTGAATGCAATGATTTCCAGTCTCCCGATCGCATCTGGATCAACCAGGGGGGCGGGGTGTTTCGGGCCATCGAACACGGAACCATTCGTTCCATGTGCCACTTTTCCATGGGGTTTGATGCCGCCGACATCAATCGCGATGGTTGGGACGATCTCTATGCAGTGGACATGTTGAGCCGTATCCAGCGTATTCGCATGATCCAAAAGATAGAGATGAATCCCAATCCAAGCCACTTGCCAGAGGAGGATCTTCATGCGATGCAACTCCGTCGTAACACACTCTTGCTCAGTCGTGGGGATGGAACCTTTGCCGAAACAGCCAGGCAAGCGGGCTTGGAAGCCACTGATTGGTCCTGGTGCCCTATTTTCCTCGATGTGGATTTGGATGGTTGGGAGGACTTGCTGGTGGTCAATGGCCACCTCATGGATGCGCTGGATTCGGATGTCATGGAGCGGCGCCAACGGCTGCCGGATGGATCCCCGGAGAAAAAACAAGTTCGCTATCCTCCTCTGATGACCCCCAATGTCGCCTTTCGTAATGGAGGCGATCTGAACTTTACCTCTGTGGGGGAGCAGTGGGGTTTTGACAGTCAGCGGATTTCCAATGGTTTTTGCATGGGAGACCTCGATTTTGACGGAGACATGGATTTGGTCATCAATTGCCTCAATGATCAGGCTTTGGTTTACCGCAATCGATGTTCGGCTCCTCGCATCTCGGTTCGGCTTGTCGGGAAGCCTGGTAACAGTTCGGCGATCGGGGCACGGGTGGCCCTGGTGGGGCAAGAAACAACCTTGCATCAGGAAATGATTGGTGGGGGTCGTTATCTTTCCGATGACCAGAATGTGCGATCTTTTGCCATGATTTTTGAGCCGGGGCAGTGCCATCTCCGTATTACTTGGCCCGACGGTACGAATTCGCGCGTGGATGAGGTCGAGGCCGGCTGGCTCTATGAAATCGACGTTTCCAAAGTCGCAAGCCTGCCCAAAGAATCCTCTGAAAGGCTGGCAATCAAGCCCCTGTTTGCACCCCATGGACCCCTCATCGAGCTCCCTGCTTCCGGTGANTCCATGGCCGACTGGGATTGGCAACCNTCGGTGAATCGGCCTCTGAGGCGGCAAGGTGCTGTGGCCAGCGTNCGGCAGGATCCNGATGANAAAAGAGACATNCTCGCTTTACCCAACAGACCCNNGGGATCGCCTGTCTCTCAAAAGGGCTCACTTCAAGCATGGGCTTGGATCAATGCTCAGAGAAAGCCCGAACTAACTCTCCTTGGTTTTTCCGNGGACCCGAAAAAGACCCTTCCCAAGGGGCCCATNCAAAGTGCGGCTCCATGGGCCGAGGCNGACATCAATCAAGATGGTCACAGGGATGTGTTTGTGGGCATGCCGCCCCTCCCTGGTCCCTATCCCCTGGGCNCTGGAAGTCGTCTTTACTTAGGCGGAGAGAATCNTACCATCGAAGAGGGGGACCCGTGGTCAAACATAGGNAACGTGCGTGCTGTTCTCATGGAGGATTTCAACCAGGATGGATGGGTGGATCTGGCGATTGCTGCTGAGTGGGCCCCTATCCGTGTTTTCATCAATCATCAAGGCGCGTTGCACGAAGCGACTCAAGCCTGGGGATTGTCCTCTCACGTGGGATGGTGGCAAACGCTTGTAGCGGTGGACGTGGAAAAGGATGGGGATATCGATTTGATCGCTGGCAACTGGGGTCGCAACACACGTTACCAGTCCTTGATGCACGNAGAGGANGGGTTACGACTTTACACTGCGGATGGCAATCAGGATGGCATCCTTGAAACCATCGAAGCATGGTTTGATGANAGCAATGGTCACTGGTGGCCCATTGANGGACTGGGGCACCAAGAAAAAGTTTTCCTGGGGCTCCGAGCTCATTATCCGACCCATCATGCTTTNGCGGGTGTTCCGATGCACGNGNTGGCAGAAACACTTGATTTGGATAAAGCCTTNTTGCACGTCAATACCTTGGACTCGATGGTGTTTCTCAACCAGGGTGGCAGGTTCCAAAGCCTNCCATTGCCCGAAGTCGCNCAGCGCTCTCCGGTGCGCGATATGGTAGGNGCTGATTTCAATCTGGATGGTTACGGTGACTTGTTTGTGGCTCAAAACTGGGAAAGCACACCCGACCACATTGGAAGGCTGGATGCGGGACAGGGATTGATCCTGCAGGGAAANCCTGACGGTTCCTTTGAACCCCTTTCAGCAGAGGCGTCAGGGATTCGTATCGATGCTGAACAGCAGNGNGCATGGGTAGGGGATGCCAACGGAGATCAGCGCCCGGATCTGTGGATCCAGCATTCGGGTATGATTCAGCTNTATCTCAATCAGCANGAACTTTGAATCGTTCACCTTCATCTCGGGATGGAATGAGCCATCACCCTGCCATCAAACCTGCCTATTACCGNGCATGNTTTCACAGTGACGTACCCTTGGAACGATTGCCTCCTGCTTTCGGCATTCTTACCGCCTGCAATCCCGGAGGCGGGATCCTTCTTCCTCATGAGAACCACCAAAGAAAAAAGGACTTGGAGCAACAGCTGGTTTCCATGGGGCACGGTTTCATGAGAATCAGTGGCGGAAGTCGGGATGGCAGGCATCTGGAGCCAGGNTGTGGTGTNTGGACCCTNGATGCCGAAGCACTGAGAGAACTCGGTCAGGTTTGGGAGCAAGATGCCATTTTCTGGATCGCCGATGGGATGGTATCGATGATCGCATGTGGCGATGGTTCTCGTCACGAGGTCGGGCCCCTTGCCGATCGGTGGATCNGTCCTTCACTGGATCAGACCTCGGGCATCTNTTAACAANAATCCCTCAAGGTGCCTGCTTTNCGCCAACCCTGGCGGTCGGCAGAAAGACAAAGCGGCTCTCTCCAGGTGGAATNNCCANCNGGATCAGACCCTCGGCATTTCTNGTCAGGGNAGTATNGGTGACCCATTCGCGAGGCNCTCNGGTCATNNCNGTGCTGGGGTTCGGTTTCAAGACGACGTGTGCGGTTGCTTCCGGATGGATCCTAGCAGGTTGATCNCCNGTCTTGAAGACCCCGTCGTTGTTGATCAACTCCACCACCCAGCCTTCCTGGTTGCGATTGATTTGATATTGGATAGGGTCCCCCGATACGGCCACGGGCAGTAAGCGTTGAGTCATGTTCTTGAGTTCATCCTCATGGATGGCCAGCGCTTCATGCTTTTCGGATGTGGCAGGTGGTTGGATNACATGCAGCCTGCCGGTTTTCTGCCAGGAGTGGATCCGATCCTCTCCCAATGATTCGGCATGACGTGGATGGATCCAGCATTCACTCCCTGAGAGCAATGCNTTCTCCAGTTCTCGAATGAAAAAAGATGAAAATCGCATNTCACCAGCCAGTAGGATGGAAGGGTAGCGCGCCATGGTNGCNCCTGCGACCGTGTTGAGCATGACATCGGCTATCTCGCCATAAGGTGTGGGATGCAGGTANGAGGCCTCAGGATTGGTGTCAGCGTTGGGGTAGGGCAGGCGCTGCGAGCTGAAATAGAGCTGCTTCTCCAACAAATTGAAGATTTCCCAATCTCCCTGCGTACGCTCGAGAACCCCCCAGGTACGCTCGTGAAATGGGGCGTANCCTGCCAGATGATCCAGTACGATCAGAAGGGGTGTGTAGGGATTACCGCGGTCATGGCTTTGCATGAANTTGAAAACATCGCTGGCCGCCAGACCATGAGAAGTCCGCACCCAGGGGCTGGATTCTTTGTCGAAAAAGATATTGATGCTGTTTTCGGGCGTCACCATGGCGGCTCCGGCAAACCAGGCATGTAGCCAAAGGCGTTTGTAGAGACTCAAGGAGTGGCCGGCGTCCAACCCTCGTGTGAGATTTCCCTCTTTTTGCAAGGCGCCGCGTGTGGTGACTGATGGGCCAAACCAGGGGCTGACCTGCACCGTCCAGGGAATGTTCCACTGCCTGGAGGCGCCCCGAGCAAAGGCGAACTTGGATTGCGTGAAACCAATGTTTTCTCCTACTTCNAGCCCGACTGCGCTGGCACCCCATTCGGCGGCATAGGCCTCGTAATGGGAATGTCCGGTCACACTGATCAGTCGTCCTGCCTTTGCTTGCCGGTGCCAATAAAAATACTCTCTCAACTGATGATAACAGGCTTCTCGTGAAGTGGGTTTGGGATCGAATCCACGCTGTTCGGCTGGAATGAAAAAAGGTTCGATCACTTCTGGGGCACTGCTCCCCAATACCGCTTTCCACCAATTTCGATCGGAGGTCAATCGATGAAAGTGATAACCCCATTCTCCCAGCTGAATGGCCGCAAACCCTCCTGTCCGATCCATGATCCGCATCGCCCTTTCGCCCNNCGGATCAAGTACGCTCGGGCCTCCTTTCACCTGCATGGCTCCGCCATGGGGCGGGTAGCACACGACGGGCCATCGGTTCTCAGCGATGATCTCGAGAAGCGGGGCAGCTTGCGCACCAGCCCCTGGCCCGGGATCAAAGCCATTGCCCAGGTGCTTCTCCTTCATGAAGGCGATGAGACTTTCGAGTTGAACGGGATCGCCCGGCATCCCGTATAAGGAAAAGACGACTCCCTGTTGAGCGGGCAGCAGGCGTGGCATGAGGAGCTGGGCCTCAGCGGCTTGCACATCAGTGGCCTCGACGAACCACCATGGAATNATTGCCAGATGCATCACGCGACACCCCAATCGGATGCGTCTTGTGGCACGTTTCAACACATGGGTCAATGCCATGCATCTCAGCATGCCTTCCCTGGTGAGAGGATGTCAACGGGACCGCTGAAGGATGGATGCATGGGTTGTGGGTTTGAGAGGGGTGTGCCATATCCCGTCCCANCATGAAAAAAAAGAGTNATCAACGAATGATGTGGATNTCTCTGGTGTCGGGCATGGTGTCCTTATGGGGTTGCTGCGTGTCATCCATAGCGGGCGAATCTCAAGGGCCTGCTTCGCCTGCGGCACCAGCCTATCCGGATGTCGATGCCATGCTTGAGGCCTCCTATGAAGATTTCCAGAAAGGGGCGATCGTTGGGGGTTGGGACGCCTTGCGTCATCGCATGCGGGGAAACATCTATCAGAGCAACCCCAATGGTTTGCAGGAGCCACGATTGACGCAATTCGAGCGACTCGTTCGCGGGGTGCCCGAAGATGTCCTGCAGGTCAATCGCGAGATCATTGAGTATTGTATTCGGAAAAAAGCCGAGATTGAGGCGGCTTGGGCAGATCCCAAGAGGCGACACCCAGCCAANGAAGTCTGCCAGTATCAGACCGAACTGATTNCTTTAGCCATTCTTCCTTTGCGCATCGGGCAACGTCTGGTACCGGAAGCGCACCGGGCTATTCGTGAAGTCTTATTGGCTTTTCGTCCGGAAACGGCCGATGTCGAGCCCACCCTTTGGATGCATGCCCCTGGATACAACGGTGGCAATGCGCACGATTACCTGAGTTTTCTCTGTTTGAGTTGGGAGGTGACCAAAGACCCGGCGATTCGGGATGCTGCCTACTGGGGGTTGAGAAGGGAGTTGGATCATCTCAATCTCAGTGGAGACATTGCTGAATTCAATGTCCTCGAGGGGCACTGGTGCAGTTCCAATGGATACGATGCCATGAAGGCGTTTCTCAGCGACCCGCAAATGGCCCGCATGGCTCGTATGATTGCTGAGCGTATTTGGCTCAACCGCTTTCTTACCTGGTCTTCGACGGTTGAACGCATTACGGGGCCAGGCAGTCGCATGGCACCGGGTGCCTGGTTGGGCACCAGCGGAGATCGTCTTCAGTTTGCCACGGGCCTCCAGCAACCCATCTGGGTGAATGAATTCTTTGACTGGGAGGTCTGGCAGCAACCTCTGANTGGGGGACGATGGCCTCTGGATGATGTGGAAGGTATGGTGCCTGACCTGCCCGATTACCTTCAGGACGTGGCCTGGCGCAAGCAATTGCCACAGACCCTGCGCAGTGCCGTTCACCTCATTCCCTGGATGCAGCGCTATCCGAAGCTTGAAGGGATCACTCACGCGACACCCGAGCCGGGCATGGGAGAAATCATCAATCATCAGACCGAATCCTATGCGCTTGGATCCATCAATCGACCTTATGAAGCCAGTGAATGCATGGTGTATGCCTCTGCTTGGTGGAATGATCAGCGCGCCGAAAAGGAACATCCGGTCGGAAGCCCCAAACGTTTTTCGCTTCTATTTCCACATTATGTCTTCAATGGCGCTTCGTTCATGGATCGGACCGAATTGTTTTATGAAAATCGACCCGATCAGCCGCGCCATGATGAGTGGACCCGATCACCGGGGCCATGGATGCGAGAGTTCGCCGAGAGGGGTAGGGTGGGCTTGCTGCAGCATCAAAACACCTTGATCTACTCCTACTCGGGGCGCAATCGAGGCCCTGACGACACCCCATTGGTGGCTGAGAAGACCCATCGAATCTCGGCTGGGATGTTCTTGTTTCGCTGGGAGCCCGGGTTGGAGGGCTTGTTCATCAACCGTGAGCCTGTGACCCAGTTGCCGGTAGACCTNNAGCCTGGTGACTGGTGGTTCATTGAAGATGGGGACACCTATGTCGGAGTGCGTCCGCTGGAGTCCACCCATCTGTCGGGTCCGTGCCGGACGCGNTTGGAAGAGCGCACGCGTCAGATTGCGCTTTATCAGGATAATTACGTGGGTTCATCGACCGAAGGCATTACCGACGAACAATGGGTCCAGNCTCGNAGTGGGTTCATCGTGGAGATGGGGGATGCTCGGGAATATGGTAGCTTCAAACGGTTTCAGGATCGCATGCTTCGCGCTCGAGTGAAGGAGTCGGTCGATGGCTTTGTGAGAACGGTGGATTACCGTCGATCAGGCCGCCGGATNGAAATGGATTGGCATTGCTATCTGGAGACCTACCTCAAGCGTCGAGTCGATGGGAAGGATGTAGAGACCATCCGCTTTCTTCAGTCTCCTGAGTTTGCTGTCGGTGATTCGGGTCAGTTGGAGACGCATGACGCCCAAGTCACCACCCGGAAAGGGGAGCCGGCATGGCTCCTCTCGGCCACGCCTTCTCAGAGCTGGGTTGCTTATCAAACACAGCCCCACGTGCCGTTGCCTCTCATGCTTGAAACTCCTATCGGGGAGGTAGAAAGCGAGCGATTCCCTTTTGGCAAGCTGGTCGTCCAGAAGAAAGGAGAATCCCTCCACCTGGAAATCGATGCAGGCTTTCGTCCTTTCTGGAGTAGCGTGAAATGGCGCGCTCAGATTTGGCAGGGCATGGGGACCCACCCGTCGGATATTGTCATTCGTACTCGGGCACCCAAAGTNACNGCCTCCATCAATGGAGATGCCATGCCTGTGATCTGGGACGATGCCAANGAACATTGGTTGCTCGNCCCCTACGCCAGGATTCCACGGGTGCTGGATCGGGTGCAACCAGCTGGGAGGCCCCCGGTGATAGTGGAGCCTTGAAAGAGCCTGAGAGGAGAGAGGTGAAAAAAACCGGGTCTCCTAACTAAAGGAGACCCGGCGTGAGTTGCTTCACTCGGATGTTCCCATTGGCCTATTCGGCAATGAAGAACGCTTGAGCTTCGTTAGGGGTCACCGAGTGCGGGGAGCTGGCGCCCGCCACGGGTGTGTAAGGCCCGGTGACACNGGAGGATGATTTCAGCGTACCGCTGTATTCGATGATCACGCTTCCGCTGTCCAGAGCGATACTGGAAATGGCACCACTGCCGCCTCCGCCCAGTGCGGCATGCTTGGCAGAGATGTCACTCGCACTGAGGACTCCGCTGTAGGTGGCCCATTGATACATGACGCTTCCTGCACCCATGTGNTCGGTTGCCTGTTCCANTCGGGCGCCCATNACCTTGGTGTCTCCTGGGAGNACGAAGTTGCCACCCCAGGTGCCNGCATGGCTGCCATTNACATAAAGACGGCTTTCNCCGGCACCGGTGTCGTTGACNACGACNACATGCACGGGNGCATCNAAGACCGAGGCCACGCTGCCNCCTGCGACGGGTTCGAACAGGTTGTCGGCNACACCNAACTGNGTNGTGCCNAANTTNCCTTGNTNNNNCCATTGNTCNAGNTTGATGGCNAAGGNNTTGTTCCCGGCAATNGCCGTGGAGGCNCCGTCTCTTGACTGCCTTGAAGTANAACTCGTAGGAGGCATCNCCNTCNAGNTCACCNAAGTCCACCACNGTNGGNTCATTGAGTGCGNCGGNNGANCCNGCNACNTGCACNGTNGCCTGCCATGAAGAGGCTCGGATGGGGAGCTCNACNGGAGAGGAGAGAAACTCACCNGGGATCGGNCTCAANCGNGCAGGTGCGGTNTCATCNCCTTCCTTGCGCCANGCGACTTGGCAGAAGTCNCCNCCAANNCCNTCCTTGTANANNGCCATGAATGTANTAGCTNTTNCCNGCNACCATNGNAATNGGNGCNAAGGTGGTTTCATCNGCNCCNACNTCTTCNAAGGCCCCACAGCAANNNGTTTCTTCNGCNTGGAATTCCAGGTTCTCCGGGTCGTCGTCGGTGCTGATGTAGAGNTCNGANNTGTCATCACTGCGCANGAAGAAGTGNTAGTCNCCTGANTCNNTNGGGGTGATNAGNCCTTCGATGACNGCTCCATANNGTTCGCGNGCGTCATCNCGGAAGGCATCNCGNCTNTTGAAGCTGTAAACNGGCAAGACCTGNTCGGGGTTGTCNGGGTAGCGAGCATCNTCATACAANTCGTATGGNGAANTNCCCTCCAGATTCCCGTAATANGAGAACTTCAGGACNCCTTGNGTNCCCATNAAGTANGAGTTGAAGTAGGCCATTTGCTGACCGGNGGTCACGTTGCCTGACGCNTCACTCACACCATTCATGGTAATGGCGTAGGTGGTCGAGTCCGTCTGCTGGCTGGTGGTCAAGGTNACTGTCTTNCCTGNNGTNCGGTANTTNGCCGCGGTGATTGTNAGNCCCTCGATGGAGTAGTTGGACGGGTCTTCAGCNGTTNCCTGATCCAGGCCTTCACTGAAGGACAGAGTGACCGTGTCAAATCCAGGACTCCCTTCTGTGGCAATGATGGCTGGAGGGGTACTGTCACACGGGTCTAAGCTCCGTTTGAATTCTTCGAAGTTNGAGACACCGTTACCATTGCAATCTTCGGCAGCGTCACTGGCGTCGTCCGGGTTGAGTCCAAATTCGATTTCCCAGGCATCCGGCATGCCGTCTCCATCGGTGTCATAGAGCTGGGCAATGGATCGAATGATCATACCGCTGATACCACCAGAGTTGTCTTCCATGTAAGCCATCCAAAGGTGCTCTCCTTCACTGATGCTGAGCGTGAAAGTGCGAGGGAAACCTTCTGGGTTGGGGCCGTCGGGGCCGACCCCAGAAAAGCTTCCGGTATTCGGGCCTGCAGGTTCATTACTGCCGTTGTCATCACCTACCCATAGTCTTGCCACTTGGTTCTGGTCAGTCGTACGACCNTCAAANAGTGTGACGCTGTAGCGACCTGGGTCCAGATTGGAAATCTGGAAGATCATTTCAGTGTTGGCCGCATCGGGCACGCGGTAGAGATAATCATCTTTAACGACGTAAGGTACGTCGATGCCATCATAAACCACATCCAGATTTTCATGCGTTGGGTTGTTACCGGTCATTCCGGTCGCAGGGTTGGCGCCTGTGGCTTCATTGTGGGCTTCATTGTCTCTGATTTTGAGAGTCACATCCTTGTCGATACCGAGACCAAAGTCGCTCAGNTTCCAGACGGCGTTGCCATCATCAAAATCATCAAACGTCCAAGTTCCAATCACGTCCCAATCGTCCAATTCAACGCCGTCTGCGTCGTTTTGGTTGGCTCCAAAATCCATTTTGAAAGTGCCTTGATTGGACTGAGGTGCGGCCAGAGCACGGATGATCATGCCACTGATGCCCCCGGAGTTGTCCTCCATGTAGGCAAACCACAGGTTGTCGCCTTCACCGATATCCAGCGTAAAGGTGCGAGGGAAGCCCTCTGGGTTGGGGCCGTCGGGNCCGACCCCTGAATAGCTNCCCGTNTTAGGGCCAGAAGGTTCATTGCTCCGATTGTCATCACCGACCCAAAGCCGTGCCTCCTGATTTTGGTCGGTGGTGCGCCCTTCGAAAATGGTGACGCTGTAGCGACCCGGGTTCAGATTCGCAATCTTGAAAAACATTTCGGTGCCTGCGGCGTCTGGTACACGATAGAGGTAATCGTCCTTCACAACGTAGGGCACGTCGATGCCGTCATAAACGACATCCAGGTTTTCGTGAGTGGGGTTGTTGCCGGTCATGCCTGAAGCAGGGTTGGCGCCTGTTTCGGCATTGAGGGCCTCGTTGTCGAACATGGTCAACGTCACATCACTGTCGATGCCCATGCCAAAATCACTGAGGTTCCAGCTGGCATTGCCATCATCAAAGTCATCGAAGGTCCAGGTGCCAATTACATCCCAGTCATCCAGTTCCACGCTGTCCGCATCATTTTGGTTGGCTCCAAAGTCTAGCTTGAACAAGCCTTCAGTGGACTGAACTGGAATGATGGAGCGAATGATNAAGCCNCTNATGCCTCCAGAGTTATCCTCCATGTAGGCAAGCCAGAGATGGTCTCCTTCACTGATATCAATGGTCAAGGTTCGGGGGAANCCCTCAGGATTTGGGCCGTCAGGGCCCACGCCTGAAAAGCTACCGGTNTTNGGNCCAGCAGGTTCATTGCTTCCATTGGCATCGCCGACCCAGAGCCGCGCCTCCTGATTTTGGTCGGTGGTCCGACCTTCAAACAGGGTCACGCTGTAGCGGCCGGGATTGAGATCTGCGATGTCAAAGATCATCTCGGTTCCAGCTGCATCAGGTACGCGATACAGGTAGTCGTCCTTGACGACATANGGCACATCGACACCGTCGTAGACCACATCGAGNTTTTCGTGAGTGGGNTTGTTGCCNGTCATGCCTGAAGCAGGGTTGGCNCCTGTTTCGGCATTGAGAGCGTCATTGTCCTTAATGGTCAGNGTGACGTCTCGGTCGGCTCCACCTGCGAAATCCGTCAGATTCCACTGAGCGCTACCATTGTTAAATTCGTCGAAGGTCCAGGTGCCAATGACGTCCCAATCGGTAAGTTCGACTCCATCGGCATCATTTTGATTGGCCCCGAAGTCCACTTTGAACAGAGCTGCCTGCATGGAGGCACTCCAGACGCAGCTCGTTGCGACCACTGCTAGCAATACAGCGGTCCATTTGAATCTTGGTGTTTGTTTCATTTTTTTCAGCAGTGTTTGACTTGATCTGCGGTCCCGGCGGCGTTGCTGTTACAGATACACAAGCATCCCATGCCATGATTTGGGTAGAGTTGTTGCGTCGGATCAGCTTTTCGGAGGGATGAGGTCATTGTCTCAGCTGTGGTGATTATGTCAATCATGGATCCAATTCCTCAAGGCAGCGAGGAGGAGCCATCTCAGGGAGGGAAACCCATCACGCAGCAATGGC
The DNA here is from genome assembly GCA_002686885.1 of Pedosphaera sp. Lineage (GTDB taxonomy): Bacteria > Verrucomicrobiota > Verrucomicrobiia > Limisphaerales > AAA164-E04 > UBA7971. The sequence continues at coordinate 17,826 of NYYT01000094.1, forward strand.
TTGACGGTCGGATGGAGAAGGTGCCCCAGGGAACTTTGTGAATACTGCGATCTTTGGTTGTTTTTGAAGTAAAATCTTCACTACAAGTTGTTTGGGTTTATGGTTTAAGCATCTTAGACGATCATGAAATTCTTGCTATGAAGGACCCGTACGACGTCCCTGTGTTTTTTTCAGCACTGGATCAGATCGCAATGAAGCCGAAATCTCCCATGAAGGATAAAGCATTCATTTGGATAGGTGATCGAGGAGGCTGGGGCCAGGTAGCTGATTTCACAAGCCATCCTTTGAGGGATCTTAGCCGCCTCTTGGACGCTTCTGCATTGCGCGCTACCTGATAAGGCCTAAGGTTCTGGAGAGGAGTTTTGTCTTTCTGTTGCCAACGAAGGATCTGAACTCCTTGAAATGAACTTTCACTTGCAAGTTTTCCACTGAATATATGAGTCGACTGACAACCGATCAGCACCAAGGTGATCTAACAACCATTGATCCTCTGATTGCCAGAGGCTTTGAGAAGATTCAGGAGGACATGGCCTTCCTGAAAGACTGTTTCCGTGAGGTGTTGCAGGATATTGGCCTGCCAGACCTCTGTGCCTTATTGGATACGCCCGCTGACTTGCAAGCGTTGGAGCTGAATCAAGATGCCATCCAATTGCTGTCGGTTCAGTTTCAGCTACTGAATTTGGTCGAAGAGAATGTGGCCAATCAAATGAATCGTCAGCGGCAGTCGACTCAAGGGGATGCGGCCGTTCGAGGTTCTTGGGCTCAAGTGCGACAACGCACTGCACCTACCATTGAAGACCCCAGAGAGCTTTTGAAGGGAGTCTTGGAAACTCCCGTTGACATTGTTTTTACGGCCCATCCTACCGAGGCCAAGAAACCCAGCATTCTCGATCAGCATCGAGAGCTTTACCTGCATTTATTTGCTTTGGAAAACCGCTTGTTCACAAGGCGTGAGCGAGCCCGCATCAGTGAGGATATCAAGGATGTTCTGGAACGCCTCTGGCGTACCGGTGAAATCCCCTTGGACAAGCCAAGCATTGAGTCGGAAAGGGAAAACATTCTTTATTATCTCAAATCCCGTCTCCCAGATGCCCTACGGGCTCATGATCGACGTTTCTTGCAAACCTTTCAGGAATTGGGTGTGTCCAAAGCGGAATTGCTGGATCGATGGGGTTTGCCCAAGGTGCGCTTTGGGATGTGGGTCGGAGGGGACCGTGATGGCCACCCTTTTGTCACACCCGAGGTGACCGAACAGACCCTTGGTATTCTTCGCCATCAAGCATGGGCGCTGGTAAAGGATCGACTTCTTCAGCTTGCGAGTCGGCTTCCTTTGTCCAAGCAAAGCCAGGTTCCCAGCCAAGCGCTGCAGAAAAGACTGGAGTTTTTTCGTCAGAGGGCGAGTCAGCAAGAGGGCAGTTGGCGAATGTATGCGGAGGAGCCATGGCGAGAATATGTCTGGCATATGGCCCAACAATTCAATGCACCTGATGCTGAATCGATCTATCCGCGGAGGGAACATCTGGAGAGCGATCTGGACATTCTCGAAGAGTCCCTGAGGGAACTTCGTGCTGATCGCCTAGTCCATCATGAATTGCTCCCCTTGAGGCGGCATCTGGAAGTCTTTGGTTTCCACATGGCACGTTTGGATATCCGTCAGAACTCAGCCTATCACGAGAAAGCCTTGATTCAGTTGCTACGGGCCGGAGGTTGCCCAGAAGCCGAACAATTTGGTGATATGGACGAACTGGAGCGGCAGGCTTTTCTCAATCAAGAGCTCACCCGTCTGCGCCCATTGGCTTCCCCGCGCGCTGAGTTGCCAGAGGAAGCGGCAATGACGGTTCGCAGTCTCTCGGTCATTGCCGACCACTTGGATCGGCATGGTCCCGAAGGCTTGGGTTTCCTCATCGTCAGCATGACACGCCAGGTCTCCGACCTTCTCATCCTTTATGTGCTCTGTCGTGAGGCTGGCATCTTGAGGGAGATCGAAGGTGAGTTGGTCTGTCCATTGCCCGTGACCCCTCTTTTCGAAACCTTGGATGACCTGAAGCGGAGCTCCTTCATCATGCAAGCTTTCATGGACCATCCTCTGACGCGTTCCAGCCTGGGATGGTGGTCGAATCATTTCCTAAAGGCAGCCTCGACCGCTGCTCCTGCGGACCGAGCCATCCACAAGTTTCAGCCCATCATGCTGGGTTACAGTGACAGCAACAAAGACGCCGGAATCTTTGCTGGGCAGTGGCAGGTGCGAAAGGCTCAAACCGAATTGCTCGATCTGGGGGATCAGCTGGGAGTGGTGATTCAGTTTTTCCACGGGAGAGGGGGGACGGTCAGCCGCGGTGCAGGGCCCGCAGACCGCTTCCTTGAGGCCTTACCCCCGCGCAGCTTGAAGGGTGGGATACGCCTCACCGAGCAAGGGGAAACCATCGCTCAGAAATACAGCAACATTCTTACAGGGTCGGGCAACCTTGAGTTATGGTTTGCCGGTGCTGTGACAGGAAGGGCAATGGAGTCGCGAGCTTCCATCGAACCTGGATTCAAGGCGCAGCTGGATGAGGTAGCCTCCAAGAGCCAATGCGCTTACCAAGCGCTGGTGCAAAGGGAGGGTTTTGAGGTTTTTTATCAGCAGGCAACGCCTGTGGACCTCCTGCAGAAAAGTCGCATGGGTTCTCGTCCTGCCTCTCGTCGGGGTATGCAGACGGTTCAGGACATGCGCGCGATCCCATGGGTGTTCAGCTGGAATCAGGCCCGCTTCTATGTGCCCGGTTGGTTTGGGGTGGGTACCGGTCTTCAGAGTGTGGCTGACACAGATCCTACGTTCCTCGATCTGCTCACCGAAAAGATTCCACAGACACCCTTCCTTGAGTATGTGCTCGTGAATGTTGAGTCCAGTTTGGAAAGTGCTGATGTTGAAATCATGAGGGATTACGCCTCTCTAGTGGTCGATGGCGCTATCGCCGATCGTTTCCTGGAAATCATTTTGGAAGAATATCAGAGAACGCGCCAACTGATTCAGCGGGTGATGTCGGGGCCGCTGCAGCACCGGCGCCCTCGCTTTTACTCCACACTTCATGCGCGGGATTTGGATCTTAAAATGCTGCACAAGCATCAAATCAAGTTACTGCAAGCATGGCGCGAGAAGCCCACCGAGGCCTTGCTCACCGAGTCACTTCTGGTGGTCAACGCCATTGCCAGTGGTCAGCGAACCACAGGCTGAGGCCATTCCGTACCACTTGCTTCATGGGTGAGTGCTTGACCACCCATCCTGGTCCCACCCGTGAGGGTTTCTTGTTTGACGCATGGGGTTCAATTTTTAAGATGCCTATCCATTTTCCACTCAAGTAAACTTTATGAGCAAAACCAAGACAGGTCGGGGTAAGGGGAATTCAGGTGCCAACATTCAATCCATGCTGAAGGAAGAGCGTGTTTTCAAACCTTCAAAGGATTTTTCCAAGAAGGCTCACATCGGATCGATGGCTGCCTACAAGAAGATGTACGATCGCTCCGTGCGCCAGCCTGAAGCCTTCTGGAGCGAACAGGCCAAGAAGGAATTGGTCTGGTTCAAGCCCTGGAGCAAGGTCTTGCAGTGGAAAGCACCCCATGCCAAGTGGTTTGTTGGAGGGCAGACCAACGTGAGCATGAACTGTCTGGATCGCTATCTGGATTCGGACAAGGCCAATCAGGCCGCCCTGATCTGGGAAGGCGAACCTGCAGCCCCTGGAAAACCTGCCGAAGAACGTACCTTGACCTACAGGCAGCTTCATCGCGAGGTCTGCCTCTTTGCCAATGTGCTCAAGGCCCGAGGTATCAAGAAAGGGGACGTGGTGCTGATCTACATGCCCATGGTTCCCGAGGCTGCCGTCGCCATGCTTGCCTGCAGCCGCATGGGTGCGATTCACTCCGTGGTCTTTGGCGGCTTCAGTGCCCAATCGGTGGCCGATCGCATCCAGGACTCTCAAGCCAAGATGATTTTAACCTCTGATGGCGGTTATCGCCGCGGAGGCGTTGTCCCCCTCAAGGAAAATGTCGATAACGCCCTCAAGATCAAGGTCAAGGGTAAGTCCATCACCCGGTCCATTGAATCCGTGATCGTTCTCCGCCGAACAGAGAACAAGGTCACCATGAAAAAAGGACGGGATTTCTGGTGGCATGAGGAAGTCTCCAAAGCATCGCCCATCTGTCCTCCGGCAAAGCTCAGCAGTGAGCATCCTCTCTTCATCCTCTACACCAGTGGATCCACTGGCAAGCCCAAGGGGATTTTGCATACCACCGCTGGTTACTTGCTGGGTGCCAAGCTCACCTCCAAATACGTCTTTGACCTCAAGGATGATGACGTTTACTGGTGCACGGCAGATATCGGTTGGATCACCGGGCACAGTTACATTATCTATGGCCCTCTGGCCAATGGAGCGACCATTCTGATGTACGAGGGGGCTCCTAATTGGCCGGAACCCGATCGTTTCTGGAACATCGTGGCCAAGCATCAGGTCAGCATTCTATACACCGCACCTACCGCGATTCGTGCGTTCATGAAGTGGGGAGAGCAATGGCCCGCCAAACATGATTTGAGCTCCTTGCGTCTGCTCGGGACGGTGGGCGAACCCATCAACCCAGAGGCATGGATGTGGTATCACCGGGTGATTGGTCAGGGACGCTGTCCGATCGTGGATACCTGGTGGCAGACCGAAACCGGTAGCATTATGATCACGCCACTTCCCGGAGCCACACCGACCAAGCCCGGGACGGCAACCCTGCCGTTTTTTGGTATCCAACCCGAGGTAGTGGATGATGCAGGCAAGGCGGTTCCCAAGAACACCGGAGGCAAGCTGGTGGTTCGTCAACCGTGGCCGAGCATGCTGCGTGGCATTTGGGGTGATCCCAAGCGTTTTGTCGAAACCTACTGGAGCGAGGTCAAGGGGAGTTATTTCACCGGCGACGGGGTGCGACAGGACAAGGATGGTTACTTCTGGATCGTTGGACGCATCGATGATGTTCTCAACGTATCAGGCCATCGCATTGGTACTGCCGAGGTTGAGAGTGCCTTGGTCAGCCATCCCAAGGTGGCTGAAGCAGCGGTGGTGGGTCGGCCCGATGAAATCAAGGGACAAGCTTTGGTCGCCTTTGTCACCCTCAAGGGGAGCGTGAAGGCCAATGCCAGCCTTCGGGAAGAGCTCCGTCAACATGTGGGCAAGGAAATTGGGCCGGTTGCCAAACCGGACAACATCCGCTTTGCCGATGCCCTTCCAAAGACCCGCTCAGGTAAGATCATGCGACGCTTGCTCAAGCAAATTGCCGCCGGCAACACGCAGGTTCAGGGGGATACCAGTACGCTGGAGGACATCAGTGTGATCGCCCAGCTCAGTAAGGACGAGGGTTAGCCATCGGTTTGGTTTTTGGGGTCCACCTGCCTGCGAATCTTGACAGATTCTTGGTTTTGCGCAGTCCGCTTGCTCTGCCTGTTTGCAATTTTTTCGGCAATGTTTTTGCAAAGGGCAAGCGGACTTTTGATGGCACAGCACCTTGCTCTCAGACAAGCAGGCCCACCATGGTGGCGGTCAAGTAACAGGCCATCAGTCCTGCCACCATGCTCCAAAAGCCCATGCGCGCAAATTCCTGCCGTCGCTCGGGCACTAGGGCACTGAGCCCTCCAATCTGGACGGCGATGCTTCCCAGGTTGGCGAAGCCGCAAAGTGCATAGCTGGTAATCAGGAAACTGCGCTCATCGAGGATTTCCCGACTGTTGGTGAGAGAAAGGTAGCCGAAAAGCTCGTTGAGCACCACCCGCTCACCCAGCATGCTGCCTACCAGGGTGCAGTGATCCCAGGGGATGCCGATGACCCAGGCGAGGGGGGCATGAACCCAACCAAGCACGGTTTCCAGTTTGATGGGTTCGCTGACACCCATCAAACCCTGCGGCCATTGCAGGATGGCATTGGCCAAGGCCACGAGCGCTACCATGGCCAGCACCATGACCGAGACGTTGAGGGCGAGAAGTCCACCGTCCTGCGCCCCCTTGCAGATGGCATCGATGCTGTTGGCCGTCTGTCGTGGGGTATCGAGTGGCATATCAGCCGCAGACTGGCTCTGTTCGGTTTCGGGGATGAGTATCTTGGCGATCACCAACGCAGCTGGGGCGCTCATGAGTGAGGCGGTGACCAGGTGCCCCGCCAGGTCCGGAAAACCCGCGTTACTGCCAAACTGTGCATAGACCGCAAGCATGCCTCCGGCAATGGTGGCCATGCCTCCCGTCATCAGTGCCATGAGCTCACTTTGGGTCATCCGGGCAATGTAGGGTTTGATCAGCAGCGGTGCTTCGGTGTGTCCAACAAAGCAGTTGGCGGCGGTTGCCAGCGTTTCACTACCTGAAGTGCCCATCAGGCGCTTCATAACCAGGGCCATGGCCCGAACCACCCATTGGAGAATCTTCCAGTGATAGAGCAAGGAGGAAAGGGCGCCGACCACAATGATGGTGGCAGAGATGGATACGGCAAAAATAAAGGCGTTTTCAGGGCCAAAGGTGCCGCTGAGCGCGGTGGCATCGGCCAGTGGGCCAAAGATCATGGCAGCACCGATCTGAGAAACCTCATTGAGTTTGAGCACTGCCTGCTGCGCGAGATCGAACAACTTCAATCCGAAGGAGGTCTTGAGAATCAGGATACCCAGCAGCCACTGAAGCCCCAACCCCCAACAAACGGTGCGCAGGGCAATGCGTCGACGATCTCTGGAAAGGGCCCAGGCAAGGAACAACAGGAGGCCCATCCCCAGGAGACTTCTCAGGATGTCTGTCATGGTAAAGGTAGCAAGTGGGAGCCCAAGGGTTCAAAGATCAAAAGTCGTATTGATCGATGTTGTCCTTCGTGAAGACCAGAATGTCGCCCAGGAGCACGTGGTCTCCTTTAATCTGTTTGGTTCCCAGTTTCCCTGCCTCAAAAGTGGTCTCTCCTGCCTTGAGCGTACCTTGGGCCAGGGCTGCTCCAACCTGAACGGTGAGGTAGCCCAGTTCGCCGGTGTTCCAGAGAACCACCGACTTGACCGTCCCGTCCTTGACATAGGCTTTCATGCTGTTGGGGGTCGCCAGTCCTGTCACCATGACTTTCCCGGACTGTCCGGCCTGCTTGACCGCTTCAGCAGCCCCTGGAAAGGAGACCGAACTGATGCCAAAGAATCCCTTGATATCCGGATAGGCTTTCATCAGGTCCTGGGTGACCTTGAAGGCCATTTTCTGGTCCTCATCGGATGGCTTGATGGCCACCAGTTCCAGATTGGGATACGTATCGGCCATGCGCGCTTTCATGTGCTCGATCCAGATGTTTTGATTGGCTGCGGTCAGATAGGCAGTGACGATGGCAACCTGCGCTCTGATCTCGGGCCCCCCCAAATCCTGAACCATGGTATCAACCATTCCATAAGCAATGGCTTGAGCGGTGGATTGATTGACAAAATAGGATCGAGTATCCGTCACCGCATCCGCATCCCAGGCAATCACGTGGATGCCTTTTTCTCGAGCCTTTCGCATGGCGGGCGCCACGACATCGGGATCGTTCGGTGAGACGGCAATCACGTCCACTCCCTTGAGGGCATACTGCTCGATCATGGAAGCCTGTTTCTCTGGGGATCCGTCGGTCGGGCCATCGTAAATCAGGGTGACGTTGCCTAGCTCCTGTGCAGCGGCTTCCGCCCCACTGGCGCAGGAGGTGAAATAGGGGAGTCCTTTTTTCTTGGGAATCAGTGCGATGGTGATGGTTTCTTTCGGCGCGACTACTGCTTGATTGTCTGCGCCAGTTTCCGTGGTTTCGGAAGGGGTGGAGGGTCCGCAGGCACTCAGGAAAAGGATCCATGCGATCAGGCAGCCTCGCAGCAGATGTCGAGGCGACAAGAGGGAGAAGCAATGTTTCATGGTCAGGAGGGTCGTTTATGTCCCAAAAGTTGCTGAAACACAACCGAAAGAATCAGCAGGACACCCAATGCCAGCAAGTTGAGTTCGTCACGACTCCAATGCCAACTCACGAATTCGCGGGTCTCATGTATCAGGAACAGCCCCAGGCACACACCCGCCAAGGTGCCACGTCCCCCGAAGATGCTCACTCCCCCCATGACCACGGCCGTGATCACCCCTAGCTCCACGCCGGCGCCGATATCCGCCTTGGCGGTATTACGACGCGCCATGAAAAGGATGGCCGCCATGGCAGCACTCAGGCCAGAGAGGGTGTAAAGCCCGAGTAGCATGCGATCTACCCTCAGTCCTGAAAAGCGGGCTGCCTGCTCATTGTATCCAATGGCGTGAATGCATCGGCCGAGGCGATGAGCATGCATGATCCAGGCAGCCATTACCAGTGAGCCCGCAAAAATCCATCCGGCAATGGGCAAGCCAAGCCATGCATCGTTTCCCATCCGAGTAAAGCTTTCGGGAAAGCCAGAAAGTGGACGCGCTTGGCTGACGCCCTCGGCCATCCCTCGGAACGCTGCCATGCTTGCCAGGGTAATCATCAAGGGGTGCACCTTGAATCGGGTGATGAACCATCCGTTAAACCATCCGCAAGCCATTCCGACGACCATGGCAGCCAGGCACCCCATCGGCATGGGCCAGCCCGCCTGATGGAGAAGGCCCGCTGTGACGGCACTCAGACTCATGATCGAGCCAATCGACAAATCGATACCTCCCGTGAGAATGATCAGGGTCATGGGAAGGGCCATGAGTGCGGTTTCCCAGATATGCGTGGAGAGTTCTCGCTGGACTTCCCACTGGAGAAAGGAGTGGTCCAGTTTGCCCATGATGAACCAGAACGCCATGCTCAGCCCAATGAGCAGGCTTTCGGGGGTCACAAGCCATGATGGAAGTCTTGCTTTCATGGTTTTTTTCTCGAACGCGTCCATGGTTCCAGAAGGATCGCACCCAATATGAAAAGACCCTGGATGGATCTGGACCAATAAGTGGCGTTCTCGCCCAATTTCATGAAGATGAGCACCGTGGAAATCATGGTCATGAGCAAGGCCCCCAGGAGAACGCCACTCAAGTTCCCGATGCCACCACTGACGGCGGTGCCACCGACTACCACGCATGTCACAACCAGTAATTCCATGCCCACCCCAATGCCTGCATCCACCACCGATAGCTGTGGCACACTGACCAAGGTGGCCACTGCCGTGAGAAAACCTGTCCAGGCAAAGACCAGGCATTGGGTGCGGGCAATGGGAAGACCAGCCAAACGGGCTGCTTTGGGATGGCTGCCAATGGCGTAAATTCTCCGGCCAAGGGTGCTGCGATGGATGAGCCACAGAGAGATCAGTACTACCGCAGCAGTCACCCACAGGCAGATGGGGATTCCTAGCCAGGTACCCGTTCCCAAAGAGCGTAATTCAGGTGGCAAGTCGGTGATCCATTGACCTCCCATGATCACTTCGGTGACGCCCCTCAGCGCCGTCAACATGCCAAGGGTGACCATGATGGATGGTACTTTGAGGTAGGCGACCAGCCAACCATTGATGGCTCCGATGAAGACCCCAAGGGTCAGTGTTCCAACCATGGCGACGCCGGGGGGCAAATGCCAACGGGAGGCTGATGCCATGGCACCCATGGCTGCAGCGAGCACGCCCATCATCGATCCTACGGAAATGTCAATCTCCCCCAGCACCAGTACCAGCATCAAGCCGCAGCTGATGATACAGACCGGTGCGGCTGCAACGGCAATGTCTCGCAGGTTGGACCACGCGAGAAAGGTCGGGTTCCAAAGACTCATCCAGACCAGAATCAGTGTGGTAAAACAGGCCAACCCGGCCGTCCGGCTTTTGAGGAGTGAAAACCATGCCTGTTGCACGTTTGGATTCGAGCCTGAAGGATTCATGCGGCGTCGGGCCTTTCCGGCGGTAATGCCCACTCCAGCAGCTGTTCGGCAGTGGCCTGCGAACCGGTCACCTCCCCACGGATGCGACCTTGGCAAAGCACCAGGATGCGATCGCTTAACTGNAGGATTTCCGGCATGTCCGAGGAAATCAGCAGGATGGCCGAACCNGATCGGGCCAAGGTTCGAATCATGCGATGGACTTCCTCCTTGGCTCCGANATCCACTCCNCGCGTGGGTTCATCGAGAAGGAAGAGTCGGGGCTGNCGGTAGACCCACTTTCCAAGGACTATTTTTTGCTGATTGCCCCCAGAAAGGGATTGTGCCGGGCTGGAAGGTTTGGCCGTTTTGATCCCCATGCGCTGAATCAACCCATGGGCCGCTTTCCCTCTGGAGTCTCGGTCGAGGCCAAGGAACTTGGAAAAGGCCTTGAGCGATGGAAGGGTCAAGTTGTCTTCCACGGACTCGGGCAGTATCAGCCCTTGGCGCTGGCGATCCTCTGGAACCAACGCCATGCCTCGATCCATGGCGTCATGAATNTGGAAGCCCNCGGGCATGGGTTGACCGTCCANGGTGATGCTTCCGGTGTCGATGGGGTCCAAACCAAAGATGGCTCGGGCAATCTCAGTGCGTCCCGCACCCACCAGGCCGGAAAGGCCCAGGATTTCTCCGGACTGAATGGCAAAGTCGATGTGATCGAATACTCCTGCACGGCTCAGGCCTTGTACCTCGAGCAGAGCAGGTNCCTGTTCTTCGCGGGGAAGAGGCCGAGCGGCGGAGNTTGCATCCANTGGGCGACCCACCATCATTTGAATCAGGTCCGATCGCTGGATCGAGGCAATGGAGTGGGTGCCCACCATGCGTCCGTCCCGAAGAACGGTCACCCGATCCGCCATCTGAAAAATTTCCTCGAGGCGGTGGCTGACATACAGGATCCCAACGCCCTGCGCTTGCAACTGCTTGATGGCGCGAAAGAGTGATTGGGTCTCTCGAGCCGAGAGGGATGCGGTGGGTTCGTCCAGGATCAGGATGCGACAGTCGTTGAGCAAGGCCCGTGCGATGCTGACCATNTGCCGCTGAGCCAGAGACAGTTCGCCCACTGGTTGTTCGAGCGGTAGATCTTCTCCCAGCTGATGCATGACTTGGCGGGCACCACGGGCCATCCTGTCTCGATCCAACCACAGGCCCCCCAAGCGCCCGGGTTCTCGCCCAACGAACACATTATCGATCGTACTTAAATGGGGAAAAACGACCGGTTCCTGGTGAACGGCGANCACCCCTGCCTGCTCGACCGCATGAACCCTTCCCATAGGCAGGGGATTTCCNTCGAGGGTGACACTCCCTNGATCGGGAGGTTCGACTCCACTGATGATTTTGATCAGAGTGGATTTGCCGGCTCCATTCTCACCGCAAAGGGCGTGCCATTCTCCTGGCTNNATCTCCAGAGAGACATCGCAGAGCGCNTGTGTTCCTCCGTAGGAGTGATGGATCTGTTGAGCGACCAGNAAGGACATGGCGTTCTCAGGCGTAAGCACTGTTTTGTTGCATTCCTAGTGCCTGACGTCGAGCACGACGTTCCTTGGCGCGCTCCTCGAGCAAGCCGCTCTCCCGAAAGGAGCGCAGCGGATCGGTGGGGAGACCTTTGGATTCCCTCCAGGCAATGAGGGAGCTGCTGACGTCTGTCATGAAGGCTCTCTGCAGGCATTGTTCGGCCTCAATAATGCGCCCGGCTGCCTGGTGCCTTCGCAGGCTTTCAAGATCGACCAGGCATGCCTTGGCGAAGAGTTCTTGGGCCCATGTGACGGTTTGGATCATGGCGGGAATCTTTGGCTTGAGGTTGTGAGACTGATCGACCATGTAATCCAGTTTCGCCGGGCAACCGTGATCTGCACCATAGGCGTGAATTTCGTGAAAAATCCGGAATACCTGATAGGGATCGATGGATCCCAGGGTGAGGTCATCGTCCGCATAGCGGCGGTCATTGAAATGAAAGCCTCCCAACCGACCCTCATCCAACAGCCAGGCGACAATTTGTTCGATGTTCTGGGAACTGTAATGGTGCCCCGTGTCCACCAGTACTTTGGCTTGGGGACCCGCTTGGGTCGCCAAATGCAGGGCCATGCCCCAATCTGCTACGTCGGTATGATAGAAAGCGGGTTCAAACGGCTTGTATTCGATCAGTAGTGTCTGATCCGGTGCCAGTGCCGCGTAACATTGAGCCAGGTTCTTTTCAAATGCCCGCTTGCGGCGGCGAACACTGTCCTGACCTGGATAATTGGTGCCATCGGCAAACCAGAGGGAAATCACTCGACTCTCACATGTTTTGGCAATCGCAATGCTGGCCAGGCAGTGATCGAGGGCCTTCTCCTGAACCGTCTCATCAGGATGGCCGAAGGATCCTAGCTTGTAATCAGCATCCTGAAACAGGTTTGGATTGATACTGCCAATATGGATGCCGGCATCGCGGGCTGCCTGCGCGACTTCCGAGGGTGGATGTTCGGTTGAAAAATCCCACAAGACATGGACGGCCATCTTGGATGCTGATCCGGTCAATGCATGAACGGTTGATGCATCGGCGATTTTATCGTAAATGTCGATCGCTGCCGCGTCCTGGTAAAATTTTCCAAACCGGGTTCCCGTATCGGCGAAACCCCATGAAGGCAGTTCAATGTCCAGGCCATTCAGGGCCTGGAAAATGCGCTCGTTGAGTCTGTCCTGTGCCATGAGGGAGAACAGGTTAAATGAGACCTAGACCCGTGAGAAGCAAAAGCATTTCCGCTCTTTATGTCATCGCTGGCTCCATTTCACTGGGGTTGGGCGTGTTGGGGATGTTCCTTCCCTTGTTGCCCACCACACCCTTGTGGCTGCTGGCAGCAGCTTGCTATGCCCGTGGGTCTCAACGTTTTCATCATTGGTTGATCCATCATCCGATGTTTGGAGAGACCATTCGTCGCTATCAATCAGGGGAAGGCATTCCTCGCAAGGCACGTAACAAGACCTTGATCATTCTTTGGGCAACCCTTCTGTTGTCCGCCTGGTGGGTTCAGCACAAACCGTGGTTATGGATCCTTCTGGCTGCGGTGGGGGTGGGTGTTACAATCTATCTCATGCGGCTTCCACTGGCTGAAGTGGATAAAGGATCCTGAGGGGGGAGCGCCCTCTCGGCTTTTGTCTTTTGCAGAAGATCTTCGCCCTTTAGATTCAAGGGCATGCGCATACCTCCCTTGCTCTGCCTGGCCTCCTGCCTCTTGTTGATGGATGTTCGGGTTTCTCCTCTGCTGCAGGCCAACGAACGCCCCAATATCGTTTTCTTTTTCAGTGATGATCTCACCACTCAGGCCATCTCCGCCTATCACACGGGCCTGGAACTGCCTCCAACGCCTCACCTGGACCGTCTGGCCCGAGAGGGAATGCTTTTTGAGAACAGCTTTTGTGGCAACAGCATCTGTACTCCATCCCGAGCCACGGTGATGACAGGCTTGCACAGCCACAAAAATGGAATCGTGAACCTTTCCGGCATGCTGGATCCCGAACGCCCCACCTGGCCCAAAGCCCTTCAGTCCAGCGGATACACCACTGCACTCTTTGGAAAATGGCACATGAAAACCAAACCCACCGGCTTTGATGCTTGGGAGGTCTTCAGTGGCCAGGGTCATTATTACAACCCAGATCTGTATGGTCCCAAAGGGGTCCGTCGCATGGAGGGGCATTCAACAGACATTGTCACGGATTTGGCTCTGGATTGGCTTGAAAGTCGTGATGCTGAAAAACCTTTCTGTCTCATGATTCAGCACAAGGCGCCTCACCGCAACTGGAAGCCCAGCTTGAAGGATATTGGGCGCTATCAGGACAGGGTCTTTGCGGAGCCTGCAAGTTTGTTCGACGACTATGAATCCCGCGTCTCGGCCGCCAATCACAAAATGGGCATCGACCAACACATGAACCTTGCCAGTGACCTCATGCTTTTGAATGAAGCCAGCGATGCCAAGGTGCTCTCCCGACTCCATCCTGCCCAGAAACGGGCGTACCTGCAGGCCTTTGAGGCTGAGAACAAGGCTTTCAGAGAGAATCCTCCTGTGGGAAAGGATCTCGTCCGCTGGAAATATCAACGTTACATGAGGAATTATCTCAGCTGTGTGGCTGGAGTGGACCGCAATGTCGGGCGTGTGCTTGATCGGCTGGATGCCCTTCAACTCAGTGAGCACACCTTGGTGATCTACTGTGCAGATCAAGGATTTTACCTGGGAGAGCATGGGTGGTTTGACAAACGCTGGGCATACGAGGAATCCCTCAAAATGCCACTCATCATGCGCTGGCCCGGAAAAATCAAGGCTGGTACCCGTTCCCAGGCTCTTGTCCAGAACATTGATTATGCTCCCACTTTGTTGGAGGTCGCAGGCCTCAAGCCGCAGTGGTCGGTGCATGGTACGAGCCTTCTCCCCATTCTCAGCGGAGAAGGAATGGTTCCGGATGATTGGCGTAAAGCCATTTATTATCGCTATATGGATGCAGGGCATGGAGTGCCCAGGCATCGGGCAGTTCGCACACTTGGGCACAAACTCATCTACTTTGATCAGCCCCGTAATGCGGCAGAGGAGGAAAACCGATGGGAGTTATTTGATATGGCTAGAGACCCTCAGGAAATGCGTAATGTGGCGACCGACCAGGCCTATGCCTCCATCCTGAAGGCCATGAAAGCTCAACTCAGAGACTTGATCACCCTTTACGATGATACCGATGAATCGGTTTGGGTGAGGGGACCCGGAAGGGTGTATCCGAATGAATTACTGCTGAGACCTCGCAGGCAAAGGTAGAACACTTCGTGGCCAGACAAGGGCTTGGGGCGATCCGCCATCGAGCCGTTGGAAGCTCAAGAGTGAGAGCTTACCAGCCCGCGGTTCTTGGAGGACTTGGATGGGGGAGCTGGTTGAGCGTTTTGGCTCCCGATCATGCCTTCGCGATGGCGTTCGTAATGAGCCCACCCATCGCGGTTTTTCTCATCAATCATTGATTGATCCACAGTCGACTTGCGCTTGTTGGCGCTTTTTACGGATTTCATTGGTGAACAACAGTGCCTCGCCCGGATCATGCGCTTGCCTGCCACCTTATTTTGCCCACCCATCGCGACACCCCTTGAGAGCGTCTTGAACGTGCGTGATCTTGGACCAAACAATATGCCACATGTTGTCGGATCCGCAAATCGGGGGCTTGGACCCTTCGAGTATGGAGACTGATTGCATGCACCGGGTCAAGACTCTAGGGGGTGATGGTCAACTGTTGTTCGATGGCCAAAACGGCTTCGGGAAGATCGGCTTGCTCCGCGACCAGCTTCATGCGCGTGAGCATCATTTTTTTCTGAGGAAANGTNGTATCCTTCTCCAGAAGGGTTTCCATACGATCGAGAGCCCCTTTCCAGTNACCCGCTTGCTGNTCGAGTTGAGCCAGNTTGAGTANCAATCGGTTTTGTTGNTCTCGCGAAGGTTTCAGCAGCAGAGCGCGTTCATAAGAGGCTNTTGCCTCCTCCGTGCGGTTGACGCTCAGGTAGAGATCAGCCANTTTTTCGCAAACCGCAGGATGGGTTTGGGAGAGAGTTTCCTTTTCAAGTAGCTGAATCAAAGTGGCCCGTTCGGTGCCTTNTTGGAGCGCCTGGTTGGTTGCCAGCACACGGAGCCAGCCAAGTTTTGGACTGNGGGCTTGGGTCAGCTCCTCCTGGAGCCACTGAATGGGTTTGCCCAGTGGATGGTAGAGGGGATCCCCTACCACGGTGGTTTGCCAGGAAAGGACGCGTTGGGCGGCGTAGGCCGCTTCTCCAAAACTAAATCCCATGAGGATCTTTTCCATGAAGACATCCAGTTCGGGTGTGGCTCCCAGATAAGGCTCATCCACACATCCCATGGTCGCCGTGGCCCCTGCATGGAGCAGCGGCCCTACCCAGTGTCGCTCCGTGCTGCGGAGGGTGGCGGCGCTGTAGGAGTGCAGATGGTAGGCAATGGCCCCTGGCATGAAGGGAACCGACTCACGGGTCAAAGGGCCTTGGGCGTTTTCGGCATACCAGCCAAAGTAGAAGGCAATATCGCTCATGGGGTAGCCCGATTCCATCAGTTCGGGCTGATCATCGAGGATGGTCTCAAAACCAGCCTTTCGGGCCCATTCTGCAGCGCCACGAATCCACTGATCACCCTGCAGATAAGGACCGGTTTGAAGCCCCCTGCTATCGAAGTAGGCCCGGCCCCAAAGACCCTCTCGTTCGGCCTCCATCGCCTGGTCCACCAATCGCATGGCAATTTCTGGAGAAGGTCCATCGAGTCTTGCCACCATCATGACACCGTTTTCTGGCTTGATGTCCATGGATCGGGTTGCGTGATACAATGGATTCTCAAAGGGCCCGCTCAAGAGAACCCGTTTGGGGTCTCGGCCCATCCAGGCCAGTTCGTGATCCACGGCGGCTCGGTTTTTCCGCAGCTCAATGCGAACCGATTCTGCACCGCGCTCCTCCAGCGTGGGATCTTCGGAGATCTTCAGGGGAATCCCGTAGCAGAGAACCAGGTAGCGAATGGTGGATGTTTTCAGGTTTTCATAAACGATCCCAGGGCGTTCGCGTGTGGCGGGTATGATTTCATATTCCGTATCAAAGAAATCGTTCTTTTTCAGATAGGCGAAGATGGGTTCATAAAGGGATGTTTTGAAATCCTCTCTCGAAATGGATTCTTCCTGGCTCAACGAAAGACCAAGAAGATGCTGCTGAGGGATGCCTCGCAGCTGACTGTAATGCTCTGCGACTTTCTTTGAGGCAGGCATGTCGGCATTGTAAATCACCAATACCGATGTTTCTCTCCCAAGAGAAGCAACCGCATCCTCTGCATGTGTCACCGACAGACTCATCAGCGCACACAGCATCACCATCCATGAAAGCATGGGCATTTTCATCAGCCACCGCATGCGATCCAACCCGTTCATGGTGCCTCGATTTCAAACCTCAAGCCGTCCCACGCCAAAGCCACCCCATCGGGTAGTTCTGCCTGATGGACATCATGGTCGTAATCATGGGTTAGATGGGTGAACCATGTCTGGCCGGCACCAATGCGTCGCGCGGCCGTCAATGCTTCGTCATAGCACATGTGTGTCGGGTGGGGGTCAAAGCGAAGTGCATCGAGCATGACCACGGGAATGTTCTGGATGCGCTCCATGACCGAGGGGGGGACTTCCTTGCAGTCGGTGAGATAAGCCAGCCGCTGGGTACCCTCCACTGAAAAAATGAAACCATGAGTTTGCATGCGCCCGTGAGGTAATGGAACCGGTGTGATCTCAATGTCCTCGATGGTAAAGGGGCCGTCGATGATCCGAGGGTCGGGTTTGAAGTAGGTGGAGGGAATGGATGGATTGTCAAAGGCGTAGGAGAAGACCTTGCGAATCGCCGCCATGGCCTGNGCATTNGCATAAACAGGAAAGGAGCCTCCCAGTTGCTGACTGAANCGCCGNCAGTCGTCCATGCCCATNATGTGATCCGCGTGAGCATGGGTGATCAAGACGGCATCCACCATCCCAATNCCTTCCCTGAGACACTGAAGTCGCATCTCGGGTGTGGTGTCGATGAGCAGGCGGACGCGGTCGGTTTCGACAAGGATGGACGGGCGCGTTCGATGGTTCTTGGGGTTGGCAAGGAATGCCTCAGGATAGGTGGCGCCGATCACCGGTACTCCCATGGAGGTTCCGGAACCCAAAACCACGACTCTCAAGCTGGAATGGCTCGTCTCGATCTCAGTCATGCATCTTTTCTCTTGGCGGGACGCTAGCACGGAAGGCAGATTGGAGACGAACATTAATTCCATGCTGACCACCCTTCGCATCAAGAATCTCGCATTGGTGGATGATCTTACCCTCGAACTAAGTGAGGGCCTCAACATCATCACCGGCGAAACAGGGGCGGGCAAATCCATCATCATGGGAGCCTTGAACCTGATCTTGGGGCAGCGGGCAGACCGATCCCTCATNCGTTCGGGTGCCGATCAATGCGTGATCGAAGCGGTGTTTCANGTAGGAGGAGAGATTCTACCGGTGCTCGAGTCGATTCTTGAAGCATGGGGTCTGGAGCCTTGCCAAGATCAGACCTTGTTCCTCAAACGTTCCATGAGGACCTCNGGNGCCAACCGCCAGTTCGTCAATGGATCTCCCACGACGCTCGAAGCTCTCGCACAACTGGGGGATTATCTGGTGGACATGCATGGGCCTCATGATCATCAATCCCTCTTGGATGGGGGGCGTCAGCTCCAGATTTTGGATGCCTTTGGTAAATTGGAAGNCCACCGCCAGGCTTTCGGNNAGCCACTGAANGCTCTACGCGATCTTCAGGAACAAAAAGCTTCTTTGGTGGTGGATGACCAGACCTACTTGCGGGAGTTGGAACTATTGCGCCATCAGGTGCGTGAAATCAGTCAGGCCCAGCTCAGTCCCGAACAAGCACAAGAGTTGGAGNCTCAGTATGAACGNCACTTGCATGCTGCCAAATTGCTGGAGCTTTCCCAGGGGGCNCTTNACCTGCTCAATGAGCAGGAAGGTTCGCTATGGGACCTGATCGGNACCATCGGTCGCAATCTGGACCAAATTCGATCCCTCGACGCTGCCACTCAGAGTATGGAAGGCATCCATCAGGAGCTTGCCAATCAAGTGTCTGAATTGGAACAGGCCCTATCCCATTACGTTGACCGACTGGATCTGGATCCTGCTCTCCTGCAGGAACTCGAAGAGCAGATGGCCTCGATACAATCCCTCAAGCGCAAATATGGACCCGAAATAGAGGACGTATTGCGTTTCGGGCAAGAAGCCAGCACACGTCTCGGAGAGCTGGAATCGCGTGCCGATACCCTGGCACATCTGGATTCGGATATCGCGAAGATGACCGATCAATGCCTGAGTGCTGGCAAAAAGCTTTCGCAAGCACGTTCCAAAGTCCTTCCCAAGCTGGAGAAAAACATTGAGCAAGAATTAAAGGATCTGGGTTTTCATCAAAGTCGGTTCCGTGTCGATGTGCAGAGCAGGAGCCTTCTCAATGCTCAGGGCCAACTCCAGGTTTCAGCGCAAGGCCTGGATCGAGTGGATTTTCAATTCGGGCCCAATCCAGGAGAGCCCCTGCGCCCCCTCAGATTAATCGCCTCTTCAGGTGAAATGGCCCGAGTCATGTTGGCGCTCAAGACGGTTCTTGCCGCGCAGGATCAGGTGCCCTTGCTGGTGTTCGATGAGGTCGATGCCAACGTCGGAGGTGCTACCGGGAAGGTGGTGGGCGTGAAGATGAAGGAGATTGCCCGACACCGTCAAGTGATCAGCATCACTCATCTAGCACCCGTGGCTGCTTGTGCAGCGCACCATTATCGTGTGACCAAGGAAGTTAAAGAGGAACGCTCTTATTCTGCGATTGAAAAACTGACCCCAAAAGAACGTGTGGATGAAATCGCCCGCATGCTGGGCGGGGAGGATGAAGCAGGGCGAAAGCATGCCAAGGCTATGCTCAAGGAGTCTGCCTGAAGCCATCAATTCCCGAAGAATTCTTTCTGACTTTTGACTGAGTCTCCATCCTGGCACCCGGGGTTGCGGCGTACTTTTTTGGCCTGCTCCCTGATGGCTTTTCTCCTCGAGTCGTCCAGTCGGTCCAGGTTCTTGAATTGAAACTGCAGACGTTGGTTGCTCCGAAGTCGTTTCTCATGCTGCATGAGAAAATCCCAGTAAAGAGTGGTAAAGGGGCAGGCTTTTTCTCCGGTTGCCTGGTCTGGATCGCGCGGGCATGTCTGGCAGTAATTGCTCATGCGCTTGATATATTTGCCAGTCGCAATGTAGGGCTTGGAGGACATCTTGCCTCCGTCTGCGAACTGGGACATCCCCAGGACGTTGGGTGCTTCGACCCATTCCACCGCGTCCACATAGACTCCAAGAAACCAAGCATGGATTTGTTTGGGATCGACCCCTAGCATCAGGCTGTAAAGACCCAGAACCATGAGTCGTTGAATGTGGTGTGCGTAACCATCGTGAAGCGTTTCGCTGACACAATGGTGCAGGCAGGAAAGGGGGGTGTTGCCATCCCAGTAGAAATCTGGAAGCCCTTGCCTGGCTTTCAGAAAATTACTTTCCAGATAGCCTGGCATGGATTGCCAGTAAACGTGCCGGACGAATTCTCGCCAGCCTGCAATCTGTCGAATAAAACCCTCGGTGGCCTCGATGGAAACGGCTCCCTGGTCGTAGGCATGAATGACCGCCTGAATGACTTCTCGAGGGCTCAGAAGTTTGACGTTCATCGCCGCGGAAAGGCGACTGTGGTAAAGGGTGGGCTCATGGATCCACATGGCATCCTGATAAGTGCCAAAATCTCCCAGACGATGGTTGATGAAATCTTCCAGTGCCCTCAGCGCCTCTTCTCGTGTGACGGGCCACCGGAAGTGTTCCACCGATCCCGGATGATTGGTGCATTGGCCCTCAACCCACTGAAGGACTTCCTCCGTAATCGCATCGGGCATGAAACGGGCAGGCTCCCTAAGGTTTTGAGGCCCCTTTTTTCCAAAGCTCCCGCGATTGGAGGCGTCGTAATTCCACTTGCCTCCTTCCGGTTTTCCAGCGCTGTCGATGAGTATCTTCTGGGCTTTTCGTACCTCCCGATAAAAATATTCCAACCGCCACTCCTTGCGCTGACTGGCCCAGGTTTCAAAAAAGGCTCGATTGGTCAAAAAGTGAGGGTCTTCGACCCAGTTCAATGCGACCCCAAGCTTTCGACAGGTCGCTTCCATGGCCTCCTTGACTCTCCATTCCCCGGGTTCCAGACAAACGACCTGAGTGGGATGGAGTCTCTGGATGTCTGAGGCAAGGGCCTTGCCCAGTGAACCTGCTTCGGACGCTTCATCAATTCGATGATAGAGTAGAGGCATTTTTCGATCGCGCAGGGACTGGGCAAAATGACGCATGGCCGAGAGAAAAAAAGCCACGCGCGATTTGGAGGAAAGGACGTGCGTGGATTCCTCCCATACTTCGGCCATCCAGAGCAGGTCTTTTTTTGGATCTACCTTCTTGAGGATCGGATTGGTAGGGGAGAGTTGATCCCCCAGAAGGACGATTAGGCGCTGGATGGAAGATGGTTTGCTCATGAGTTTAACCGTTTGTGACAAAAGCAGGTTTGGCGTCACCAAAGCGGTCGTAGAGCTGCTGGTGGCGGTAATCGAAAAGTCGCCTCAACTTTTTCCGCACAGCCCATCCCAAAAGTCGGTCGGCGATGGCGCCCCCAGGCAAGGAGCACGCAATGACGTCCCTCATGCGCGTCGTTTCTTCGCTCAAAGGCTCAAAGAGATGCTGATGATGCCAGTGCTTGAACGGGCCCTTGCGCTGGATATCATCAAATCGCCTCTCCGGAACAATGTTTTGGTGGTGCGCAATCCAATGGAGCTTGAAGGGGCCCAAACTCAATTCAAGGGTGAGTTCCGCATGCTCCTCAAGGACGAAGGATTCATTCAATACTCGCACTGGTTCCGATGGAGGGGTGAGAGCCTCCAGCGCACCCGGTTGCAAGTGCCAATCATACAGCTTTCGGGCGCAGACCGACAATACGGAGGTTTTCTCAAAGTGAATCATGTGGAGGATTTGAAGGGCATCTGTTTCGAGAATTAAGGTTCCCTGCTAAGGTTCAATGTCAATCCCTAGCGACACTTTTGATCCCAGGCGCCTGCCAATCGCATGAGCAGCGTTGCGACATTGCACTGGTCGAATGAACTTGCTAGCGTGGGACTCCATGAGAATTTTGTCCGGTATTCAGCCTTCCGGGGCACTGCACCTTGGGAATTATTTTGGCATGATGCGCCCCGCCATTGATCTTCAGGAGCAAGGGGATGCCTATTATTTCATCGCAAACTATCACTCTATGACATCGCTTTTTGATGCCGAGAAACGTCGCCAGAATGTCGTGGATGTGGCTCTGGATTTCATGGCCTGTGGCCTGGATCCTGAGCGGTGTGTCTTCTTCAAGCAATCGGACATTCCTGAGCACACGGAGCTGACATGGATGTTGACCACTCTGACACCCATGGGCCTGCTCGAGCGATGTCATAGCTATAAGGATAAGATTGCCAAAGGACTTTCTCCCAACCACGGCCTTTTCGCATACCCGGTGCTGATGGCTGCCGACATTCTGATCTACGACTCTCAGGTCGTCCCGGTGGGGAAAGATCAGAAGCAGCACGTGGAGGTGACGCGGGATGTGGCCATCAAATTCAATCAGACCTACGGAGATACCTTTGTCGTTCCGGAGCCCCGCATTCGCGAGGAGACCGCCGTGGTGCCAGGCATCGATGGTCAGAAGATGAGCAAAAGTTACGAAAACACCATCGAATTGTTTGGTGCTGAAAAACCTCTTCGCAAGAAGATCATGAGCTTGGTCATGGACAGTCGTGGTATGGACGAACCCAAGCCGGATGCCGATCGGAATATTGCTGTTCAATTGCTCAAATTGGTCGGGTCGACGGAAGTCGCCTCTGCATGCGAGGAACGCCTGCGAGCCGGTGGCTATGGTTATGGTGATCTCAAGAAGGCCCTTTTTGAGGCCTACTGGACTTACTTCGAGCCCATGCGACAGAAGCGCGAGGAGCTGGCAGCCAACATGGATTATGTTTACGAAGTGCTTGCTAAAGGAGCTCAAAAGGCACGCGAGGTGGCCACTGTCGTCAATCAGCGTGCCAAGCGTGCCTGTGGTTTGGATTAGGTCTGTGCCGAATGCCTACGCATCCTCAAAAGCCCGATTTCATGTCCCTGAAGCCTGAAGGGGACGCCTCAAGCGTTCACCCGTGTCGAGCCTGACTCATGAATTCTGCGAATGATCACCCCATCATCGTTTTGGGTGCGGGGATGTCGGGTCTGGCGGCCGCATCCTTGCTCTCGCAATCTGGCTGCTCTCCTCTCGTGTTGGACAAAGCGCGTGGCGTGGGCGGACGCATGTCACGACGCCGCACTGAGTGGGGGCCCATCGACCACGGAGCATCCTTCTTTCAAGCCCGGCATCCTCTATTTCAAAAGCAAGTGGATGCCTGGCTTCAGCAAGGTTTGGTTTTTTCATGGAGTAGGGGGTTTTCAGATGAAAGCGGTCACAGGCGTGAATCTGGGGTCCCATGCTATGCATGCAGTGAAGGTATGAATGCGGTCTTGAAGGATCTTGCTCGAGGTCTGGCTATCCATACTCGACAAAAGGTGCAGCGAGTGTGCGTGGTTCAGGATCAGTGGCAACTTGAAACCGAGGGAGGAGAAACCTATCGAACCGATGCTTTGCTGATGACGGCTCCGGTGCCACAGTCCCTGGAGCTCTTGAATCAAGGGAAGGTCAGCCTGGATGATTCCCACAGGTCGGCTCTGGCATCCATTGACTATGAGCCCTGCCTGGCACTGATGGTCGTTACCAGCCAGAAGTCACCTTTGCCGGAAGATGGAGGATTGTGGCTTTCGGGAGAACCTTTGTCATGGATAGCGGATCAATCTCGAAAGACCGGTTCGGAGAACGCCATTAGCCGATTGGTCCTTCATGCGGGGCCCGATTTCAGTCGAACCCATTGGGATGAGGATCCCGAGAAAGTCACCGAAGAGATCTTGAAGGCTGCAGACCCATGGTTGGCAGGGGAGCGGCTTTCAGTGCAATACCACCGATGGCGCTACAAGACGCCCCTCAAGGTCTTCCCCGAGCCTTGTTTGAAGGCTCACGCCAAACCTGCGCTCTTTCTGGCTGGTGACGGTTTTCAAAGGTCTGGAGTCGAGGGGGCCTATCTCTCCGGTCGTGCAGCGGCTCAGGCTCTGCTCTCTTGAGTGACATGCTCTTTTGAGAGGAGCGGAACCAACATGAGACCAGTGGTTGGATCTCCCAGTTGCTGGGTCCTCAGGCCTTCATATTGATGATGCCACCAGGCAATCAAGGAACATACCAGGGCATCGGTTTGATCTTCAACATCCTTGCTCCAAGGCTCCGCGAGCAACTTTTCCAGACGGCTGCACACCCGAAGTTCCGGGAATCGCTCCTTCAGGCAACGACGCAAATGTTTCTGTAACGATTTGAAGTGATGGCGACGTTCAGTGACCCGCCCCTTTTTGTAGGGGATCCGCTCCTCAAGCCCAAACCATCGAACCATAGTCGGGTGTGGGTAGACCTCAAAGAGAGAGTGTTTTGCTGAAGGGTTGAGAGAGAAACCCAGTTGAGTGATTTTCCGTGCAAGATCAGGCGGTCTGGGATGTTGCGATTGATTGGCTGGGTAGCAGCCGCATTTGTAGGAAACAAACCACCTTGAGGCCTCACGATCGACAGGGCGAGACCCGGATGTATTGGGGCAGATGACCGGCGCATCCATCGCGACCAAGCAAGCTCCTGAGGAACGATATCCCTCGAGAGTCGAGAGCAGTGCCTGGTCTCCCTGACTGAGAGTGATCTCCCGCAGCACGACTTGGGAACCTTTGGATTCCATCACACAGACTCCATCTGGCCGTCGATATCCCCAGGCCAAATCAATTCCAACAAAGAAGGTGCGGCTCATGGTCTGTTGGTAAGCCCCATCGAGGAACTCAGGGTGTGCGGGGGAATTTGACCTTCACCAACCGCTTGATGGAACGAAGCAGGCCTCCCACCAGGGGGAACTCCTGATACACTCCTGCAGTGGCGTCCCAGTGGTCGCGCTGCCAGCATACCTTTCCGGAGGTGCCCAATTGTATTTCGCTCACACCCTCCAGTTGGCGCGGGCGTCGACGAAAGGCATAGACCATCTGCCAACTGACGTAATGTCTGGAAGTGCCAACGGCATGACCAACCACACGGATCCGGATGTCCTGAAGTTGTTTGAACAGGTCGGCATAAACCGCATCGAGTTGTTCGAGACCTTTGGCTTGATTGATCGGATCTTCAAAGCTGGCCTCTGGTTCGTAAACGTTTCTCAGTTCTGATCCGATGCCGGGATGAAGCCCTTCCATAAATTCCATGAATCGCTTCAGTCCTGTTGGAGGAGTCTGTTCCATGACTCACTATTCCGTTCTTTGTTTCGAAGTCAAAGACCTTTCCCTCGCAAAGAGATGGAGGTTTACAAAAACCTTTGGAGGGTCGTGAACATGGATTGATCGCTTGTCTTCGTGGTCCTGCACACTTAAAAAGAAGCCTTCATCCATGAAACGTTGCTACCATCTCCTCACCGTGTTCGGGTGTCTTGTGTGGATGTCCAGGGCATTCGCCAATGAGGGACATTGGGCATGGAAGCCACCCGAGTGGCCGTCCATTCCAACGGTGGTCGATACGTCGTGGGTGCGAGGGCCGATCGATGCCTTCATTCTGAATCAACTCGAATCCAGAGGTTTGACACCTGCTCCCTCGGCAAGTCCGGAGACCCTCCTTCGAAGGATATGGTTCGATGTGCTGGGCTTGCCTCCCACCGAGGAGGCGTTGGAAGTCATGAAGAGGTCCACTGAAGCGGACCCCTGGGTAAAGGTCGTGGATGCCTTGTTGGCGTCTCCGCATTATGGTGAGCGCTGGGGGCGCCACTGGTTGGATGTCGCTCGCTATGGCGACTCCAATGGGGGAGACGAAAACCATGCCTATCCGCATGCGTATCGCTATCGGAATTGGGTGCTGGAGGCCTTGGACCGCGACATGCGATTTGACCGGTTCTTGCAAGCGCAACTGGCAGGAGATCTCCTGCCTCGGGGGGAAACCGAGTCGCTTGCAGGGACCGGTTTTCTCGCCATTGGGACCAAGATTCTCGCGGAACAGGACCCCATCAAAAAGCAAGCCGACACAATCGACGAACAACTCGACACCCTGAGCCGAGCCTTCATGGGGTTGAGCCTGGGGTGCGCCCGTTGTCATGACCACAAGTTTGACCCCATCTCCGATCGTGATTACTACGCCATGCATGGCATCCTGAAGAGTTCGGAGATTGTCGAGCGGGAATTCCCGACACCCGCCTACCAAGCCGTTTTGGATCAGTGGCAACGTGAACATCCATTCCATCAAAAAGCCATCGAAGAAATTCACGCATTGCTTCGTGAACAAGTCGATAGTGTCGGAGCGATCGAGTGGGAGGCTGAATCCTTTGATCAGGGAAATGTCGTGATCGATCATCAGCATTACGGCAAGGGAATCGGCATCATCAGCGACCCGGGATCTCAGGACAACTATGTGGAGTATGCCTTGGAAGTCGCCAGGGACGGAGATTACTTCCTTGAAGTGCGCATGGCTGCGAAAGTCGCCCGCCCCGGTCGACTGCTTTGGGATGGTGTCTTGGAGGAAGACGCCATTCTGCAGACGACGACCGGTGGCTGGATGCCGGAGCACCAGCAATGGGTGCGTCTGGGAGTGAAACATTTGACGAAAGGGGCGCACCGTCTCCGTGTCGAATCCAAGCCCCTGATGTCCCATCTCGACCGCTTCCGCCTGCGGCGACTTCATGAGCTTGAAAGGTTCCAGGCCCTGCAGGAGCAGGCAGAGATATGGGAGGCCAAGCGTGAGTCCTGGATGGCAGAAAAACCGTCGGTGCCCATGATCATGTCCATGGCCGATGGAGAAGTGGGTAATGCCAGGGTTCACGTGCGGGGCAATCCCCATCAACTTGGAGAAGAAGTGCCGCGCGGATTTCTCAGTGGATTGACTCCAGCTGCTGCCGGATTGATGGAGAAAGATACCAGTGGTCGCTTGGAATTGGCGCAATGGATGACCGATCCGCATCATCCCCTTACCGCGCGTGTTTTTGTCAACCGGCTTTGGCAGTGGCATTTTGGCCGGGGTCTGGTTCCAACCCCTGATAATTTTGGAACGACGGGTCAGAAGCCTACCCATCCCGCTTTGTTGGATTGGCTCACACTTGATTTCATTCGGCATGGGTGGTCCATCAAACGACTGCATCGGCAGATTCTGACCTCCAGCGTTTATCAAATGTCTTCACAGGTGGAAGATCACCCCGGAATGACCCGAGATCCGGCCAATCAATATTATTGGAAGGCTCAGGCACAGCGAATGGATGCCGAATCGTATCGAGATGCCTTGATGAGTGTGGCGGGCACTCTCGATCCCAATCGAGACCGCAAGGCTCCTGTGGCTGTCAAGTCGCAGGATCCTTCTCCTCAAGATCTTTCCCAGAACCGCAAAACTTACGAAGCCTTTTCCCACCGCAGCGTCTATTTGCCAGTGGTGCGTTCCCATCTCTATGACTTTCTTACCTTAATGGACTTTCCCAATGCCACGACACCTGTAGGCATGAGATCTGAAACCACCGTACCCACCCAGGCACTCCTCATGCTCAACAGTGAGTGGATCCAGGCTCAGGCAGCTGCCCTTGCCCAACAGGTCGGTGAGTGGGGCGAAAACGACCGGGAGTGTCTGGCCAGACTTTACCGGCGATGTTACTCGCGTGATCCAAATCCAGAAGAACAGAAGCATTGTTTGGAACTGCTTCGCACCATGCAGCAGGAGAAAAATTCGGAAGAGGCCTGGAGCATTCTCTGTCATACCCTTCTGATGGCCGATGGGTTTTTGTATGTACGCTAAGAATGAGAACCATCTGATGCAGTGCAGTCGGCGTCATGCCCTCCATTCCATGGCTGCTGGTTTCGGGGGCTTGGCTTTCAACAGTCTGCTACATGCCCAACACCATGCGGCAGGTCGGCAGCATTTCCCGGCGCGAGCCAAGCGGGTGATCTTTCTATTCATGCACGGCGGCCCGTCGCATGTGGACCTCTTTGACTTCAAGCCCGCCCTCACGCGCCATGAGGGACAGGCACTGCCTTTTCCGGAGCGAGCGGTTCAATTTGCTGAAAGGGGACATGTCATGCCTTCGCCTTGGAGCTTTCGGCAGGTGGGACAATCGGGGCATTGGATGTCTTCTCTCTGGAAACATCTTCCTTCGGTAGCTGATGAGATATGCATGCTGCATTCACTGTGCGAAACCAACGTGGCTCATGGAGGTGCCTGCATGAAATTGCACACCGGCAGCGAGTCCCTTTTGAGGCCCAGCATGGGGGCGTGGATGAGTTATGGCCTGGGCAGTGAAAATCAAAATTTGCCGGCCTTCGTGACCTTGTGTCCGACCTCTCTGCATGGAGGCGTGGATAATTTTGGAGCTGCCTTCTTGCCCGCTCAACACCAGGGTGTGCCTCTTGGTACACCGGGCTACCCCAACACGCTCGCCAAGAATGCCCGCTTCCATTACATGGGGCAGGGAGATGCTGCCACCCTGCGGGTTCAGCGTGAGCAATTGTCATTGCTGAGGGCTCTGGGAAATCAGGGAACAAAGGATTCCTCGTTGGTCGATCCCCTTGAGGCACGCATGCAATCCTTTGAATTGGCTTACCGGATGCAGGTGGAAGCCCCGGAGGTGACAGATCTTTCCGGTGAATCTTCATTCACGCGGTCACTGTATGGGATGGATGAACCGGAAACCGAAAATTTTGGCCAACAATGTTTGCTTGCACGCCGTTTGGCTGAACGAGGGGTTCGATTCATTCAGGTCAGTCACGCGCACAGTCTCCCTTTCAATAATGAGCAGTGGGATCAGCACTCGCACCTGGAGCAAGGCCATGCCCTCAATGTGGCCCAAATCGATAAGCCCATCACCGGTTTATTGCTCGATCTCAAGGCCCGCGGGCTTTTGGAGGAAACCCTGGTGCTCTGGGGAGGAGAATTTGGCCGAACGCCAACCATCCAGAAAGGGGAAGGNCCCGTTGGTCGNGACCATCACCCCGANGGGTTCACCATGTGGATGGCNGGCGGGGGGGTGAAACCCGGTTATCGCTACGGTGCCACCGATGANNTGGGTTACCACGCGGTGGAAAATCGATGCACCATTCACGATCTGCATGCNACCATCCTGCACCTCATGGGGCTGGACCATGAGCGCCTGACCTATCGCCACCTTGGCAGGGACTTCCGATTGACCGATGTTGAGGGAGACGTGGCNCGCTCCATCCTTGCCTAGGCAATCAGGGAATGCAGGATGTGCCCACCGATGTCGGTTAATTTTCGGATACGCCCGGCATGCTGGAAGGTAAGACGTTCATCCTCCAGGCCCATGAGGTGCAGGATGGTGGCATGCACATCACGGATGTGGATGGGTTCACCAACCGAGCGCAAACTGAACGGGTCCGTTTCTCCTGCAGTGGCCCCGGCCNTCACTCTTCCGCCTGCCATCCACATGCATAAGCCGTAGGAGTTGTGTTCCCTGCCCGGATTCTTGGGCAGGGACGGGCTGTTGACAAAAGGCGTTCGNCCCATTTCCGATGCCCAGACCACCAGGGTGTCCTCAAGAAGACCCCTCTGATGCAGGTCTTCCAACAACGCCGACACAGGCTGATCCACCTCCTGGCTGTGCTTGCGCATACCCGCTTCCACATTGCTGTGATCATCCCAACTGTGGGCACCGATCTGAACTCCGTGGACCAGAAGGGTGAAGCGNACNCCTCTCTCGACCATGCGTCGTGCCAGTAGGCATTGTCGTCCAAAGCCCCTTGTCTCATCCCTGTCGAGNCCGTAAAGCTTTTGCATCGACTCNGGCTCGGCTGAAAGGTCGACGGCCTCGGGCGCGGCCTGTTGCATACGAAAGGCCAGTTCGTAGGCTTGGATTCTGGCTTCCAGTTCGGTGTCGATGGGTCGTGCCTGCGCATGCCGCTGATTGAGTGCCCGGATGGCATCAAACTCCTCGCGCTGTTGGGAGAGGGTGATGCCTTCAGGGCGCTGGAGATTGAGGATCGGGGATCCGTGATCCCTCAAAAGAGTACCCTGGTGAACGGCTGGCAGGTAGCCGTTGGCCCACACCGCGGCCCCATTGCAGGGAGCCCCCCTTGGGTCTTGCACCACCACGTAGCCTGGCATGTTCTGGTTCAAGGTTCCCAACCCGTATTGAATCCACGATCCGACCGATGGACTGCCGGGGAATTGGCTTCCAGTGGTGACATGATAGGTGGAGGGGCCGTGATTCTGATTGTCTGTCTTGATGCCATGGATGAAGGCCATCCGGTCGCTCTGGCTTGCCATGTGTGGGAAGAGTTCGGAAAACCAGCGACCACTGTCGCCATGCTGCTGAAATGAAAACGGGCTTCCAACACACACATGAGGAAAGGAAAGCCTGCCCTGCAATTCTCCTCTGACTGAGGGAGAACCGGGGATGGGCTTGCCATGCCATTGTTGAAGCATGGGTTTGTGCTCGAAAGCATCCATTTGTGAAACTCCTCCCTGCATGAAAAGGAAGATACAATGTTTGGCCTGCCCGGGGAGATGAGGTTGTTGAGGGGTCAGCGGGTTGGCCGTCGCCTTGGAGGCTTGGGTGGATTCCTCAGCGAGCATTCCGGCCAATCCGAGCGCGCCGATGCCATTCCAGGTCTGGGTCAGAAAGCGTCTTCGATGCATCATGGCAGTCATCCGATCTTAGTCGATGTAGACAAATTCATTGAGATTCATGAGGATCCTTGCCAGGCGCTCCAATCCTCCGTCGGTTTGTGCGAACGGGAGCAGTGTTTCTTTTTCCATGGCATCCGGCCCTCTGGCCAATGCGACCTGGAAGGCGTGCTCCAGGCGCTGGTTTGGATCGTCTCCGGCCTCGCGCCTCAAGCGCGCCGCAAAGTGAGGCGCTTCTTCTTCTACCAATTGGCCATTGTACATTTCCAAGGCCTGCAATGGGGTCACTGAAAGCGCTCTTCTGGGCATGCTGTCCTCGCAGACCAGGCCGTCGAACGCCTGAAGAAAAGGCATGGTGAGCGTCCGTTGTTGATAGATATAAAGGCTGCGTTTGCGAGCCTCTGGCCCGTGTGTGGTCGCCCATTTGCTATTGGAATACTTGACTCGTTCTTCAATACCATCGGGCAAGGGAGGGAAAATGGGCAAGCCATGGCGCTCTGGGTTGAGGCGTCCGCTGACACTGAGAATGCTGTCCCGCACTGCTTCAGCTTCAAGACGACGGCGGTTGTAATAACTCAGCAGTCGGTTGTCCGGATCCTGTTCCATGACATTTGGGTGGGTGGGTTCGGAGGCNTGTTGATAAGTGGAGGAGAGAACCATCAGTCGGTGCATGGCTTTGATACTCCATTTCTCGTCGATGAACTGACGGGCCAGCCAGTCCAGGAGCTCAGGATGTGACGGCCCTCCGCTGAGGACTCCAAAGTCGCTGGGGGTGCTCACCAGCCCCCGACCAAAATGATGCATCCACAANCGGTTGACCAGAACACGTGCCGTCATCGGGTTTTCCGGTGAGGCGATCCATTCTGCCAGCGCCATGCGTCGACTTCGGGTGGGCCAGCGCTTGAACGGGTCGAGCCGAATGGACGCCGCCTCCTCATGTCCGGTGAGGCANCTTAAAAAACCAGCCTGAACCGGGTCTCCAGGTTGGTCATACTCACCGCGGATCATCACATGGGTGACTGGAACGCCCGGTTCGTAGGGTGGACCGAAGGAATGTCGTAAGGACATAGCCCTGGGTTCGAGCCTTTTGAGTTGTTGGCTGGCAAACCGATTGAGGTGCTTGAGATGATGGTATTTCTCCCGTTCCTCGGCGGTGAGGTGGGATGGGTTTTCCTGATCGATCCAGGTCTCGAGATCACTTTCTGAAGGTGCTTCGGAATCTTCCGNCGNCGCCTCGGACTGCATTCGAGCTGANAAACGTTGCTTGAGGGCTTCAAAGGTCTTTTTCTGCAGTTGGATCTCCTCACGTCTTGAGGCGGCCCAGGCTTCTTCACCCTCACGATAAAACGCGGCCGGAAGAGAGCCCCCGATCTGATAGGCGTCTCCGCGATCCGGGGGCATCAGCTGCACGGTATTGAAAAAGGCCTTCATGCGGTAGAAATCGCGGGTGGGAATCTGGTCATACTTGTGGTCATGACACTTGGCGCATCCAACGGTCAGGCCGAGAAAAACCGAACTGACCGTGGAAGTCATTTCGCTCAACATTTCGTGGCGGGTTTCGTCTCCGCGGGGTTCGGTGAAAGGGGCCAGTCGGAGAAAGGTCAATGCGACATTCTTTTCTGGTTCGACCAGAGGTAATTCGCCCGCACCCATGATCTCGGCAAATTCATCCCCAGCAATCTGCTCCTTGATGAAAAGGTCATAAGGCTTGTCCTCATTGAAGGCATCGATGACATAGTCACGGTAACGCCAGGCGTGGGGAAGGTCCGGGTCGCCCTCATAGCCGGCGGTATCTGCATAGCGGGCCAGATCCAGCCAAAACTTGGCCCAGCGCTCTCCGTAGCGAGGATCTTTCAATAGCTTTTCCACGAGTTCCCCATAGGCCTCGGCGCGCTCGTCCTGAACGAATGCATNCACNGCTTCAGGAGTCGGTGGCAAGCCGATCAGGTCAAAAGTGACTCGACGAATNAGCGTTGCCTTGNTTGCCCGAGGTGACGGTTTNAAACCCTTTTTTTNCAGAGCATCNACAATGAAGGCATCGATGCCATTGGAAAGCCCTTCTGATGNGGAGATNTCAGGTGGGGAGATCTCNGNTGGCGCTGTGTAAGGCCATGCCTGGCTAGCTTGTAATCCAGATACCAGCGCAACCANCAAAACTGAAACGACACAGAGNCGAGCCCAGGCCATGGACNNGGGTAAGCGATCGTGCNATGCATGGGAAAGCTTCATNTCTGGGAGTTNNATNANNAGTTTGTCCCNTGAATGGATNNGGATCAAGGGAGAAGCNGTTGGATGACTTCAAAGNGTTGCNNAAGAGGNNCTTGCGTTTNGGNTGGGCTATCATGGAGTCGTTTCTGGCACCGACGTGAAATGTCCTGTGAATGGTTCAGGCGCCACCAACGGGTGTTCACTTGACGGTAGTTACCCAAGGTTTTATTGTCTAAAGTATCATACTTTTTTATGGACTTGCGCTCTTAGCGGCAACACTGCCCTTTGGGCTCAGCAAAATGGCTTGTCCGATTTTCTGGCCGGTTGCCAGGATTTGTGAGTCACTTGGAATCATGACCATTCGCACCTACCTTTTGCTGCTGATCGGATTGGCGGGTGCTCTCGGTGTTTCGCTGAGTTCCATTCAGCGCTACACCAGTCAGCGGCAGGCAAGCAGTCAGCGCTCGCTTCTTGCTGCTGAGGAAGTTCACAGCAAGGTCATCCTGTGCGATCAGAATATCCAGACCCTTGCCACGGTCTGTGATTTGGTTTTCTACAGCAATCAGCAAGTCGGACAGGGTCCGGTGACCTTGATTCGCTTCATTGAGGATCAGCTCAAGGAATTGCAACCTTCCATTCAGGGCGATCCCATGTTCGTTCAAGCCAATCAGCGGCTTGAGGGAAAAATCCAGGCCATCGATAAGGACTTGCTTGCCTTGGATGGCCTCATCCGCGAAGTGGAAAAACAGGGTGGGGTGTTCAAGGACATGGCCTTCAGTCAGGCCTATCTGGAGAAAGATTTCCAGAACGCCATCACGCCGATCGTGGAGCTCCTGCAAAACTTCTCGGAAACCGCGCAATCCAGTTTTCAAACATTGTCTCAAAGTGAGGATGCACCCAGAGATGCGGCTCAAAAAAATCTTTTGGTGAATCTGATCCGCAATCAGGCCGATGCCCTCAACCAACTCATCAATACGGTGTGCCAGCAGGGGCAGCCTGACAATTCTCCATTGCAGCTGGAATACGAGACATTGATGGAAAGCATCAGTTTGAGCATGCGAGGCCTGGTGGATTTGTCCGAGACCTCCCTGGAGCGGAATCGTTTTCAAAGTGAACAAACCGGGATCAAAAACAAATCCCTCCTGTGGGGGGCTTCCTTGCTATTTGTCTTGTGTCTGGTTGGCGGTTTTTGGTGGGTCAAACGGGGGATCTCCAGCCCCTTGCTTCAGCTGTCGGTGGCCGCAGAAAAGGCGGTTCATTCGCATGAGCCTTATGAAGGTTATGATTCGGGGGCTCGCGAAATTCAAAATCTCAATCGATCGCTCATGCATCTGACGCATTCGCTTGAGGATCTGGTCGAAACCCGCACCCATCAGCTGGCCAAGACGGAAGCTGAAATGCGCAAGCTCTCTCACGTGGCATCCCGGATCTCGGATGCGGTGATTATCACGGGAGCCAATGGTCAGGTGGAATGGGTCAACGATGGATTTATCCGACAATCCGGCTATCAGCTAAAAGATATCATCGGCAAGAGGCCCGGCTCCCTGTTGCAGGGGCCCAAAAGCGACCCGACCACGGTGGCTTTCATGCATGCCCAGCTCGAGGCTGGCAAAGGCTTCCGTGTTCAATTGATCAACTACACCAAGCAAAACCGACAGTATTGGATTCAACTGGAGGTTCAGCCGGTTTACGACACCGAGCACCAGCTGAGTAACTATATCGGAGTGGCCAGGGATATCACCCGTGACAAGCAGGAGCTCAGGGATCAGCGGCTGGAAACCATCGGAAACGTTGCCAGTGGTTTGGCTCATGATCTCAACAACATCCTTGCCCCCATCACCCTTTCGATTGAAATGCTCAAGGAGATGTATCCAGACTCCGATGAGATGGTCGATACCATCGAGCAGTGTTCCAAGAGAGCCTCTCAGATGGTTCAGCAGCTACTCAATTACGTCAAGGGGCATGCGGGAACAGTGGCGGTCTTTCAGCTCAAGGATGTCATGAATGAAACCGTGGAGTTACTGCGGTTTACTCTTCCCAAGAAGGTGTCCATCGATTTCAGCTTTGATCTGCTGGATACGCTCATTTACGGAGACAGCACCCAGATTCAACAAATGTTGATCAACCTGGCAGTCAATGCGAGGGATGCCATGCCTGAGGGGGGGCGTATTGAGCTCAGGGTCGAAAAAGTGGAACTTTCTGAACCCCAGTTTTCTTCCATGGTGCTTGTTTCAGACAAGGCGAAGCCGGGGATGTTTGCCGTCATTCGGCTTGCGGATTCAGGGACTGGCATTGAGCCTGACAAACTGGAGCGTATCTTTGAGCCCTTCTACACCACCAAGGCGCCGGAGGATGGCACTGGATTGGGTTTGGCAGCGGTCGCGGGGATCATGAAGGGACATCGCGGAATGATTCAAGTCGAGTCCAAAGTGGGGCATGGAACGACCTTCAGTCTCTTCCTTCCCATTCACCAGCCAGAGGCTGAAAAGCCCCCGCGCATGGAGTCCAAGCACGCCATGGCGTGATTACCTGCTCAGTTTTTCTGGGCCGTCTTGGCTCATTGGGAATGAAAAGCTACAGCAGTAAGGCCTACACTCTCAATTCGATTTTCGCTGTTTGACGGCTCTTGGGGCTTACAGTGAAGTTATCGATCCAGCAGGCGGTAGAAGGTCGCATTGCCAAGCAGGGCCTGTCGCGATTCACTCTGACCTTCACTCCCGGGAATATCGCGCCAGATGGCATCTTCCAGTCGTGCCTTTGCCTGAAGAACGCGTCCCTCCTTGGCTTCCCATTGAATGAGAAGCCCTCCATCGGAGAGTTGAACCGATGTGATGCGCGAGGTGTTGACAGGCTCGGTCACCACCTCCAACAGGGCTGGAAGACTTTGTACCTGGGCTCCTGAGGCGTCGCTGACCACGACCTGATACGTGCCTGCATCAATCAGCTGAACGCTGTCGATCTGAAATGTGGAACCGCGTGCTCCTGGAATGTTGAAGCCTTGATACCGCCACTGGTAGTTCAAGGGTGGGGTGCCGCTGGCCTCCACGCTCAGCACCATCTGCTGCCCTGTCTGAACGGTCTGCGAAACAGGTCCCTGAAGGATGGAAGGGCCCTCAACTATTTTGACTTGAGCTACCTCGCTGGTCACACTGCCTCCAGCATTGCTCACGACCACTTGGTAGTCACCACTGTCGGCAGGTTGGGCATCCCCCAAGGTGAAAGAGTCTTGCGAGGCGCCCGGAATATTGAAGCCGTTGAATTGCCATCGATATTGCAAGGGGCCCTCTCCGGTGGCGGTGACCTTCAACTCAAGGGTGACCCCGGGCGCGAGCGACTGGGAGGCAGGATGCGTCAGAATCGCAGGAGGGTTTGCGACCTGTATGGGTTGAACGGTGACGACTGCTGAGGCACTGGTCACGGTGCCTCCTGGGCTGGTGACCATCACCCGGTATTGGCCGGCTTCACCAAGAGAAACCGCAGCGATCTCGAGGGTCGCTGCAGTTTGAGTGGATAATGGGGTCTGATTGAATTGCCACTGATAGGAGAATGGCCCGGTTCCGGTAGCGGTGACCGAGAGCCGCAGAAGATCTCCCGAGCTAAGGTCGACCCCAACGGGCTGAGAGGTGATGACGGGGGGAGTGTGCACGGTCAAGTTCGCGGCGGCACTGGTGGTGACTCCTCCTTCATTGCTTACGAGGACACGGTAGCTCCCTCCATCCGAGGCAGCCGTGGAACTCAAGGTTAGAATCGATGTCTGAGCTCCAGCAAGATCCTCGCCCTCGCGCTGCCATTGATAGGCGAGGGTTCCTTCTCCGGTGGCGCTCACTGAAAAAGAAGCCGGTTCACCCTGCTGGACCACGACGGGTTGAGGCTGTTGGGCAATGGCCGGTGGGTCCGGCAAGGGGATGGAACCTGGCGGAGCCAGCGGCGTTCGAAAATCCACCCATGCGAGGTAAAAATCGCTGTCTTCCAGAGGGAAGGAGTCTTCGCTCTGGTAATACCGTGATTGGATGCGAAAGACACCCGGAGTGGTTTCCTCATAAGAAAAGAAATCTCTTGAAGAAGCCTCACTTTCTCGGCCGTTGATACGATGCCTTCCAGTGGCCTGGAGCAACAGCATTCCATCCTCTCCCGTCTTTTGCGGAATCTGCAATTCATACTCACCCGTGGACACGCGTTTCATGGTATAGGTGCCCTTGCCCTGCAATACCGCTCCATCGGTGCCTCGAACATGACCCCCTATGAGTCGATCGGCCGAGTAGGGGATGTAAACGAAAGCAAAATCGAGGTTGGCCTCCTCCTGGTAGAGGGGATCTGATTCAATATCCATCCGTCCCCAGATGTCCCATCCATCTCCATTGGCGCGGGGGGCGGGTGCAATGAGCATGCCTCGAGAAAAGGTTGAGGCGACCGATGTGATGAAGAGCATNCCATCGTTCAGGGAATGGACCCCCGGCAGGGTGAAGTGNCCGGGNACGGCCCAAGTTGCGAAGGCGCGCGTCCACTTGAGCAGATCTGTCATTTCTTCAGGGAGGTCGGCACTGCGATAGGCCGGGTCCAGCCACTCNCCCTCCTGCCAGTCGGGTGATGGCGAGGCCACATAGCCTGCTGTCCAACCTTGATCAAACGGNAACCAAGCCAAACTNAAATCAATGGAAGCAAAGGAGGCATTTCCGGCTTTNTCCGTCAATACCTCCATGTCTCCCTTNCCGAAGGATCCATCGACCATGCTGTAGCCCGGACCATTGGAACTGGAAAGGGGTGTGCTGAGCAGTCCATGGAAGGGGGGTTGCCCGTCATTCCAGGCCTGGCCATTTTTTCGGATCGTTCCTAGAAGGACTCCCACCGATGGATGAGGTCGCCAGGCTGCGGCTACCGGNGACCAGTAAGTCTTGTCATTTTCCCAGAGATAGCCGTTTCCCTTNTAAACAATGTCAAAAGGTTCNCTACCAATNTTCAAGGTGCTGGTGGCTTCATCGGCGGGGCCTATNCGTGGAGACACCATGGCCTGGCCGTAGTGGGACAGCGTCCAAGGAATGGGCCCCTGACCCTCCAGGCGGAAGATNACCTCATCCTTGTCGAAACCGCCNTGTTCGGTGACGTTGGAGGCATCCACCTGATAGCTCACAGCNGTCACGCTGGTGTTGGGAAAGGGGCCTGGNCCCACGGCCTCAGCNTCATTGGGAATCTGCGGNGTGGGGCCTGCGGGGATCTCCGCTGCTTGGGTGGAGGTGGTGATAAGCAATGCTGGCACAAGATGCGCCATCAACATGGAAGGNTTTATGGAGGCATTCATGATGTGAGTTTTGGCAAGAGGATGANTTTCTCATTCTCGTTCAAAGCGCCAAATCTTCAAGTCCTCAAGTTTTTTGTAACTAACGGAGTNCAGCCGAAGTTCCTTATTGCTCATCCTACATGAGNATTCAAAAATTTTGAGGAGGATGGCTTATGGTTATGGGAACCGTAATGGTTTGTGAAAGAGGCGGCAGGGAGATTCAGAAAAATCTTTCCTAAAATAAATGGCGTATGGGTGGTGTTTTACTCGTGTGAGAAAGTAAGTCTTTTTTTGTAATAGGCGAGCTGTTCGCCACTGGCTTTAATTAGAGGCGAGTCTAAAGACTTCAATTGCTTATGTTTTCAATCATACTTCGTGTTTTTTGTGGTATCCTGACCCTTCTTTTCGTCGGGCTAATCGTTTCGATGCTGTCTCGAGACGGAACACCAAGTGGCCAGCCATTTCCCATGAAGGAGTTCGTGGGGATGATAGTACTCTTCGGAGGGTATGCCCTTTTTGGAAATGGACTCAAGTTGGCACATGTCAAGTCAGGTGCCTTACCTCCGCCATCAACTGACGGAAAACTTGCTTTGTGGAATCCCAATGTCGCCGCATGGCTATCCCTTCTCTTTAGCCCTGTTTTTTCGGCTTGGATTCATGCCCTCAACTGGAAAGCCATGGGACATCAGGGCCTGAAAAGACAATCCTTTTTCTGGGTGGGAATCGTTTTGTTCTTCGATATGATTACCCTGATTTCCGGGCTTTACGGTGTCGACCTCGGGCCTGCGATCTATCTTGGGCTATGTGTCTTCTGGTATGTGAATTTGGGAAATCTGCAAGCGGTATACGTCAAAGACCATACCCTAACTTATGAAAAAAAAGGCTGGCTTATACCCATTATTTTGGGTGTGCTCCTGACCCTTGCCAAAATTCTGTCACTCATTCTCGTGACTCTTCTTTTTGCTATCGTTGGAAATCCGCAAGGGCAAAATGAGGAGGCCAACCAGGCTCATCAGATATGGGTTCATGATGAAGCTCATGGCTTGGAATTGAGTCTGATTCCCGTCGATGACTTCCACCGTGATTACGGTGATGAAGCGCTGGTCGAAGTCAAAGGGGATGAAATTGTAATGACTTCCCTGAGTGGGGGGCATGACTATGGGATGAGTGAAGACAAAGGGCCGTTCTTGCCCATCGTCGAATCCGAACATCCATTTCAATTTTCTGTTGTGATTCCAGAGATACCCAACCCAGACCAAACCAGATGGGTCTCCGGTGGAATTCGAATGGACTTTGGATCTCAGGTTATTCGGTTTGAGCGAGCTAACTCATTTGCTTTCATCAGGAAGCTCATCTACATCTC
>NYYT01000095.1 GCA_002686885.1 Pedosphaera sp.
CTTTGGTTGGCTTGGGTTTGCTAGCCTTGGCAGTACTGGCTGTCTTGCCGGCTTTGGCTGCCTTGGGTTTGCTAGCCTTGGCAGGACTGGCTGTCTTGGCGGCTTTGGCTGCCTTGGGTTTGCTAGCCTTGGCAGGACTGGCTTTCTTGGCGGCTTTGGTAGCCTTGGCTGGACCGGCTTTCTTGGCAGCTACCTTTTTTGCGGGTTTGGCAGTCGGTTTTTTTCCCGTCGCTTTAGGTTTAGCGGATCTGGATGCCGTTTTGGTCTTGGCAGCCGTTTTTGTTGCTGCCTTGGTTTGATTCGATTTTTTTGCCTTGGATGCGGGTGCCATATTAAAAATTAATGAACGATCAACAAAAAACGTTAAAATAGGATTTTTTGGGTGCACACAGAAATGCGGGACTCTAAACGACCTATGCCTGAGGAAACATCTCCCAGGTTTGACAATTTCTTGTGGCCGCAAAGTTGCTGGCTGATGTCCCTAGAGGGAGTGGCGGCTCTTGATTCTCCCATGAAGGGTTTCCATGATCACCGCCTGTGGTAGCGCCGGCTTTTGCCTAGAGATGTTGCCATCTCTTTGCTGCAGTCAACCTGCAGGACCGTGCAACCTATTACTTGCTTTCATCAATTGCAAGCTCAAGTTTATCCGTTTTTTTGAGTAAGCGTCTTGGGTGGATCCAGGCACCTGCTCAGCCAAGGGGTCTGTTGACGTTTCTGAAGCCACAAAAGTTCCGTTTGAAGGGTGCCAAAGGGTGTGGACGGACGGATCGCCTTGCGCAGGGATACCAGGGCTTCCTTCAAAGGGGTATCAGGGTAGCCATGATCGCGGAGGAAATGGAGGTATTTCATGCATTGGAAACCATCGAACCAAGCAAAGAGGTTTCTGTGGTAGGTAGATACATTTCTGGCATCTTTTCCGCAGCGGCCCAGGGCATGCCATTGATCTCCTGAATCTAGATAAGCTTGAAAGGCTTCAGAGTAACCTATGTGGCGAGAATCTCTTCCTTTTAGCAGATTCAAGGGATTTTGTTGCTGGAGGTAGGCCAAAGTGGCTTTGATTTCTAGAAAGGAATTCCAAGCATAGGTGGTGATCTGGGACTGTTGCATGTTTTTCAAAACAGCCTGACCTGTGCCAAAGGGCACTCTTTGGGATGCCCGTGGAGAGGGGTAAACAACCGTTGATAGACACTCCGAAAAATTCCCTAAGAGCATGATTTTGTTCAAAAAATAAAAATCTTCTCCAGCCTTTCTGCGATTCATGCCGCCTTGTTTCATGTAGGCCTCGGGCCGCACAGCCATGGCGGATCCAATCGTGTGGTAGGCATGCGGAAAGCCAGCAAATCGAAGGGCCTCCACATAATATCTCAAGTGGCATTCGTAAGCGGCGGCGGCCAGCCTATGTTTTTGCGAAGGGGCATCTGCCAGCACATGCTCAAAATGAAGACTGCACCCGGGCGTCTTGATGTCTTGCTGGAAATGATCATGGATGGCTCGAAAATAATCCTCCCTCACGGTGCAGTCAGCATCGAGGCAAATCAAATAGCCGCAGTCCAGCGCGTTTGCCAGGGCCAGGCGGCGCAGGCCTTCATCCATTCCAATTTTGCGAGCCCATCCTACACCGGCATGTTTGGGGGCTAAATCCAGGGAGGGGATGACATGAATTCTTCGTGAAGCATCCAGTCGTTGACTGGCATAGGCATGAGCTTCACGAAGGGTGGCCTTTTGATGCTTCATAACGGCCTGGGGGGAGGTTTGTGAAGCATTCACCACTAAAAGAATTTCATGATCGACCTCCAGTACCGGTTGTGCCGAGAGAAGGCTGTCTAAGGTGGTGGCCCAATCGGGTTCGTCATAACACGGGATCACGACAATGCCCCTGAGCTTTTGGGAAGGAGCTTCGGTGATGAGAGCCGGGCCCGCCAGGTAACGCTCCAAATAATGAGCCAAACGTTTCATGGGCACATCACGACAAAATGATGAGGTAATCGAAGTCTGCGAGGATTTTTGAACATGGGTGGAGTTGTTGTGGAGATTCGATCACGTGTCAATCCTCAGAGCGATGGACGCCTATCACATGACCTCACGAGAAAGAGGGTGGAGGTCTCAACCCTCAAGGCAAAACATTGCCAAAAGCTCGCGACACTGTTATTTCATGACCCTTGCACTTTTCATGAAAACAAAGCCCCCCCATCTCGACCGAGTGGCCATTGCCAAGGCCCAGTACTGGCGTGCCAATATTCGTGTCGTCTTAACTCTCATGGGACTTTGGTTCCTCTTTGGTTGCGTCCTCAGTATTTTTGCCGTGGATGCACTCAATACCTTCAAGCTGGGAGGTTTCCCGCTTGGGTTTTGGATGGCCCAGCAAGGTACTACGATTGCCTTCATTGTCATTGTTTTTTGTTACGTTTTCATCATGAAGCGGCTGGATGAAGGTTATGCTCGCAGCGTCTGCAATGACGAAGGAGCTCAAGACTCCTGATCGGCCAGGCCGTTTAAAGTACAGGATTACGAGATGGATATTCAGAGTTGGACTTGGTTGATTGTGGGGCTTTCCTTTGCCCTCTACATTGGCATTGCCATTGCCACACGTGTTAGAAGTACCTCCGGTTTTTATGTCGCGGGCCATGGCGTGCCGGCTCTTTTCAACGGCATGGCCACTGGGGCCGATTGGATGAGTGCCGCTTCTTTTATTTCCATGGCTGGAATCATTTCTTTCACCGGCTACACGGGATCGGTTTATCTTATTGGCTGGACGGGTGGATATGTTCTTCTCGCCCTTCTTCTGGCCCCTTACTTGCGCAAATTTGGTAAATTTACCGTGCCGGATTTTGTGGGGGATCGGTATTACTCGGATGTGGCCCGCCTTGTCGCCGTATTCTGCGCCATTTTTGTAAGCTTCACCTACGTTGCTGGGCAGATGAGGGGTGTTGGGGTGGTGTTTTCCCGCTTTCTTGAAGTGGAAATTAACACTGGAGTCATTATCGGAATGGTGCTGGTTTTCATTTATGCCACCCTAGGCGGAATGAAGGGAATCACCTACACCCAAGTAGCTCAGTACGTGGTATTGATTGTTGCCTATCTCATTCCAGCCATTGCCATTTCCCATGTCATGACAGGTCAGTGGATTCCTCAGCTAGGTTTCGGAGCCAAAGTCGTCAGTGGGGATCAGGCTGGAATCTATCTGTTGGAAGCCATTGACCAGATTCATCGGGATCTAGGGTTTCCGGAATACACTGCCTCCTTTGTGCCAGGACACAAATCCATGATCGACATGTTCGCCGTGACTCTGGCACTCATGGTAGGGACTGCCGGATTGCCTCACGTCATTATCCGCTTTTACACGGTCAAGAGCGTCCACGCCGCCAGGTGGAGCGCATTTTGGGCATTACTCTTTATCGGCATTCTTTACACGACAGCACCCGCCATTGCGACATTTGCACGGGTGAATTTGATTCAGACTCTCCACGAAAAGGCCTACACTGAGCGACCCGCATGGTTCAAGAGTTGGGAGCAAACGGGGCTGATAGCCTGGGCCGACAAAAACGGTGACGGACTGATGCAGTATCATGCGGGTGCAGCCTTTGATGGAAAGCTTGCGTATCAAAAGGATGATGCAGGTAAACAGCTATTAGGAGCTTTTGGTGAGCCACTGCTTGAAAATACACTCACCGAGAATGTCAACGAGCTTTATGTCGATCGGGACATCATGGTCCTGGCGAATCCTGAAATCGCTAACTTGCCTGCGTGGGTGGTAGCGTTAGTCGCTGCAGGTGGGCTCGCAGCGGCTCTTTCCACCGCCGCTGGGCTGCTCCTTGTCATTTCATCTTCGGTGTCTCATGACTTGGGTAAGAGCATCCTCAATCCCAACATGTCCGAGAAATCCGAGCTGCGGCTGGCCCGTGTGGCCGCGGGTGGCGCGGTCATTCTTGCGGGGTATTTCGGCATTCATCCTCCGGGTTTTGTGGCACAGGTGGTCGCCTTTGCCTTTGGTCTTGCCGCAAGCAGCTTCTTTCCGGTCATTATTCTCGGGATTTTCAGCAAGCGCACCACCAAGGNNNGANNNATTGCAGGCATGCTCTGTGGGCTCGGGTTTACAGCTGCCTACATTTACTACTTCAAATTCATGCACCCGGAGGCAGGCCCTGCGGATTGGTGGTTCGGGATCAGTCCCGAAGGCATCGGTTCCCTGGGGATGGTGATTAATTTTGGGATGACGCTGGTCATTACTGCAGTGACTTCACCTCCTCCGGCCAGTGTACAGGAACAGGTCGAACACTTGCGCTACCCCAGCGAGGATTAGAATAGTCGGAGGCAGGGTGGAGAACCTTAAATGGATTCAGAAGTGACAACGCCTAAGGATAACGGGATCCGTTGGTGGCCAGCAGTGGTGGTCCTCATCATGACTTCGCTAGCCTTGGGAGTAGCATGGTTTGGCATCGATCAACCGCGTCAATCCAAGAATATTGCTACAGCAGCCATCTTCTTGTGCTCGGGAGTGCTGTGGGTTCTTTGGTGGCTCGTTTT
This sequence comes from Pedosphaera sp., assembly GCA_002686885.1. Lineage (GTDB taxonomy): Bacteria > Verrucomicrobiota > Verrucomicrobiia > Limisphaerales > AAA164-E04 > UBA7971. The sequence continues at coordinate 4,525 of NYYT01000095.1, forward strand.
TTCCCGGATCCCCTTGGGGCTTCGACTTGGGATTTTTGCTGTTGTTGCAGGGGTTCTTGGGGTGGCAGTCAGCCAGCTGACCATCGTCGGAGTGTCTGGAGATCTGGTGCCTGTTCTTAGCTGGAAGCATGCTTCTCGAGACATCGAGGGCGAAGATCCTGAGCCTGATGTGGATATCGAACTGGGGCCCAGTGTCATGGCAACCGACGCAAGCTGGGCGGNGGAGTCCATGAGCTTTGAGCAATTTTTGGGGCCGGAGCGCAACACTCAAATTCCAATCACTGCTATGGGTATGGGGTTTTTGGACACCCCGCCTGAAGTATTCTGGAAAATCCCTATGGGAAAGGGGTGGTCGGGGTTTGTCGTTCAAGGGGGNAGGGCCTTGACGCAGGAACAGCAGGGAAAAGAGGAAACCCTTTCCTGTTATGCGCTCGGTACGGGGGAGCTTTTGTGGCGACATCGATACCCCTCTGCCTATGAGTCGGTGATTGCCGGAGATGGACCCAGAGCCACACCCACCATTTCCGGTGAACGTGTCTTAAGCATGGGGAGCCACGGGATGCTAAGTTGCGTGGATCTTGCGACCGGCGAATTGAGGTGGAGCCACGATGTTCTGGTGGAGCAAGGGGGCAAGACTCCTGAATGGGGATTCAGCCCTTCACCCCTTGTGATGGATCAAAAGGTGATCGTACCCGCAGGTGAGGGTGCTCGTGCCGGACTGGTCGTCTATGATTTGGAAACCGGAGCCCTGCTGCAATCCTATCCTGCTGTCAAATCCAGCTATAGTTCTCCGATGACGGCCCCGTGGGGAGACGATTTGCAGATTATCTATTTTTATGAGGGGGGAGTCGCTGGTTTCGATGTGAAGGAGCCAGACCATCTGTGGGACATGCCATGGGGGTCGGTCTATCCGGATGTGGCCGTTCCGCTCATCCTGCCCGGGCAACGGTTACTGATTTCAAGTGGTTATGGTGTGGGGTCTGCCCTGTTGCAGTTGGAAGGTGAGGGAGCGGATTGGAGTGCGAGCTTGATTTGGAAGGGGCGCTCACTGAAAGCTAAGTTCAGCAACGTGGCCGAGCGGGATGGCTTTGTTTATGGGCTGGATGATGGGATCATGGTGTGTATCGACCTGGAGACAGGCAAGCGGCAGTGGAAAGAGGGCCGCTATGGACATGGCCAACTTTTGATGCTCGAGGATGTTCTCCTGGTGACGTGCGAGGACGGGCGTGTGATCTGGATGACGATTGATCCGGTGAAGCCTAATATTCTCGCTGAGTGGCAGGCTCTCGATGGCAAGTGTTGGAACCCTCCTTGTCTTGCCTGGCCTTTTCTGATCTTACGAAACGATCGCGAAGCGGTTTGCTATGCGCTCGAAGAGCTTCTCTGATCAGGTCAGATTTTNCGTTTTCATCCGAGATGCCTCTGCCATTTCCTCTTTGTAGGCAAGTATTTTATCCCTCAATGCGGCGTCCTGAGATCCGAGTATGGATATGGCCAGTAAGCCTGCGTTCTGGGCATTGCCGATAGCGACCGTAGCCACCGGGATTCCGGCGGGCATCTGCACGATTGAGAGCAAGGAGTCCATGCCACTGAGGGACTTGCTTTGAACCGGAACGCCAATGACAGGAAGGGGTGTGTGGCTGGCGATCATGCCGGGTAGATGGGCTGCGCCGCCGGCGCCGGCAATAATGACTTTCAATCCTCTTTGGTGAGCTTCCTCCCCGTAAGCGGCCATGTCCTTTGGGGTGCGGTGAGCTGACACGACCCTGGCCTCATAGCTGATACCAAAGCGTTCGCATACCGTTGCGGCGGCTTTCATGGTCGGCCAATCGGAATCACTTCCCATGATGATCCCTACAGCGGGCGGGTTTTCAGCAGAAGGAGACGCGNTGCTCATGGGTTTAGGCTGCATTACCCGTAGCTGTTATGGCAATGCTAAATCGGTGTTTGCACGGGGTTCACAACAGCCAGATTCAAGACTCCGGAACATCCTCTTTCTGAGGGCTCTGATCCAGGTCCTTGGAGGCTTCCATGGTGTCCCATTGGTCTTGGAGTGTTTCCATGCGTTCCTTGAGAGAGCGGTAGTTTTTTTCCATGGTGTCCACCTGGTTTCGCAATCGCTGGAGTGCTTGCGGTGCTTCGATCTGCTTGTTCAATGAAGTGATGGCTTTCTGTGCAGCCTTGAAACGTTCGTCTTCCGGGTCACCATGAACCCAATTGCGTAAAATGGGTATGGACCTTGGATCCTGAAGTTGCTCGAGGGCACGCATTGCGGCGGTTTGAACGGCTTTCTTGGGGTGGTTTAGTTTCCCTGCCAGAAAGCTGCGAACGATGGATCGATCCTCTTGGTGTCTTGCGAGGAAACCCAAGGTCGTAAGCGCTGAGGCCAAGCCTCGTGTCGTGAACTGACCTTCAGCTTGGATCAATCCTTCCAGAATGGGCATGATGAACACGGGGTTGTCTTGTGTCCGCATGGCTTGGATCGCGTTCTCTGCGATCGTGTTGTGATAGGAGGGTTTTTCGAGTTGGGCCAGCAAGATGGATGGGATTTCCTCATTCCCATAATCGCCCATGGCTCGAATGACTTGCTGGATAATCAACGGATTGGATTCCTCTTCCAGNGTAGCTTTTGCGGATTCCAGGGCGCTGGGGTGGTAATAACTGGAAATTCCAGAGTGGACTGCCAGTCGAACCCTTGCGTCGGTTTGGTGGACCGAGTTCAATAGTGCACTCAAGGCATCAGGGGTGTGCATGTGTCCCAAGGCCTTGGCTGCCTCAATGCGGACCCCATGGAAGGGGTCTTCTTGCAAGCGCTTGGTCAATGCCGAAAGGATGGCCTTTGACTTTTGATTCTTGAGGGCTTCTACGGCCATGAGGCGTCCCATCATGTCCGAATTATCTTCAAGTTGAGCCAACCAGAGCGGATTGGGTTTCTGGAAATCTACATGAGCTAGTAGGGTATAATCTGGATCGAATCGTACTTGAGTAGGGGCTTGTGGGAGAGAAACATAAAAGTCTTCGTTCTCCTGGTCGACTCGGATCTCATGATCTACGGTCTGATCGCCGTAACGAAACCGCAGCTTCACTGCCACGTCGAAAAGCAGAACCTTCTCACTGATGCTTTGTTTCTGCTGGATGGATATTTTGGCCAGTCGATGTTTGCCATCCCATTGATAACGCAGACCAAGGCTTGGATGCCCTCCATGATACACATACTGATCAAAGAATCGGTCAAAGGACCTTCCGGACTTCTCCTCAATGACGGCACTCAGGTTTTCGGTGACGGCATTCTGGTAGGCATAGCGTTCCAGATACGCCTGAATGCAGGCGTGGTACAATGTGTCGCCAAGTTGTGACCTGAGCATGTGGAGAATCCAGCTTCCTTTGGGGTAGGCTCTGTATCCAAATTGTTGCATGGGGTCGGTAAAGGTGCGGTCCACCATAGGGGTGGCATCGCTGTGTTTACCGATGAACCCTCTCGCATTCTGATACATTTGATAAAGAAAGGCATCGCGACCATGGAGATGTTCTTCAAAGAGAGCATCGTAGTAAGTAGCGAAGCCTTCATTGAGCCAGAGGTGGCTCCAGTCCTTGCAGGTTACCAGATCACCAAACCATTGATGCGCCAGTTCGTGGGCAACCAAACCCTGGCTGGACCGAAGATTTTCTGTGTCAGCTGTGAACAGGGTGCGATCGGTAAGCGATGTCAGACTGGTGTTTTCCATGCCTCCGGCCACAAAATCATTCACACAAACCTGATCGTATTTATCCCAAGGGTAGGGGACTCCGATGGTTTCCTCGAAAAATGCCATCATGGCTTTGGTGTGGCGAAAAGAATGAATGGCTTGATCTTTTTCCGAAGGCAGGGTCCAGAAGGCCATGGGAATTTCTTTATAAGTGTCTTCCATTTTGACGAACGGGCCCGCAACCAATGAAATCAAGTAGTTGACGTGTGGTTTGTCCTGCAGCCAGGTGAAGCTTGTGAGCTTGGTTTCTGCATCGGGGCCGGATTGGATGAGGCGGCCATTGGAAAGCGCGACCATGCCTTCGGGAAGAAGACAGGTGATTTCAGAAGTGAATTTTTCGTTGGGGGCATCAAAACAGGGGAACCAATGGCGAGCTTCCCTGGGTTCTCCTTGGGTAAAGAGATGCGCCTCGCCTTCCTTGTAGCCCATGGAGGGAGTGCGAAAATACATGCCCTTCTGCGGCTCGGCATGATGCTCGATTTTCAGAGTCACCTCCTGATCAGTAGCCAGAGGTTCTTCAAAATAGATAAAAAGCTGTCGGTCGGAAACATGCCAATGATCAACGCGTAGGTTGCTGGTGATGTTTCGAATGTCGAGATCGACGGCGTCCAAAGAAAGGTGTTCCACCTTTTGGCTGATAGGTTGAAAGGTGATTTCAGTCGATCCTTCCACCGTACGCGCTTCAAAATCGGGGGTGACGTGAAGACGGACATGGAGGATATCGACGAGCCGACTGGGTGCGTAGCGCTGGGCATCCAGTATGGTGGCATCCTGCAGGAAGTGGCCATGTTTGCTGCAGTAAATGGTCTGCTGCTCAAGCGTCTCAGCAGGTGTAGAGACTGTCAGGATCCATGCCAGAGAGAGATGGGGGAAAAGGTCCCCCAAAGGCGTTAGAAAAGTGGACGTTCTGCGAAGGGTTTGTTTCATGGTTTGGTCTATGGATAAAGTGTGTTCAGGCTCAGTCCCACTGAGATCCTTTGTCCAGTGGCATGGAGTGGTGCCATTCCAGCAACATTCTTTTCAGGTGATCGATTTTTTCAGGGTATCTTTCTGCCAAATCGTTTGTTTCACCGGGATCTTCTGCCAGATCGTACAGTTCTGTTTGAGACCCGTCATACTCACAGAGCAGTTTCCAATGGTGATGCCTTACAGCGAGATCTGGCAAGTCTTTCACTCCGTAAAAGGCATTTCGGTCGGGGGGGCGTCGAAAGAAAAGAGGTTGGACTCGTGACTGATGGGTGTTGCCCAGCAGAGTGCCAAGCAGGGGCTCGCCATCGAATTGAAGCTCCTGGTCAGTGGAAACTCCAGTAAACTCTAGTAAGCTTGGAACCAGATCGATGGCGGAAAAAACGCTCTCCTTGTTGACGTGCCCCTTTTTCGTTATCCAGCGGGGACCCCAGGCAATAAGGGAGGACCTGATGCCACCTTCGTAAAGGTGGGTCTTGAAACCCCGAAAAGGTCCTGCCCGTCCTGCTCCTTTTTCGGGGCCATTGTCCGAGCAGATTAGGATCAAGGTGTTGTCGCGGTAGTAAGGGTCTTCCTTGATGTAATGAAACAAGCCTCCTAGCTGCTGGTCCATGGTTTCCAATACTGCAAGATATTTGTCACGCTTGGATTCCGCCCAACGATCGGTTGGCGGCCAGAATGGACTGTGCACATCATCTGGCCACACATTGATGTAGCTGGGTTGGCCATCTTTTTTGGCAGATTCCAAGAACGTGCGTGCGGCGTCGACAAAACCACCCGTGATTTCGGATCGAAGCATCCATTGATACCCTTCCCCGAGACGCTCAGCATCCTGCCATATTTTTTGGGGAACCTCCTGGCCGGGGAGTTGAGTCAGTGGAAGAAGCTTCGGGCCCATGCCTTCAAAATTGGTGAGGGATTCTTCGAAGCCATAGTCTGTAATCGGGGGAGCGTCACTCACGTCGCGTTGTCCACCCATATGCCATTTGCCGAAGTGCCCTGTATGGTATCCTGCTTCAGCAAGGTAGCGCGCCAGCATGGGGGCCTTCGGGTTCAGCCACTGCGCCATTCCGCGTTCGGTGTTGGCCTTGCGATGGGCTAGATAGGAAGTGATTTGCCATCGCTGAGGGTATTGGCCGGTCGAAATGGCCGTGCGGGATGGAGAGCAAATGGGCGAATTGACGTAAAATTGCTCGAACCGTATGCCTTCCGCAGCAAGGGTATCAATGTGGGGGGTCTGGGCTTCTGTGTTGCCGAAACAGGAAAAATCACCCCAACCCATGTCATCCACAAAAACAAGAATGATGTTAGGTCGGTTATCGGGTGTCAGAGCATAGGATTGGAATACCAGGCTGATGCTGCAAGCCATCACTAAAAAAAACCTCAGACGGTGGGGCATGGGATGTTCCATATCGGGTTCCTGCTCAGTGGTGGTTGAGCGTTTGAGCCACAGAGGAAAGGTAGGCATCGTAAACTTGGAGGGTTATTGGGTGACAACTCCAAGCTCTATCATCCAGCTTGGAAACATGCAGCATTCCATAGGTGCTGAGAGTGAGGAAAATCCCATCGGATCTAAGAGCTTCCTCCAACGCGATGGATTGTTCTTTCACATGGACTCCCAGCTGCCGTGCAAGTGCCATCGTCTGTTGTCTCGTGACCCCGTCGAGGCAACCATCCGAGATGGGGGGGGTGATCAGACAATTTTCTTCGATGACAAAACAATTGGCGCAACTCACCTCGGTAAGATTCCCTTTTTCATTGAGAATCATGGCATCATCCAGCCCAAGTTGGAGGGCCTCCCGCTTGACCTGAATTTGCATCCACTTGTTGCAAGTTTTCATCGATACGTTGGGGAGCGCGGACGGCATGCGGATGCTGGAGACCGATAGTCGCCATGACTTGGGTTTCGGCTGGGCCCACTCTGGCGCATGATGAAGAGTGATCAAACTGGTTAAGGATGGCTCGATGGGGGGTGCGTAGCCACGGCCGCCGATGCCTCGGGAGATTTGCAGTCGGATAATGGCCTCCTTGGTATGGTTGGCCTTAGCCAGTTTCTGTATGCGATCCACCCAAATCGACGCGGACTCCAAGGGGGGCAGGCCCATCGCACCCACACCCGCATTCATACGCTCCCAGTGATCTGTCCAGAACAAAGGTTGACCTCGCTCTAACCTCAATGTCTCAAAGACTCCGTCCCCGTATGCAAAGCCTCGATCAAAGATGGAAATGGACGCGCTTGATGACGGCACCGTCTGACCGTTCAACCAACAAAGAGCGAAGGTGCCCGATGGAATGTTGCCGGAGGATGTTTCAGAGAAACCAACCACGTCGGTATTCCTTGTGGAGCAGGTCGCGAGCTTTTCCGGGGCGAGCTGTGTTGGCTGATTCCGCCACGTAGTCAATAGCTTCCCCGCTTCGGTAAGACACACTGCCGAGCAGCACTGCCTCAGTGAGTGCGGCTCCGTAATCAAAATGACAAGTGGTGCTGCCTCCCTGCTTGATGGCTTCGGTCCATTCCTTGTGGTGACCGATGGAATTCTCGATGAAGGGTTCTGGGGCCGGAATATCCTTGAATGTGTCTTCTGGCAATAGGAGATGTTTTCCGTAATCAGAGACGAGGATGCCTTTGCTGCCGATAAAACACTGGCCGCTGTTGAAAGGTATGGGCTCGCCAGCTTCGGTTCTCAAGGACTGAAGGATTTCTGGTGTGCGATTGCCATGCCAGGTGAGGTGGAGGGGCTCCTGCCCGGGACGGGAATAATGATAGTCGACCTCGAGCCAGGGTGGAGTGGATATCGGATCGAGTTCAGGGCCTTTGGCATGCACTCTTGAGGGATGACGCAAATTCAGTGCCCAATGCACCAGATCCATGTAGTGGCAGCCGAAATCACCCAAGCGTCCGTTGCCATAGTCCCAGAATTGTCTCCAGTTGAAAGTGTGAGCTCCTTCGGTGTAAGGGCGTTCTACGGCGGGGCCCAGCCACAAGTCCCAATCCAGATGCGCTGGCTTGGGGGTTTGAGTGGTAAAGACACCGTTTGAATAGGAATGGCCGATATTGACCCACACGTGGACCCGATGGATCGTACCAATGGCTCCAGATTGAATGCGCTCGACCACACGGCGATAATTGTTGCCGGCATGGATCTGGGTTCCCATTTGGGTAACCAATTGATTCTGTCGNGCCAGATCACTGAGCACGCGGGCCTCATGCACTGTATGGGTGAGGGGNTTNTCGCAGTANACATGNTTGCCAAGGCGCATCGCCATGGCAGCGGCAGGTGCNTGCGTATGGTCAGGTGTNCCTACCAGCACCGCATCGATTTTCTCGGATTCCTTCTCGAGCATGACGCGAAAGTCGGAGTAGCGTTTGGCTTGCGGCCATTTTTCGGACGCTTTTCCAAGCAGGTTTTGATCGACATCGCACAAAGCTGCGATGTGCTCATGAGCCACTCCTGCAATATTAGCCGCGGCCCGCCCACCCGTGCCAATGGCGGCAATGCGCAATTGGCCATTAGGAGAACTTTGTGCCCGGCTGAACCACGGAGCTGAGAAACCCACGGCAGAGCTTCCCAAGCCAAGTGCCGAGTGCTTGATGAAACGACGTCGAGTGATGGATGAGCGGTGTTTCATGGATGGATGATCTGGTTCTCTGATGGTTTATGAAAGCACAAAATGACCATGGCCTTGAATCCTCGAGAAAAGGAGGGCAAAGCTCCATCGCATTTTGTCATCAGACCGATGCTTGTTTCCTTGCGACAAAATCGGCACAGCGGCGGGCACTGGGAAACATTTTATGTGGGTTGCATTTTTCCTGTGGATCAAAAACATGCCGAAGGTCTTTCATGGCCTGCAAATCCTCCGGGGTGAATTGCTTGTTCATGAGTGGAATCTTTTCGACTCCGATGCCATGTTCCCCTGAAACGCTTCCGCCAAGTTCGAGACAGCGCATCAGAATGTCCTCTCCCGCTTGGACGGCTCGCTGGACTTGATCGGGATCTCGTTCGTCAAAAAGGATCAAAGGGTGAATATTTCCATCACCGGCGTGAAAAACGTTGCAGATCCTGAGATGGCACGCCTTTGAGATCTCTGAGATGTAATTCATGATGTCCGGCAGCCTGGATCGTGGAACGACCCCATCCTGAGTGAGGTAATTAGGACTGATCCGCCCGATGGCTCCAAAGGCACGCTTACGACTTTTCCACAGCTCGGCGCGCTGTTGTGTCGTTTCAGCACGTCGAACCTCCCGTGCCCCGTTGGCTCGGCAAATGGATTGCGTTTGCTCTGATTCCGAGAGAACCTGTTCCTGGTGTCCGTCCAGCTCCACGATCAAAATGGCGCCTGCATCGAGGGGAAATCCGAAGTGGTAAGCTTCCTCTACGGCCTGGGTGATCAATGCGTCCATCATTTCAATGGCGCCCGGTACGATTCCTTCACGAATGATGTCGCCTACCGAGCAACTGGCTTGATCGACGCTGTCAAACACCACAAGCAGGGTTTCACGGGTCTCAGGTTCAGGCAACAAACGGACAAGAGCTCGGGTAACGACTCCAAACATCCCTTCGCTGCCGATCAACACGCCTCTGAGATCGAGCCCAGGGGTGTCGTCTCCTGAATCCATGTCAGCACCCAGCCAGATGGCCTCGCCACTCGGAAGAATGCATTCAAGCCCCAGCACATGGTTGGTCGTGACTCCGTGCTTCAAGGTATGCGGTCCCCCTGAATTGGTGGCGATGTTGCCTCCAATCGTGCAGGCATACTGGCTGGAAGGGTCGGGCGCGTAATACAAACCATGAGGCTGCGCGGCCCTGGTGATCCATGCGTTCACACAACCTGCCTCGACCAAGGCTCGCTGATTGTCTGGGTCAATATGCACAATGGACTGCAGGCGGGATAAACACAGCACGATAGCACCTTCCATCGCCAGAACACTTCCACTCAAGCTGGTGCCGGCGCCTCTGGGGACGATCGGAACACCATGGGTGTGGCAGCAACGCACGACAGCGATCACTTCTTCCCTGTTGGCGGGAAGGACGACAGCGTGGGGAATGAATTTTTCCAGGGTCAGTGCGTCGCATTCGTAAACGATGAGTCGCTCTGGTTCCTCGATGAACGCTTCGGCACCTACGATTTCGATGATCTGATCCTGGAAACTCACTGAGTTAACAAAGTTTTGTTTTTAAAAACAAAAGCGCCCTTTGAAAAAAATGCTGTTATCATCATAAATGAATGCATGTGGCACGGGATTAGCTACGTTTCTTGTGTTCGAGATTAACCGACTTTAAATTGGAGGAGAAGATGAAAGGGATTCGTTTTTATCGTCACATGGCCTTGGCCCTTGCCTTGAGCCTGCAAGCAATCAAGGCTCAAGATCTAGGCATCTCGCATTTTCGAGTGCAGGAAACAGGTGTCACCCTAGAGGTGGATGTCCCTCAGGGTTGGGGGCACGTCAAGCTGGTGACGACGCAATCACTCTTTGAGCCCTTCGAGAGCCTTTTGGCATCAGGTGAGGTCAAACGTCTTCCAGGGAAGGCCGTTTTCACTATTCCGAAATCTGGAGAAACGACTTTTCTATCCGTTGGGGCAGGAGAAGGTGAGGCTCCTGAGGCTCCGTACATGGGTAGCGAATATTTTGAATTTTATCCGCAGGTTCCCACTGCAGTGCTTCTTGATGAGCATGAGATGATGCACCATGCGCTCAACAGGCTCGGGTATGGCCCATCTCCCTCTTCAGCCGAGTGGATCCAAATGCATGGTCTGGACACCTACATTGATCAGCAATTGACCCCCTTGACCTGGAGCGATGAGGGAGATTATCGCATGCGATCTGCCAGTGAGGAACTTTTCACGCTTTACCGACCAGGTCATGATACCTACCTCATCGTGGATGGTGATCGGTGGGACCTTAAGAAAGGAACCGAAGCTCCTCCCTATCAGTGGAACCAGCCAGGGTTCGAAGGAGTTACTCAAGCCAATGGCTGGCTCAACGCGCCTTCGGGCTTTGGCTACTCAAGCTCTAGAAGTGAGCGTGATCTTCTCTCGACCCTTTTGAACGACATGGAGCGGATCGAAGAGGGAGAAGAGGCTCAGGAGGGTTATTTGAGTTTTTTTGTCAGGCACTGGTTTGAAGTGGAAGACCCAGAGGCCATCGGGGGGCTCTTGCTCAAAATGGTGTATGATGATGGTTTTATTGCCTACCTGAATGGAACCGAAGTCGCCCGCGACAACATGGGAACGACCAAGCGGCCGTCCTACCGAGCCAAAGCATCCAATGCTGCTGATGACCCTGATGAAGGCCTCTTTGATATCTCCGAATTCAAATCGCTTTTAGTGTCGGGTGAAAACCTGCTGGCCATTGAGCTCCACAATACCGAATACACAAGCTCCGACGCGATTCTGGTTCCTGAGTTGATTGCCCGAGATTATCTCCCCGGGTATGAGCATTTGCGGATCCATGATGTGGATGCCTTGCAGCAGCTAATACACGCCAGAGGGATTTACGATCCGCATCAACTTCAGGCAGTCATGGCTGAGTTTTGGGAAAATCATTTTACCACCGACTATGACAAGACGGCTGAGTTCCTTGAAGAAATAGAAGACATGAGTGGTGATGAGGTGATTTCCGAGAGCCAGGCGGAGGCTGAAGCAGCACAACTCGAGTACAAGGAGTATCAATTCTTTCATGATCATGCACTGGACCGGTTTGGGGATTTGCTTCTCTACAGTGCCACGAGCCCTACCATGCTGATTTATCTGGATAACGTATTGAACCGCGTTGGCGAACCCAATGAGAACTATGCCCGGGAGATCCTTGAGCTTTACGCTTTTGGGGTGGATAACCGATACACTCAGAAGGATATCGAGGAACTGTCACGTTGTTTTACAGGTTGGCAGATTCGTAAGGTCAGGCCGGATCAAGTGCTTTCCTTTCCACAGTCAGCAAGAGTACCGCCCACCGGACCCAGTACCGGCTACCATCAAGAAGTGCTTCTTGATCTGGGGCCAGGGTGGAAATACTTCAAAGGCCGCAGCGAGCCTGTGCCCTATGCCGTTACGGTTTCTCCTCGATGGACAAAAGGCGGTTTTGATGACACGGATTGGCTCAGTGGCTCGACCGGCATTGGCTATGGGGATGGAGATGATGCAACGGTATTGGATGACATGCGAGGTGATTACTCCAGTGTTTACATGCGTCGAAATTTCACCTTACCAGAAGACGCCAACCTTCGCGCCATCCAGCTATCCATTAATTATGATGATGGTTTCGTTGCCTACCTGAACGGCCGCGAAATCGCACGAAGTGCCAATATGGAAGAGGCTGGGAATCCGCCACCTCATGATGCGTTGGCGACTCAAAATCGCGAAAGCAATCAAGGGGATCAGGTTTTTGACCTGGCTCGTTACCATCAGTTTTTTCGCCCTTACCCACAGGTCAATACGCTCGCGGTTCAGGGTCATAATGTGAACGTGAGCAGTAGTGATCTATCTGTCATGCCTCGCCTGGTGCGTCTTATGCCAGCATCGGACAGTATCGAATTGGATGATCCCAATGGAGAATGGGCTTTCAGATTCAACCCGGAGGATCACGATTACGATGCCAAGGTTCTTTTCGAAGGAACGGATTGGGAAATTCAGATTCCTGAAGGACGCGAAGGATCTGAAGGTCTCAGGGATGCCCTGGATGTCATTGACATGATGGCCAATCATCTTTCAACGAGGGAATTCATTTGCGTCAAACTGGTGAACAAGTTTGTGGGGGATGAAATCAGTCTTCGCACGTATCAAGATGGTTCTGCGCCGACGCATCTTATAGCCATGGTCGATCGCGCCATGCAGGCGTGGGAGCAGTCGGAGCCCAAGGGGCACATTGGCACCGTACTTCGATCCATGTTTGATACGCGGGATCCCCAGAATCTTTTTTGGACCCAATCGGTGTATCGTTCCAAAGTCAAGACACCTGTTGAATTCATCAATAGTCTTGGGCGTGCCTTGGACTGGGAGATGAATCTCAGTGAGCTTCCGGATATCAGCGATGCCATGGGGATGCATTTCTTCACCCGGGACGACCCGGATGGTTGGTCCGAGTATGGTTTCGACTGGGTGAATACTGGCGCCATGCTCGAAAGGCTGAATTTTTCCACACGTCTCTCCCGCCATACCGGCAATGACTATATGGATCGTTGGTCCATCCGTCGTTACCTGGGTTTTCATGGCATCACTACGGCCGGGGAAATCCTGGAACATTTCAATCAACTGCTTTTTGACGGTTCTCTTCCAGAACACTCAAGGAGCCTGATTTTGGAATTTGCCCATACGGACGAAAAGGGTGACAGGAAATCCTGGGACCCCTCAGCTAAGGATTACATGGAAAGGGTCGGGCAGTTGATCGGTTTGATCCTCTCGGTGCCTGAAATGCATTACCAATAACAACTCACCATTTTCAATAAAAGGACAAGCGTATGAATATCTTCAACCGCAGACGTTTTCTCAAGACAACCTCCCTGGCTTTTTCTGCCCTGGGACTCAACATGGTGGCTCCTACCATGTTCCAGAAGCGCATGGAGGCCGCAGCCATGGCAAACAACAAGAAGCTTATTTTTATTTTTCTCCAGGGGGGCAATGACGGGATTAACACGATACTTCCGCGAGGAGATGTCATGTACAACACGACGACCCGCCCCACACTTTTCATACCCGAGGGTGAGGCGCTGGACTCAGGCAATGGGTTTGCACAGTTGCACCCAGCCTTGTCGCCGATTGGCGAAGTCTACAATCATTCTTCCATCAACGGCTTGAACGGGGCAGGAAACATGGCTTTCCTGCATCGGATTGGCTATGACGGGCAATCGCGATCACATTTCGATAGTCAGCATTTTTGGCAGAATGGAATACCTGGGGACGCGGATACCGAAGAGGGCTTCATGTATCGTCGTATCAATGCTGCTTATGACCTGAACCATCCTGACAACGCTTTTGTTGCAGCCGGTCTGAGCAGTAATCAGTTGGTGGCTCTCAAGGGGAAAAACATGATACCCAACTTCAGTCGGACTGCGGATTTCACGTTCCCAGCAGGTAAACGCTTTCTAGGGGAAGCCCCCACAGCGTTGGATGTGGATGGGCGTGCGCTTATGGGCCTCTACGGTGGGGCTCCTGATGATCCCACAAAGCCCTACAGGCAATTGGTGCATGGAGCTGGACAAGGAGTGGGGAGAACCATGGATGTGATTCAGGATGCCTTGGATCAAGGGGCTTACACACCTTCCAATGACGCTGAGTATCCTGATTCCTCCTTGGGTAGAAAATTGACTGAAGCAGCCATGTTGATGAAACGGACCCCTGTCCGGGTGATTGGTTTGCGAAAGGGCGGCTTCGATACTCACCAACGACAGGGACAAATAGCCGGTTCACATGCCAATTTGCTGGGGGATGTGGCGCAAGGCATCCAAGCTCTTTACCGCGATCTGCAAGATCAGTGGGATGATCTTCTGGTGGTCACTTTGACGGAGTTCGGACGTACTTCCAAAGAGAACGGAAGCAATGGTACGGACCACGCCGAGTCGAGTGTCATGTTCGTAGCAGGGGGTGGGGTCAAGGGTGGTGTTTACAACTGTGATGATCGCACATGGGAAGACAACGCCATGTTTTCCGCACGTGATCGCTACCTTGCCCGCAAGACGGATTTTCGAGGCGTGTTTGGCGAAATCTTTCAGCGTCATTTTGGTGACAGTCGAGAGCAGCTTGACCAATGGATGCCTGGATACTCCATTGCAGAGATGGACAACCCCAAAGACTTTGTGCCTTTGGGGTTTCTCTGAACCAACCGGCATCGGGCAGTAATAAAAGAGACCGTGGGAGATTCACCGAGTCTTTGTCAGATCAGAAGTGCGCCCTTCAAAAGGGGTTTTGCTTGCGGGTGAGTGGGGGATGAATCAGATTAACTGCATGCAAGTGCAGTTTCTGGGAGCCACCCGAACAACGACCGGATCCATGTATCTGTTGAGTGTCAACGACCAGCAGATATTGTTAGAATGCGGTTTGTTTCAAGGCCGACGCGAAGAGACCATCGAACGTAACCGCTCCTTTTCCTTTGATCCAAGCAAACTGAGTGCCGTGGTGCTCAGTCACGCCCACATTGACCACTGTGGGAACCTTCCCAATTTGGTGCGCCAGGGGTTTTCAGGCAATATCTACAGCACCTTTGCGACGCGGGACTTGGCTGCCATCATGCTCGCTGATTCAGCGCATATTCAGCAATACGACGCTAAATTTGTTTCTCGCAAACGGGCCAAAAAGGGCTTGGATCCTGTGTTG
>NYYT01000010.1 GCA_002686885.1 Pedosphaera sp.
AGAGGAGAGATGTTCTTCTCGACGGGTCTCAGCTCATCCGGTCACCACGAAGCCAAGTCATCTGCTACCGGCCAGATGTCCTCTGCTCTGGGATATCGAGGCTGGATGATGAAGGTTGATGGCGAGGGTCGCCTTTCGCCCTTCGCATCCGGTTTCCGATCGCCTGCTGGTATCGGAATGAATGCAAGTGATGAACTTTTCATCACCGATAATCAAGGTGACTGGGTTGCCTCCTCGTATCTGGGCCATGTGGAGGCAGACGATTTTCTCGGCCACCCTGCAACACTCTGGGATCGGGAGGCATATGGCATCACCTCTTCCACCCTGAATTATCAAAATGTCGACCAGCGCGTTGCCAAGGTTCCTGAGCTCAGGGAGGAAACATTCAGAGCGTTTCGCAAACGCCCTGCCGTCTGGTTGATTCACGGTGACCTGACCAACAGCCCGGGAAACCCATCGTTTTGTCCCCCAGAGGGCTTTGGCCCGTTTGAAGCCCAAGCATTCATCGCTGACATCTCCCATCGAGCCATCGTACGCGTGGCACTTGAAAAGGTTGGAGGTCAATATCAGGGTGCCGTATTCCCGTTTATTCGTCCATTGGCCAGTGCCTCCTTTTCAACCGCTTTTGATCAGGAAGGCAGGCTTTGGGTTGGTTCGGTCGGTCGTGGTTGGACAACGGGTGATCCCATGGTTGAGGTCATCACCTTCGACAAGAGGAACGCGCCGTTTGAAATGCAGCGGATTGAATTGACGGAAAGCGGTTTTGACATCCACTTCACACAGCCAATGGCCGCCGGGCAAAGGGCCCGCGATCAGATCAGCATCAAACGTTTTCATTATTTGTATTGGGCCGAATACGGCTCGGATCGACAGGACTACGAGTCTGTGGAATTACAGAGCCTGGATCTGTCATCCGATCGCAAGGTCCTTTCGATCGGTCTCCGGCTTGAACAGAACAAAGTTTACGAGATGGATTTGGGTCCGATAAAGTCCGCTTCAGGTATCGAATTGAAGAACAACTTTGCCTACCACACCTTGAACGAGCTTCTGAAATGACGCCCATTCGATTTGTTATTCTGCTCACGTGTTCCGTCTTCGAAGTCTTTGGAGGGGTTGCCGGCTTTGAAATCGCAGTGACCAATCGGGCCATGGTGCAGCGCTGCGTCACCAGCAACGATGCTCGAAACATCGCAGTCGGCATGCCGGGAGGCTTCAATTACACCTTCGATCCGGTTCGGTGCCGACTGGATGCCGTCTGGTTTGGGGCCTTTCTGGATTATCGCAACGAAGCGACCGGTCGGGGCGGAGGCAAAGTCCCAATTCTGGGTGCAAAGCAATCTGTGGGCAGCGAGGAAGTTCCGCTTCGCGTGGGTGATGCACAACGTGAACCAAAGGCCATTGAATTTGAGGGATATCGAAAAGAGCCAGCGACCGGTACGCCCACCTTCCTGTTTCGTGTTGATGATGTGGCCATCGAACAACGGGTGCTTTCATTTGGAGACGACCAAGTCCTGATCGAACTTCTTTTCCCTGATAAGAATCACCCCCGCTGCTATTATAAAACCGATCCTTTGGCAGTGACTTCCATCGAACTCAGCGAGAATCTTCAATTGCTCGATCGCGGCGTCATTCACATTCCGGCCGGTGAGCAATGGGCGCAGATTCGAATCAGGCTCAAGCCAAGTCAACAGCCCTTTGTGCGTCAGAGGCCGATCACCGACGGTCAGCGCCTCTACGCTTTGTATTGTATGTCATGTCATACACTTGATGGTTCAAAGAGGATTGGCCCGAGCTTTGTGGAGCTTTGGGCCCAAGAGCGAAAGGTTATACGAGACGGTGTCAGCCAAACCGTTCAAACCGATGAACACTATATCCGAGAGTCCATCCTTCAACCTCAGGCAGCCATTGTGCAAGGCTACGAAAACGCAAGCCCAATGGTTGAATATCGCGAGATACTCAGTTCAGAACAGATGGATTCTATTGTGAATTTCCTGATGGAGCAGAAGCCAAGAGAAAGAGAAGCCCTGCACAAACTCGAGTCCACCCCCTGACCATTGCCCAAGAAACGATCCCTAAGGAGCTACTAGCATGTACCTAAAACCCATCCACCTGTTTTTCTGCCTGTGCTTCACCCTCACAGCAAACTCGACTTTAACCCTCTGTGCCGCAGAGAAACCAAACATCTTGTTCATTTTTGCGGACGACTGGGGCTGGGGTGATTTGAGCTGTCATGGGCATCCGTATGTCAAGACCCCCCATATCGATCGTCTGGCCAGTGAGGGTACCGACTTTCATCGATTTACGGTTGCGAGCGGAGTGTGTTCACCCAGTCGAACGGCTGTTATGACAGGGCATTTCCCGGCTCGATACAATATTGATGCTCACTTCGCATGGGTGCCACAGAACCAAAAACGGAATATGCCCGACTGGCTCGACCCCAGCGTAACCACCTTGCCGGGCTTGCTTCAACAGGCCGGATACAAGACCGCTCACTTCGGCAAGTGGCATCTGGCCAATGACATGATTCCTGACTCACCTTTGCCTGGCGAATACGGATACGATGAGTTTGGTGCTTTCAATTGTGCTGGGGAGCAGATCCCTGTTCATGAAGACGCCAACAGCGCCATCGCCTTCATCGAAAAGTGTCACAGCCATCAGAAGCCATTTTTCATCAATCTCTGGATGCATGAACCCCACACACCGTTTCACACGGTGCCGAAATACGAGTGGCGATTTCGAGAATTGGAAAGCCGCGAGGATCAGATCTATGCATCGGTCTTGTCGCATGCCGATGACCGTATCGGGCAGGTGCTCAGCACGCTGGACCGATTGAAGTTAAGCGAGCATACATTGGTCATCTTCAGCTCAGACAATGGCCCGGCGCGAGCGCCTCAACCCACCGAACTGACCCTACAGTATGACACTGCCACCGGAGCTGGCTGGGGCATCGGTGCAGCCAAGGGTCTCACCGGTGGTCGTAAGGGCTACAAGTCCGCGCTCTTTGAAGGCGGCATCGGCGTCCCCTTTATCGCCCGCTGGCCAGGCAAAATCGCAGCGGGTAAAGTCGACCGTCAATCCATGATTTCTGCGGTCGATCTGCTACCCACATTCTGCGAGCTGGCAGGTGCGAAGTTGCCAGAGGCTTATCGGCCCGACGGCGTCAGCCAGGTGGCTACCTTGTTCGGCAAAACCAACCCGATGAGGAACAAGGCGTTGTTCTGGAAGATGCAATCGCCCTGGCCCATCCCAAAGTCCCGGCCCTACCACTGGGTTTCTTATGCGATGGTTCATCAGAATTGGAAACTACTCACCAATCGCGATGCCACCTACGCAGAATTGTACGACATCACCGTCGACCCGTATGAGAAAGCAGACCTCAGCCAGGCGAAATCTGAAGTCGTCGTGGAGATGATCCAGCAGATGGAACATTGGAAGTCCACTCTTCCCACTGCTCCGTCCGGTAACGTGTTTTCCAGCGAACGGACACTGCCCGAGACCCATGAAGCTGCACGATAAGTGGTTGGTTGGGCACACACCTAAGGTCGAGCACAAGCACTGAAAAACAACGGTTGAAAATATGGATGAATGCATGCGTTTGAGAAGGATCCATCGCACGCAAGGCTTTCATACTTTTGCCTGGGGGCTAGAAGGATATTTCATCCGTGTCTGGCATTTTAAGCGGTAGTGATGTGGTGACCACGCAAGCTGTGGTGGATGTTGAAGCTTTGGCATAGGCAACCGAATCGAAATCCGATTCCAATTTTCCGTTGTTGGATCCATAAGCCAGAACACTAAGATCAAGATGCTGGAACTGAGTTGAATCCCAAAAGATCAGCATACCAGCGAGGTGCATCTTTTTGATCAATATGCATCTTGCAGGCCTGCTCATTGGCTAAAAGCTCACAAAAATGCTCCACAAAATGCAGATTCCAAGGTGGTTTCATGTGTGGCATGAACTATGCTTTATCCTACTCGTCTGTTCGAGTGAACAGGTTTTTTCATAACGACAATTGGAATTGGGAACTCACCCCACCAGCCTAGGCTGGTGGGGTTTTTTTTATCACCGAGACAAGCATTCCGTTTTTCGCGCTGGTGAGCGGAGACCTGTTTTTAAGCTCTCGGTCATGGATTCCTGGTTAGAGGGATATGGTTTTGCCTCCACACTACTGGGCTTATTTTTCGGCGATTATCGGGAGTTTTCTTGTTTCCTTCATGGAGAAATGGAATAACTCCGGGGCGGTACACTATTTCTAAGACACATCCATGTTGACGATTCGAAAACTGGCAAAATCATTTGCTGGCACACCTTTGTTCGAAGAGGTGTCCCTGACGCTGAATTACGGGGAACAGGTCGCGCTGGTTGGCCCCAATGGCTCTGGTAAAACAACCCTCTTTTCGCTGATTCTCGGCGATGATGTGGCCGACTCCGGTGAAATCATTCGTGATGAATGGACCACCGTTGGCTATCTGCCTCAGGAAGGCGAGGCACTGGGTGAAGAAACGGTCCTGGAAGTGGCCACTGGCCGTGCTGGCACGATCCCCACTCTGGAGAAAACTCTGCGGCAACTGGAAGAAAAAGGTCAATGCGAGTGCATTGAATACTATGAGGCTCAAGCGAAATTTGACGCGCTGAACGATCCTCAGTTTGATGCCAAAGCCAAGAAAATGCTCCATGGACTTGGGTTTTCTGAAGAGCAGTTTGAACGCCCCGCTTCGGATTTGAGCGGAGGCTGGGTCATGCGCGCGCATCTGGCTCGCCTGTTGGCCATGCAGCCTGATTTGCTCATGTTGGATGAGCCAACCAATCATCTCGATCTCAGTGCCCTTTTATGGTTTCAGGAACACCTGAAATCACAGTCGTGTGCCGTGCTTCTGATTTCGCATGATCGGCAGTTCATGGATGAAATTGCCGATAAGGTGTTCGAATTTTCCGACAAGAAACTGTTCTCCTGGAAAGGCAATTACTCCGCATACGAAGTTCAGAAGAAGGAGGCTTTCGTGCGTGAATCGGCCGCCTACAAGAACCAGCAGAAGGAGATCAACGAAATCAAGGATTTCGTGAGTCGATTCAGAAATGTTTCATCCAAATCGGCACAAGCACAGAGCAGGCTCAAGGCTTTGGAAAAAATGGAGATCCTGAAAAAACCGATCCCGCCGCGCAAACCGTATCCCTTCCGCTTCCCTGAGCCCTTGAGGGGTGGCCAACGCTCCATCGCTCTTGAAAACATTCACATGGCCTATGGGGAGAACAAGATTTACGAAGGCCTCGATTTTGAAGTGCAGCGTGGTGATCGAACCGCGTTGATCGGCCCCAATGGTGCAGGAAAATCCACTTTGCTCAAGATCCTGGCGGGTGAAGTGGCGTTTCAGCAAGGCGTTCGCACCGAAGGCCACAACTGTCGTCTGGGTTATTTCAGCCAACACCGATCCAAAACGCTGGATCCCAACAACACGGTGTTGGATGAGGTGCTCGCTGCCTCTTTGGAGATGCGGGATGATGAAGCTCGAGGGCTCCTGGGTTGTTTCATGTTTCGCGGAGAGGAAATCTACAAGAAAACCAATGTCTTGAGTGGGGGTGAGAAAAGCCGCTTGAACCTTTTGAAGTTTTTGGTCAACCCGCCCAACCTGCTGCTGATGGATGAGCCGACGACTCACCTCGACCTTCTCACCATTGAGTCACTGATCCTTGCGTTGGAGCGTTACGAAGGCACACTGCTTTTCATCTCGCATGACGTCTACTTCATTCGTCGACTTGCCACCAAGATTTTGCATGTGAAACATGGTCGATTGACCCTATATGCGGGCGACTATGATTATTTTCTCGAAAAGACCCACTCCGAGGAGAACGACCGGGCTGCCATCACCGCCTGAGGGATTGGATCCATGGCAGCCAAGGACTCATGGCTCATCAGGATTGCGAGTCTCTGAGTCCAAGGGCATGAAAGGCTTGGGTCTTCGTATGGGTTGGCCATCGATCCAGCGCAGGTCATGGAATTGAGGAACCTCACCCTTCCACGGTTGGATGGGCGTGGGAGAGTGTTTGGATTTTGCGCCCGCCTGCAAGATGAGCTCGGTGATGCCGTACCAATCGCTCATGGACTCAACGCTTGCATTCGTAAAATCGCGGGTCGATAGCTCAACCTTTTGCCGGCCTGTTTTGTTCAACGAAACCAGGGCTGACCACGTCTCCGCCTTGCGCCCGGTGTAGGACCTCCAAGTATCGGTTTTCAATTCCACGGAAAGGATGTTGTTGGCATGGGTGGTTTCGATTTCAAGGGACAAAGCCGCACCACGGGGTGCTTCCCATCTGGGATCCACCAACTTGCGAGTCGAAATCAGCCAGTGGTGAGGGTTTCGAATGTTGAGGGTGTACCAGTCGTGGAATCCACGCGAAAAGTCATCCATTTCACGGTGCACTCCTTCGGTGGCTTTCACCTTTGCCGCTTGCAATTCCTCGGGATAGGCGGCATCTGCCACGCTGAGAATGAAGTGGTCAGGGTCTCCGGACTGACGTTCGTGCTCTGCGAGTTTGTAATGCACATTGGCAAAGGCAAACAGCGGCTCTTCGAGATCCAAAAGGGGGCATGGAGCTTCCCACACACCTTCTTGGGTGGTGGCTCTTGCGTCTGTCCAAAATCGATTTCTCGGATCGCGTTCGTAGCCGTAGTAAATATGAACCTTTTCGATCGGCCGGGATGTGTCAGGTTTCACTCGATAGACCGGAATGCCATCATCGCCAGTCAGGACAAGCTCTGCCTCTGGAGATTGGGGAAACGGCAATCGCCGTTGAAGATGGGCGTCGAGCCAGAGCGGTCGCGCTACTTCTGCCTCAGGTGTGAAGCGATGATTGAGATGCACTGCATGGGTGATTCTTTTGTTTGGATGAGGGACGAGTTTCATGCCTCTCTCGACGAAGTCCATGGGCGCATTGAAGTCGTTACTGGCGCTTAGGAAGAGCATTGGGCAATGAACCTCCGCCAAATAGACCTGGCCGGCGATGGTTCTCTGAAACAAATCCACATCGCCTCTCACACGCCGTGCAGAGCCGGGGATTCCCCAAAAATCAGTCTGCAAAAAACCGCTCCCTCCCACCGAGGGGGAGGCGGCTTTGACGCGTCGATCGGTCCCTGCCACCAGACCTGTCAGGCGTCCGCCCATTGAATGACCGAACACGCCGATGCTGTCTGCATCCACTTCGGGCTGCTCCTCGAGAAAGGTGATGCCACGCCGGCATCCTACGGTCAGCAAGAACCAGTTGTTGTTTCGTGCCGAGGGAAAGGGATCGATACTCTTCTCGTTGGGTAAGAGGTTGGAATACCCTGGGACATTGTTTTGAGTTGGGTCGACGGCTCCCCAGTCGGTGTTGGGATCTTCTGCTTGGGCGCCTTCCATGAGGCGACCTCCCCAGTTGACGGACAAGGCTGCGTAGCCTCGTTTCGCATACCGCTTGACGATCTGAAGAAAGGCTCGTTGCCCCCCCCCATGCATGTGCATCACAGCTGGAAGGTCTTTTTGTCCGGAGGGAAACCCATAGAAGCCCGCCATGATGGCAGGCTTTCCCTTAAAATGCCCGATGGAATAAAGAATGTATCTGAGAGTACATCCCTCCTCTTTCCATTCACGGACAACCCTTGCCTCGATCGGCTCCAGTGCCGGGTCATACCCTGACCACACTTCCTTGATGTTCTGTGGTGTCTCCTTCAACGGAGGCAGCGATTCTGCGCCATGGCTTGCTTCCAAAAGGATCATTCCAAAAACCGCTGCCAAATGCCATTTCATGGTTAGACCTTAAGGATGCTGTCAAGGCAACGAATGAGGATCGCATCCTGAGAATTTCCTCTGGTGACATGTGCGGCGAAGGATTGGCAATGGAGCTTTTTGAGCAGTACTTGGGTGAATTCAATGAAGGATGGTTGCCAGGTCTGCCATCGAGACTTTTATTTCCTTGAGCTTGATTATTCTTTTTCAGTGGTTCATAAAACCTTATTCCTGAGGTTCATTCCCCGAAAGTCTTTCGTGGCTTTTGGTATAATGGCCCATCGCACATAGCACCAGAAACTCATCCTTGAGTCATGATCAGAAATCGCTGGACCCACCTTTGGATGCCTGTCACCCACCACATGGCACAGATAGCTGAAAAACCCCACTTCCTGCAAAACCGGCTGATAACGTTGGTGCTCCTAGCCATTTTCCTTACTTGCCAGGGCATGAGGGCTGGCTCCCTTTCGGGGACCATCCGCTACGAAGGAGAGCAGGAGGGTTCCATTTATCTCAAGGCGACCCGGGCTTTATCGGGAAATCGTTCGCTCTTGCTGGACGGAAATGGGGATTCGGTGGCGATCGAGTCGTTGAGTGATCTTTCGGGTCCAGAGCTGACCATACAGTATTGGTTCAAGGGAAGTTCCATCCAATCGGCGGTGAGACAGCAAAGCGGTGGTTGGATCGTTGCCGGCTGGAATAACATGCACATTCTTTCACACGATGGCGGGACAGGCGGGATCGATGCCGGCTTTGCGGTGGATGGTCAATGGCATCATCTGGTTCTGACCTGGAAGCAGGGAGAACCCGATGGCTTTCGCAGTTATTTGGATGGCTTGCTGGTTGCCAGTCGGGATGCGGTAGATGCCCCGATCCCAAGCCATGATGCGGCTCTTTATTTTGGTGCGTTCAATGGCGTGGGGGAATTTACCAATGGCGAACTGGATGAAATTGCCGTTTGGACTCGCGCCTTGTCAGAAGAGGAGGTGAGAGCCGGCTGGTTCAAGAAGTTGAGTGGAACGGAGGCAGGGCTTGAGGGGTATTGGGATTTTGATGATGACACGGCAGATGATCGAACCCCCAATCAGCACTTTGGTAATTTTCTGGGTGATGCTACCACCATCGAATCAGGTATTCCCGGATTGGATGCACTCTTCACCGATGTCTTGCCTGCGTCAGGTGATTTCAGTCTGGATGGGCTTCCCAATGGGAGTGGATATGAGCTGACCGCTTTTTTAGATGTCAACGGGAACGGGAGACTCGACTCGGGAGAGCCTCGTGGGTCTTACGATTCCAATCCCTTGAACCTGGCGGGGGACCTGTCCAACCTGGAGGTCCTCCTTGTTGAGCCACCTTCGATTGTGTCCGTTCCAGAGGACATCCGAATCATGGCGGGGCAAGACATGGAGTTTTCAATCACGGTGGCGGGGTCGCAACCCATGTCTTTTCAGTGGCGCAAGAATGGTGAAGCCCTCGGTGATAAGGGTTCCTTGACGGGGACCGACACCCTGAACCTGCGGATTTCATCCGTACAAGAGGCCGATTCCGGAGCCTATAGCTGCTTGGTGACCAACGCGGCCGGAGAGGCCACCAGCACGAGTTTTCTGCTTCAGGTGATCGAAAGTGGGTTGAGTATTTCAGGAAGGGTGGCATACGACGGCATTCAGGAAGGGCAAGTCCAGGTGACGGCCACTCAAACGCAAGCGGGCAACAAGGTATTGAATCTGGATGGGGATGGCGACTACGCCGAAACGCCCCTGACCAATCTTTCCGGCGACGAAATCTCCATCCAATACTGGTTCAAGGGAAGTTCCATCCAATCGGCAGTGCGCCAGCAATCCTCCGGTTATATTGTCGCAGGGTGGAATGGAACCCACATCCTCTCCATCGATGGAGGTACTTCCGGCTTGTCGGGGGGTTCTGCGGCGACCGATGGGAACTGGCATCATCTGGTCATGACCTGGAAGCGAAACTCTCCCAAGGGGTTCAACACCTATCTGGATGGACGGCTGGTGGCCCAAAGGGACAGCGCCGAAGGGGAGATTCCAGACTTGGCAGCACCGGTCTACTTTGGGGCCTTCAACGGAGTGGCTGAATTCTGCAACGGGCAACTCGATGAGATCGCCATCTGGAACAAGGCCCTGAGCGAGGCGGAGATCGCAGTGGGTTGGAACACCCCGCTTTCAGGAAGTGAAGAGGGACTGATCGGTTTTTGGAATTTTGATGATGGGTTGGGCAACGACTTGTCGGGTGGCGGCAATCACGCAGCACTGCACGGAGATGCCGTTCTACTGGAAGCGGATGTTGTCGGCTTGGGCGGGGGTGTTTACAGCGGTCAAATCGAATCGCCAGGGGCTTTTTCGCTTTCGAATATTCCACCCGGAAGCAACTACGTGTTGACGGCGTTCCTGGATGTCAATGGAAACCAGGCACAAGATGTGGGTGAACCTTCAGGCGTTTTTGCTGGAAGTCCATTTGACCTGACCGATGACCTCAGTCAGACCGTCGTCACCCTGACCGAACCTCCAACCCTTTCCGCACAACCCCATGACACCCGTGTGGGTCCGGGGGAAACGGCCCGCTTCATGGTGGACGCACTCGGTACTAAGCCTTTCACCTATCAGTGGTTGAAGGATGGTTTCCCATTGCCTGATGGGCCCAATGCCGCTGAACTGGTGATCTCCAATGCCAGTGCTCAGGATGTGGGGTCCTACTCGGTCGTGGTTTCGAACCTGAAGGGTGAGGCTCTCAGCCGAAAAGCGGTCATGGGGGTGATAGCCGATGGAGTGCAACTTGCTGGCCAGGTTGCTTACACAGGCAATCCCCCGGGTGACCTTCACCTGATGGCCGCTTCCTATCTGCCGGGCAATCAGGTGCTGACCTTGGATGGCAGCGGTGACTATGTGATTGTTCCAGATCTGATCGATCTTTCCGGATACGAACTGACCATCCAGTACTGGTTTCGCGGTTCATCCATTCAATCCGCGGTCCGCCAGCAATCCTCCGGGTACATTGTCGCTGGGTGGCAGGGATTACATATTCTCTCGGACGATGGTGGTACGGGGGCCGGTGTGAATGCTGGTCCCAACGTCACGGACGGCAGGTGGCATCATCTGTTGATGACCTGGGAAGGGGGGATGCCCAATGGGTTCCGAAGTTATGTTGACGGTCAGCTTGTCGAGCAGCGAGATGCTGCTGATTCAGAGATTTCCTTTCTCGATGCGCCCGTTTATTTCGGAGCCTTCAACGGGGTGGGCGAGTTCATGGAAGGACAATTGGATGAAATTGCCATATGGGAACGATCACTCACCCACGAGGAAATTGGCAATGCGTGGAATCAGCCGCTTGATGGCAGTGAAGAGGGACTTCTGGGATTGTGGAAATTTGACGATGGAACCGCTAAAGATCAGGCATCCTATGGATATGATGGAGAGCTCAATGGAGATGCTGTGATTGAGGCCGCCTCGATCCCCATGTTTGGTGGAGATGTCTCGACCGATATCCTGAGTGCGTCTGGATCTTTCCTGATGCGGCATGTGCCCAAGGGTAATCATTATCACCTGACAGCCTTTGTTGATCTGAATGGAAACTTTCTCCACGACCAAGGTGAACCTTTCGCTGAATCGGCGACCAACCCCTTCAACCTAGCGGCTGATCTCGATGGTTTGTTTCTGGATCTAGGGGGTGAAGTCAGATCCGTGAGTCTTGGTTTCGATCGCACCCAGGATGGCCTTTTGATTTCCTGGCCCACTGAGACGACCGGCTTGCAACTCCATCGTACGGACTCGCTGTCTCAACCCAATTGGGTGCCCGTTGCAGGAGTGGTCGATCAGGCAGTCACCGTTTCCCCGGAAGATGCCACGGGTTTCTTCCAGCTACGCTGAGGGCTTGTGCCACCGAAGGGTCATCCTCAGGTGCGGAAAACCATACTGGTGTCGCGCATGAGGGGAGAGGTCAACGGCACTTGATGGCTGAAGTCGGCTTGGATGACCAAAATGAAATAAACTGTCCTCAGATTTCCCGAATGAGGTTTTATCGGGAGTTACGCGTTCTGCTATGGGGTCCAATTCCTTTCACCCGTACTTCATGCGACCTTGTTGTCCGCAACATGATACTTGGGATCTTCAAGGATATTGACCTCAACCAGATCGGCTGCCTTATCAAGCAGACGCAGGCAGTCCTTGCTGAGATGGCGCAGGTGTAACTTGGTCCCGTGCTGGAGATAGCGCTCGGTCAAGAGGTTGATGGCTTCAATCCCCGAATGGTCGCAAACGCGGGAGCGTTTGAAATCGATGATGACATCCTCCGGATCGGTGGCAGGATTGAACTTTTCCTGGAAAGGCTTGACCGATCCAAAAAACAAGGGCCCCTCCAGCAGGTAGAGTTTGGTATTTTCTTTCTCAGTCGACTCTGTCACGTGAATTTGTTTGGCGCTTTTCCATGCGAATACAAGGGCCGAAACCAAAACGCCTACTAGCACAGCCATCGCCAAGTCAGTCCAAACAGTGACCAGCGAAACCAGGATCACAACAAAGACGTCTTCCTTGGGTACCCTCCCAAAAAGGCGCAAGGAGGCCCATTCAAAGGTGCCAAGGACCACCATCATCATGACCCCTGTCAGGGCGGCCAGAGGAATCATTTCTATATAGCTGGAAGCAAAAAGAATGAAGCAAAGTAGGAAGAGAGCGGCAGAGATTCCCGAGAGACGTCCGCGGCCACCCGAACGGATATTGATCATGCTCTGACCAATCATGGCACAACCGCCCATGCCACCCAAAAACCCGGTGAGGACATTGGCAACACCCTGACCGATACACTCTCGGTTACCGCGGCCTCTGGTCTCGGTCAATTCATCAATCAGGGACATGGTCATCAAAGATTCGATCAACCCTACGGCGGCCATGATCACCGCGTATTTCCAAATGATGTTCAGGGTTTCCAGATTCATGTCCACACTGAACCACTGCCATGTTGGCAAGGCACCTCCGATGGAAGCCAGGTCTCCTACCGTCTGGATGTTCATTTCAAGAGAACGGCCCAGAAACAGGCTCAGCAGGGTGACCGATAGGATGGCTGCCAATGAAGATGGGATGGCCTTGGTCAGTTTGGGTAGAAAGTGGATGATGGCCATGGTCAACAGAACCAGTCCACACATGAGATAAAGATCACTTCCAGTCTTCCAGTTGGAGCCCGGTGTGGTGGGGTCGATCGTGAACTGCGGTAACTGTGCCAGAAAAATCACGATGGCAAGCCCGTTGACAAAACCAAGCATCACTGGATGAGGAACCAGCCGAATGAACTTTCCCAGTCGAAGCCATCCAATCAGGATCTGGATCACCCCCATGAGAACCACGGTGGGAAAAAGATAGCCGACACCATGCTCGGCCACCAAGGCAACGCACACCACGGCCAGAGCGCCGGTAGCGCCTGAAATCATCCCGGGTCTGCCGCCGATCAAGGCAGTGACCAGTCCTACGATGAATGCGGCATAAAGTCCTACCAAAGGTGCGACCCCGGCAACAAACGCGAAAGCAACCGCCTCAGGCACCAGGGCCAGGGCGACCGTCAAACCGGACAAAACATCATCCTTGGTACGGAAACGCAGTCCGTACTTACGGTAAATCAAATCAAACATGTAAGGTAATCGAGAATCGACAGATGAAGTGACTCAAGGGGGTCCTCGGAATGTGAGGAGGTGGGAAAGTAGGCAAATGTTTATCTGCCGTCAATGGAGAATTCAAAAAAACATCCTCAACGTTTTACAGGAAAAGACAGATGTAGAGCCGTTGGGTACCAAATAGATGATTTCTTTTTCTTTCATCCACGGGGCAGCAGGTGACGCCGGCAGCTCTGAGGAGTCAAAGGTCGCAATTGAAATTGAATCGTTGGATGCCCAAGCATCGGTAGACTTTTTTGAGTCGCGCCATGAACAAGCTTCCAAGACCGCTGGATGGCATCTTATTGGAAGAACATCTGATGCTCACATGTTTCAAAATGGATTCTTCCAACAAGCTCTCTGAATGATACGCTCTATGATTGGACTCAGAGGATCAGACATTCAACGGAGACCTTTTTCTCACTCGAAGAGGTCTGTTGATCGCGGGATCCTACCTGTTTCCTGAATGGCTTGTCCCAAGCGTTCTTCATGAGTAGATTCGATATGTCTCCTTGATTCCATGCTTGTCCTTAAGAACAAGATGACATCGAAATCTCGAAATTCAGACTCATGAATGCCCCTTTTCATTCTCTTGTGATTTCTTTTCGTCTCATGGTTGCCATAGGCATGCTCCTGACATGGGTAGATTGCCTAAAGGCCAATGAAACCAAAGCTCCCCATCTTGTGCTGGAAGAGGTGCAGGTGCCTCCTGAATGGTCCTTGCTTCAGCGGCAATGCCTCCAGGCCATGGCCCCAGCGGCTGAGGAATTTGTCGAGTCCTACACTCGAGAGGATGGTTCTTTTATCTGGAGGGATGCATGGCCCGGAATGGACGGTTCGGACGATGGTTACGAAGCCTACTATAATTTTCCGCTCTACTATGCTCTCGGCGGCCCCAGAGAGATCCTCGATTTATCGACGAGACTATGGAATGCGGTGACTCGCCAGTTTACGGAGTATGGCCAGGTGTATCGCGAGTTCGATGCCTACTACGACTGGATGCATCATGGAGAAAGCTACGTGAATTTCTATTTCTTTGGATTGGCGGATCCTTCTCTTGAAAGTTTCAAGGATCGATCGATCCGTTTTGGCAAGATGTATGATGGCACGGATCCTCTTGCCCCCAATTATGATCCCAAGCTCAAGCTTATCCGCTCCCCCATCAATGGGAGCAAGGGGCCTCGTTTTGTCAACTCAGCGGAAGACTGGGTGACTCACCGGGAGGTGCTTTCTCATTATCCCTTGCCCTTTCCGGACATTCCCAACGTGACCGACAGTCTGGCCTGGGTCGATGATGAGCGTTTTCCACGGATTCTGGAGACCATGAATGCCCGGATGATGCGGGGAGACGTTCCTCTGAATCTGACGGCCACCAGTTTGATGCTCAATGCCTTCATGGCAACAGGTGAGCCTTCCTATCGAACCTGGGTGAAGGATTATGTCACCGCATGGATGGATCGGGTGGAACAGAACAACGGCATCCTTCCGGACAATGTAGGGCTCTCTGGAAACATTGGTGAGCACATGGATGGGAAATGGTGGGGCGGATACTATGGCTGGCGGTGGCCCCATGGCCTGTTCAATCAACTCGAATCCACGCTCATTGGAGGGATGAATGCCTATCTCGCCACAGGTGATGCGTCCTATCTGGAACTGCCCAGGGGTGTCCTGGACATGGTGGAAAAACTCGGGCGATCCCAAGGTAATCAAGTGCTGGTGCCCAATCGGCATGGAGATGAAGGGTGGTATGATTACCGGCCGGTGCGGGCCGAATACCTGGTCCATCTCTGGTATCTCTCACGCAGCGCAGAAGACAAGGCGCGTCTGGCACGTATGACAAGTGGGCAATCCTGGTCTTCACTCCAATACCGCAAGCAGAAGGGTGATTTTGGCCATGAGGGTTATTGGTTTGAGTTCATGGAAGGTGGCTACCCCACGTATCCTGAGGACATTTTACGGGCGACCTACCAGGAGACCTTGCGACGACTGGAAATGATTCGCCAGGATGATTCGGTTCCGGAAGAACGCAACGTGCATCACTGGCAGCAGCGTAATCCCGTCGTACTCGAAGGCCTGGTACAAACCATGATGGGTTGTCCCAATCATATCTATCACGGGGGGCTGCTTTTCAGCACGGTGCGGTATTTTGATCCTGACAAACGTCGCTCTGGCCTACCTGAAGATGTGGCTGCCCTGGTGCAGAAAATAGACAAGGATTCTGCAACGGTGCAGTTGGTCAATCTGCATCCCACCAAGACCCGGGAGGTATGGGTTCAGGGTGGATCCTTTGGTGAACATGTCCTGACTGGCGTGAGCCATCAAGGCAGGGACATCCCACTGACCGAGGAGTTGCTTCGCGTTCGATTGAAGCCTGGAGCGATGGGGGCTTTTCGCCTGGGAATGAAACGATTCGATCGGGCTCCCTCCTATCGCATGCCGTTTGATGTGCTTTAGTGGGTATATAAAAAAACCGAACCCTGTGCGTTGGGTTCGGTTGCGTGGGTGCGTTGAAAGGATGGAATTTCAAAAGGTATTGTTCCCATTTCCCTTCTCGACGACCTCACCTTGATAATCCACGTTACCGGCCACTACCGTGTATTGATCAGCACTGAGCGATTGTCCGGTAATTTGATTTCCCTGGCCTGCGATCACTAGATCTCCTTCATAGACGAAGGGCTCCAGCTGGACGGATTCCCCCTGGCCAACCTGTCGAAAAGCTCCTTTCTCATGTTTTTTGTTCGGGCCTTTTCGAGCGGGACCTTGGGTGGGGACCACACGAAAGGAAGCTGCGGGATGTTGATCGGATGCATCGGCGATGACTTCCTTGATGCCATAAGGATTGTCGAGGGTTGCGACATCTTCCCAAGTGACAAAGTCAAAGGTTCGTTGAATGACCAGGTTTCTGCCTGGTTCGCCACTGATACGAATTCGAAAGCCGTGATCTCCTTTCTTTCGATCGGCAAATCCAACGGACATCTCCATGGGACTCAGCGATTCGGCTCGGCGGGTGACACACAAGTCCCCCTGGGTGTATCCCTTGAGTTGCAGATAGAGGGCCTTACCGCTCTTCCATGTCTGGCTGGAAGCTTCCACACCGGCTGGAATAGCTCCAATGGGCTGCATCCATGCCAGCGCTTCTTCTAAAACGGAGGCAATGCACGCATCGGAGGTTCCGGAGGCAAGGTTCAGGGTGGTGGCCACAACTTCTGCAAACATCGCGAGGGATTTGTCCTTTCCGTTGGACATCAGGGCACGGGCTTCGTCCTGGGTGTAGGTGGAGTTACCGAGGGTGAACTCACTGATGGGCCAGCTTTTTGGATGTCGTTTCCACCAGCCGGCGGTGGCTACTCCAAGTGCGGGAGTTTCGATGTCCGGCACGGGATCCGAAGGATCGTTCATTTCAAAAAGACCAAGATGCATCGTTTGATCAGCACACCACAGCGATCCATCATCCGGACAAGTAGCAGAAATGCATGGGCTCGCCCCCGTGAGTGGGTCCGCCTGATTGGTGACCCCACCTTCCTGGGAATGATCCCACGGACTGATGGCCCAGCCATCAGGAGGAAGAAGCTGAAGATAGTGGTCCTCAGTGATTTCTTCAGGAATGTTGAACTCTCCGAACTCATTGGACAGAACCTCCGCCACCACCTGATGGTCGCTGCAAAGCAATATGGCAATCGGTATTCCTTGCAGAGCGGGTTCATCGTCTTCGCGGATGCCATTCACGTTGGTATCCTCCCATACTTGGTGATAGGTAATGGTCGGGATTTGGGCCTGAATTTCGAATCCCGTCATTCCATTCATCTGAGCCGGTACGGCAGGGGGCACGTCACCCTCAAATCGAGGCCCACCCAGCAGTTGGGTAAATTCTGGGGACTGGCCCCACGCCAGCCCAGAACTTTGCGCCTGTTCAAGGGTCGTTGCTGGAGCTTCCCAAGCGACCACTTTCATAGTCGTGGATTCGCCTCCCCATACGCCATCAATGGTGATGGAGCCGCCAAAAAAGATGCCGGCGGCTAGAATGCCGACCGGTTCGTTGGCCGGTCTCCATGAGCCATTGGGGTCCAATAACCATGGTTGGACCTGATCGCCTGCGCCCAGGAGGACGCCTTTGTCGGCATGAAAAATGGCCGACTCTGTCTGGTTGGAAAAAACGATCTGGCCCTGACCCAGCGCCATCTGTTTTGAACGAGTGAGGAGCATGCAAGCCATCGCAAGTGCTTGCGCCAGCCCAATGGTATACATCAAAGGTCGTTTCATAATACAGAATGAAGGTATGTATTTCTATGGTTTCCATATCCACAGTCGGCATGCTTTTGCTATTTCGTGAAACGCTCACACCGACCGCAGGATTCTACCTATTTTGCTTGCATGTTCCGTGCCATACACGGGCTTAAAGACATAGAAAAATATCCAAATTCCGCCGTAACACTCCTAAACTTCTAGCATCCAGCTTATGTCAGATTATTGTTTCAAGCCTAAAAAACTCAGAAAATGGATGTAAACTTACACTAGAATCTTCATCCATAGATTCATCGATGCATCATCCGATAAATTCGATTACTCCTAAATAATTTCGGTTAAACGCCATACCTTTTGGTCTTTTGATAACCAGAAGAAGTCGAGTTTGGAGGCTTTCCGTGGAAAGACACTGTCAAAAGGGGTTGAGAATTTGAGTTTTGTAGCACTTCTAGGTTTCTGGCGGGCGTCGATGTGATCCCATGAATGTCGAGAGGTTGAATGAGTGGGGCATTTCACCTGATCGGTAAAACAGCTTCGCTGCAGATAAGCGGCAGGGTCAGCCCGGAAGGCTTTTTTTATCCGATGACTGGTTTGTTGATGCGAGATCTAGGTGAGCACGGGGTGGCTTCAAACTACGGAGCAGGATGCCAAGGATCGAACGTCCTTCGGATGCAGGCGAGACCATAGTCTGGGCAGGCATTTTTTTGCGTTTTTTATGCCTGATGAGGAAAATACTTTGAGTGTCCTCCACGGAAGTTTGTATGTGTGGGATGGGTGCGCATGAAATCCCAATGCAGAACCAATCAATTCGCTGTCACGTGCGGTTCGTGATCTCGATTCCAGCGCCGTGCCACCCGTCTTTTTTCGGAGGGATCTTTCACCAATTGAGCAATCATCTCAGTACGGGGAAGCCCTGCCACATGACCATCGGCAAAAAGAATGTTGGCGCGTTTGGCGTGCACTTCCAATGGCCACTGTCGTTCCGCGTACATGCCAATGAAACCACTCCAATCTCGGTCTCCTTTTTGATCCAGATCCCAATTGCTGTCTCCAATGGCAATCATGTCGGTGGGAACTCTGACTGAGGAGGCTTTGGCTCCCCCATAAATGGGATCACCCTTGTAGACACCGAGACCCGTGTTGGGGTTTTTTCCGGCCCAACCGCCCCACACATTATACCCATAGCTCATGAAGCTGGCCCCTCCGGGGCGAAGTCGTACTTCATCTGCGAGGTAACCATCACTGGCGGGCAAGCCGCTTCCATAAGTGACGTTCCATTGCGCCTCAGGAGGTGCGGACGGGCATTTCATCCAATCCACATTGTCACCTGTGCCGACGTAGCTTCTTAACAAGGAAGGCCAGATCCAGGCAGCACCTGCTTCCCGGTTGATTCCCACGGGATAGCGGTCGTTGTCATCGGTGTAGGCAATCATGGCGATTCCCATCTGTCGCAAGTTACTGACGCATCGGATGGCCTTGGCTTTGGCTTTGGCCTTGCCTAAGGCTGGCAGCAGCATGCCGGCGAGGATGGCAATGATGGCAATCACGACCAACAGCTCGATCAAGGTGAAGGCCTCGCTACGAAAACTCTTTTTGAGGGTTCCCATCATCATTCCAGCAAACGGGATCCACAAATCTTATTGAATACGCCAAGCATGGTTTAAGGTGTGGCCTCGTTTTGTCTTAAAAAGGAAATGATCGCAGCTGCCTCATTGGGTTTTAGAACCGATGCAAACTGGGCAGGCATCATGGAAAGGTGATATTCATGAATGTGGGCAATCTGCTTGCGGAGAAACGTCCTTTGGCTGCCTCCAGGAAAGCGAAGGGTGAGGCTGGTTGGCGATTCCGATGCCAGCAAGCCCATGACATCGGCTCCCTCTTTCATTTCCAGGTGAACGGTTTCGAAGCCCTGGGTGATAGTCTCATGAGGAAAGAGCATGTCACGCAGGATGGTCTCTGGTGCCCGCTGAAATTCTGAATCGAGGTTGGGGCCTGCCATGGTTCCTATGCCTCTTGCCTGGTGACAGGCCGCGCAATGGTCCTTGAATAAATCTCGCCCGGACGTCTCAGCTTCGTCCGATGTGTTGAGTGCCTTCAAAAAGCGAGGCAGTTTCCTTTCCACTTCCTCCAATGTGGCTTCATCCGGTGCTTGCGGAGCTTCCATGACCAGTCGATCGATGGGTCGGTCTTGCTCAAGACTGGAGGCCAGCATGGCTCGGTAAAGTTGTCGGGCCTGCCCCTTGGCCAGACTTTCAACGACCGCCATGGCCTTGCGCGCTTGAAGCGCGTCCTTTCGCAAGGCGAGGATTTCCACCAATTGTTCACTTAATGAACTGCCGGTTGGTTGCAGGAGCAGGAGTCGGCCTAGCAGACTGTCTTCTCGGTGATAACTGGAACTGAGGATGGCAATGTCCATCCATGGAAGTTCTCCGTGTTCGTGTGCCAGATAGGCCAGCCCATTGAGCGCTTGAGAACCTTGAAAAGAGCCCAGGCTCAAGGCCAGCTGGATGAGGAGTCTGGGCTGGTGAACGTAATGAGTGATATCCTCCAGCCAACGGGCAGTTACCTCGTGGATGGGATCACCGGGTGCTTTCCTGTCACCCACGCGAAGGGCATGACGTCTGACGGACCATTCAGGATGCTCGAGCGCCCGTTGCATGGCCTGGGGAGTCAACGCGTTCATGCCCTCCAAAGTGTAGAGCGCATTGATGGCACTTTCGGCTTTTGAGTCTGCCATCAGATGATCTGTGATGTCCGGCGCCACCTCACCGGCTGGATCTTCGATGAGCAGGCGTTGAGCGGTTTCCCGTTCCCATACGCGCTCACTGGCCAGTCGTGCAACAAGTTGTTGGTGACTGAGGATCGATAAATTGGCGTGCCTGGAGAGAGCCGAGCCNTGGTGGGTCAGACGCCAGATGCGGCCATGATCCTTGCCATGAATCAGGCCGTATTGCTGCTGCAGGTAACGNGGAATGGCTGAATAGTCTTCAATGATCTCGCGATAAAAGTCGGTGATGTAGATGCATCCATCGGGNCCATGGGTGAGATTCATGGGATGAAACCAGATGTCAGGTGAGGCAAGAAATTCTGTCTTGGAGGACTCGGCAGCAAGCCTTTGATGGGTTTGGGTCAAGAGCGATCGATCTTGTTGCGTCCATTGATCCGATGGTTTCTGCAAGATCGCGGTGACTTCAGGGCCCAAGGGACTGGCCTGCAAACGGAAATAGAACCCGCTCGCGTTGGTGCCATTGACGATCTTCATGATCAAGGTGTTCTCACCGGCTTTCAGGGAAAGAGGCACCCGTTCCTGTGCTGGCGCGGCACTGCGATTGACATTGTTTTCCAGAAGAACCCTTCCGTTGAGCCAGCATTGAATCGAGTCGTTGCTACCAAGGGAAAGAGTCAACGCAACCGCTTGTTTGGAATGAAGGGTGCGCCGAAGGTAAACGGCCGACTGTTCNGGCAGGCCCAAGTCGATGACCGATCCGTCCTTGTAGGCAGGTTGTTCAACCCATCCTTTGCCTTGAATGGTGTCACTCCAGGCAATCTCTTTTTCAGGTCCAAAAGCGGTTTCAAACAGGGTTGTCTTGTCGTCTCCCTTGATGGGTCCCAAAACTTGCCAGGGGCTGGCCTGTGGCAGTTCCGGTATCGGTTTGGCTTGTTCGATCAAGGCCCANCGGAGNACCTCCTCAGGAGTGGTTTTGGACCCACCACGTTGGAGTCGGAGGTGGGTGCCCTGCCATTGAAGGGTTGAGTGNTGGATGAGGTTCTGNGCGGGNTCACAGGAAAAATTGCTGCCGTGATAGATCGCTGGATACACGCTGTCCCGATAGATGAATGGAGAACAGGCAGAGGTGAAATACCCATTTGGAAACGACTCTGCCTTCCCGTAGCGATCGGTGTAATATTTGGAAAACCCGGGATCGTCATATCGCCTGGATCGCCATGGATGCGGTTTTGAGATGGGGTAGGTTTCCTGNTAGGCAGCTGCATTGCGCTCCAANGACNGAATGGAAAGGTCNGGATTGCGGGTNAGGTAATGCCAGGAAATGGGAAGTACNTGGTANCCNGGGGTTCCNGTGCTGATCGTCAGTCGGTCCCCTTCTGCCGTGAAGGTATGNCCGAANGTGGAAGTGCTTCCTTCGACCGGCTCGATGGCGCTGCCGTCGGCTCGAATCCGAAAGTCCGAGCGTCCCAGATCGACAGCTCCATGAAGATGGGGACCGGTAATGTGGTTGGCNCGTCCTCCTCCNCCGACATAAATCCAATGATCCAGGCCCCATTGCGGAGCATTGATGCGCCGCTCCAAAACCCCTTCTTCNAAACCTGTGAACAGAATTTGCCGTACGTCGGCGACACCGTCCTCATCACTGTCCTTNAGATACATNATGTGGGGGGCACATGCGACGATGATGCCGCCTCTTGCCGCCACCATGCCGAAACAGGGTGGTAATCCATCGGCAAACACCATGGCCTCATCCATGGTCCCATCTCCATTGCTGTCGCGCAGACGCTTGATGACCCCATAGGTACCCTTGAGGGCCTTTTTCTTGGCCACCTCATCGGCCTGAATGCGACGAACCNTGCGATCCAGCTGCCCNGTTTNATTGANTGCCTCGATGTCATACTGGCCCTCGAGGTTGTAGCCATGCAACTCACTGACATAGAGTCGAGCCGCCTCATCCCAGCAGACCCCAGAAGGTTCCTGGATGAGGGGTTCGGAGGCGATCAAGGTCATCGCAAAGCCNTCCCTCAGGTCAAAAGACCGGAGGCTCTCCTGTGGGCTCATCGGCGCAGGCCCGTCCTTTGCTGGTTCGACCTGGGCCCATACACTCAAACCCGGCAACCCCAGGGTGATGAGGGCGATACAGGTGCGTACGGCAGTTTGGGTGAGCATGCGAAGAGCATAGACTTTTGGCTTCATCAAGCAAGCTTCAGAGGGATCCTGAGCGAGCGGACGCCTNACGACATGGCNGGAACGGAATCAGAGATATCGNTCGATGATGGGACCCANCTTCTTGATGGTGGCCTCAGGCCACGCCGAGCGCTGGGTAATGATGGCGTGTTGGAGGNNATCCTGTGCAGGCCAACTGCTTTCTTGAGGTATTTGAGGCAAGACATGCAACAGAAGTTTTTTTGCCGTGTCCGCATTGCGGTGCAGATTGTCAATGACCTGTTCGACTGTCACGTGGTCGTGATCCGGGTTCCAGGCATCGTAATCGGTGACCATGGCCATGGTCGCATAGGAGATTTCGGCCTCTCGGGCGCATTTGGCTTCGGCTAGATTGGTCATGCCAATCACACTCAGCCCAGCTTGATGATTGATGACGGACTCAGCCCGAGTGCTGAAGGCGGGGCCTTCCATGTTGACGTAGGTCCCTCGATCATGATGAGCCACATCGTGGGATTGGGCCGCCTGAATCAGAAGTTGCCTGAGGCCAGGACAGATGGGATCGGCGAAGGCAATATGGGCGACGATGCCTTCACCAAAGAAACTGTGCTGGCAGTGCTGTTTGGTTTTGTCGACAAACTGATCAATGAAAACAATGTCGCAAGGGCGTATGTGTTCCTGAAGAGAACCGACCGCACTGACGCTGATGATCCACTTCACACCAAGTTGTTTCATGGCCCAAATGTTGGCTCGATGATTGAGTTCGCTGGGAAGGAGGCGATGACCACGCCCATGCCGCGGGAGAAAAACAACTTCGCGACCCGCCAGGGTACCGGAGAGTAGTTCATCGGATGGAGATCCAAAGGGAGTATCGACCTTGGACCAGCTTTGATTCTCCAGACCTTCGATGTCATAAAGACCGCTTCCCCCGATGATGCCGATACGATGTGCCATGCAAGGATTATGAGGTTGGGAATCCTGCTGACAATGGAAAATCAGACAGCCTCTCGGCGCAGATAGATGCGTTCTCTCTGAGGTCGACAGGGCATCGAAGCATTGCATACCATACGTTTATGAATTCAGCATCTCTTCACNGTGTGCCTTCTTTAAACCGGTGGTTGGCCATCTGTTTGCTTCTGCTCTGGGGTCATGATTCCTGGGCTGCGGAGCAGGANCAAAGTGTCAACCCGGGCATCAANGATAACTTTCTCGAGGCGGGTCTTGAGGTTGGACAATGGGTGGAACGCTTTGAGCGTGAGGGTCGCGAGGTGTATGATCAGCGCATGGCGGTGCTTGAGGCCATCGATCTGAAGACCGGGGAGGCCATCGCCGATGTGGGTGCCGGCACGGGCCTCTACACGGGCTTGTTCTCGGATAAGGTCGGTCCTCAGGGCAAAGTAATGGCTGTGGACATCGTGCCACTTTTCCTCTCCCGCATCATGGATCGGGCCAAGGAAACAGGGCGTAAAAATATTCAAACGGTCCTTGGGAGCGGCCAATCTACCCGACTGCCAGCAGCCAGCGTTGACAAGGTTTTCATCTGCGACACTTACCATCATTTTGAGTATCCCAAAAGTATGCTTGCATCGATCTATCAGGCGCTCAAACCCGNTGGGGAAATCATTCTGATCGATTTCAAACGCGAGGAGGGAACCAGTTCGGAGTGGATTCTCNGCCACGTGCGCGCTGGACAGGAGGTATTCAGTGCCGAAATCCTTGCTGCGGGCTTTGAAGAGGTGACTGCCCTTCCAATTCTCAAGGACAACTACGTGGTTCGCTTCCGAAAAAAATCCTCTTAAGCTGGGAAACCCCCGGCACTGTGGGGTGGTTTGGGCCTCGGTTTCCCGAAAGTCCGAGTCTCAACAAAACCGTTGAAGTGAAAGGGAAGGACTCATTACTCTGATTCCAACAGCCGCTCAAGCGGCCAAGAGTCCTTGCTCTTTTTGACCTATGCTGCTCGTCATCGACAATTACGATTCCTTTACCTACAACCTGGTTCAGTATCTGGGAGAAATGGATGTTGAGATGGAGATCCATCGCAACGACCAGATTACCCTGGAAGCGATCGATGCCAAACAGCCGGAGAGGATTCTGATTTCGCCCGGGCCCTGTTCGCCCCGCGAAGCGGGTCTTTCCAACGAGATCATCAAAGCCTACGCCGGAAAGCGACCTTTGTTGGGTGTGTGCCTCGGACATCAGTGCATTGGCCATAGTTTTGGAGCCGAAGTGGTCGTCAACTACCGCTTGATGCACGGGAAAATTTCTCCTGTGCTCCACGATGGCAAGGATCTCTTCAAGGGCGTGCCAAGCCCCGTCAATGCCACACGCTACCACTCACTGGTCATCAAGAGAGAGTCGATGCCCGATTGTCTTGAAGTCACTGCTCAAACCGAAGAGGGTGAAATCATGGGGATCCGTCACAAGGATCTGCCTGTCTGGGGGGTGCAATTCCACCCGGAAAGCATTCTATCCGAACACGGGCGTACGATGCTCAAGAACTTCCTCGAGTTGGAATAAAAAAAACCGGCTCCCAAGGGGAGCCGGTTTTGGAAATTAATACAGTGGGGAAGTTAGAAGTTTTTTAGCTCCTTTTGTTCAGCTCCCTTTGCGACGGCGCTTGAGGTTCAATTGTGCCAGGGAATGAGCCAACGCTGCCTTGACGGTCGCAAGTTCCTCATCAGAAAGCTTCTCCTGAAGTCGATCCTCTGCCTTCTTTCTTGCTTCCTCAGCTTTCTCCTCGTCAATGTTCTCTTCGCTGATCGCCATGTCGGTCATCACCGAAACCTTGTCAGGGGTGACTTGGACAAAGCCATCACCAATGGCCAAAAATTCCATGTCGTTGTCTTTTCGGACAGCGATTTCACCAGCACTGACCTGTGTCATCAACGGAATGTGTTGAGGCAGGATACCCATCTCGCCTTCCTTGCCGGGAAGCGTGACCATGCTGACTTCCTCCGAATAGACGGTGCTCTCAGGAGTGACGATTTCAAGTTTGAGCGATTGAGCCATAAGCAGGGGGTTCTCAGGGCCTTTCAGAGGGCCTCTGCAATACCCTTTTGAAGATGATCTTCTAGTCTTCTTCGTAGATTTCCTCGATGGCGCCCTTCATGTAGAAGTTACCTTCACCGACATCATCGTGTTTGCCATCGAGGATTTCCTTGAAGCCGCGCACGGTGTCCTTGACGTCCACCTGTTTTCCTGGACGTCCGGTGAACACTTCAGCAACTGAAAAGGGTTGGCTCAGAAAACGTTGGATCTTACGAGCCCGGAAGACAGTCAGTTTGTCCTCGGGAGATAGTTCATCCATACCAAGAATGGCGATGATGTCCTGGAGATCCTTGTAGCGCTGCAGAACGGTCTGCACGCCTCGAGCCACCTGGTAGTGTTCTTCACCGACCAGCTCAGCACTGAGAGCGGTGGAAGAAGAAGCCAGGGGATCCACCGCAGGGAAGATACCCAGCTCGGCAATGGAGCGCTCCAGAACCACGGTAGCGTCCAAGTGAGCAAAAGTGGTTGCGGGTGCAGGATCCGTCAAATCATCTGCAGGAACATAAACTGCCTGGAACGAAGTGATGGACCCTTTCTTGGTGGAAGTAATACGTTCCTGAAGGTTCCCCATCTCGGCTGCCAGGGTTGGTTGATATCCCACGGCACTTGGAGTGCGCCCCAGCAGAGCGGATACTTCGGAACCTGCCTGAGAGAATCGGAAGATATTGTCGACAAACAACAGCACGTCCTGATTCTTTTCATCACGGAAATACTCCGTGATGGCCAGACCGGAGAGTGCCACGCGCAGACGGGCCCCGGGGGGTTCATTCATCTGGCCGTAAACAAGGGCAATCTTGGAGTCTTCCAGCTTGTCTTGTTTGATGACGCCAGCATCGGACATTTCTCCGTAGAGATCGTTACCTTCGCGGGTTCTTTCGCCCACTCCAGCAAACACTGAAACACCCCCGTGCAGCTTGGCAATATTGTTGATGAGCTCCATGATCACCACTGTTTTGCCCACTCCGGCGCCACCGAAGGCGCCCACCTTACCTCCTTTGAGGAAGGGGCAAATCAAGTCGATCACCTTGATACCCGTGGTCAGGATCTCAGGGGATGTGGCCTGGTCCACNAGCGCAGGAGCTGCGCGATGAATGGGATAACGCTTGTCGGCCTTGACGGGGCCGCGATCATCCACAGGCTGGCCTGTGACATCGAAGACGCGTCCCATCACTCCCTCGCCGACTGGCATGGAGATGGGGGCACCGCTGTCGGTCACTTCGTAGCCACGCTTGAGACCTTCGGTCGAGGACATGGCAACGGCTCGAACCCAGTTATCACCCAGGTGCTGTTGGACTTCCAACGTGAGGGTCGAAGATTCTCCCCCGACGCTGTTTTCCACCGTCAGTGCGTTGTAAATGGCTGGCAACTGCTCAGTGAATTCAACATCCACCACAGGGCCAATAACTTGAACGATCTTGCCTTTGTTCATCGATTTCGAAACCTGATATTCTTAGTAATCCGGAAAGCTGTTACAACCATGTCGGCTAGCTTCGCCGACACGAGCTGAGCAATGTAAGGTTTTGGAGATTCAACTGTCAAGCGGTCAATACCCCCAGATAGAGCCATTTTCTTCCCATCAGGGTCCACAGCCTGAAATGCCAACGCCATCCTTGGTTTTCGCGTGACTTGGAGACTGCTCGGCTTTCGGGTGGTCAGGGCTGAATCATCTTCCAGAGATGATCGGCAGAGCGGATGAGTAGAGTGCCATCNAGCATGGCCGGTGAGGCCAGTGTGCGTTCTNCGAGTTCGCTTTGAGCCAGAATCTCCANCTTCTCTGGGTTGGCGTGCACGACGCTGACTTTGCCTTCCTCGCTGATAAAATAGACCGAAGACCCGACNGAAACCGGCGAAGCACTGTAATTGCCACCCAANCGCTCGCTCCAGTGGACTTTTCCANTGATGGGGTCGGCGCAGGTTAAAATACCACCATCGGATAGGTAAAACAGGANGTTTTCTGCTACGATCAAGGAAGGAGTGTTGGGNGCCGATCGACTCGTNTCCCANGCNACATGGCTTTGGGTGAGGTTGCCAGTCGCACCATCNAGCCGAATGGCCATGACCTTGGGCCGATCATATCCCGTGCCGATGAACACATGANCNTCGTGCAGAATGGGNCGNGGAATGACGCTGTATCCCTCCCCATAATCCACCCTCCAAAGGAGCNATCCATCCGNGGGATCATAAGCGCCGACCATGCCGCTGCCCGGGCTGATGACCTGAGTCTGGTCCTTCACCTGAACACTCAGCGGTGTGGAGAAGGAAAAGGTCTTTTTGGCATCGGTCTGCCGATCGGTCTTCCAAAGGATCTCACCATTGCCTGC
The DNA here is from genome assembly GCA_002686885.1 of Pedosphaera sp. GTDB lineage: Bacteria > Verrucomicrobiota > Verrucomicrobiia > Limisphaerales > AAA164-E04 > UBA7971. Next base: position 27,917 of record NYYT01000010.1, read on the forward strand.
ATTCAGGGCGTAGATGGCAGGTCCCGAAGCTCCGTCGGCACTGAAAATGAGCCGATCGTCCACCAGGGCGGGAGAACCCCCGTTGCCGTGAACGGGTTGGTAAGCGACGACCCGCGACCAGAGTACCTTTCCATTGTTCAAGTCCAAGGCACAGGTGCCGAAGTGTCCAAAATGGGCATAGATCTTTTCGTTGGCGAGAATGGGCGTACAGCTGGAGTGGCTGTTCTTGGAATGGCGTGCCTTGATGGCCTGTGGGTCAGGTTCAAANACCTTGGTCTCCCATTCCAAGGTGCCATCGGCCAATCGATAAGAAGCCACATGAAGGGTGATCGACCCTGCCTCTTCTCGCGAACCGCTCACAATGACATGGCCCTGATCCACGACCGGAGAGGCCCATCCGGAAAGAGAGAGGGGCACCTTCCATCCAATCTTGCCTTTCGTTTCCCACTCGATGGGTACGTTTGTGGCAAGGGAGTGCCCTTGACGATCGGGTCCGCGGAAAGCCGGCCAACGGTTCTCAGAGGCCTTCAGGCTGAGAAAGGATGTCCCGGCCAAGCCCAACGCGCAAAGGAGAAAAAGGGTNTTGTGAGTGCTCATGATGATGGACAGGTGAACAATGTCTATCTTATCGCATTTGATCGAGAAAGGTAGCCCATTCTGGCTCCTTGAAACCAATGACGCCATTTTTGCCNTGCAGGGCGAAAGGTCGTTTGACCAGATTGCCGTGGCTGGAAAGGGCTTCCAGAGCCTGCTTCTCGGTCCACGTTGGGAGCACCTCCTTGAGATTCATCTCCTTGTAATCTCCTCCCGAGGTGTTGAAGAGTTTTTTGAGGTTCCCCTGCAGAATTTCCAGCATTTGTTTGAGTTCCTCCAGGCTTGGAGGTTGATCCCGAATGGGAATGCGTTCATAGGGGACTCCTTTTGCTTCGAGGTAGGCGATGGCCTTGCGGCAGGTGCCGCAACCCTTGTATTCATAGACCCTGACTGGTTTCATGGATCNCCTATCTTGGTTGTTTTTGCTCTCAGGATCCAAGCATTTGCTTCAATGCCTGATCCACATCTGCCAAGACACGCTCCTTGCCCAGGATCGCCATCAGATCATACAAGCTGGGTCCTTTGGTCTGACCCGTGCAGGCAAGCCGCACGGGATGAACCAGCTGACCGACCTTGACCCCCAGTTCGGCAGCCACAGACTTGAAGGTGGCCTGAATGGCTTCAGCCGAGAATGTCTCCAAGGCACTCAAGGCCTTTTGAAGATTAAGAATGAGGGGATGGTTCGATGGNACCAGATGCTTTTCGCATGCCTGAGGATCCCAAACGATGGCATCCCTTTCGATGAAATAAAAACCCGCATAATCCAGGATTTCGGACATTTGCTTGAACTTGCCGTAGGTACTCTCCAAGGCGGCACGGATGTATTGGGCATCATGTCCACCTAAAGAAACACCTTTTTTTTCCAGCGTCTCTTTTGCCATGGCAACATGTGAGTCCATGTCCAGCTCACCCAGATACTGTCCATTGAGTGAGAGCAGCTTGTCCATGTCAAATCGGGCATTGTGACGAAGGATTTGGGGTAGATCAAAGAGTGAGATGACCTCACCGATGGCCATTTTCTGACGATCGTCCTTCGGGGACCATCCCAAAAGTGAAAGATAATTCAGGACCGCTTCGGGAGTGAAGCCTTCTTCCATGTAGGTGGTCATGGAAGCTCCGACATCGCGCTTGCTCATCTTAGAGCCATCCTGATTGAGGATTAGTGGTATGTGCGCGTAGTGAGGTGCTTCGGCGCCCAGGGCATGAAAGAGCTTGATGTGTTTGGAGGTGTTGGAGAGATGGTCTTCACCGCGGATCACGTGGGTGATTCCCATCTCCAAATCATCAATGACATTGACCAGGTGGAAGACGGGTTTGCCATCGGAACGCACGATCACAAAATCAGGATCCGCCTCCTCGCGATCGGTAAGCTTTCGGGTCACTTCTCCACAGACCAGGTCAGGAATGACCACTGGCTCCCGGGTCATGCGAAACCGGATGGCACCCTCACGTTCGTAGGCCAGATCCTTTTTCAAGAGCTCGCTGACATGCTTTTCATAAAGCGAGTTGCGCTGGGACTGAAAATAAGGACCATGATCTCCCTTGGCTTCCCCTTTGAGGTTTCCTGAGAGTGGGCCTTCATCCCAATCCAACCCCAGCCATTTCAAGGACGATAAAATGATCTCGATGGCCTCCTGGCTGTTACGAGCTTCGTCAGTGTCCTCGATACGCAGCACGAAAGTGCCGCCGGTGTGTCTTGCATAAAGCCAATTGAAGAGAGCCGTTCTGGCCCCTCCGATATGGAGGTAACCGGTAGGGCTTGGTGCGAATCGAACTCGGACGCTCATGTGCTTTTGATACGAGCTGAGCTGGAGGATGACAAGCTACCTTTCTCCTGTCGCCTCTGCAATTCTTGTAGAATAACCACCAGGCGTTCGAGCAAGGGGGTGGCGANCTCAACCTTTCTGGCTCGCTGAAGAGGTAATTCAAAAAGACTGTGCAGCTCGATGGGATCTCCCCGATCAAAATCGATCAAGGTTGAGGCGCGGTAGGGGCCCATCGATCGTGTTTTCTCAATGAGTTGCTCACTCAGGCCAGGTTCGATTGCATATCCCAGCGCATTGGCCGTCCGCCGAATTTCTTCCATGAGTGCGCCAACTCTCTGTAGCCAGTCGGGATGGTTGATGAGTGCCTGCGCATCCATGCAACCGGTTGNATGCAGAGTGGNAAGTTTGGATCGGTCGCAGGTGAATGCCGTGTGACCCAGACCTGCCGCCACCCCCAGACCATTGAAGGGAATGTTCCACATGAGTTTTTCCCAATGAGCCTGTTGCAGATTGCTCGTGAGCCGGCAGGGAATACCTGCTTTTTGAAACGATTCAAAGATTTGCTCAAGGCCTGTTGCCTCGGATGGCTCCCATGACCCCATGACAACCAGGCCGTGATCCATATGACGAATCACCCCGGGTTGCACTCGATTCAGGCACACGAAACAGAGGCCACCCAGAATGCGTGTTGGATCCACCATGGAAGTTAGGGCCTCCTCATTGCCCAACCCATTTTGGAGTGTCAGCACCCGGGTATCTGGCCCCATCAAGGGAGGCAGCCATGTTTCCAGGATAGGATTGGCAGTGGTTTTCAACCCAATCAAAACCAGATCACATGGTCCTATGGTGACTGGATTCTCATGACAATGGGGTTGAATGTGAAAGCATCCCTTTGGGCTTAGAATCTCCACACCGTGAGCCTTCACATGCTCGTAATCGGTTCGTAGACAGAAGTGACACTCCTCACCCGAGCGGCAAAGCAAAGCACCATAGTAGCTTCCCAGAGCGCCACAGCCGATCACGGCAATTTTCATGAGCCAATGATGATTGAGCTTGGAAGTTAAAAAAGGCGTCTCTTTTAAAAGAGACGCCCTTCGCTTAAATACATCTAGCCTGTTACAACTATTACTTCTTCTTAGGGGGTACGACGGCGTCTTTGCAGGCTTTGGCGACGCGGAATTTCAACACTTTCTTGGCAGCAATTTTGATTTGCTCACCAGTCTGTGGGTTGCGACCCATACGAGCCTTACGAGAAACAAGAACGAGCTTTCCAATTCCAGGAAGGGTGAATCCGTCTTTGGCATGCTTGTAGGAAAGCTGAGCCAGCAGATCGAGGATTTCAGTCGCGGTTTTCTTGGTCACACCTGAAGCGTCTGCAACGGTTGCAGCCAGCTGTGACTTGGTCAATGGTTTAGCCATATAGTTGTTGTCAGTTAGGTTTTTTGTTCGGATGAAGCCCAACAGTTTGATCTGCTTGTGCCTCAATNGCTTGGACCGCATTTTTAAGGAATCCTTTATTTTATCAACCTTTTTATGCGCAAAAAACCCAATATTTTCAGGGTCATTGTAGGCTGGGAGCGTATCGATTCATCACTTCGCAGAGCCGATGGTAATGGGTCGGTTCGTTATAGAGTTGAGCCGAAAGTCGAACCAGACGTTTGGGATGGTGTGGCCATGGGATGATGGGAATCTCCATCCGATGCGCTTGCCACAGTTGATCTTGGAAAGGATCCGAGTAAAGTGGGGTACTGGGCTGGCAGGGCTCTTTGCTGTCGGGCATCCTCAGGGAAGCCATCGAGCCGACCATGGAAGCCGGTGCCAGAGGTTTCCAACCCAACGCTGATTCCACAAAAGACGAAGCCCATTGTGCCAGATCTCGATTCCGCTTCATGATCGCAGGCCAGCCACCTGGCATCTGTGCTGCCATCCACTCGATGGCAGCGGGGACGCACAAATACGCAGTAGGATCGGCTGTCCCTGTCCAGTCAAACTCCATTTCATGGCGGCTGCGATCGGTTCTGGAGGCGTTGGCTCCATGGCTGATGGAAAGGGGACGAATATGCTTGCTGTGGTCGGGGCTGACATGGAGGAAGGCCGCACCCTTTGGAGCACACAGCCACTTGTGACAGTTGCCGGTGTAAAAATCTGCACCAAGCTCCGATAGATGGAGGGGCACCATGCCGGGTGCGTGAGCTCCGTCCACCAGACAAAGAATGCCCTGTCTTTTCATTTGAGTGACAATCTCCTGAATGGGAAAGATGAGAGCAGTCGGGCTGGTTACATGATCGATCAATAGCAACCGGGTTTTTGGAGTCACGGCACGTTGAAGATGTTCACAGACCTCCATGGGATCATCGAGGGGAGTGGGGATCTGCGCCACCCGGACAACTGCCTGAAATTGCTCGGCGACAAATCGCAGGGCATTGGTGCAGGCATTGTAGGCATGGTTGGTGGTCAGCAATTCATCTCCAGGCTGGAACCGAAGCGATCGCAGGACGGTATTCACACCGTGAGTGGCATTGGGTATGAAAGAAAGGTTGCTGGGGTGGGCTTTCAGGAAAGTGGCTAAATGAGCCTTTGCCTCATCCAGGCGGCCTTCCAGTTGGCGCACCAGGAATTCAATGGGCTGAGCCTCCAGCTCCGTGCGTAGTCGTAGCTGCTCCTCTAGAACGGCTTTGGGGGAGCTTCCAAACGAGCCATGATTGAGAAACGTAATGTGTGGATCAAGGGGCCAGTCTCCGATACGACCGATGGCTTTTACCTCAGGCTGTGTATGCGAATCATGGGATCCATCTTCGGAGTGCGACATGGTTGGAAGGATTCAAGGAGCCATGGTTGAGGGTTACTTCTTGGCTGGATCAGGTGTGGACTCCAGTTGCCACAGAGATCGCAGGGTNTGCCGCTTTCGAACCACGTGGTGNTGATTGCCATCCACCAGGATTTCTGCAGGCATGGCCCGAGTATTGTAGTTGGAGGCCATCGTAAAGGCATAGGCGCCCGCACTGAGCATGGCCAGCAAATCTCCCTCCTTGCAGGCTGGAAGCGGTCGGTTCCTGCAGAAGGTATCTCCTGATTCGCAAATCGGCCCCACCACGTCCGATGAGATCCTCCGAGCTCGGGATTTTCGCACCGGAACGATTTCATGATAGGCATCATAAAAGGAGGGCCGTATCAGGTCATTCATGGCGGCATCGACAATGACAAAATGTTTTTGCCCCGTATTTTTGATGTATTCGACCTGGGTGACCAGAATACCCGCATTCCCTGCGATGAAGCGTCCGGGCTCGATAAGGATGCGCAGTCCCAGGGGCTTGAGAAGGGGGACCAGTTTCTGGGCATAGATTTCGGGGGTCAACAGCCCCTTGGCCTGCTTGCTCTTCCACCACTGAGGCGACCCACTCTCCAGGGCAGGATCGTAGACGATGCCCAAACCGCCACCGATACTGAAGCACTCCAGGTCATGGCNCTCCTGAAGGGTTTTGACCAGAGGCACCATTTTTTTGACTGCATCGACGAAGGGTTTGACCTTTGTCAGCTGGGAACCGATATGCATTTGAATGCCCCGCAGATGCAGGTGAGGCATCTTGGACATTTTGGCATAGAGTGCCTCGATCTCCTCAAAAGCGACCCCGAATTTGTTTTCGTAAGTGCCTGTGGTGATTTTGGCGTGGGTCTTGGCATCCACGTTGGGATTGACCCTGATGGCAACGGGGGCTTTCTTGCCGAGGCTCTTTGCGACCGCATGGATGCGTTCCAATTCCGGNAGGCTCTCGACGTTGAAGGCGTAGATGCCCTGCTTCAGTGCGTAGCGAATTTCTTCGGCGGTCTTGCCTACCCCGGCAAACACACACTGGTTGAGTTGTCCACCGGCTGCTTTGACCCGCATCAATTCTCCCTGGCTTACCGTGTCAAAGCCGCTGCCAAGTTTGGCAAGCGTATGCAGCACNCCCAAATTGGAGTTGGCTTTGACCGCGTAGCAGATTGAGTGATCCAGCTCACTCAGGGACTGAGACAGGCGGGTGTAGTGATCGGACAAAGTCTGAGATGAATAGACATAGAGCGGGCTACCATATTGCTCGACCAGAGCCTCGATGGAACTTCCTTCACAATGCAGCCGCCCTTTGACATACCTGAAATGATGCATGGGCATCTTTTATGCCTTTAGCCTGNCTGAAAGACAATTGGCTTTTTGGTTTCCATTCAACCGTCGGCGAAGCCTTCAAAAAGAGCATCCAGAATGAAAGCGCGCATTGCCGAGGCAAAGCTGCAACCTGCCCTGAAGATGACTTTTCGAAAGTTGAGCAGGGATACCCCGGGTAAAGTCGCTGAGGTTCTCCCCAACCTTCATGCATGAGCCTGGCTTCCGTAGCATGCGAAGATATAGATTCGGCTACCTGTCTCTTGACTTTTGTAATCTAAGCGACGGTCGATGGACCCTTGATGGGTGGATTGGATAGGGGAGGGTCTGTGATCTCGAGCCGAGGCAGTGGAAACGATTGCCCAGACCAGCGGATCCCGAGGGTCAATGTCGGTGCAGACTGGACCGGAATTTCTTTGGGGTGATGCCAAAGTGCATTCTGAAATTCAGCGTCAAATGGCTCTGATCTGAGAAGCCTGCCTTCCGTGCGACATCCGCAATGCTCAAGCTTGGCTCCAGCAGGAGATTTTTTGCGAGTTCTGCGCGCTGCTTCATCAGATAGCGGCTTGGGCTCATCCCCATGCTTTGTTTGAACTGCCTTGAAAAGTGAAACTTGGTCAGCCCGGCCGATCGCGCCATGGTTTCCACCGTTACCTTCTCCTGGAGGCCAAATTGGGCCGACTGAAGGGCTTTTTTCAGCTGACTTGGAGAAAGGCCCGGCTTGGTGTCCAATTCAGCAGTCCCTGCAACTCCATAATGAGTCACTAAATGGACGATCAAGCTACTGGCAATGGATTCGGCATATTTAGCGCTTGTGACTCTCTTGGATTCATCCAAGAGAGTTCCCAGTAGTTGACGGCCGACTCCTTCCACATAGGGGTCGACTTTTGGCGACCGGGTGGGTAGTCGAAGATGGGCAATCGCTGAATGGTTGTGGATGGCTTGGGCAATGAATGTAGGCAGAAATCGAATCAACAGAAAAGCTNCACGGGAAGGGGCATNGATNGTTGTCGTGGACCCTTGNGGATGAATCGAAAAATGACCGGGTCGAACCTCACAGGCCTCCCATCGATCCCGGACTTGAAACAGGAGCGAATCAACAGGCTCCAGGTAAAGCAACACGCTCAGGTGCTCCCATCGGTGGGCTGAAAGATGCAACCGCTCCAGCTGGTAATACTCCAGTNGCATGGAACGCCATCCCTGTGCGTGGGTAGAGACCTCACTATAATCCCCTCCAAGGCGAGTTTCCCCTTCGCTCCCCAAGGTTTGTCTTCCTTGCGACCTAATCGCAGGTGATTCTGGGGGGATTTCCATAACGAGCTCTTGTTTCACAAATCAAAAACCTTTCACTCAGCCAAGACCGATCCTTCCGTCCCTTGGTTACCGAAAAACTTCCATGGTAAGTAGATTTTGAAACCCATGTCTCTTACCATCCTCTACCGGAAGAATCTTCTTTATCCGATACCAAGATCAACGGCTTGAATGAGGGGCAGTCGATAGCAAGATCACTGCCGTTTTGAGGAAACTCCCAAAGAAAGTTCGAGTTCTAATGAAAAGNACTGGATCCCNNNTCGGTGGNCGCTANGGAACCAGGGCTTGGATTNCTTGATGGAGAGAGGACGCTTGATGCATGACCTCNTCCCATTCTGGGCCCTTGTGCATGCCCGGGCGCAAATGTCCGATCCGATTGAGCCATGCATCGCANAGAAGGCGATGGCGTTTTCGAATCAAAGGGATCAATTCATTGGGTGTTTCAAGGCGTGCCTCTGACATGGCTTGTGAAGAGGGCCAGGCAAGCGTTGATGCGGCCGCCCCGAGTGTCTCAAGGATTCGTTGGGCCGCCATCCAGTGAGCCGCCTGATTCATGTGGACCCCATCTCCAGCCAGCAAATAGTTTGGTTTTTCCCTTCGCTGGTTCTCAAGATGGGCCTTCATGGGGCCATGAAGGTCAATGACTTCCCATCCCTCGGCTCTCATGGCTACCAGCCAACCACTATACAGGGTCAAGACTTCGTCATAACCGGCATAGGCTTGAGGATACGTCTCCAGGCCTGCAGGGAGCGTTCTGGCAGCGATGGGCTGGGCATCAAAGACCGGTGGCGTTACGTGAATGATGTGGGCTCCGGTCGCTTCGACCCTTTCGTGCAGACGCCGCATGCCCACCTTGAAGGCCTCGAAGCGCGTTTCATGATAAGGGTGGTAAATACCGCAATTCATTCCGTAACAGGCGAGCACAATCTCAGGTTGGATGGCTTCGAGAGTACGATCCAGGCGTTCGTGCAGGTCGGGTCGTGGAAAGGCGCCGCCGGCATGACCGGGTTCGGAGAGGCCCGAGACGGTTTCACTGGGCAGTCCCAGGTTCAGCCATTGAGGGGAGGCCTCTGGAAAATGCAGGCGCAGGTAGGCTTCGATGTCTGCCACATAATGACCTCCGTAAGTGATGCTGTCACCGAGTACGAGCGTGCGTTGGGTGGCCAGGGCCTCCAAATTCACCCCGGCCCGAGCAAGCAAAGGGCTGACACACACTAGAAAGAGGAGGAGCCACTTCATGGATCGTCTGATCCGGAATCGGTTGAGCATGCTTGCTGTGGAGGTCATTGCATCAGCCTGCTTGGAGCTGGGGAAAACATCAAATCCCATTATCCATTCTTGGCTGATGGGAGGCATCCATCCAACGCTTGAGCTCTCCGACAAGCGCTGGATGGCTTGCTGAAAGATCATGGGATTCCTCCAGATCGACCGAAAGATCGTAAAGCTCGACAGGTCCCTTTGGGTTCTCCAAGAAGCGATGCTGAACCGCCTTCCAAAAGCCCTTTCGAATGGCCCGCTTTCCCCCACGTTCATAGAATTCCCAATAAAGATGGGTATGCTGTCGCTGAGGCGTTTTCTCCGACAGCAGGGTGGGCAGGAAACTGATGCCATCGGTCAGCTCGATCGTTTGTCCTGAGGCTTCGGCCAGCGTTGGAAGAATGTCCTGAAACCCGCACACAAGGTCGCTCTGCGTGTCAGCCGGAATGCGGCCGGGCCAACAGGCAATGAGGGGAACCCGGATACCCCCTTCGTAAAGATCTCGCTTCATCCCTCGCAGGGGCCCATTGGAATCAAAAAAAGACATGCGATGACCACCTTCCTGGTGTGGACCATTGTCGCTGGAAAACAGGACAAGCGTTTGCTCTTCCAGGCCCAAGCGCTTCAGTGTTTGGAGGATCTCGCCCATGGCTGCATCGATCTGTCGGAGCATTTCAGCAAACCCTTTCTCCGTATCCGGCCAGGATTCTTCTTCAAAGGCCTTCAGAGTGGGTACTTCCATGCCGTTGCGATTCGATCTCGGATCCCCTCCAGCCTCATTATTGGCGTGTGGCTGGTTGAGAGGCAAATAGAGGAAAAAACGGTCCGAGCGATGATCTTCAATGAATTCAAGGGCCCGATTCAGGATGAGAGCAGGGGCATAATCCACCTTTTGTGAGGCGACACCTCTTCCCTCGCGTTCCATGGGGCGGGCGTAATCTTCGTGAACTTGGTTGCGCAATGAGACTTTTTTCCCGTCGGCTACCAGCCATTCCGGGTAAAAGTTGTGGGCATGATACATGTTGATGTAGCCGTAGAAGGTATCAAAGCCATGCATTTTGGGGTCGTTCAGAGGAGGGGGATGACCCACTCCCCATTTTCCCATGCAAGCGGTGATATAACCGGCATCGCGCAGGATTTCGGCGATCGTCTGGTCCCTTGGTCTGAGCAGGGAAGGGTCATTACCGCGGATCCTGGCGTGGCCAGTGTGGTAACCCGTCAGCAGCACAGAGCGGGATGGAGCGCATACGGTCGATCCTGCGTAGTGCTGGGTGAAGCGCATGCCGCGGTGGGCCATGGCATCGAGATGCGGTGTTTGAAGGATCTTTTGTCCGTAACATCCCAGATCTCCATAGCCGAGATCATCTGCCAATACGTAAATGATGTTGGGTGCCTCAGGTGGCAGGGCTGCACTTGTCTGCATGAGAATGCCGAGTGCTTGAACCACAAGCCAAAGGAAGAGGGAGAATGGCTTCATGTTAAGCCGCATATTGAATGCACAGACCCCACTGCGCAACCGCTTTATCTTCGGCTTGTTTTCGGTGCCAAGCGGGAGGGGCTCCGGCTAGGCCGCATGTGGCTCGAATGAGCTGGATGGGTTTAACAATGAAGGGAGCGGGCTTACTTGGGAAGTTTCCCGCCCAAATACTCCTTGAACTTCTTCATCTTCGGTTGGATGACATAAACGCAATACCCTGCATTGGGGTTGTGTTTGAAGTAATCCTGATGGTAGTCCTCCGCTGGGTAGAATACATCCAGCTTTTCCAGCTTGGTCACGATGGGATCCTTGAAAAGAGGAGCTGCTTCCTTGATGGAGGTTTGCGCTTCTTTGAACTGATCCTCGTCATGCCACATGATGGTGGATCGGTATTGCGTCCCCACATCGGCACCTTGACGATTGAGGGTGGTCGGATCATGGGATTGCCAGAAAAGCTCAAGCAGTCGCTTGTAGGTGATTTCGTCCGGATCGTAGGTGACCTGCACCACTTCTGCATGACCGGTGGTCCCTTCGCAAACGGCTCGGTAAGTCGGATTTTTCACGTGGCCTCCAGCGTAGCCGGAGATCACATCCAAGACTCCCTCGACATCTTCCAGCATCGCTTCGGTGCACCAGAAGCAGCCGCCACCGAAAGTGGCTTTTTTGTTTGCTTGATGGCTTTCTTCTCCTTGCATGGTCATCCAGGTCAGGATTCCCGCCAGAACGCAACATGGCCAGAACCAGAGTTTCATGATGGAACCATTCCGCTGATAGCACGAAAAATCAAGCACGCTTCGAGACCAGGCCTCAAAAAGGTGGGGGTCGTCTTGCTTTGAATCTGGGTTGACGCATCTATTTGGAGCCTTCAAATTCAAGACGTCCCCCCCTTGTCTATGATTCGATTGCCCACCCACTCCATCCTGCGGCTCCCCATGCCTTCTCGATCGCTTTCCATGCTTGCGCCCTTGAAATGCCTTTCAATAAGGCGATTGGGATTCACTCTGATCGAGTTGCTGGTGGTGATTGCCATCATTGCCATCCTAGCAGGGATGCTTCTCCCCGCCTTGAGCCGCGCCAAGGAGAAAGCCAAGGCCATCCAATGCCTGAGTAACAAGCGTCAACTGGGCTTTGCCATGCTCCTTTACACCGAGGATCATGAGGAATCTCTCATCAATCTGGCTGTTCGGGACAATGACGCTACCGATAAGGTGGTCACCGATGATCGTCAGGGAGGGATCCGCTGGTGGCCCGACCTGCTTAAATCCTACAGTCAGGATCGTCAGGTGAATCAGTGTCCCAGCGTACGACCACAGCATGGATTCGGCATTGGGCTCAATTATCACGAGTTAAGCCTCTGGCTTCCGGATCCGGGTAAAGAGATCAAGGTGACGACGGTGCGCCAGCCAGTGCAGACCCTGCATCTGGCGGATGCCTCGGTGATTGAAAACCCCAGTGAACCCGACGCAGATGCGTGGGTGACCACAACCGATCCGTCCAAGCAGCATACCCTGTTTCGCACGGTGTTTTTTCGAACTCCAAACAATGGCTCCTACAACAGTCTTCCCTCAAGGGTTGTCAATCGCCACGGTGGCAGGGCTTCACTGCTCTTTGTCGATGGTCATGCCGACACTCGGCGCACCGCCGAACTGGGCTGGCATTTGCCTCGAGGTCACGAGCAGGCCATGTGGGATCGAGAGTGACCCTCTGGGCCTTCAGAGGCTTCTGAGATGGAAACCTCCATCGACATTGATCACCTCTCCCGTGCTGAAGGGCAGCAGGTCCTGGGCAATAGCGATGATGGCCTTGCCGATATCAGAAGGCTCTCCCCACCTTGGCATGGGGGTGAGACCCTCAGCAATGAGCTTGTCGTATTTGGCTTTCACCGGAGCGGTCATGTCCGAGGCAATGATGCCCGGACATATCTCATAGACTCTGATGCCATGAGCTGCCAGGCGTACGCCATAGAGTTTGGTCATCATACCCAGGGCCGCCTTGGCCATGCAGTAATCTGCCCGGTTGGTGGACACCGTGTGGCCGCTGATGGAGGAAATGGAAACGATTTTTGGCGCCTCTACTTTACCTTCTTCAACCAGGTCTATCATCCACCTGGCTGCTTGTTGGCTCAGAAAGAAAGGTCCCTTCAGGTTGGTGGCCATTAGTTGATCAAAGTTGGCTTCTTTGGCTTCCAGGATGTCGTTGCGACCAATGGAAGTGATCCCCGCATTGTTGACCAGAAGATCCAGTCGACCGAATCGTTCACGCGTGCTCTCCAGGAGTCGTTCGCGATCCGCTGCACAGCCGACATCGGCCTGGACCACCAGGGTTTCAATGGCATGACCCGCCTGCTTCGCCACCTCCTGGCATTGCTCGGCGGTTTGCAGGGCGGCTTGTTCGTTGCCTGCGTAGTTGATCACCAGGTCGTGGCCAATGCTTGCCAATGACAAGCCGATACCGCGGCCAATGCCGCGCGAAGCTCCTGTAATCAAGGTAGTGGGTTGACCCATAGGTCGACACTATGGTCCATGGTGAGAGGTGAGGTCAACTGGTGGTCTCAGGTATCTCGCCTGAGACTCCTTGCCCCCCGGATACTTGCCGAGCCCTACAAGGATGGATTTTCATGACTCGACACCGTTGCTGGATCATGGCAACAAGGAACCATGGAAAAGCTCGAGCAACTGGAAGCCCTTCTCAAGGAGATGGGAGGTTGTCTGGTTGCCTACTCTGGCGGCGTCGACTCCGCTTTTCTGGCCTACACCGCCCATCGCATTCTTGGAGATGCCTCTCTGGCTGTTCTGGCCGACAGCCCGAGTCTGCCCAGAGCGGAACTCAAGGAGGCCGTTGCATTGGCGAATCAATTTGGATTTGCTCTGGAAGTGATCCAAACGGCTGAGTTTGATAATGAGGACTATCTGACCAACCCACCCAACCGATGCTACTTCTGCAAGCACGCCCTCTTTGAGTCCATGGAGCGACTGGCCTCCCAAAAGCATTTCCCTTATCTGGTCTACGGAGAGAATGCCGACGATGCGGGAGATGTTCGGCCCGGAGTCCAGGCAGCGAAGGCATTTCAGGTCAAGGCTCCTCTCAAGGAAATCGGCATGACCAAGGCGGAGATTCGAGCTCTTTCAGCTCAGTGTGGGCTTCCCACCGCAGAAAAGCCACAGATGGCCTGTCTGAGTTCGCGAATCCCGCATGGAGAGCGCGTCACCCCAGCCAAGCTTTCACAAGTTGAGGAGGCTGAAAAGTTTCTCAAGGAATGTGGCTTCTTTGATGTGCGCGTGCGGCATCACGAAATGCAACAAGGTGCGCTGGCGCGGATCGAAATTGGTCCCTCGGAGTTCAGTCGTTGTCTGGATGAGAGCCTCAGGCATCAAGTGGTCGATGCCCTCAAGGCCTTGGGCTATCACCAGGTCACCCTTGATTTGAGAGCGTACCAACGCGCCACTCATGAGGCAGGAAGCGTGGGGGAAAGGGAAGCTATCCGATCATGAATCCCACTCCATATTCCCAAAAAGTCATGGATCAAGCGCGGCTGCTTAACTGGCGATCGGGCTTGCGCACGCAAGGAAAGTCTCTGGTGGTGACCAATGGATGTTTTGATTTATTGCATGCCGGGCACGTCCATTATCTCGCCCAAGCCAAAGAGCAGGGCGACTGCCTTTTGATAGGCCTTAATGGAGATCAAAGTGTCTCCGAACTCAAGGGGCCAACGCGGCCCATCAACCCGGAAGGTGATCGCGCCCTGGTGCTGGCTGCCCTGGCTTCGGTCGATGCGGTCTGCGTGTTCGCTGAAAAGCGTGCCACCCGATTTCTGGAAAAGGTTCAGCCTGACATTTATGTCAAAGGGGGCGATTACACGCTCGAGACTCTGGATTCCGACGAACGCCAGGCGGTTCTCTCACATGGGGGAAGCATCGTCTTCATCCCTTTTTTGGAAGGGCGCTCGACCACCCAAATCATCCACCGCATGGGTTAGAGAGAATGCGACGAGCCTTGATTCTGGTTGCCTGCTTCGTGTCCCTCTTGTGCCGGGCAGAAGAGGCATCCCAACATTGGCCGCAGTGGCGAGGCCCCATGGCCAACGGTACGGCACCTCATGCCAACCCTCCCTCGACATGGTCCGAAACCGAGCATGTGCAATGGAAAGCCTCCCTTCCAGGGAAGGGGCACAGCAGTCCCATCGTCTGGGGAGATCAGGTGTTGGTTTCCATGGCCATTCCAACAGGCCCCAAAAAGGCTCCTGTCTACAACCAGGCTGAGGGAGCTCACGACAACTTGCCTGTCGATCAGGACCATGCCTTCGTCTTGGCCAGCTACAATCGACAGACCGGAAAACTGGCGTGGAAAACCACCCTGGCCACCGCTTTTCCTCATGAAGGAGGCCACGACACCGGGAGTTTGGCCTCTGCTTCACCTCTCACGGATGGAGAGCATGTGATCGCTTTTTTTGGCTCGCAGGGTCTCTACGGCATGGATCTTCAAGGCAAGGTGCTTTGGTCGCGAGACCTTGGGCGCATGGATACCCGACATGCGCATGGTGAGGGGGCCTCGCCGGCTCTGCATGGTTCTCATTTGATCGTCAACTGGGATCATGAAGGCGCCTCCATGCTCCATGCCTTGGACAAGGCGACGGGTCAAACCCTCTGGTCTCGTCCGAGGGATGAGGCGACTTCCTGGTCGACTCCACTGATCGTTGAGCACCAGGGTGTCAGGCAGGTCATCGTCAGTGCCACAGGTCGCATACGCTCCTACGACCTATCGACAGGCAAAGAGCTTTGGCAATGTGGTGGGCTTTCCCGCAACGTGGTAGCCAGCCCGGTGGCTGGGCATGGTTTAGTGGTGGCGGCCAATAGCTATGACTGGCAGGCCATGCTGGCAATCCGTCTGGAGGGCGCCCAAGGAGATGTGACGGATAGCGATCAGGTGGCATGGTCTCTCAATCGTCTGACGCCTTATGTCCCCAGTCCCTTGTTGCTTGGTAAGCGTCTCTACTTCCTGCGACATCTGCAGGGGATCCTTTCCTGCGTGGATCTTGAAACCGGTGAGGCTTCCCATGGGCCGTGGAGACTTCCTGTGGTTCGCATGGTCTTTGCTTCTCCGGTAGCCGCGGCGGGAAGAATCTACATCACCAGTCGTGAGGGGATCACCTTGGTCTTTGATCATTCGCAGGAAGAGGACATGCGATTGATTGCGGTCAATCGTCTGGACGATACCTTCAGTGCCTCACCTGCTTTGGTGGGTGAGCAACTCATCCTTCGAGGGGAGCGCTTTCTTTATTCCCTCAAGGCAGCTTCAGAGCCCTGAGCCCCTTTTCCGAGGGCAAGGGCCATCGCAACCCTCAGGCAGAGGGCTCCACTTTGCGGTTGAAGGCAACAGCCTCCTTGTAAGCGATTCCCGAACCCCCGAACAGATCCAGCGCGGAGCCGATGGTCAGGTCGACCTTGCCGCCACTCTCCTGATGTACGGTTTGAAGGTCCTCCATCGATCGGGCACCTCCGGCATACGTGGTAGGAATGGGACTCCAATCTGCCAAGTGCCTTACCAACGGCAAGTCGATCCCACCGCAGAGACCTTCCACATCCACTGCATGAATGAGGAATTCATCACAGTATTGAGCAAGGTCCTTCATGACTCCCGGCCCGAGCATGAGATCGGTGAAGGTCTGCCAGCGATTGGTCACCACGTAATAAGCCCCATCGCGCTTGCGACAACTCAGATCCAATACCAGGCGATCAGCCCCTACGGTTTCGGTGAGGGAGTCCAATCGATCCCTTCTCAAAACGGCTCCTTCAAAAATCCAGGAGGTCACAATCACGTGGCTGGCACCTACCTCGAGATAGCTCCAGGCATTGTCGGCGTGAATCCCACCTCCAACCTGAAGGCCCTGTGGGTAGGCCTGCAAAGCTTCGCGGGCAGCCGCCTCGTTTCCCGGACCCAGTTGGATGACATGGCCGCCCTTGAGCCCATCTTTGCGATACAGTTCTGCATACCACCCGCTGGATCGCTCTGAAACGAAGTTTGTCTCAGGATCTGGGCCATCGTCCTTGAGGCTTCCTCCCACGATCTGTTTGACTTTGCCGTGGTGCAGGTCGATGCAGGGTCTAAACATGAGTTGGAGGGGCTGTTAGGATTCGGTAAGCCCGATGGTACCGCTGAGATCGGAGCATGCCTGCCTCATCGAGATAGCGGTATCGGCAAAGATCCATATGATCTTCAAGGTCGGCCAGTTTGACTTGTTTGGCCAGATCATTCTCAGCGGCTCGAGCAATCAGATGTTCGTAAGGCTCTTCCGGCCTTCGGGTCAACGCATCCACCGCATCGACCACGGTTTGGGAAAAACCCTCATCCAGGAGATTCTGCAGCGTGACGGGGCTATCTTCGACGACATCGTGCAAGAGGGCGATGAGTTGAAGAGTCGGGTCGCGAAACTTCGCCAGCAATCGCAGTGGGTGAAGGATGTAGGCTGCTCCCTGGCGATCGGTTTGTCCTTGATGAGCCTCAAGGGCGATGCCAAGTGCTTTTTCAAGCAGGGTTGGATGGCTTTCACCGGCCATGTCCATGGTGATGCATGGCCTGTTGGATGGCTTCCCATTGATCCCCGAATTCGGATTGAAGCATGGACAGGGCATCCTCCTTGATGGGAAAGAATTTGGCCGAGCCCGAAGCAATGCAGGTGTCCTCCACGCTCAATTCCGCGCTTGCCAGAAAGAGTTTTCCACGACGGTTTTCATCCAGGCGCCCCAGGCAATGGACGGTTTGTCCCGGGCTGAGAAGGCGGTGAAAGCGAATGTTCATGTCGACCGAATAGGCGAAGGTGCCTCCCAGAATGCCACAGGCCCATGCCATCATTTCATCGAGGACAGTCGTGATGACACCCCCGTGAATGGCATGACTGAATCCGGCATGTCGAACTTCAGGAACCCATTGAGCATGGATGGCTTTACCATCGGTTTTCATGCGAAGGGCCACGCCTGCGGGATTCCCATGTCCGCAGCCGAAGCACGCCTTTGTCTGTGGTAACCATTCCATGGCGTCCATCATGTCAGTCGGTGTCCTCCCATTCAATGCCCTTGGGTGGAATCTTCTTCCGTGGTGGGGATTGCTTTTTGCTGAAGGATCCACCGGGTCAATGCCTTGGCCATCTGTCCGATGACTTTTCCGTCTCCGGTATGAGCTGCAAGGGATAGAATGAATTTTACATTCAGCGCCTCATCTTCGACATATGCCACATCCAGAACATAGTTGCTGATCAATCCTGCCTTGTGGAAATAGCGTGCATTGGGCAGAAAGGTCTCTATGCCATCGGTCCAGGCATACGGGCCTGCCGACTTGTTCTCCAGGCCGACCAGCCCGTCTTCTCCGTGGCGAATCCAAGCCAGTTGTTGATCTGTGAGTTGATACTTTTCTTCGGGAGGGAGGACTTCAGCAAAAAAAATGCGGCGCAGGCATTCAGCCAGCTCGCGCGTGGAGGTGGCATTGCCCGTGGTGTCACTCAAGATGGTGGCACCGCGCTGCTTGGCATAGGAAAGGCCAGTCCAGGTGTGGGTGACCTCCCGGCGCTTCCCATCGGGTTCCACAATCCGGATCCGTTGTGGTTCCGTATTTTCGTAAACGACGGGTCGATGAACGACATAGTCACGCATCAAGGCAGAATGAGGAAAACCTTTCTCTGGAATCAGAAATTGGGTGTTGATGCGATCGATGCCTACAAACCGCAGTAGAAGCGTGTAATCCTCATTGGAAGAGCGACGAAATACCTCACTGATCATTTCCCTGGGGGTGCGGGCTGCATCGACTTGCCAGCGATCACCCACCTGGCGTTCAAAAATCAAGGCACTGTCACTTGAGACGCTCAATTGGTTGAGGTATTCCAAAGCGGCGACTGCCGTGTAGATCTTGATGGTGCTGGCTGGCCAGAAATCGATGGCATGTTCACTGTCGCGGTAATGATACCACCTGAAGCTTGGAGAGCTCTCCTCGCCATCCACCACCACTAGCGAAGCCCACTTGCGCACCGAGGGTGCGATGGGTTCCAGGATGGCGTCGAGGGTCGCAGCGTCTCCAGAAGGATGCATGATCAAGAGATAGAGTGAGCCAACAAGATACCATGGGTATGAGGTAGCCTGCGGCATCTTTATTGCGGACCCACTAGGAAGTTTGTTTGTTTTCAATGCCAGGGTCATCGATCGATTCTCGCCTTTGTGCGAAATGATGGTGAAAGGCCTTGAGGGTATCGGGATGCTGTTCAAAAAAATCGGTCAACGAAGTGAGCATGTCCATGGTTTTACTGCTGAGATGGTGCTCGATACCTTCGATATCGGATTGTTGAGTGGCTGCATCAATGCCAAAGAGGGAAAAAAAGCGCGAAAGCATTTCATGGCGCTTTTGAATGGCAAGAGCGATGGTGCGACCTTCTTCCGTCAGCACCAGACCACGGTATTTCTGATAATTGAGGTAACCCAGTTCATCGAGTTTTTGCACCATGTTGGTGACCGAGGCTTGCTTGACATCCAGAGAAGATGCGATGTCCACCACCCGAGCATATCCCTTCTCCTCGATCAACTCGTGGATCCGCTCCAAATAATCTTCGGCGGTTTGACTGGGTTTGGGTGGCATAGGCTCTTCAGAGGGTTTACTATCGGCTCTCCGCAGATGCAAGCCATTGAGCCATGATCAAACTCATTCTTCTGGATATTGATGGAACCATGATTCACGCCAAGGGGGCAGGGGGGCTCGCGTTCGGCCGCGCGTTCGGAAGCATGTTCAACTTGCCTGATGGCGCGAAGGGGCTGCGATTCGCTGGGCGTACCGATCTTTCGCTGCTGCACGAATTCATGGGAATGCACGGCATTCTTTCATCGCGCGCGCTTGAAAGGGATTTCTTTGCTCTCTATGCGCACTGGTTGGCTGAAATGCTTCCTCAATTTGAAGGAAACGTTTTCCCCGGAGTGCGAGATTTGATGGCCTCCTGCCGTGATCATCCAGAGGGGCCTGAGCTGGGCCTGCTCACGGGGAACACTCGTCTTGGGGCAGAAATCAAACTGCGTCACTTTGATCTGTGGGAAGACTTTTTAATCGGCGCCTATGGAGATGAAGATCCATCGCGGCCGGTTCTGGCTGGGCTGGCCGCTCGCCGTGGTCAGGAACACCTGCGCACCCCACTCCAGCCTGATGAAATTCTGGTCATCGGGGACACTCCCAGTGATGTGGCATGTGCTCAAAGTATCGGGGCGACTTCCCTGGCTGTGGCGACTGGCGGCTTTTCCATCGAGGCTCTCGAACAAAGTGGCGCCACCCGAGTGGTGGATTCCCTGGAAGGCCTTGGCCTGGAAACACTGCTTTCGCTCTGAGCAGTCTGTAAAAGACTTCAGGAGGCAGGCATCAACCAATCCGGAAGAAAGAGGACCAATTCCGGAAACAGGATGACCAGCAGCAACATGATTGCATTGGCAGCGAGAAAGGGCAGCGCACCCCGAAAGATCGTGCCAATGGATTGACCAGAAATCGCAGCACAGACATTCAGGCAGGTGCCAACCGGAGGGGTGCAGGCGCCGACGGCCAGCGCTCCTACAAATACGACCCCAAACCATACGGGAGAAATTCCTGCCTGAGCTACCACCGGCATGAAAATGGGCGTGAGCAACAGAATGCCCGGGCTCACGTCGATGACCGTACCCATGATCAGAACCAGGGCGACGATGATCAGAAGCAGCATGAAGGGCGAAAGATTCAAGGCCATCAGTCCCTCAGCCAATGCCTGTGGTGTGCGTTCCAGAGCCAGCATCCAAACGAAGACTTGGGAAAAGGCAATGATCATCATGATCTGCGCGCTGAGACGGGCGGATTGAATGAGTGCGTCCAGGCATTTTTTCCAGGTCAACTCCCGGTGGACCAGGCCGCCGATGGCAACGGCGTACAGTGCCCCGATGGCAGCGGACTCGGTGGCGGTGGCAATACCAAAAACGATGGAACCCACCAGGAGTATCGGCATGAGCAATACATGCATGGAACGCATCAAGAGAACACCCGATGCGCTCCAACTGGGTGGGTGCTCCTCTCGGGGATAGTGGTTGCGTGAGGCCATCCATGCAACGGCCGCGAGTTGAAGCACTCCAACGATGAGTCCGGGAAGAATCCCTCCCAGAAAAAGGCGCCCGATGCTAACCTGGCCTGCAATGGCAAAGATGACCATGGGGATGCTGGGAGGCAGGACCATACCCATCGTGGAGGAGGCCACCGT
This sequence comes from Pedosphaera sp., assembly GCA_002686885.1. GTDB lineage: Bacteria > Verrucomicrobiota > Verrucomicrobiia > Limisphaerales > AAA164-E04 > UBA7971. Next base: position 48,700 of record NYYT01000010.1, read on the forward strand.
GATACCTGAAGCATGATGGAGAGGGTATCCTCGCTTTTTCATTTCGGGAATCAGCACGGAGCCAATCGATGCAGTGTCCGAGGTGGAGGAACCTGAGATGCCTCCAAAGAGCATGCTGCTGATGACATTGACCATGCCAAGACCGCCCGGGAGTCGACCGACCAGCAGCAGGCATAAATCCACTAGGCGACGGGTGATGCCCGTCGAGTTCATGATTTGCCCCATGAACATGAACAAGGGGAGTGCAATCAAGGCATAGGAATGCAGTCCGGCAAACACCCGTTGGGGCAGAACGGGGAGCAGTTCAGGGTGCGCCGTGAGAAAATAGGCCAGGGAGGCCATCCCGAGGGCATAGGCAATGGGAAAACCGAGCGCCAGCAGCAGAACCCAGGTGATGGCCATGATCGTCATGTCCCTACCTCCCGAGAGCTCGTCTCAGAATCCTGCCTCTCCTGAGGCACATCCTCGTTTTGGAAAGCATGGATTCCATGAAGGAGGCAGATCAAAGCGCCCAAGGCGCCCATGAGAGGGATGCTGATTTGTGCGATCCATCGGGGCAGTTCGGTGCTGGGCATGATGAATTGCCCAGTGGTGGCGATCCACCCAAGGCTGAGACCCGCAATGGCCAGGTGAAACAAGGCCATTGCTCCATGATGCAGCAGCGTCATTCGGCGCTGGTTTTGAGTCGACAGTCGATCGATCAGGATGCTCACCGAAAGATGTTCCCTGTGGCCCAGGCCAACGGTGGCACCCAAGGCGCTGGTGTAAACAAACAGCAGCACGATGGATTCATTGGCGCCTTGAATAGAAATGCCAAACCCGTAGCGCAGCATCACCTGTAACAAAACCACCAGCCAGATGGCCAAGAGCATCCCGGCAAGAAGGCCTTCCAGTGGCTTGAGCAGTCGATTCAGCCAGGGGGATGTTGACGTTTGGCTTTTCATGGCTTGGAGGATCCTGGCTCTGAGGAGATCGGATGCTCACCTCTGGCAACTTGTTGGGCTTGATGAATGTCTTCCCAGCTGAAAGTGCCTTGAGCGACAAAATGCTCATAAACGGGCCCCACCGCTTCCCGAAACGGTTGGAGCTGGGATTCGTTCAAAATGTTGACCTCCAGGTGATCGGCCAGACGATCGAGGTATTGCTGTTCCATGTCCCGATTGAGTTGATCACTCAGAGCCATCGACTCACGCGCCGCCTGATCGAAGATTTCCCTCAGATCCTCTGGCAGGGATTCATACCAGCCAAGGTGGACCATGAACGGGTCGGGTCCGGTGGAGTAGTGGGTGACGGTGACATACTTGGAGACTTCATGAATGTGATAATCCCAAATATTCGAGGGGGGATTGTCCTGCCCATCTACCACACCTGTCTTGAGAGCCTGATAGATCTCAATGGCAGGGATTTCCTGCGGGTTGGCTCCAAAGGCTTCGGCTGTCTTGACATACATGGCCTGAGGTGGGACCCGCATGTTCATGCCCTTGAGATCATCGGGATGGGTGATGGGATGTTGGCTATTGGTGTGGGCGCGAAAGCCCTGGGAAATGCCAGTGGCCGGAATGTGAAAGCCCCGTTCCTTTGCCTTCTGGTTCAGTGCCGCTGTAAAGGGACTCTGGATCAGGGCGATGGCCTCATCCCAATTCGCGACCAGAAACGGAAGGGTGAACAGTTGAAATTGAGGATTGGCATCCCGATAGAAGGCCCCGCGAGTCCCTTGCAGTACCCCCATGGTAACGTAGTCCATCAATTCCCTTTCGGTGCCCAAAACCCCTCCAAAATATAATTCGACCTGAAGACGTCCCTGGGACCGCTCCTCCACGATCTTCTTGAAATGACGCATGGACTCGCTTCGCAGGGCTGCTTCCGGCTGACTGTGGGCATAGCGGAAGAGGTGGGTTTCCGATGAGCGCGAACAGGAGGTGACGCCCACCCATAGCATGAGCCAACCGAGAAACAGGCCATGTGGGGCGAAGATTTTCATCGGTTGGCTTGGATGGTGATGGATTCGTAATCAGCCAAAGACCTTCTTGAAGGTTTCGATCGATCGGCGAAAGCCTCCCTCAAAACTTCCCTTTTCGTCACAGTGGACGCTTTCAAAGGAGACCACCCCCTCATAGCCATCCTTGCGGATGGCATCGGCCAAGGGCTCAAAACTTTCCGCCAGTTGTCCCTGGCCCATGGGACAGAAGGTCACAGTCGCCTTGTTCATTTCCACAATAGCATCCTTGATGTGGAGGTGGCCCATGGCACCACCTTTGAGTGCTTCCCAGCCATCCGGGAAGGCAGGCTCATTGGCGTAAAGGCAGTTGCCAGGATCCCACAGAATGCTCAGATGCTGACTGGCCATTTCACGAACCAGCTTGGCTCCCATCCACGCTGATGGAATCATCGCGTTGTTGCCTGTCTCCAACACCAGCTGGACCCCTTCCCTGGCTGCCAGTTCGACGGGCGGGCGCAACAGTTCCAGCAGTTTTTCCCAGGCACCTGTGGAAACCACCCACTCTTCAGCACCCCCTTTACCAAAGACGATCATTTCGCGACGAAAGCTCATGATGCGTACCCTGGGGCAGCTCAGGTCCTGCGCCATGCCGATGCATCGCTTGAGTCCCTCCATGTGTTTCTGATAGTCCGAGTCGCCCACCGCAGTCTGGTGCACGCCCATGCCCACAAAGTTATGACGAGAGATGCAGGCCACTTTCATCTGGCGAGCCTCCAACAAACCTTTGGCACGTTGGATTTCGCCGGCATCCAAATCGCCTACCTCCTTGTCCCATAAATACTGTAGCTCGGCGTATTCGAGTTCGAACTCGGCCATGACGTTCAAGGCGTGTTCGAAATCACGGCTGATGCCGTCGGTAATCACTCCACATTTCATTTTCTTGGATTCCTTTCTACCATTTGACTTGGGCGCCCGCGATCTGTTCGATGACTTTGGTGACACACCAGTTGTCCTCTTCTGGAAAGGAAGAGATCCCCGCCTGAAAGAGCTGTTGAGCTGCGGCGGTGGTGAACATCGGCACCCCGGATTGTCGTGCCAAATTCATGGTGATGCCGAGATCCTTGTACATGGTGCCAATCTGACTTCCCGTATCCTTAAACTGGCGCTCCATGATCAGTTTGGCGCAATTCTTGAAAAGGGGGCTACTGACCCCACTGGCGCTGAACACCTCGTAGAGCACTTTGCCCTCAATGCCTGCCTTGGCGCCCAGCACCAGAGATTCGAAGATCGCTGCAAAGGTGCTGCCAATGAGGGCTTGCAGGGAAGCTTTTACCGTCTGCCCCATGCCAACCTTTTCCCCGACATGAAAAATATTTCCACCCACTGCCTGCATGCGTGGGAGATTGGCTTCCCAGACCGATCGCGGACCTGCCGCCATCATCGCCAACGTACCAGATTCAGCTCCATTCTGTCCTCCGCTGACCGGTGAATCGATCATTTGAAGCCCCGCTTCCTGAACCCGCTTGCCAAGCGCTTCGGCCTCGGATGGTTCAATCGTCGCGGTCAGCAAGACCGTGGAGCCTTGCTTCATCGAGCCCACCAAACCTTGCTGTCCAAAAAGCACTCGCTCGGCCTGCTGACCGGTCATGACCATGATGAAAACGGCCTCAGCATCGGTCCCTACTTCGGCGGGTGAAAGACCTCGTCGTCCGCCGGCCTGCTCCAGCAGCTCCAGTCGTTCTTCCCTTAAGTCAAACCCGATGACGTCGAATTCTGCCCCTATCAGGTTCCGTGCCATGCACAGGCCCATGTCTCCCAGTCCGATAAAACCAATGGTCTCTTTTGTCATTTGTTGAATATCCCTTTTTGCCACCTGCTGAGAAAGCAGGGCCTCTCACGGCGATTTTCTGGTGTGAAGCAAGAGGCTAAACCCAAGCTCATGAGACAATCAAGGGTGGAAGGCCATGAGTCGTTGGTGGTGGGCCTTCCGAGAAACGCTTCAACGACCTTTGCGGTCGACCGAATGAATTTCCCTCAGGTCCGACACACCGATGAGGTGAGCAGCTGCAGGTTCGTGCGTTGTTTGTTGAGGTGTTTCCAAATCTCGGAAAACGGCCCAGGCAGCTTTTTTTCGGCCATAGGGATGACTTTTCTCGGGCAGGGACCTCAACCCAAGCATCAAACCTCCTTCCTGGGGATGATCGACCCATCGATGGAGGTGGAATGCTTCCACCGCTTTGAGCGACTCCATCTTGTGCCAGGTGTAAAGCAGGGCTGCTGACTGAATCGCCTGCGCCTGAGCCGAAGAGGCAGGCGCGTGGAAGCCCTGTTCGGAGAGAATCAGTCCTCGCATGCGCTTCTGCTCATACTTCATGGAGGGTTGCTCCATGAACCGGATCAGCACTTCCAGGTTTTTCATGGTAATCAATGGGGTATCGGGCTCAAAGGTAGGTTGGTCATCCAGCCACATTCTGGGCTCAAACAGATTTTGAGGATAAGGGTGGTAGGCCACTCCCCAGTCAAAGTCGCCTTCTACCCTGCTGGCCGTGGAAAGCCATTCCAGAATGTCTTTGGGTGCGTATGTTTTCCAGGTGGGATCCAGTTCTTTGGTCCAATGATGTGTGAGTGAGACAAAGACCCTTGCATGGGGGTTGTAGCGGCGTGCCATGGTGTGAACCAGGCGCATCGAACGCAGGTAATGGTCGAGGTAGAGCCCCATCGGCTGCTGGCCCATGTTGGTCCAGACCCATCCATAATCAATTTCGTTGTGAAGGATCCAGTTGGAGATCCGGCCAAAGGGGTCTCCCGGCTGAGCGTAGCGACGTGTCAGCCAATCGATGGCGGCGCCATAGGCTGCGATGCCTTCGCGGTCCGTGAGGTTGGGCATGGCATAGTGGCCTGCTCTCTCTGCCTCCGGGTGCCGCATGGCATCTCCTGTTTCGCTCTTATCCCATGCGATCAGGAGAATGGCCGAGACGACCATCTGATGTTGTGTCGCGAAGCGAATCAATCGGTCGAGTCGTTCGCTTTGGGCGGGCGAAACAGCCCAGGTTTGCTGGCCATGAGTAAACGAGGGCCACCCGTTGCGAGGCTGTGAGTTGATCAATTGATTGAGCAAAATATTGACGGTGATATGCCCCACGCCCAATTCCACCAGTTCCTCGAGAATCTCGTTGCTCCATACGCCTCCCATGCCCTTGCGGGTTTGAGACGTAATGGGTTCCATCGTATTTGTTCTGGGTGCCTGCTTGGGTTCCACGTAGTGCGGATGGGTGAGCAGATTCCACGTGCCTTCCTGATAGGTGGCGATGGCCCAGCGCGAGAGCAGTCTAAGCTCGGGATCGGAGCCTACAGGCAAGGTTTGCTTCCAGCTTCCATCGGCATGCAGATGGAGTTTGCCCTGTCTCAAAGGTTCGACCGGCTGCGAAGGATTCCAGTGAAAGGGGATTTCCACCCAGTAGGGAGCAGCCACGTCTTTTGAGGCACTCATGCCTTCAAGCCGGATACCACCGGAAACGTGCCGCACGGAGGTGAGCTGCCATGGCTTTGGCGTCTGATAGAATGCATCGATCAAGTTCGAAGTTTCTTCCTTTTTCCTGCGAAGACTCTGGGCTTCCTTGCGGTTAGCAATTTCTGCACGGCTGGCCTCTCGCAGGACGAGTTTGCGAATTTGCCAGCGTACCCCTTCCTGACGGCCCGGATCCAGCCGCAACAGGTGGTGCCGGGTAGGATCCCAGCGCTGATCGGATTCAAAGGGCAGGTCAATGGCAACGGGCATCCAGGCTTCCGCCTTGATGAGAGGCCCCATGCTCATGGACTGAGAGGCCGTGATGGGTGGCCCAAAGAAAATCTCCAGATCATCCAGCCCCTGAGGACAAAAGGTTTCAAAACTCAGCACGACCCGTTGACCTCCCACCGTTGCTGCGGGCAAGGGTTTGAGGGTCACATAGGGATCGGAGCCGGTGCTGCGCAGGGACCAGGCATCCTCGGATGCCTCCAGCACCTCCAGGTGATGCAGGGTTGCCAGATCCAGGCTCAGTGGGATCGTTGAGGATTCCGGAGAAAGGGGTGCGTCTGCTCCCCATAGAGGGGCGATGGAGAAGGCCGCGATCAGTGGGATCGGTAGCCAGTTCCAACGGTTGGACCCTCCGAATGTCATGCGCGGGAAACGCTTCAAAGGTGGATGAAAATACGGTTGGCTTCTTCGAGCGTTTCCTTGGATCCGATGTCATACCAAAGCCCGGGCAGGGTCCAGGTATGGACCGGGGTGCGAGGGTAGAGCCACTGAATCATGCGTCCTGGCTGGTCGGCATTGTTTCCGTCTTTCACGTATTGAGTGATCTGAGAAAGAAATGCCTTGGGGTAGAAGTAAAGGGCAATCCCTATGACCGTGGTGGTGGGGTTCTGGGGTTTTTCCTCGAAGGAGGTGATTTGCCCTTCGATATTCATGTGGACCTCGCTGTATTTCTTGGTGTGTTCCAGTCGTCCCACATCATGAACGCCCAGCACCGGTGTTTTCTTCTCCAGGCAAAAGGCGCCAAAATCTTGAATATCCTGGCTGAAGAGATTGTCTCCTGCGACGACCATGATGTCTTCGTCAATGGATTGCTTTTCGATGGCAAAGACCAGGTCACCGATGGCACCCAGCCGGTTGCTTGCATCGGTCGATCCATCGTTGATCACTTTGATGGGCAGCGCAGGGTCGATGCTTTGTTGATGCTGGGCCCAAACGTGAAAATGATCGTAAAATCGATGGTTGGAAATAATTGTCACGCTGGACAGCTCCGGGGTCTGGCGCAGGTGCTGCAACACATGCGCGAGAATCGGTTTGCCTGCGACCTCCAGAAGGGGTTTGGGTTGTGTCAGCGTCAGCGGATACAGCCGGGTGGCGTATCCGGCAGCCAGAATGATGAGTTTCATAGGGTGGAGAGGTCGTGGGTGTTCATGGGCATGATCTCGGGCACCAGGCGTCGGACCAATCCCTGGGTGGCCTGCAGGATTTCTGCCGAGGTACTCATCTTCAGAGCCTTGGCAGCAAAATCGCGCGCTTCCTCGAGCTTCAGTCTGCGGATGAGGTATTTGACCCGAGGCACCAGTGGAGGTGCCACACTCAGTTCATCCACTCCCAACCCGATCAACAAGGGTACCATCACCGGTTCTCCAGCCATTTCGCCGCACACACCCACCTGGGTGCCGGCTGCATGAGCCCTTTGGGTCACCTGACTGATCAAACGAATGATGGCTGGATGGGTGGGTTGATACAGACCCGCAATCAAATCGTTGGTGCGGTCTACCGCCATGGCATATTGAATGAGATCGTTGGTGCCGATACTCACAAAATCCACTTTTTCCGCCAACTCATCAACGATCATCGCTGCTGCAGGGGTTTCGATCATCACCCCGACTTGGATGTCGTCATCGTAAGGGGTCCCTTCTGCCTGGAGCTGTGCCTTGCATGCTTCCAGGTGGCGAAGACTTCCCTCCAGTTCCTCCAGGCTGGTCACCATGGGAAACATCACCCGAAGCTGTCCGTGATGACTGGCACGCAGGATGGCCCGTAACTGAGTCTGAAAGATGTCCTCTCGGGCCAGACTGATGCGAATGGCACGGAAGCCAAGTGCTGGGTTGGATTCTTCTCCGGAATGCACCAGATGACTGAGTTTGTCGGCACCCAGATCGAGCGTGCGAATGGTGACCGGCCGCCGCGGTAGTGTCTCGACGACCGATTGGTAGGCTTGGGCCTGGGTGGCTTCATCCGGCCACTGGGTTTGATTGAGAAAAAGGTATTCGGAGCGAAAGAGCCCCACCCCGTCGGCACCTTGTTTGAGGATGGCAGCGGCATCCTCGGGTTGATCCAGATTTGCCTCCAGTGCCACCGGGTGATCATCCAGGGTGATCGCGGGCAGATCGCGCACCTTGGCCAGGCGCGCCTCCTGATCTTCGTGCATCCGAATGAATTGACCGTATTCAAAGAGGATCTGATCGGAAGGGTTCTGAACGACCATGCCATTGTAGCCGTCTAGAAGAACAAAATCATCTTCGCGCAATTGCTGGCTGATATTGTGTAAGCCCACGACCGCTGGGATCTGGAGTGCGCGGGCAAGGATGGCCGTGTGGGAAGTTTGGCTTCCGACATCGGTGGCAAAGCCCAGCACCATGTTGCGATCCAGCATGGCCGTCATGCTGGGTGTCAGATCATGTCCAACGACGATGCTCGGCACCTTCAGCTGATAGAGTCGCATGTCATCCTGCTGCCCCATCAACTGGGTCAGGACACGCTGGGACACATCCCTCAGATCCACCGCTCTTTCGCGAAGGTAGTCATCCTCCATGGCTTCAAAGGCGCGGGCGTACTTTTCAGAAATACTCCAGTAAGCATGCTCCACATTGCAGCCGTTATCTCGGACCATCTGATGGGTTTCCTGGAGCAGGGCCGCATCCTCCAGCACCATCAGATGCGCTTCAAAAATATCCGCATGCTGACTACCGACCTTTTCCTTCAGGCTTTGATGCATGGCCTTCAACTCCTTTCGCGTCTGAACGATGGCCGATTCAAAGCGGGAGAGCTCTGCCTCAAGTTGGTCTTTGCTCACACGGTGCTGTGGCACGTGCAGGTGTTTTTTGTCCAGGAGGTGTACACGGCCACGACAGACACCTCCGGATGCGGCGATGCCTTGGCGCTTGAGTTGACTTTCCTGACTCATTGACGTTGCCAAGCCTAGACAAGAGCGCAATGAGTTGAAAATCAAATAGTGGACGGAGCTTCGCATCCGGGAAATGCAAATGGGTGTTGAGCCCATGCAGTGGCTCCACTTAAAATGGGAACATGCTTTGGGTTCATGTGATGATTCATGTCAACGAGGCCGATGTGGACGCCTTCCGCCAAGCCTCGCTGGAAAACGCACGTCAGAGTCGAGAAGAACCTGGCATCGCTCAGTTTGACCTTGTTCAGCAGCGCGATGACCCCACTCGATTTGTCCTCATCGAAGTTTACCGTGATGCCGAAGCTCCCTTACGCCACAAGGAGACGGTACACTATCAGAAATGGAGGGACACCGTGGCTCCGATGATGGCGTCCCCTCGAACCAGTATCTCCTACCAGCTCTGCTGATGTGATGGACCGTTCAGCTGTTTCGGCTTTTACCTTCTCCACTGCAGCCTCGGTCCGGTTTGGGTGGGGTTCCCTTGCAGAGCTCGGTCAGCGAGTGAGTTCCTATGGAGATCGTGTCTTGGTGGTGTGCGGCCGGCGTGTCGAGCGGGTTCAACCCTGTCTCGATCTTCTGGATCAGTGCGGCAAGAAGCCCACGCTTTTCGAATTGGCTTCCGAACCCAAGGTGGAAGACATCGAACGGGGGATTCTTCAGGTGCGGGAGGGTTTTGACTGGGTGCTCGGCTTCGGGGGCGGAAGTGTCCTGGATGCCGCCAAGGCCCTGGCCATCATGGCGCCCCAGCCGGGTTCGCTCATGGATTATCTGGAAGTGATTGGTCGCGCTCAGCCGTTTCCGCTCCCTGGCCTTCCAGTGGTTGCGGTGCCCACCACAGCTGGAACGGGATCGGAAGTCACGCGCAACGCGGTCATTACCTCGCCCGACCATCGGGTGAAAGTAAGCCTCAGACACGATTCCATGTTGCCAACCATGGCACTGGTGGATCCATCCCTTGCCTGCTCGCTGCCGGCCCCGCTCACCGCTGCCACCGGTCTGGATGCCTTGACGCAGCTCATCGAGGCCTTTGTCTCGCGGCGTGCCAACCCGCTCACTGATGCTTGCTGCCGCCAAGGCATTCCCAGAGCCCTGCGATCTCTCGAAAAGGCGGTTCATGCCCCTGAGGATCCATCCGCCCGCACCGACATGGCACTGGCAAGCCTCTACAGTGGCATGGCTCTCGCCAATGCCGGCCTGGGGGCGGTGCATGCAATTGCCGGGCCTCTGGGCGGCATGCATCCTTCAGCTCCTCATGGCGCTCTATGTGCGGTTTTGCTTCCCCATTCTCTGGAACGACTCCATGCAGCCGTGCGGAATCTCCAGCCCACGCCGACCTGCCTGTTCCAGTTGGAGGCCCTAGCTGAAATGATCTTGGGTGACCCAAAAGCGTCGATCACCGAGGCACTTTCCTGGCTTCACGCATGGGTCGCGTCCTTTGCCCTGCCCTCACTGCGTCACTACGGTCTCTCCCAGCAAGAATGGCCTCTATTGGCGGAAAAAGCCCTGGCTTCCAGCAGCATGAAGGGCCATCCGGTGGACATGACCCTGCAGGAAGTGTGCGACCTGGTGCAGCGTGCCTACTAAGGGGAACTGCTCGTCAGAAAGGAAGTTCGGGTGGCGCGATACGACATCGACGGGCACGCAAAGGGTGGGTTAGGCTTCTCCCATGCACGGCCAGGATCTATCGGCATACCATCACATGATAGGGTCACACTTTGCCTACCCAGACCAAGCAGAGCAATGGTCTCAATACGCGCTTTCCACGGAACAACTCGACCACTACCGAGAACAGGGTTTTGTCAGCGGCGTTCCTCTGCTGAGTGATGCGCAGGTGGATCTCCTGAGAGAGGAGTTGGACACATTCTTTGAACCCGATCATGCGGGGCGCGAGTGGTGGTATGAGTATCATTCCAACGAGGCCAGTGAGCCCGAGCAGGTTCTCTTCCACGCTCTGGGCAGTTGGCGCCTGCGTCCGGGCTTTCACGATGCCCTGTGGAATCCTGCCTTTACCTTGCCCGCCACCCAACTCCTGGGAGGCGCGGTCCGTTTCTGGCATGACCAACTGTTCTGCAAGCCGGCTCACCATGGTGGTGTGGTGGCCTGGCATCAGGATTATTCTTACTGGACACGCACCTGTCCCATGCAACACCTCACGTGCTGGATCGGACTGGATGACACCGATGAAAGCAATGGCTGCATGTTCTATGTGCCTGGCAGCCACCAGTGGGACCTCCTTCCCATCACGGGTCTGGCAGGCGACATGGACGCCATTGAGCAAGTCCTCAGCCCCGACCAGTGGGAGGCTCTACAAAACCCCGTTCCCGTATGCCTCAAGAAAGGGCATGCTGCTTTTCATCACCCGCTCATGGTGCATGGCTCTCGCGAAAACCGTTCGGACCGACCCCGGCGAGCCCTGGTGCTCAATGCCTTCAAGGACGGTACGCTGAGCGACACGAAGGAACCCCTGATGGCGGGAGTGCCGGCCGTACCCAGAGGAGAGAAGCTGGCCGGTACGTTCTTTCCGCTCCTGCTCGACCCGGCTCGATTACCGGTTTCCTCATAAGGGCACTGCTGGTGGATCCGGCCTCATCGATCCTTGAAACTCGAGCCAGTACGGTTCATCTTTTCAAGCATCCATGATGACCGAGGACGCCTCACCGACTGATCGGACTGATCGCGCGACTGTCGCGGCACTGCTGGATCTCTCTCACCAACTGGGAGACTCCTGTCGATCTTTGTGCATCCTTGGAGAGGGCAATACTTCGGCTCTGCTGGAAGGGGGGCGACTGGCGGTCAAGGCCAGTGGCTCGATCCTCGATCAGCTTCAACTGGGAGACCTTACCTGGTGCTACCAGCAACCTTTGGTTCAGGCGTTGGATCAGGAAACCATGACCGATACGCAGATGCATGATTTGCTGAAGTCCTCTCAGGTATCTTCCGAGGCCAAAAAACCCAGCATCGAAACGGTCTTTCATGCCTGGTTGCTGACGCTTCCGGGAGTTGGATTTGTGGGGCACACCCACTGCCTGGCAGCCAACCAAATCCTCTGCTCACCTCGAGGGAAGGACTTCGCGACGCAACGACTCTTTCCCGATGAAGTGGTGGTCTGTGGGCGTTCCTCGGTATGGGTTCCATACACCGATCCGGGGCTCCCTCTGGCCAAGGCCATTCGCGAGGGTGTGCAACAGCACATGCAGGAAGAGGGTCTGCCGCCCAAACTGGTGCTGCTGCAAAACCACGGCATCATCGCTTTGGGGGCGACCAGCGAAGCCGTCCTGGCCATCACCTTGATGGCCGAAAAAGCCGCTGCTATTTTTGTGGGTGCTGCTGCCTTGGGGGGCCTGAGTTCATGCGGCCCGAACAAGTTGATCGCATTGCTTCCAGGCCGGATGAACACGAGCGGCAACAGTGTTTGCATCTTGGGGAACCCCTTGCAAGCGACAGAAATTCCTTATGAGTGAGCATCATTATCTTGCTTGTGATCTGGGGGCTGAGAGCGGTCGGCTCATGGCGGGTCATCTTTGCGATGGCCGCTTGCGACTGGAGGAAATCCACCGCTTTCCCAACCAGCCCGTACAGGAGGCAGAGAGTCTTCGTTGGGATCTGGATGCCCTGCAGACGGCCATTGAGGTCGGGCTCCACAAGGCTGCTCAAACGGGGGTGGATTATCAAAGTATCAGCTGTGATTCCTGGGGGGTGGATTACGTGCTCTACGATGCTCAAGGCCAACGCATGCAGCCAGCCTTTCACTACCGCGATCCTCGCACGGCCAGAGGAGTGAAGACCATTCTCAATCGCATGCCCTGGGAAAGCATCTTTGCCGAATCAGGGATTCAATTCATGCCCCTCAATGCCCTGTTTCAGTTGGGAGCCGAAGCGCCTGAGCGACTGGCCTCAGCGCAAACTTTGCTGGGAGTCGGGGATGCCTTCAATCATTGGTTGGGGGGAAAACCTGCTCTGGAAGTTTCCATGGCCAGTACTTTTCAGCTGTATCACCCCATGAAACGCGCTTGGTCTGAAGCCCTGGTGGCAGCTGCAGGCCTGCGAGCCGAACAGCTCCCCGAACTGGTTCCATCGGGGACTATCACAGGTACCCTCAGCCAGGGTCTGATGGAGCGCACGGGTCTGGGAGCCATGAAGGTAGTGGCCACCTGTTCGCATGACACTGGAGCTGCGGTGGCGGCCGTTCCGGTTTCAGTGGATGATTCGGGTTCCTGGGCCTACCTCAGTTCCGGCACCTGGTCCTTGATGGGGGTGGAACGTGCGGCACCCATTTTAAGCGATGGGTGCCGAGAATTGAATTACACCAACGAGGTGGGTCATGGTCATTCCATCCGCCTCCTCAAAAATCTCAGCGGTATGTGGCTGCTGCAGGAGTGTCGTCGGGCCTGGGAAGCGGAGGGAGAGGCCTATGATTATCAGGCGCTCACTGAGATGGCTCAGAAGGCGGAGCCCTGGGTTTCCTTGATCCAGCCCTCGCATCCGAGATTCCTGGCACCCGGTGGTATGCCCGAGCGGATCGCTGCCTATTGTCAGGAAACCGGGCAGCCAGTGCCCGCCAGCAAGGGGGCCATGGTGCGCTGCCTACTCGAGAGCCTGGCCTTGCTCTACCGTCAATCTCTGCAGGATCTGGAAACCTTGACCGATCAAACCATCCAAACCCTTCATATTGTCGGGGGAGGTAGTCAAAATCAGCTCCTCAACCAGTGGACAGCCGATGCGCTTCAACGTACGGTGGTGGCAGGGCCTGTCGAGGCCACCGCCGTGGGCAACCTCATGATCCAGGCCATTGCTCTGGGACAGGTGAAGGACCTCCATCAGGCTCGAGCGATGGTGGCCCGATCCTTCCCGACCACCACCTACCTGCCTTTGAATGCTTCATCGGGGCATGCGGCATGGGAACGCTTTGCCTCCCTGCCTGCTGATGCCTGAGAGGGGATGCTCCGCATGGTTCCTTCAGGCTCTTTTCGTGCCGGCTCTGGTGGGAGTCTCTGTTCTCCTGGCGTGTAATCCTTCGTAGTTTTTTCAACATGCCGCTCTTCGTTCGCGGCTGCGCAAAAACCCTGCCTGAAGCGTTTTGCCAGGTTGCTTGGTGGGCGAGCCCATTCCTGCACTGCAAGTGGGCAGCAGTTCGAGCCTCGCGCAGTCGTGTGAGCTCCTTTACACGGCCACCTTTCTGTTCAGGCCGGCTCGATGTGCTGCCACTCAGCCAGCATGTTCCTCAACCGTTCGACCGGTAACCCCACCACGTTGGTGAACGAGCCTTTGAGTTCGCTCAGGATGAGTTCGGCGTGTTCCTGAATCGCATAGCCCCCCGCTTTGTCGAGGGGTTGGATCCGCGCCAGGTAGGTGCGAATCACTTCTGCGCTCAATTTTTGAAAATGTACGTCGGTGCTCTCTGCCTGCAGCAGGCATCGGCGGGTACTCCACTGAATCAGCGCTACCCCGGTAATGACCTGGTGGGTTTTGCCCGACAGAGTCTTGAGGTTACCAAAGGCCTGAGCCAGATCGGCGGGTTTGCCAAAGGAACGCCTGCCCAGTGCCACGACTGTGTCACTGCCGATGACCAGTGCCTTGGGGTGACGTGCGGCCACAGCTCGGGCCTTGAGCCAGGCATTGGCCTGTGCCGTTTCTCCAGGGGTCAGCCAGGAGGGGGCGATTTCGTCGGCATGGGATACATCGACCTCGAAGCGCCTGAGAACGGTCCGAAGCAATTGCTGTCGACGCGGGGACTGCGAAGCAAGAATGACAGGTGGCAGTCTCATGACAGCGCCCTGTGAAAGGCATTTTTTTTGGCTTCGAAGGCCTGCGGGTTCAGCACGGGTGAGGTCGAGGCCCATTCAGGGGCCTCTTCCAGTTCCACCCATGAGCGGCAGCCTTCGTAGGCATCGGACATGGGGATCGGGGTGGGGCGAGTCAGTCGATGCACCTCAACCAGCAGGGCGTGCAGTCGATAGGTGGTGCCATAGGCCATGCGTTCTTCAAGGACCTCATTCTGCCAGACGTGCTGGTCCTGCAGGGCCTGTATCTGATCAGGATGTTCCAGCTGATGGTGGCCGACCACTGCACAGGCAAACTCAATGGGGATGAGACCGGGCTCGGAAGCGGGCTGGTCCCTCCGTTGGAGCCGCTCCATCCAGGATGGGACGATGCGCACGGCCTGCTGGTGAAACTGAGTCGGGAAGAGCCAGAAGCGCGAGTGGCGAATTTCGAAGCCACCAGGCCCTTCATCGAGACCTCCCTTGCGAAAAATCAGGATCTGCTCCCCATGCCCAAGTGCCTCCACCACTGCCGACCACTCCTTGAATGCTGCTTTGACCACCTTTCTAAGTTAAACCACCCGCCGGGCATGTGCAACGGAGCCCGTGCCTTGAGGACTTTCCTGCTTTATGCCTCGCCGCAGGCGAGGATCGAGTCTATCATGATGTTTCCTCCAAGCCATGCGATCACTCCTTGCCATGAAATCGTGTCTTGCCGCCTTGGGCATGCTTCTCGGGATGACGGTCCTTCCTCTGGAAGCGCGACCCCCCAATGTCATTTTTTTTCTGGTCGATGATCTGGGATGGAGTGATCTCGGTTGTTATGGGAGTCGCTTTCATGAAACGCCTCACATGGATCAACTGGCCCGTGAAGGGGTGCGATTTGATCAGGCCTACGCCACCTGTCATGTCTGTTCCCCCAGTCGCGCCAGTATTCTGACAGGGAAATACCCCGCACGCCTGGACTTGACCGAATGGCTGGGGGGGCGCCCTGAAAGGCCATTCGAAGCCTTGCACAGCGCTCAAAAGCAGACCGCACTGCCTCTAGGGGAGAAGACCCTGGCAGAGACCTTGAAGGGACATGGCTATGCCACTGCCAACTACGGTAAGGCGCACCTCAATCGAGATCCCAGGACCTATGGCTTTGATGAGGCCATCACCGGATGGGTGCGCTCTTACTACCACCCCTTTTCGCCTCAGTATGAGAAAAGCCTTCCTTCGCAGGAGGGGGATTATTTTACGGATCGACTGACCGATGCGGTCATCGATTTCATCGAGCGGAAAAAAGATCAACCCTTCTTTGTGCATCTCGAACACTTTGCCGTCCACGACCCCATCCAGGGGCGCAAGGATCTGGTTGCCAAGTATGAGGCCAAGCGCCGGGCACCATCGCCCTCTGCAGGGCCGACCTTTCTTTTGGAGCCCAACCCGGATGGTCCGCTCCCTTCACCGGAGGCGCTGAAGGCCCTGCAGACCAACGATACACTTCAGGCACATCAGGATCAGCGTGTGTGGTGGGTGAAGCAGGTGCAGGACAACGCCCAGTTTGCGGCCATGCTGGAGGCGACCGATGAGAGCTTGGGGAGGATCCGAGCCAAGCTCGGAGAACTGGGACTGGCGGAGAACACCATCCTCATTTTTACGGGAGACAACGGTGGGATGTCTGCTTCCAATCAATACCGAGGGGTGCATCACCCCCGAGAGGTGCTCGATCGCCGCTTTGCCTCTTCCAACTTGCCTTTGCGGGGAGCCAAGGGGTGGAACTACGAGGGGGGTATCCGCGTACCCCTGATCGTGCATTGGCCTGGTCGAGTCAAGGCAGGAAGCACTTCTCAGGCCATGGTCATTGGCACAGACTTTTACCCCACTCTGCTGGAGATGACCGGTCACCCACTGCTTCCCCATCAGCATGTGGATGGGCAGAGCTTCGTGCCAGCCCTGCTCGGGCAAGCCCATGATCGTGGGGCCCTCTTCTGGCACTTCCCTCACTACAGCAACCACGGCTATCAAAGCCCGGGAGGGGCCATCCGCCTGGGAGACTACAAGCTCCTCGAATACTATGAAAATGAAACCGTTCAGCTCTTCAACCTGAAGACCGACCTTGGGGAGCAGCAGGATCTCTCCGGGCTTCAACCAGCCATGGTGGAACAACTCCGCTCCCGGTTACATGCCTGGCGGCGCGAGGTCGATGCGAAGATGCCCATGCCGAAGCAGGGATCATGAAAGCTTCGATGGAGTGGAACAAGGTTCACTGATGACTCTGATATTGAAGCCAATAACGCTTGCCTCTCTCAGGTGAAATCATCAGAATTTGGCACTCCCAACGAGATCGCAGTTCCTTGGCTTTCTTGGCCCTGCCGCTCATTGATTGGGTAGACCCAACACATCAAATTTTTTTCAATACCTACTAGATTATTTGTCCATGGCTGCTTCAACTTCCATTCTCTCGGATAAACTTCACGAATACCCTCAACAGGATGTGATCGATGGATCCAGCGCAGGACCGGATTCCGTGTTCGAGGATTGCCTCAACCAGCACGACGGCGTTCTGCAGCTGCTGCACCGTTACGCCGGCCGGACCTTCTGCACACCGGGTAAGCGACTTCGTCTTGATGCCCAATCGTATTATCCGGATTACATGAATGGGACCGGACTCGATGAGCTCTGGATGTGCTGCACTGTTCCCATTGTGACCGGTGTGATTGACACGCGCACCAACAAGGCGCCCTTTCGTGAGGGTGAATCGCACGTGCTGACCCCAAATGGCCAGGTCATCTCGCTGCAGGACTTGATCGTCGCTAGTCCAGAAGCCGTGATCGGTGAGAAGATGGCAGCGTTTTCCAAATCGCTGTTCGGAAACCCAACCTGGCCTATCGTATCCAAGAAGTTTGACAACCTGAATCCGATCCCACATCACCTCCACTGGGCCAAATGGGAGGTTTACGATATCAATTCCTATGATAACCCTGGGGTCAGTCCGTCGCACTATCACACCACTGCGATGGGCTTGTACCCGTTCGTGAACAAGGATGAGTTCCTGGCATGTATGAAGCGCTTTGGAAAGGGCGCCTACAACGATGTGCGGCATTTGTCTCCTCATACCATGATGCATATCGATAATGGGTTTGTCATGCCCAACGGTGTGCTGCACTCGCCGACCGATCTCTGTACGCACGAGCTTCACGTCACAATGGATGAGCACTTTCTAGCTGAGGATTTGACACTTGATGGCCGTATTGGCGCCGCCGATGCGTTTTACGCCTGCCGAGAGGAAGACTATCCCAAAGACCGACATGAAGATTGGGAATTTCTGGTGGATACATTCGACTTCGCCGCCAACCAGGACCCCGACTTCGTCCGCAAGAATGCCCGACCGGCCATCCCTGCCGACAAATTTACTGGAGACGGTGTGGAGGCAAAGTGGATCATTTACGGTGATTTTCTGGGTGATCAGAAATGCTCCATCCTTCGTCTTATTTTGGCGCCCGGCGCCAAGACGCAATTCTGTCCTGAGAGTCCTGCGCTCTTCCACACCAATGGAGGCAGCGGCCGGGTTGGAAAACTCGAAGTGCGCTATCACCAGGACATGAAGCTCGGTGAAATCTATCCTGAAATCGGGTTCATCACTCAGGCCGCACTCGCAAACGGTGGCGTCGAAATCGCCAACACGGGCAGTGAGCCACTCGTGCTGACCTTTGATTTCCCTCAAAACGCGCATTCCCAAACACCCGGTGTGGCCTCTGCGAATTAGGGTAGGTTCCCAACGACTCGATAGGGTTGAACAAAGGGTAGGACCCTCTCAGAACGTTCCTTGAACGACTCTCTGCTTCAAGGGTGGATACCCAGTTGGGGGTTTTTCGTTGGCTGGCGCGAAGTGAGGTATTGGACGGGATGTGTTCTTTTATGACATAGAGAATGGATTTGCCCTCAAAAGCCCATGACGCCCGCGCAATGCATCCCATCAGTGTGTCTGGTAGCCAAGAGACCGGTGGCGCTCGTTTGCCCGGGTTTGACCGCCCTGACTGAGTGACTCAGTCCTTTGGATCATCACAAAGAGAACACTCGCCCTATCAGCTAGGGTTGGTGATTTGGGGGGACCATTCTTGCCACGTTCAAAAAAAAAACCATTTTTTACTCTGCACGGTTCGTTGAATGCTTTACAAACATAGAGTCCCCACAATGGTTACCACCCAAAGGTTATCTCTATGAACGCGTATACCCGTGTCCCCAGCTCGAACGTTCGATTCAAAAACCGCAACGCCTTCACCCTGATAGAACTACTTGTTGTGATCGCCATCATCGCTATTCTGGCGGGCATGCTACTGCCGGCCCTAGGGAAGGCCAAAGCGAAAGGAAAATCGATTGCCTGCATCAACAATCTCAAACAAACCGGATTGGCCATGATGCTTTATTCGGATGAGAACGATGATTACATTCCAAGGGGCAATGGTTACCCGTGGTTTTTAGCCTATATGCCTTACATGCCTGAGGGCGGCACGGATGAAGATTTCAGTGGTATTCGAATATACAAATGCCCCAGTTATCCCAACCGTGATCCCAAAAAAAGACAGATCATTACTTACGTCATCAATGCATGGAAATTTGAAGGTCCCAATGATCCGACGGGAAGCGAACAGGTTGGACCATCCAAGGTGACTGCTTTTCAGGAGCCAAGCAATACGGTGCACATCGGTGACAATGAGAACGGCTCCTGGCGTCCCATTGTCACGGGGATCCGGGATGCTGTCATGGATCTGAATGACGTATTTCGTCTCAATCAACTTCCGCTCAATGAGCAGAGCGGTCAATTAAACCCGGAGCGACGGATCGCTGCCAAACGGCACAACCAGGGATCCAACTGGGTATTCCTGGACGGGCATGCGGAGTATCTGGATTCGACGCGTGTGGTCAGTAACCTTTTCAGGGAAGAAAAAAACCCCAACGCAATCACCCGGATCACGCCCTCAGGTCGTTAATGGATGCCTCTTCGGCAGTCTTAATCAGCCAACTTTCCCGGATGCTGGTTCAGGGTGGATCTTGTTCAAAGGACTGCCAGGCCATGGTTTTGAAGCATCCTGCCTCAAGCCAAGAAGAGCATGGTGCTCCTGCAGGGACTCGAACCCCGATCGACGGTTTAGGAAACCGCAACGGGCATTTGCGCAACTTGTTGGTAATTAGGCAAACAAATGCAAAACAACATGTTGCAAAAAGTGACAATGTGCAGCGATCGGCATATTTCGGCAAGAAAGTGCACGTTTTCTGCCACGCAAACGACACTCAACATGTAACTGCCTTTAAAAATTTTGGCAGTTATAAATAATTGTGAAAAAGCGCCTAACACGCCTTGCCTTATCAGCTTCAAACCTTGAGGTTGATGATAATGAAGGACAAAAAAGCAGATGCTGATTCACTGCTAACCAAGCGCGAATTGGCCCAAAAACTGAAGGTCTCCGAAAGGACGATCACTAATCTTACTAATTCGCGGATGATTCCCGTCATCCGTATGGGCTACATTGTTCGATACGACTATGTAGAGTGTTTAAAGGTATTGAAAGATTCTCATACTGTTGAAGCTATTCGCATTGAACCCAGAGGAGGTTTCAATGCCTAAAAGCAACAGTTTAAGCCCCAAAATCCGCAAAAGGACGCACC
>NYYT01000096.1 GCA_002686885.1 Pedosphaera sp.
TTTGGGGGCGGGACGGGGAGTGCATAATTAAGGTTGTTGATGTCTCCGCTGGCCCCGTTAGTGAGCAAGCCGACAAATGGCTTTTCGGGATAGTCGCGTTGAAAATACTGCTTCAACCAATTTGCGTAGGCTCCAAAATAGTCAGCCGATATGCCGTTGACTCCACCGACATAGTGAAGAGAATAATTGCCTATCAATGCCAAGGGCGAACCGTCGGCTCTGGAAATACCCAGTACTTCCAGAATAGGGTCCGTGGGTCCTGAGGGTTGGCTGATATCAGGATTCCCGTAGCCAGGGTTCATGCGGACCCTATCTTCGTGCGATCCAAACGGGTTTTCGTAGTTTGCTCCTTCTTTGAGGAGCCACCTGCGATTGAACACATGTTCGGGAATGGGAGCCCTTGCCCATCCGATCCTGACAGGTTCCTCAGGTTGATGGCTTATCTTTATCACCCCATCGATTACGGTATCCATCATCCATTCAAGATAATCCGTTTCCGCATCATTGAGAAAAAGGCCGGTCAACGGTGGGGCGGAATGGGTGTGTGTCGCCGATAGGTTGATATGGTTCGGCGGAATGCCTGTGGCTGTTGCGATGCCTTTCTGCAACGGCTTGAACGCCTGTTCTGGTAAGACACAAACATCCAAGGTTCCCACTATCATGCGCGTTGATGCGTTGGAGAGCACCACAATGCGGGCCTTCAGTGGATCATGGATGATGGATGTTTCAACAGGATGCATGGATCCTGCGAGACGAATAGGCAAGTTCGTGGGAGTGATGTCGATGATGCCAGCACGTGCCATGAAATTGGAAGGTGTGGTATCTGCCTGAATCCCGTTGCATAAGCAAATGAGGAGAATGCCTGCCAGGTGATGAATCGGCTGCAAAGGCTGTGGCTTCATCGGTGACTTA
This sequence comes from Pedosphaera sp., assembly GCA_002686885.1. Taxonomy (GTDB): domain Bacteria; phylum Verrucomicrobiota; class Verrucomicrobiia; order Limisphaerales; family AAA164-E04; genus UBA7971. The sequence goes on from NYYT01000096.1 coordinate 913, forward strand.
CGCAGATCAAAAGAGTTCATCAAGCCAGGACGATTCATGGTTCTTCGTTGTCCATGCCCTCTGACGCAGAGGTTAGAGTAAGCCATGGGTCAAGGACCTTGGTGAAGACCTGGTCCAGGTAACCGTTGGGTACGCCATTGTTCACCGATGTGGTGACGGTTTCCTTTCCTGCCACATACTGGTTCCAGCGATTATCCAAGTCCACTCCCATAATGCGAATGGGCCCTTGGTAGGAACGACTTGAGTGAGCTGCATGAAATACCAGAAGGATTTCTTTTTGGTTGGCTTCGGCAGTCACCAAAGGCATGGACACGCCTGGCGGCAGGTGAAGGGCTTTGATGAGGATTGGTTTGGAGTGACCGAAGGTTCGCTGAATGCTTAACTTCAGTTCTTGGGAATCTCCAGGTTGGATGTTCAATCGCTCACTTTCGAGGGTGAGGTGGCAAGAGGGGCGCATGGGGCGGGCGATCACGCGATAACGCGTCGGAGGTTGACTGCTTTTCAGCAGGGAAGAGACCCGAAGGTAGCAGGTTTGTGGATCCTTTGACTGCCACTCCATTCGGGGGTCTCGCATCCCTGCGGCATCATCATTGGAAGCCATTTCCTTTCCATCTTCCGAGTAAAGTTTGAGCAGGCAATCCCCTTCATACCCCAAGCGACCTGATTGAACCTCCAACTGATACCATGTATGGGCCTCAGGGGACCAGCGATACCAGTCCATATCTTCTGGATGATCCAGGCTGCCCCGTGCGGCCTGGGAGATCCCTGTTGCTGTCTCAAGCCGATCATTGGGCTCCTTTTCCAGCGAAAGGTTTTTCATATGGATGAGACGCCTTTGTTCCTCTGTTGCACGATCGGAATAGCGAGGCAAGATGCCGGACCGACCTGGAGGAGAACGGACGTCGTGAAGGTTCCAGCCGTCCAGGTTCAAACGAACCGACCCTTCTTCTTTGAGGGTTTCAGAAGCCTTCATGTAAGGTCGATCGGTGAGGAGAAGTTGGTAGATGTAACCATCGCCATTACCGAAACGCTGGCTAGCGTTGGCCGGGTAGGGGAACCCCATGACCTGCACGTAATAGTGATCCGATCGGGACACGTCGAAGGTGATGAATGGATCGAGATGATAATGGTCATGGTTGATGGCCAGCACTCTGCCATCCGCGTCGAGTAAGCGCATGAGTGGATCCACAGTAGATCCCAGCACATAAGCGTCCATGCGGGCGATCAATGTGGTGCCCGCTTTTAAAGCCACCTGATAGGTGTCCACATCCTGGCGCTCCGAGAGTCGACCATGAATCATTCGGTGGATGGGTACTCGATTGGCGTTGGCCATGGTGTGGTTGGCTTCGGTTTCCCGAAAACTTTGGGTTTCATTGATCAAAAACCAACGAGCTTGGGATGCGCCTTCTTTGTTAAACAATCGTATCAAAACGGAACCAGGAGGAATGTTCTTTCCAATTTCAACGCTCCACGTGTTAGGGGTCTCCTCTGCCGTGAACCGGACCTCGGGATTGGATACCCAAATTTTTGGGGGCCAGTCATTGTTTTTTCCGACACTGGTGACCGTGAGCGTTTCACCTACCTGGCCTCCGNCCGGAAACCAATGTTGAAGCTCGGGAGCTGCGGCATGCATCCAGAAGGATACGGAATGCAACAGATGCAGTAANACCCATGAAACGGTCCAGGTTGAGGTCCTCAAGAANGGGGGGCGTGATCGCATCTTGGTATAAAATCTAGCTTTGTGGGCTGCATGCATCAAGGCTTAGGACTGGTTCATGGTGGCTTTTACTTCAGAAGATAGTGTCATNAAGGATTGCCTTCTGAGTCACCCTCTATTTAATTATTTAATAGACTCAGATTGATGATGAATCTCGTATCTTCCAGTGTCCCTCAAAGGGCTGCACCGCATTCGAAGGAGGCCTTTTCAGGAGAATGCCGACAGGCGCCAGCTTGTCTGAATGCCATTTTGTTCAAGAGAGTCATGGCATGTTGCCTCCTCCTATGTCTTGCAACGGTCACCTGTTTAAAGGCTCAGCAGCTTGAGGGATTAAGGCCCCACATCCAACAGATCGTTTCGGTGGACGATCATATTGAAGTCACTGCTTTTGTGCCAGAAGGATACCAGCAGGTTTTTCTGGAAGGTAAACCACGTTTTGGTCAAGGGGCATGGGTGCCTAAAGCCGTTTTGTACACCAATGGGCAAGCTGGGATTTTTCGGTTTGAGCTCAAACCATCCAGAGACAATGAGTGGTTGCGCATCAAGGCCGTGCGTCTGGATGATTTGGATGCCAGCGCTTTTACCGGTCCTNATGAATTTGTGGCGCCTCAGGAGGAAGAGGGTATCACTGCCAATGCCATTCCAACCCTCGACGGGGCGGCAGGTGCTGAAATGGAGGACGCTTCCAAGACGAGCGAAACCAGTGAGCGAAGCGTTGTGGAATCNGATATCTGGAGCATTCACGAAGATCGTCTCTTCTTCTTCAACCAATTCAGGGGGCTCCAAGTGGTGGATATCAGCGATGTGAAGCAACCCCAACTGTCCGGTGAATTGTCTCTCCCTGCAGCAGGCGAACAGATGTATGTCATGGACGCCGCCTATGCGGTTCTCCTGGCTCGAAACCGATGCAACTATTGGTCTGGCGATGCGGAAAGTCGTCTTGTCATGATCGATGTTACGAAGCAGCAACCTGTCATTGCTTCGAGTGTTCCGGTTCAAGGAACGATTCAAGAAAGCAGGCTGGTGGGGACGGCTCTCTATGTGGTTTCGCAAATCTACCAATACCGGGAAGACTTGCTAGGCGAGAGGGTTTGGGAATGGGGTTCCTTGGTGAGCAGTTACGACTTGAGTGATCCATCTCAACCCATCGCCCGAGATTCGATCTGGATTCCTGGTTATGGGAATGTCGTCCATGCGACTTCNGAAATGCTTTTTGTCTGTACGCAGGGGGAAGGGCAAAATGACTGGTGGCAGTCGCGTATTCGAATGATCGATATAGGAGCGTCGGATGGCAGNATGGAGGAAGTAGCCATCATCCAGCCTCGTGGTCGGGTGAAGGACAAGTTCAAACTGAGCGTACATGAAGAAGTGCTCAGGGTGATCAGTGAGTCCAGAGAACCTGAATTGATGACTCGGCTGGAAACCTATGACTTAAGTGTTCCAGCCAAACCCATCCGGTTGGGGCAGGTTGAACTTGGAAAAAATGAAAGCCTCTTTGCCACTCGTTTTGACGGGGATAAAGCCTACATCGTGACCTTTCTCAGAGTCGACCCCCTGTGGATCGTGGATCTTTCCGATCCCTCCCGACCGACGATCTCAGGCGAATTGGAAGTGCCTGGCTGGTCGACCTACATTCAGCCTCTCGGAGACCGTCTCCTGAGTATTGGTATCGACAATGTGGAAGGCTGGCGTGTGGCCGTATCCTTATTCGACGTCCGGGATCCATCGCAACCAGGGTTGTTGAGCCGTGTGCCTATTGGTACGCATCACAGTTGGAGTGAGGCCAACACGGATGAAAAAGCCTTTGGATGGTTGGAAGAAGCAGGCCTGATCCTGGTTCCCTTTCAGGCTTACGAGGAAAANCAGACGACCATGGCCGTTCAGTTGATCGACTTACAAGGAGACCAACTGGTCAAGCGCGGCCTGATTGAGCATGAGGTGCGTCCAAGAAGATCCACCATGGTCGATGAGGCCATTCTCTCCCTTTCAGGGAGAAGTTTGCTTTCGGTCGGGGTTGAGGATCGGGATCACCCCCGAGTCCAATCCGAGTTGGAGCTTTCCTGGAAAGTGGATCAATTGTTCGCTTTCGAAGAGTATCACATCGAATTGAACAGGGGGAGCCTATGGAGCCCAGCCTCATCATCCATTCGAGTTGTCAGCGTGGCAAACGATACGGCTGCCCTGTCAAGGATTCCCCTCGGAGAGGATTATGTCTTGGGTGCTGAATTGCGAGGGCAACTTTTCTACACCCTTCAGGCAAGCGGTGGTCCTTCGCANCTGGTCCAGGTGGAAGACTCCGAAGAGACTCGGGAGCAAAAGCTACACTTAAAGGTCTTTGATCTCAGCGAAATGCCTGCGGTGAGCTTGGTTCATGAATCGGTGACTCCGCTTGAAACCACACTGCCCATGAGTGACCTCAAGGCTTTGTGGGTCCGCGAAGATCTTTTGGTCTGGNAGACTTCTCAAGGCAATTATTACGGATGGTGGGGCGTTCCGTTCATGGATGTCGTCGGTGATGCCCTTTGGCCTTGGCCTGGCAACTGGGGAGGGGCAAGATTTCTTGCCTATCGGGCTCCCGGCGATGGGAAGGCCACCTTTCTCTCTGATTTTGACATGGCCTTGGATTCGGTTTGGGATTTCTCGGAAGCTTACACCGCTGAAGGTCTGGTTTACCTCAGTTATCAGACCATGCTTTCAGGAGAGAATGTTTCTCTCAAGCGTCCTGGCATTCCATGGGTGCGGAAGTCCTATCTTTCAGTCATTGATTACGAGGATCCCATACACCCAACCCTTCGCGATCCGGTCAGCCTCCCGGGGCAGCTCAAAGGCCTGTCGCATCAAGGTAAGGTGGTCTATACCGTCGGGCAGCACTATGACGCGGATACTTTTCAATCCGACGGAAAGGATTGGCTGGACGTCTTGGCCTACGATGGCATTGCAGCCCGGTTGAGTGACTCCAGGCACTTTTCGGACCAATGGCCTCATCTGGTTCAGGTCGATGGCGAGGGCCGCATCATCGCGCATCAGTTGGATGTGTCGCCGGAAAACGATCTCAAGGATGCGCCAGATATCTCCAACATCAGCCAATGGACGGTGAGTTCAAGAGGTCTGTTGGAACCGGTAGGAAAGCCCTGGTTTCTTCCTTTTTCTTCCTACGAGATGGAATGGAGTCATGATGATCTGCTGCTGCGCATGGGGCAGGACGTTTGGCACTTTGGACTGGCAGAACAAGGGGGGCTCAATCTTTTGGGAGCCTACANGCCAAGCGGTTGCTATGGTTTCTCCCTGGATGGATCTTTGCTCGGGGAGGAAGGGTTACTATGGGCTCCCGGGGGAGACTACGGAGCACTGGCATTGACCCAGCATGATGCCGAACAACCTGTCGTTCGTTTTGCCACCGGTGTTCGATTCGATGACTGCGAGTCTTATTGCGAGGANTCGCTCTACATTGAGCGGACTTACACGACCTTCGTGGCGTCTACNTCCNTGAATACGCTCCCACCTTATCAAGAGCGCTCCTGGGATGCGACCCTNTGGAGNCGTTGNGAGTCCCTTCTGGATTGGGAGAGCTTTCAGGCCTTNCCAGCGGATGTGTCTTGTGCGGATTGCGAGGGAACAGGCACCGAATGGATCGAAATCAGTCTGGCAGGTGCGACACATCGTGTGACCTTTCCACAAGGCGCCAGACTGGAGGGTGCGGAAGCCCTTCAGGATCTTCTTCANAGACTGCGTGGATCCTTCAAGGTGCCACCTCCTGAACTTGAGTCCTTGCGGTACTTCGAACATACCAGCGGGATGGATGGTTTGTCTCGTAAGGACGTCACCATCAACCCTTCCAATACCTACTGGCATTTTTCCGATCCTTCGGGCGCCAGCAAACCGCGATCCGGATCCAGGCGAACACAAGCCAGAGACTGGCAATCTTTAACCGAAATAGTTCGATGGCCAGCTATCCTGGAAGCGGCCCTGCCNTGGGAAAACCGTTGCTGGGACTGNGAAGGCTTTGGATGGTTAGAGCTCANCGTCCACNATCAANCCTATCAGATCCCTCTCGATGCTCCAGGCATTCAAGACCTGTTGGTAGAGGTTCTGTCTCAGGTGAGCTTATTCGAGCCGCCTGCGCCTCCAACGAAGATTTCTCGAGTCGTTTATACAGAAGACTTGGGGCGTTGTGTGGGGTATTGCGTCAANCAACAACAGTGGGATGGTGAAANCCTTGTCCTTACNGCGAGAAGTCCTGATACCTCATTCCCTGCCATCGACATCAAGCAGGAAGTNCCCGAGGATGTCTGGCAGCTTCTGACCGAGCTGCTTTCAAGTCAACCATGGGATGACTGGGGGAGTGAAATCGGTTGCCCTGGATGCACAGACAGAGGGAAAGGCATTCTGCAAGTTTGGGAGGGAGATNNGGTTCATGAGGTATCNTTTGATTTGCCTNCCCCTCCTGANACCTTGNNCGAGGTNNTNGATATCCTCAGCCAGTGGGGAGAGATTGCGGACTGGGGTGTGGACGATGCCTCCGCTTCAGAATGATTCCCTTTTTGGGCTTGCTCTCCATCACACGCATGTTGGCTTTCACCCGCACTCGAGCCCAAGGTATGCCAGATGGCACTTCTGCACCAAGGGTTTGGTAGGCGTTGTCTTGTCTGTGCTTGATCTGTCGCTTTGCAACNCCCNTGCAGTCGGCGGTCTATGGTTTGCGGGTCATCGATGCCAGTACGGGTGTCGGTATTCCACTGGTGGAATGCAAAACCACACAGCAAACAACCTACTGGAGTGATAGCGCTGGATATGTCGTGATTCATGAACCGGGTCTCGATGGGGAAGAAATGTTCCTGCACCTGCGCTCCGACGGGTATCAAATCAAAGCCGATGGTTTTGGCTACCAAGGAACTCGCATTGCACTGAAGCCCAATCAGACCTCTCTGGTTCAGATCAACCGGACACAGCCTGCTGAAAGGGTCGAACGCATCACAGGCATTGGGCGTTATCGAGATGCCCAGCTTCTGGGTGTGAAGCCCTGCATCGATTGGCAAGAACCCTCTCTGCAAATCGCCGGCCAGGATTCCAGCCAGGGCGTTGTTTTTGGGCGAAAAATTTACTGGTTCTGGTGGGATACCTCCATCCTTCGTTAGCCTTTAGGCAATTTTCGGACGACGGGTGCCACGAGTCCTGAGGATGTGAACCCACCCCTGGTCGCATGGTCCTACTTTTTAGATGGTCGGGGGCTGCCCAAGTCCATGTTTCCCATGTTTCCTGCCGGTGATTTGGTGTGGGTGGATGGTCTCTGTGTGCTGCAAGATGCATCAGGGCAAGAAAGGATGGCGGTCCATTATTCGAGAAGAGAATCCCTTGAAAAGCAGCTTGAGCACGGTTTGGCCGCCTTTGATACCAAAGAAAACCGATTTAAAATTCTCGTGTCATTCGATCTTGAGAATCAATGGCAGCATCTCAGAGGGCACCCTCTGACGACTCATCATGGCGATCAGTCCTATCTCCAATTTGGAGATGTGTATGCACACATTCGCGTTCCCAAGATGTGGGAAGCGATCCAGGATCCAAACGCCTACGAGTCTTTCGGCCCCTCCAAGGAGCCCGGAGAAGGTTATGTCTGGAGGAGGCATCTGCCTCCGGTGACATCGGAGCAAGAGTCAAGCTGGGTGGGAAACCAGGTCATGCGAGAGTCCGATTGTTGGACTCTCAGCCGCCATGCGACCACAGGCGCTTGGGTCCAGCTGCATCGGGGTTCTGTTCGATGGAATCCTTATTTGAAGAAATACATTCTGATTGCCAATCAAATAGGTGGCTCCTCCATGTTGGGCGAGGTTTTTTACGGAGAATCGGAAAAGCCCGAGGGGCCCTGGCCAAAAGTCATCAAAATTGCCTCGCATCAAAGAATGTCCTTCTACAACCCGGTGCAGCGAGCATTTTGGGACGAGCAAGGAGGGAGAGTTATTTATTTCGAAGGAACCTACGTGACGACTTTTTCGGGTCATGAGCACCCTATGCCGCGTTATGATTACAACCAGTTGCTTTACCGCTTGGATCTGGAGCACGGCTCCCTGCAAGAATTGAGCACCCCATGAAAAAGCCGCTCCTTAAAAGGAGCGGCTGTGCTTGCGTTTCGAATTCGGAGTGATCAGGGCTTAAAGACCATCGGGTGAGTGTGAGGCCCTACGAAATTTTTCGAGATCCCGATCGTTGGCGAAGGTACGGGTGTCCAAGCCTGTGACAGCCGTAGCCGTTTGCTCCACCCAGCGCCAATTCTCGACGTGACCGTCTGCAAATGAAAGATTCCCACCATTGCCATGTCGGCTTGCCGGTGCGTTTTGCCAGTGACCTGTGTTTGCCCCTGCAGGGTCCCGTACGGCAAAGAATCCATCGTCGATACTGTCTTTATCTTCATCGACAAAAACAAAGGCTTGCGAGGGGCCTGGCGTGTTGATGGACGACTCCTTGGTCCATACCTTGAGGCCTGGGTAAACCCAGTCAGCGTTCCCATTCATGCGACCACTCATGGAGAAACTCCTGACTCGGATAACCGTACGGGATCCTTGCTTGAAGGCCACATCGGAAGGGCAGCGATAAATCTCCTCCGAGGAGTTGTAAGGGTAGAGGGCAGCCTGCATGATGTCTAGGCGGTTGGTCCATCCAGGGGAAGAGGACACATTCCCACCAATCCACGAATCTCTCGTTCCGAGATGATTGAGTACCAGTTTGCCATCGTGATCGGTGGCATACATGATCCAGCACAGCTGCATCTGTTTCAGGTTGCTTAGACATGAGATACCCTTGGCTTTCATCTTTGCCTTGCTGAGCGCTGGTAAGAGCATGCCGGCCAAAATGGCGATGATGGCAATCACCACCAGCAGTTCGATCAAGGTAAAGCCTTTTCGGGAAGGACGTGGGTACAAAGTGTTTGGAGTCATCATAATGGCGAGCTGGGTAAACTGCTGGATTAAAGGCAGGAATACGAAAGGAGGTCAATGTCAAAACAGGTCTCGCTTCAAATCGTAAGGCCTCACCCAACGGTTTGGGGTAAGAACATGGAATCCACTCTTGATATTGGTAGGACGATGGTCATTAATGCCCTCCTTCGATGATTGGTCTCTTCGCCCGCTATTTTCAAAAACTGCCAAAGAAGTCCCGGGCGATTGTTCTCACTTGTCTTTATGGTGTGGTCGCCGGCGTCGTTGCCGTCGCTTTTCACAAGTCCATCCAGTTCGTTTTCAATCACACCATTGCTCAGTTTGCCACCTTATCGACCAAGAGCTTTTTGCTGGGATCCCTGGCGACCATGTTAAGCACCTCCCTGCTGGTCGGCTGGTTGCTCCAGCATTGTAGCAAGGAAGCATCAGGGAGTGGGATTCCCCAGCTCAAAATTGCCTTTTGGAGTGATTTTGGTCAGATCCCCTGGCGAGTGACCTGGGTCAAGTTTGTGGCTGGCGTTCTGAGCATTGGTGGGGGGGCGAGTATGGGACGTGAAGGCCCCAGTGTTCAATTGGCCAGTGGTGTTGCCTCCAATCTGGCCGGAATATTGGGAGAACCCAAGCAGAACCGGCGCCATGCGGCTGCATCGGGAGCCGCTGCCGGTCTGGCGGCTGCTTTCAATACGCCTCTGGCAGCCATCACCTTTGTGCTCGAGGAAATTGTTCAGGATCTGAACAGTCGATTTCTGGGAAGTGTGTTGCTCGCTTCCGTCATCGGTGCCTTCGCGGTGCACTTTCTCGCCGAAAAAAATCCAGCACTGGAAATCTTTGCTGTCGGAGCACCTGACTGGACGATTTACCTGCTGACGCCTTTGGTGGCAACCACTGCTTCTTTGGTAGGGGTGATGTTTCAGCGTTTCAGTCTGTCCTTGCGTGCTTCCTGTAAGCGATGGAACAAGGTTCCAGGATGGCTCACTCCTGCCTTGGGCTCCCTGATCGCGTGGGCTATCGGTGCGTGGGTGTTTCTCTACACCCGGAACACGACAGGGCAGGGGCACCTCGGTGTGTTTGGTGTGGGTTACGAGGACTTGAATGCTGCTTTGACAGGGCCCTTTGACTGGAGAATCGCTGTGTTGCTTCTGGTGGGAAAGCTGATTGCGACCATCTGCTGTTATGGCATGGGGGGGTGTGGGGGGATTTTTTCGCCTACTCTTTTTTTAGGGGGAATGACGGGTGTCGTGTTGACGGGCGTTTTTGGACTCTTTGTCGACCTCAGCACCGAAGCCCAAATCACTCTGGCCGTGGTGGGGATGAGTGCCTGTCTGGGGGCCGTGGTGCGGGCTCCAGTGACCGGTATTCTCATTGTTTTTGAAATGACCAACGAATTTTATCTGGTGCCTGCCTTAATGCTTGGAGCTCTCATCAGCAGTGCAGTCAGTAAACGTCTGCTGAAAGATAATTTTTATGAGGCCATTCTGGAGCAGGATGGCTATCAACTCGAGCAGGTGATCCCTCCACGTGATTTGAAAACCTGGCAGCAATTGCCTGTTTCGGCCATTGCCAATTTCTCGCCTGTCGTGATCGAGCCACTGACTCCCGAATCGGTGGAGTCTTCCTTGCGGGCCTACCCCTATCATCGTTTTCCAGTCACCTCTCAGGGCGTTCTTCAGGGGGTTTTGACGCGCCAAGAAGCTCAGGAGGCCCTCTCCGAAAACAGAGACTTCATTCTTGCCAAGACAGTGGTGTGCCATCCTTCCCAAAGTATCCGAGAACTTCAATACTCCCTGATCGAGTCCGAGACGGGGCTGGTTGGCTTGGTAGAGCCTGGACAGAAGCGCTTGATTGGCATCGTGACCCTGCACGACCTTTTAAGGCGAGAGGTGGCCATTGCCAGAGATGAGGCGGATGAGTTTGGAGCCTGAAAACCTTATCTTCAGGGGTGGACCCATTCCTCGTAAATGGCTTGAAGTCGTTCTCGTTCGCGGAGCGGCCCAGGCAGTATGACAATTCGGTAGTTCAGTCCGAGGGTACGATCCTTTTCAAGCGAATGACGGAAAAAAGCCCCGAACCTTCCGTAATCCCGATAGGCGGAATATTGAGTGGGACTGGGGTTGGATGGATGATTCAAGTGCAGCACCGTATAGCTTTGATCCTGTAACGTAAATTGCTCGGCAACCCATGGCAAATCCTTGTCCTTACGTGGATTTTGCCCTTCTTTGGGAAAAAGGTAACGGGTTTCTTTGGCCTGAACTTCATTGGCAGGTCGAAACTGAAATCCGGCGTGTTCTGGATCCCCATCAAGCTCCAAATCGACTCTTGCGGTGAGCTCAGTATGCACATCAATGACGTGCGACATGTCTGTATTCTGAGGGCGATGGAAGGTCATCGTGCGTTCCTCGGTCAGGACGGGTTTCTGGTTGTCAGGGACCCAATGAATGCGGGATTGAAAGCTTGCCTGTTCGGCTGATACCTCGGTTTGTGTGAAGGATTGGTGAATTTGAGCGCATCGGACCATATGCCAGAAATCATAGCTGGATTTGCCGGTTTGCACCTTGTTCCAACCCAGAAAAATGCCTCTGTGGTGAGTGAATTGTCCCCCGGCACCCTTGGTGATGGCTTGGCCTGTATCAGGATCCAACAGTTGAAGGAAAGGTTTGTAGGTGTCATGGAGCCGTTCCTTGGAGCTGGAGTCGTAAGCTAGCTGATACTGGCCCAAGATCTTTCCGCCCCAATGAATCGACAGATGCTCTGAAGGTGTTTCAGAGAGTTCAAACCCGCTCCCTTTGATTGAAAGGCTGAGGCCCAGGCCGATGACAAGCGCAGCCCAGCGTGCAGAGACTCCATGGGGGTGAAATAGCATGAAATTTTATAATAAATCCCATTCATGAAGTGCAATCTCATAATCCAGGTCCAAGAGTCGTGACTGAGGTGTTGCTTGCATCACAGACATGTCCTAACTTGATGTCAATGAACTCATTTACTGTCGGTGTTGAAAACACTCGCTCTCACTCGAGCCGATGTCTCATCACCGCCATTTTGGTGTGCTTTTCAGGATGGGGCACAGACCAGGTGCGGGCAACCGAAGCCATGGAGCACTTTCGCATGAAAGTCCTGCCCATTCTTTCGGAGCATTGCATCAAATGTCATGGCGGTGAGGCAAAATTACGGGGTGGCTTGAGCCTGATCGATCGAGATGCCTTGCTTGCTGGCGGAGATTCCGGTGAGGCGGTCGACCTTCGGAGCCCGGACAAGAGCTATCTCTTGGAGATGGTCTCCTACAAGGATGCGGATCATGAAATGCCTCCCAACAAAGGGAAGCTGTCGCCTGCCTCCATTCAAGTGCTTGAGGAATGGGTTGAGCTCGGGCTGGCCATGGACCTCACCGCCATTGAAAACGCCCTGGAGACCCTTGGGGAGAGTCATTCAGCATACGACAACACGATCAATGATCAGACCCGACAGTGGTGGGCTTTCAAGCCCATTTCGCGTCCAGAACTGCCTTCATCGGAGGGCGAAGCATGGTCCGATCATCCAGTGGATCGCCTGATTTTGGCTCGTCTATCATCGGCCTCTTTGAACCCGAATCCACCAGCAACCCGCAGAGCGTGGATCCGGCGTGCCTACTACGATTTGACGGGCTTGCCTCCCTCTGTGGCTGATGTGGAGGCCTTTGAAGCAGATCCTTCTCCCGGTGCTTACGAGAAAGTGATCGATCACTTGTTGGCTTCCGATCGTTATGGAGAAAAATGGGGACGACACTGGTTGGATTTGGTGCGTTATGCCGAAACCAATGGTTATGAGCGAGACAATCCCAAGCCTGAGACATGGCGCTATCGTGATTACGTCATCGAGAGTTTGAATCGTGACAAGCCCTACGATCGCTTTGTGCGCGAGCAAATCGCTGGTGATGAGTTGGATGAAGTGACTTCCGAGACACTCGTTGCCACGGGTTTCCATCGCCTGGGTATTTGGGATGATGAACCTGTGGATGCGGATCAGGCCTATTATGACGGGATGGATGACGTGCTCTCAACCACGGGGCAGGCCTTTCTTGGCTTGACCATTGGCTGTGCGCGATGCCATGAGCACAAAATTGACCCCATTCCACATGAAGATTACTACCGCCTGCTTGCCTTTTTTAACAATACCTTCAACAACATCCGAGAGGGTCGGTACAAGAAATCGCCTTACACCCTGAACACGACCCGGGTGATCGCCTCGGGTGAGGCTATCAAGCAACATGACCTTCTCAAGCGCCGCATTGAGGAGCAAACCAAAAACCTCGAAAACCAAATCGCACGTTATGAGGAAAGGATCTTTGCGACCTTTACCAATCCTGAGAAAGAAGACGCCAAGGACCAGCGCACCCGCCGCACGCTCATAAAAGAGAAAAAGGAAACGGTGCTCGATGCTGAGGATCTCAAGGACTACGATGGAATTCAAGCCGAGCTCAGGGCTCTCAAACAACAGAGGTTGCCGAAACTAGACAGCGCCCTGGTGATACAGGAAAATGGGCCTCAGGCAGCCAAAACGCATGTGCTTCTAAGAGGCAATGCGCATTCCAAAGGCGCTGAGGTTCAACCGGGTTTTCCTGCCATTCTTGGGTTCGAAGACCCTGTGATTCCCGCACCCTCGACGGATGCACGCTCCAGCGGAAGACGGCGTGTCCTGGCCGATTGGATGGTAGATCCAGCCAATCCACTGACCGCCAGAGTCATTGCCAATCGTGTTTGGCAGTTTCACTTCGGACGCGGCATTTGTCGAACACCCAGTAATTTTGGGCAAAATGGTGAAAAGCCCACGCACCCCGAACTCATTGATTGGCTGGCAACCTACTTGATGGAGAACCGTTGGAGTTTAAAGAAGCTGCACAAGCACATCATGCTTTCCCGTGCTTACCAGATGTCTTCACGGGCCAACCAAGAAGCTCTGGCAAAAGATCCTGAGAATGATTTGTTTTGGCGATTTGACATGCGGCGCCTGACCGCTGAAGAAATTCGTGACTCGGTGATTCATTTGACGGGCCATCTCAACCTGGAAATGGGAGGCCCCAGTATTTACACGCCCGTTCCCCAGGAAATCCTGGCGACAGCATCCCGGCCAAATGCTGCCTGGGGGAAATCGTCTCCTGAACAACAAAACCGGCGAAGTATTTATGTGTTCATGAAACGCTCGTTACACGAACCCGTGCTCAAGGCCTTTGACATGGCAGATACCGACTCTGCGTGTGCGGTGCGCTTTGCCACCACCGTTCCGACTCAGGCCCTGACGATGCTCAACAGTGCGTTTCTCAATGACCAGGCCCGTTTGTTTGCCAGCCGTCTGGAAGCGTTCTCAAAGGATGGCACCGAACAGCTCGCTGAAGGCCTGCGTTTGGTAACCTCGCGAAATCCAAGCCCTGAGGAGTTGGTCCAGGCCGAGGGGATGATGAACGAACTGACCCAGGACCTGGGGCTCTCCCACACCATGGCCTTACAGCGCTTCGGTTTAATGCTCATGAATATGAACGAATTTGTATACTTGGATTGATCCCCCTTGCTAACCGACCCTGTGCTCCCAACCCGATGAAAAAGAATCAAAAACCACAGCCCACTTTCTGTCACCGCACTCGCAGGGAATTCCTGCACACCATGGGCGGCGGCTTCACCTCACTGGCCTTGACGGGCATGCTTGCCAAAGACGGCTTCCTGAAGCAGCAGGCATTGGCAGCCGATGGACAAACCGACTGGCAAAGCCCCATGCAGCCAAGGATGGCCCATCAAGTCGCCAAGGCCAAACACGTGATCTTCCTGTTCATGTATGGTGGTCCTAGTCACATGGATACCTTTGACTACAAGCCGGAACTCTATCCGCTGGATGGTAAAACTATTGATGTTAAAACCTTTGGTCGCGGGGGACACAAAAACCAAGGGCGGGTGGTTGGGCCCAAGTGGGGTTTCAAGCCATACGGCCAAACGGGCAAGATGGTTTCCGATCTTTTCCCCAATGTAGCGCAGCATGTGGACGATATTGCGTTCATCCATTCCATGACGGCCGATTCACCCATTCATGGTTCTGCCATGCTGATGATGAACAGTGGACAGATTCTCAGTGGCCGGCCTTCCCTGGGTTCCTGGGTGAATTATGGGCTGGGGACGGTCAATCAGAATCTTCCGGGTTATGTGGTGATGCTGGATCAATCCGGAGGGCCCATCAGTGGGGCCAAGAACTGGACCAGCGGTTACATGCCTGCCAGTTATCAGGGAACGGTTTTTCGCCCTAAGGGAACCCCTATCCTGGATCTGAAAAATGCCCATAACATGGATGTCCAGGAACAGCAGGTGCTTCTAAAGCACCTGGATCACTTTAATCGAGGGCATTTGTCAGATCGTGTGGACAACAGCAACTTGGCTGCACGCATCGCAAGCTATGAACTTGCGTATAAGATGCAATCCTCGGCACCCGAGGCGGTGGACGTCGATCATGAGCCTGATTACATCAAGCAGATGTATGGGATTGATCAGGATCGCACCGAAGATTTTGGAAAGAAATGCCTACTGGCCAGGCGACTGGTTGAGCGAGGGGTTCGATTCATTCAGATCTACTCAGGGGGGGCTCACAATGATCAAAATTGGGATGCTCATGGCGATTTGAAAAAGAATCACGACTTCCATGCCGGCAATACCGACAAGCCCATTGCGGGTCTTTTGAAAGATCTCAAGCAACGCGGGTTACTGGATGAAACACTCATTATCTGGGGGGGGGAATTTGGTCGTCAGCCGACCGCTGAATACGCCGAAGGCACGGGGCGTGATCACAATGCCTATGGTTTTACCATGTGGATGGCCGGAGGCGGCGTTAAGGGAGGGGTCAGTGTTGGCCAGACCGATGAGCTGGGAAGCCAGGCTGTCAGCGATCGGTTCCATGTCAAACATCTGCATGCCACGGTCCTGAGCCTGATGGGCCTTCCACCCAACGATTTAACCTACTTCTATGCAGGCTTGGACCAGCGATTGGTCGGAGTGGAAGGCGCTGAGCCGATCCACCAGATCATGACCTGACCATCCAGATGGAAAGACAGCCTAACAGGCCTTGAAGCATCCACAACAATCCGACCGCCGCAGCTGGAGAGCATCCTCGTCTGACCAACTGGTGGGAAAGGTGATTGGTGTCTCCCTGGTAAACTGGCAAGCCATGCATCCATCGAAAGCTGACCACCCAGGCTAGATCGATGAGAAACACTCCCAGGATGGGGATCGGCGCAAGGACTACCCAAGGGGCATCCGACTNTTCAGAATAAAAGTGTGGCANAATAGCCATGATGGCGATGAGAAATCCGATGAGATGACTGCCTGCATCCCCTAAAAAGGCCTTGGCCTTGGGGTAATTGAAAGGGAGAAACCCAGCGATGGCTCCAGCGATGGCCCATGCCAGGCTTGCCACCAGATAGTGATCGTGGCTCATGGCATGGATGGCAAAAAAAAGGGCACTGATGGTAGCCAATCCAGAGCATAGTCCATTCATGTTGTCGACAAAGTTGCACGCATTGACGATCAGGAGAATCCAGAAGCAGGTGATCAGGTAATGCAGCCAAGCTGCTTCCATGAAAAGGGTGATGCGCACACCCGAGGCAGTCACCATCAAGGCGACGCATGCCTGGGCAAGGAATTTGGGTGCTGGGCTCGGTTGTTTTTGGTCATCCCAGAGACCAATGATCAACATGCTGAGAGCCCCAAAGCCAATGCCAAGAATTTGGGGCCCTCTGGAGGAGTAGCCATACTCCAGGGCATCACGCGCCAATTCGGGTAAGCCTCCAAGCCATGCAAGGATGATGCCACCCGTTAAAATACATAACATGGAAGTAGCTATGCCAAGACCGCCCGCCAAAGGGATGGGTTGGGTGTGGATTTTTCGATGTCCCGGCTTGTCCAACCATTCATGTCGTAGCGACCAGCCAATCCAAAGCCTCGTTGCCCACAGAGTCAGCAATATGGCTCCAACGCCTGAAAGTAAATACAGGCCCTGAGGAAACAGCTTCATGTTCTCCATGAGATTTTCCATGAAGCGGCTGAGAAGCGCTCGATGCGGAGGTTGGTGGAAAAATAGGCGATCATATGAACATCAGCCCGACCATCGGTGGATGGTCGGGCTGAGAGCAGGGTAAGAGGTATCGGTCAGACTCCCTCAGACATTTCGGACATCCGGCACCTGGAATTCCGGGTTGTTGGGGTCTTTGAGTAGTCGGTTGGCCGCTTCCGCGTGGGCACCTACATGACGCTCGGTCAGGGGATCAAANGTCAGCCAAGGGCCGACCGTGTATTCGGTGCCGTCTTCTGGCAGGCCGACTCCATTTTTCATGACGTCGTGAAGCTTCAGGAAATGTTCCGCCGCATCTTTGTTGTCGCCAAAGGAGACAGATTTCTCATTGAACGGCATTCGTTCACCCAGGCGGTACGAATTGTTCATGAGGTGGCCCATGACGCAGGCGTAGTGCGAATCAGCGGCGTTTCCGTTGGCCATGGCTGGATTGCCTTCCCGGCAGGCAGCGATGAAACTTCCCCAGTTACCACCCGGCGTCACCTTGCCATCGGCAATCTCAATATCTTGACCTTGGTTGCTCCCGGCAGGGTAATACTTGTTGCGAATGATACGGCCGCCATCCTCGAAGTAGTATTCGTTCTCTACCTGGCGTTGGTAACCATCGTAATTCACATTGCGAACATTGAAAAAGACTTGCTGACCATTGGGGTATTCGGCCATCGCAAACATGGTGTTAGGCGTCTCTCCTTGGTCGCCCCACTGAAAGCGGCCTCCGATGGCCATGGCGCGAACGGGGTGCGTTTGATCATCATCCAGTGCCCATCTTGCGACATCGAGTTGGTGGGTGCCTTGGTTGTTGAGATCTCCATTACCCGTAGCCCAGAACCAGTGCCAATCGTAGTGCACGTAGTTGCTGTGAAACTGATGGATGACAGCCGGTCCGCGCCAAAGGTTCCAGTGGACATTGGATGGGGGAGGTGAGGCATGCTCGAAACCGATGGAGCCGCGCGGCTTGCAGCAATAACCATAGGAAATCTTGAGCTTGCCCCATTTGCCCGCCTTGATCATTTCGTGCAGGCCCGCAATCTTGGCATCACTGCGGCGTTGAGTTCCGTGTTGAATGACCACTCCGTATCGCTTTTGTGCCTCCACCGCGACTCTTCCTTCAACCACGTCATGGCTCATGGGTTTCTCCACGTAGACGTGTTTGCCTGCCTGTGCCCCCCATATGGTCATCAAGGAATGCCAATGGTTGGGAGCGGCGATGGAAATCGCATCAACTGTGGGGTCGTCAAGAGCTTGACGAATGTCGAGGATACCCTGGCACTTGTAGGCGCCATTCACTTTCTTGTTCACGGACTCCACCGCAGAGGCGCGNACGCGTTCGTCGACATCCGCCAAATAGGCGATTTCGACATTTTCCGAACCGAGCCATCCACTGATGTGATTGCGGCCACGGCCGTTGAGACCCGCAACGGCAATACGCAGACGATTGTTGGCTCCTATGGCCCGACCAGAAGCTTTGGTGCCGCTGAGCAATAGAGTGCTACCGGCTGCGAGAGAGGCATGCCTCAAGAATGTTCTTCGATCCAATCCGTTCATAACATGAGTTCTACTGTTTTCTTAGGTGGTTTTGCGTCAAAAAATTTGTGTGTTGGATCTTGAAAGCTTATGTTGTCCAGTGGATTCAGGCAACGCTTACTTTGGTCTTTTTCCCTTCATTGGGCTACCAAAAGCACAGTAAGCAAGAATCTTAGAATGGCCATCGGATGCACNNCTAGGTTGAGCTTGGCTGTGGTTGAGCCTCTGATTGAACACGCACCCCTTCATGACAACCGTTCCGTCATCTCGTGANGATCAGCCCAATATCTGGATGTGCCTTCTGCCGGCGCTCCTTGCATGGGCGTGGCTGGTGGTCAAGGCATCCAAGATGTGGACTGCCATGCCTGATTTGTCTTTTGGCTGGTTGGTTCCGATTCTGTGTGGGTTCCTCCTCTGGGAGGTTTGGGAAAACCAGCCTCCCTTTGTTTGTCGTTGGGGGTGGCGCAGTGGTCTGNTGACGTTCCTTGGTTTGGGGCTGTTTTTCATTTTTCAGGTCTATGTGGCGGCGATCGGTGTCAAGCCAGCAGGCTTGGCTGGCCTAGGGATGGCCACGATGATTCTGGTGATCGGCAATCTGCATTATGTCTACGGTCCAAGGCGATGGTTAGAGATGTTTTTTCCTTTTGCCTTTCTNTTGATTGCTCTGCCTGTTCCATCGGTGATCCAGACTGNGATCACGACCACCTTGCAGCACTATGTGGCTGCAGTGACCGTTGAAATACTTGCCATCTGGGGCATTCCTGCTCAGCTGGGTGGGAACATCATCTNCCTTTCCACGGGGCCTGTCGGCATTGATGAAGCCTGCAGCGGCATTCGTAGCCTTCAAAGCGCCATGATGGCGACCCTTTTCATTGGCTACCTTTCGTTAAAAGGTTTTTGGATGCGATCCTTCCTGCTGGGGGCAGGTGTTGCGGTGGCCGTCCTGGGAAATCTCATGAGGGTGTTCTTCCTGAGCTATCAAGGCCANCATTATGGTTTGGAGGCGATTGACACCCACCATGACAGCGCAGGTTGGTCGATTCTCATTTTCACGGTAGCAGGTGTTGCCTTCGTGGCCTGGGCCCTGAGTCAACTACAAAGGCGCCTGAACCTTTTGAGTCGAGAAGAGCTGTAAGCCCGTCAAAAGGCTCGACCACCGTTCATAGGGTTTAGAGTTTGTACTTGGATTCCTCTTAGGTGCCGATTTAATGCCTCAATGGTCTTTCCTCCATTCAAGAGAAGTGGGCACCTTCTTTGGACCTGCTTTCTCTGGGCTATGGGGTGGGGCGGTTGGAATCCCNTCTGCCCGCTTGAAGCACAATCCGATGGACCTTTTCGAGTTGGGCTTGAAACGCCTGCTTTGACCACGCCTCAGTGGGTAGGTGAAAAGGGGGTAGAGTCGGTCGTGATCCTGTCGATTGATGATCTTCGCACACCCGAAAAGTATGAGTCCTATTTACGGCCCATACTCAACCGCCTCAAACAAATCGACGGGCGTGCTCCCGTGAGCATCTTCTGCAATGCTCTGGAGCCTTCGGACCCACAATTTCAGGCATGGCTCAAGGAGGGGCTTTCCCTGGAGGTNCATACCCTTTCACACCCGTGCCCACTCCTGGCCAAGGGTGATTTCGATGCAGCCAAAGCGACCTACTACGGAGGGATCGACTTGCTCAATCGGATTCCCGGAAACCAGGCAGTCGCCTACCGCATGCCTTGCTGTGATTCGATCAACTCACCCAGCCCGCGATTCTATCGAGAAATTTTTCCCGGTAACACCCCATCAGGGGCGGGCCTGGTGATAGACTCCAGTGTGATGTGTCTGCTGAGCTCAAAGGATCCCAGCCTGCCCGGGAAATGGGTATTGGATGAGCAAAAACAGGAACGCTTTGCCAAATACCTACCTTTTCCAGCATTCACGACCACCATTGAGAACTATCCGTATCCCTACCTCCTTGGCAATGCAGGATGGGAGTTCCCTGCCATGGTGCCTAGCGACTGGGAGGCACAGCATTTGCACGGAGTGAATCAGGAGCAGACCGTTGAAGACTGGAAACGGGCCTTGGATCTCACGGTTCACAAGAAGGGTGTTTTTAACTGGATCTTCCATCCTCATGGATGGATTCGAAGCGACCAGATCATTGAATTCATTGATTATGCGGAGGAAACCTATGGCGATCGAATCACGTTCCTGACCTTCAAGGAGGCGGCCCAGCGCATGGAAACACACTTGTTGGATGGTCTGCCGATTCGGGCACCTCAAGGGGGCGACGCCGGTATNCGATTGTGGGATGCGAATCAGGACGGTTTCATGGATGTTTTTCTGGGAGATGCCCTNGAACCCAAAATTAAAATTTGGCGACCCGATCTCACCAACTTTCAAACCCTTTCAGCTCCCGTGGGGGCGCTTCGCCCGGACGGCCATCCGACGGGAATTCGAATGGGGCGGTTTTGGAAGGATGGACCCATGATATGGTTTTATCGCGATGCGGTGGGCGAGGGAGCGTGGTCACTCGAGGAAGGTCAGTGGAAGTCGTACGCCAGTTTGATTCGTGAGCTAAGGCTCCATGGCGAACCCGTAAAAACCACCTACCGCGGATCTTCTCAAACTTTGAAAGTAGTGGATTTGGATCACGACGGAGTGGACGAGCTGCTCGTGGCCTACCCGGGCAATCAAGGAGTGCTGCAATGGGATCCAGAAAAACGTACCTGGGTAGCCACCGATCACTACTGGCCGGAAAATGTGTTTTGGATCGACCCAGAAGGGCGGGATTATGGGGCTCGGTTGGTCGATTTCAACGAGGATGGTTTTCTGGACTTGGTCCAGTCCAATCCAGATGGTTATGAGGCTCATTGTTACATTCCTCAATGGGTACTTGGTTTCCAAAAAGGCTGGACCCGCAAAATACTCGAGGGCAAGGCAACGGATGCACAGGCTCTGCCTGCGATGGTGAGAAAAGGCCCTCACCCGGACAATGGCGCCTGGTTTGCTCGAGGCCATCTGTGGGTTCAGAATGAAGATACCGCGCATTTACCAGACCTGGTCGATCGTCGATCCTTCAAGGATATCCTCATGGGGTATCAACCCGCACCTCAATCGATCGAAGATGCCATCGACCAATTTCAATTGGCGGAAGGCATGTCCATTCAATGTGTGGCCTCAGAGCCATTGATTGAGGACCCTGTTGCCTTTGATTGGACCCCGAATGGAGATCTTTGGGTGGTGGAAATGCGCGATTATCCCAATGGAATTGGGGTCCATGGCCAACCAGGGGGGCGCATTAAGCAACTGAAGGATGTCGATCGGGACGGTGTCTATGATCAAGCGACGGTTTTTCTCGACCACATTCCCTTTCCGAGTGGGATTCACGCTTGGGAGAATGGCTGGTGGATCAGTGCAGCACCTTACGTCTTTTTCGCCGCCGATCTGGATGGCGATGGAATGGCGGATGTGAGGCGAAATTTGTTTTCAGGGTTTGGCGAGGGGAATCAACAGCACCGAGTCAACGGGTTTGCCTATGGACTGGATCATCAGCTGCATGGAGCCAACGGAGACAGCGGAGGTCTGATACGTTCGCTGTGGTCTGAGGATATTTGGCCCTTGCGACTTCGCGATTTTAGTTTTTCGCCTCACACTGGCTCCTTTGCCTTGTTGGAAGGGCAAACTCAGTATGGGCGTAAGCGAAACGATTGGGGGCATTGGTTTGGTAACAACAACCCCAATTGGCTGTGGTATTTTAGCCGATCCCTTCGATACACTGCCCTTGCCCCAGATTTGGAGCTGGGTTCCCACATACAGCATTTGGGATCGCAGGGAGACCTCAAAAGGGTGCAGCAAATAGCGCCTTCCCTTCAACGGTTCAATGATATTGGCATGCGGGGCTTTGTGACATCGGCATGCAGTCCAACCCCGTACCGAGACCATGTTTTGTTTCCCGGAGATAACCAGCATGTTTTCGTCAGCGAACCGGTTCACAACCTGGTGCGTCATTTTCGATTGGAGCCCAAGCCTGATGGCTTTCTTGCGACGCGACCGGAAACGGAGCGAGACCATGAATTTCTTGCCAGCCGAGATCCGTGGTTTCGACCCACCTCTACCCAAACCGGTCCCGATGGAGCGCTCTATGTTGCGGACATGTATCGTTTGGCCATTGAGCACACCGAGTGGATCCCGGATGACGTGGAAAGTTTCATGGATCCCAGATTGGGAGCTGACCGTGGCAGGATCTATCGTGTGACACGCTCATCTGACATCGGTCCACTAAATGCGAAACTGTGGCAGGTGCCAGACGATTGGGTGGAATGGCTTGCTAGCGCCAATGGCTGGAAACGGGATACGGCCCAGCGGAAGATCATCGAAGGGTGGCAACTGGATAAGGTGCCACCCTTGACTCAGCTCTTTGAAGAGGGTTCGAACGATGCCTCCAGGCTCCAGGCACTTTATACCCTGCATCACCTCAAGATGTTGCGGCCAGCACATCTGGTAAAAGCATGTCAGGATCGCCATGCGGCGGTTCGTCGCCATGCGTGGATTCTATTGGAATCCCATCCGGAATGTTTCACAGCCGAGAACCAGAGCCTGTGGCAGGATTTGTTACGCTCGGCCCTTGTGGATGCTGAACCCGAGGTGGTTCGACAGGCCTTGTTCTCAGTGGGCGTGATTCACAAGAGTTGGATGGCAGAACAGGTTTTGGAAGCAGTGCATGCACAGCAGCATCGATCGCTTGCTCTCGATGCGATGGCGATTGCCGCGCTGCCCTTTTTCGACAGGGTGATCCATCATCAGTTTCAGTGCGATTCTTGTCAGAATGGGCCGCTCTTGCCGCTTCTTTTGCCCGCTCTTCCTCAGCGTATGCCTCAATCTCTTGGCCAACTTAGCTACCATTTAATCGAGCCCTTGCGGCGACTAGANGGGGGGGCAGTTCAACCCATGTTTGGGGGGGAACCTCGTTTGTCTAACATCGTACAGGCCAGGGAGGTGAGCAAGGCAAAGGCCAGCGTGTGGGGTGCCTCAGAGAAACGAGCAACCGATTTATGGCTCCAATGCATCGACCTCCTGCCGGAGGCTGAGAGATCCCATGCAACGCTCAAAGCTCGATTTCTCTTTCCTCGTTGGCAGGAAACCCTGTTGGATGATGAGGCCCCCGTGGAACAGGCCATTCAGGCCTTTGATGCCCTCCTGGTCAGTGAGCAGCTTCTACCGCTGGATGATTGGATGCAGGCCTTGAGCGCGGATGTGAGACCCGATCGATGGCCGCTGATACAACATGCGCTTGTCCAGCTTGAGGATCAACATCATCGACTCAGGCGCCCTTACCCATGGGTGAGTGATCTCTGGAGCAGGGTGGGGCAGGAACAACGCAGGCAGCTCCTGGCTGTGCTTCTCAAAAAGCGTGAATGGATCCAACAATGGCTTGCCGACATGCAGCAGGGCCAGGTTGGACCTTCTGGAGAAGCTTTTCCGGACGGGTCCATTAGTGGTGAAATGCTGCTCCAGCTCAAGCAGATCAAGGATCCGGAACTGAGCTCCCTCTTGCAGCATGCGTTGGAGTCGCGATTCAAGCGCCTCGGATGGAGTGAGATGAAAGGATTGGCTTTGAAGGAGCGACATGAACAAGTTGCGGGCCTGGCACCTCAACCGGCACATGGTGCCAAGCTCTTTGAGCAAAATTGCCGCATCTGTCATGTGTTTGAAGACAGGGGGGCAGCCGTGGGGCCCAATCTGGACGCCTTGACAGATCGATCAGGACTCCATCTGCTCACCCACATCCTCGAACCCGATCAGCAAATTGAGGAGGCCTTCATGGCTCATGAGGTGACCATGAAAGATGGAGAGCAATGGTTAGGCATTATTCAGGAACAGAATGCCGGACGTGTGGTTCTCAAGCTGGCCAACGGTTTGGAGCAACGCCTGCCCACCGATGAGATCGCAAGTGTTCGTGCTTCCGAACACTCACTGATGCCTGCAGGCTGGGGCGAAGTGATGAGTAACCAGTACCTGGCCGATATTATCAGTTATCTCCAAAGCCCTCAGGGCCTCTAGAGTGCCTCGACATCGATGAAAAAAGCCCCTCTCGTTTCCTGGTTTTTTGAATCGGTCAGCCAGGTTTGAAGTTGGGTGGTGCCTTTCTTCAAATAGACCGTGAAGCGGACTTGCTGTGTGGGCTCATTCACTACAATCGTCTGATCGATGTCATCGATGCGCAGGCGGGCTTCCGTAGCCACGATCTCCTTGGGTTCCTCGGTAGGCCAGTGGCGAAGGGTTAAGCGATACCACCCCGTGTGTTCGCATTCCACCATCCAATAGCCATTGGCAGCAGGCATGTTGCGAATCATCCGCTGGTTCCACGGAACGCTGTTTCCATGCCAATCGTGAGCGGTGATGGTTGTCGGGTTGGCCTTGGGGGAACCGATCACAATGAACGGGTAACTATCAAACCTGGGTTTCAGAGACGCCCACCAGTCATCATAAGCAGTGCGCAGTCGGTGGACGGTTTCAGGATGTGAAACACTGAGATCTCTTTCCTGCCCAGGATCTTCACGGATGTCGTAGAGTTCCTTTCCATCAATCAGCCTCCAACGATCAGTCATCACAGAAGCTGTTTTCCATTTTCTTGGATACTCGATGCGTTGTGAATGAACGAAAAGAGTGCGATCCGGAAAGGGGTTGGGCCGATTCTGTAACCACGGAAGAAGGCTGATGCCATCCAGCGGTTGGGTCGTGGTGGTGTCGAGGTGGCAAATATCGGCCAAGGTCGGTAGGAGATCAATGTGAGCAGTCAATGAGTCCATATCTCTGGGGTTGCCTAGTTCTCCCTGAGGCCAATACCAGAAGCTGGGCACGCGGTGACCGCCATCATAAGCGGAGCCTTTGGTGCCTCGCATGCCATCGTTGAATCCTTTCCACTTTACAGACTGCGTTTCATTGGCTTTGGGACGCGACAATCCGGCAGCGGTGCCGTTGTCGGTCATGAAAATCAGCAGGGTGTTTTCGCTGAGACCGTTTGCTTCGAGGAAGCTGCGTAAGCGTCCGAGGTTCTCGTCGATATTGGTGATCATGCCATAAAAACTGGCCATGGGTTCGGGAACGGCTTTCTCCAGATAGGGTTTTTTATAGGAGTCAGCGACCAGGAAAGGCCCGTGCGGTGCATTGGTGCTCAGGTAGCAAAAAAAAGGCTTTTCTGAGGGGGTTCCAATGAAGTCCATGGCCTCCTTGAAGAACACATCGGTACAGTAGCCCTCGAAACGCTCTTTTTGATTGTTCCGAAAATAAGTGTCATCGAAGTAATCATTTCCCCAGATATCCGGCGTTTGTGTCACTCCGCCTCCGCCATGATGCACTGCGACATCGAAACCGCGATCGGTGGGGCGATAAGGATAGTTATCTCCGAGATGCCATTTGCCAAACATGCCGGTTCGGTATCCCCCTGCGCGAAAGAGGTCGGCCAAGGTTGTTTCATCCCGATACAGGATGGAACGACCCAGGATGGTGTGCCAGACACCGGTTCGAGTGGAATAGCGGCCTGTCATGAGAGCAGAGCGTGTCGGGGAACAGGTGGGATCAACATGAAACTGAGTGAGGCGGACGCTCTGTTCATGGAGTCGATCCAGGTGGGGCGTCTGGATCATTTGGTTTCCGTGGGCTCCAACATCACCATAGCCCTGATCATCTGTAATGATGACCAGGACATTGGGTTTTTGTGGGGCACCCTCAAGCCTGGCTGGCATATCGAAGCTGAGAAGGAAAAACACTAGAGCTGGTATGCAGAGGCGCGCCCAATAGTTTTTTTTATCGGCGCTCTCGGCTGAGGTAATAAACTGGCGAATCATTTGAACTGTCGTTGGGCTCTATCATCGCAACTGAACGTTCGGTTAAAAAAAGGCGCCTCACTTTCTGAGACGCCAATTATTGCCGATGTCCAATTGTTTTATAACCTACTAAATAATGTAAGGCCTCATCTGTTTGGTGTTTTCCTTGTGATAAAAACCTACTCCGGGCGGAAAAACTTGTTTTTGAAAAGTAATTTTTTCTTAGGCGGATTAGCTATTTCTTTTCCAGAAGCTGTTTAAGCTTTTTGCGTAGTTCTTCATTTTCCGCTTCTAGCTCGGCAACTCTGTCGTTAGGGCTAATTTCATCGGAAGTCTCGCTCTTCCGGGTTACTGAAAGCGCTGCTTCAGGCTTTGCACCCTTAAGTATCCAGTTTCTAATCAAGCCAACTTGTGTTTCAGTAAGAGGGTCGCCTTTTGGAGGCATTAGGTCGTCATCATCTGCAGGAAGAGAAATGACTTGAAATAAATAACTGCCAATCAGGTCTCCGGCAACGATTGATGCATCACCTCGACCACCCTCCATGACTTTTTCATATGTATCTAGTCTAAGTTTCGCTTTTTGCTTATCTACACCGTGACAATCCACACACCGTTCCTGGAAGATGGGAAGGATATGCGTTTTGAAATCAGGATCCTCCACCAGAGTGACCTCGGTGGTCGTTTCTACTTCACTTGCTTCCAAAGCGGCTCTTTGCGCCTTGAGCGCCGTCAACCGTGCCTTGCTGAGGAGTTCTTTCTCCCATCCGAGATTGATTTCAAGGGCATCGTTTCCGGCAGCTTCCATGGCTGTTTGAAAGGATTTGGCAGCCTCTTCGCTGACCTTGGTCTGCCATAAGTATAAATGCTTCAAGGAGGTGAGGCCCTTGAGATGGTCCAGACCGGCATCAGTGACCTCGGTTCCGTAGAGGTTGAGGTAAACCAAACCCGTAAGATCCTTCAGATGTGCCAGACCTGCATCGGTGATTTTTGTTTTTTCCAGATGGAGGCGCTGAAGATCCTTGAGGGCACTCAGGTGGGTGGCACCGGCATCTCCAATGCTGGCGTTCTTGAGATCCAGTTCGATCACTTTTGGGATGTTCTTGAGGACTGCCAAATCGGCGTCTGCCAGGATGCGGCCTTCAAAGGTTTTGGCAGGAATCAGAATTCTGACGCCTTCGACATCCTTGGCAATTCCGAGAACCTGACCTTCATAGGACTCGACGGCAGCAATGGCGGATGCTTCGTCAGCTTTCGAGTTCGCAGACGAGGCGAGAATCAGGCTTCCCAATGTGAACGCAGCGAAGATACTTTTGGTATTCATGGTTTGGTTTATTTTCCTTAGTGAATAGGATTTTAACCTTGGGGTCAAGTCATGGGTCGATCGGAAACTTCATGAGTCTTTTGGGTGAGCATTTCTTCGGATCACAAAGGTCTTTTCCCGGTTGACCTATGGCTTCTTTCGGCATGAATCTAGGGCCTGTATGGATTCCAGAAATCAAAAATGGCTTGTGCTCCATGGATAAGATTGCCCGCCATAATGCCCAGGCATGGGATGCCCTAGTGGAACAGAATAGCGGTTTTGCCTCAAAGATTTCGGCCAGATGTCTCAACGATCCGGATCCCTACATCAACATTTACGGGTGGCTGCCGCATGGTGTGCGCGGTAAGAAAGTGCTTTGCCTGGCAGCCGGTGGCGGGAAGCATGGACCCCTTTATGCGGCGGCTGGGGCAAGCGTGACGGTGGTTGATATTTCTCAGAGAATGCTGGAAAAAGATTTGGAGATGTCCCGTCGGCATGGGTTCCAAATTCGATGCGTTCAAAGTTGCATGACCCGCCTAGAGGATCTCGAGCCTTCGGCGTATGATTTAGTGATGCAACCCGTCAGCAGTTGCTATGTGGAAAACCTTGAAGGACTCTACCGGAGCGTGGCTGGAGTGTTGAAGCCCGACGGGCTTTACATCGTACAGCACAAGCAACCCGTCAGCCTTCAGTGCAGTCCGTTCCCCGTGCACGGAAACTATCGTGTGGAGCTGGCGGCATCGGTTAGAGGAGCCTTGCCTCCGGTTGAGGGAAGTGAACACCGGGAATCCGGCACCTTGGAATATCTTCATAGCCTGGAGTCGCTGATAGGGGGGCTTTGTACTCATGGGTTTTGTATCGAAGATTTGCGAGAGCCCGATCACAGTCGCTCCGACGCAAGGCCGGGAAGCTTTGCACATCGCTGTCAAATGATTCAGCCGTATCTGGCGATCAAGGCACGCAGGCTCCCTGATTCAGGAGTTGATTTTTCCACTATCATTGCACCATAATATGCTTTCAAATAAGTAGGTCTGAAAGGCTTCCACCCTTTGTTCATGTTCATGTATTCGTATCTATCTTCTATCCTTGTTCGATCCGTTCAGCTGCTGGCCCTAACTTCCTTGCTAACTCCTGCGATTTCGAGTCAGGCGCTTGCTCAGGACAACAGTGTTGAGGCATCGCCGGTCATTTCGTTTGAAACCCCCGTTTTCAAATTCGGTAAAGTGCGGCAGGGGGAAGAAATTCGGCACGACTTCAAATTTACCAATCGTGGTAGCCAGACCCTGATCATCGAGGATGTTCGGCCCAGTTGCGGATGTACTACCGCTGGGCAATGGGTGAAATCACTGGAACCGGGCCAGTCCGGTGTGATTCCCATCAAGCTGAACACCGATCGTTTCAAGGGGCCTCTTACCAAGTCCGTCACCGTTCGAAGCAATGACCCCAAACGCACCAATGTATACCTCAAAATTGAAGGGGAAGTTTGGACAGCTCTTTCAGTGGATCCCATGGTGGCAGCCTTTCCTGCGATCAAAGACTTGCAACAAGTTTCCACCAAATCGATTCGAATCTCCAATCAGACGGAAACGCCTCTGGTCATCCGCAATTTGCGCGTCGCCAGCGGCCCATTCAAAGCCTCCATCAAGACGGTTGAGGAGGGGAAATTGTATGACATCACGGTCGAAACCGTGCCACCTCTTGCTTACGGTGCGAACCGTGCCGATATTCAATTCGAAACCAACCTCAAAGAGTCTCCCACAGTCAAAGTTTCTGCCAGTGCTTACGTGATGGCGCCCGTGCAAGTGGTCCCCAACCGCGTCATGCTTCCCAATGGCGTCCTGCAAAAGCCACTCAAGAAGTATGTGACGGTGCTTACCTATGAAGACAAGGTTCTCGAAGTGAGTGATATTCAAGTCTCCGTCGAGGGCGTTGAGGTGGAAGTTAGCCAGCTCAATAATGGCAAACACCACCGATTGATCATGACGTTTCCACAGGGGATGAATGTGGATGCACTCAAGGATGCCTCGCTCAAACTCAAGACCAGTCATGAGACTTTTTCAGATTTCGAAGTGCCCATTGGATCCTACCGCGCGCTCAATGCGGCCACCAAGCCCTGATGATGCAAGTCTGCTGGTTGATGATTGAAATCCGCAACATTCGTTCCAGGGCGGAGGCATGAAAATCAACTGGATCGAATGGCTTTTCGTGCTCGGGCTGGGATGGCCCTTGAGCATTATCGTGAACCATCACGCCGCATCCGGCCTGGACCTGGCCCGCGATTATTTTCCGGGTGAGGATACGATCCGTAAAATGGAGTCACAGACCCTGGCTCAGAGCTTTGACCAAGAGGTAATGAACGGTGTCGAACGCTTGAAAACCAAGGGGCTTGAATCCGTCGCTCTCGATGAGTTGGTCGCCTTGATGGAGACGGATAGCTGGATGTCCGGCCTGACGGTTTTTGTGGATGCGCGGACTCCAGAGCAGCATGCCGAGGGGCATCTGCCCTTGGCGTACTTGTTCAATCATTATCGCCCCGAACCCTACCTCGATGACGTGATGGCCGCCTCGGTCGTTGCCGATCGTTTGATTGTTTATTGCAATGGGGGTTCCTGTGAGGATAGTGAATTTGCGGCTCTATATCTTATGGAGGTGGGCATACCACGAGAAAAGCTGGCTGTCTTCGCGGGTGGCATGCGGCAGTGGAAAGAGGCTGGCCTCCCCATCGTTCTCGGAGATCGGCACGATGACGTGGAAGAGTGGCTCGATCAAATGCCTGATCTCTCTAAATCCGTGGCAACTCCATGAAAGCTGGCTTTTTGTTGTGCATACGCCTGATACTCGGTGGAAGTTTTCTCTATCTGGGATGGGTTAAGACGCAGGATCCGGTCGCTTTCCTGAAAGTCATTCGGGAGTTTGAGCTGATTGGGGATCACCGGCTGATGAATATGGTGGCAGCGTGGTTGCCTTGGTTTGAGGTTTGGTGCGGTTTGCTGATGCTTCTTGGGTTGGGGGTTCGCGCCACCGCCACGGTCATGAGTATCTTATTGGGCGCTTTTACCTTCATGATACTTCATCGAGCCCTTGGACTCGTAGACACAAGTGGTCTACCCTTTTGCGATCTGGTATTTGACTGTGGTTGTGGATCAGGCGAAGTGCGAGTCTGCAGCAAGATCTTTCAGAACAGCCTTTTACTGGGCGGTGCCATCATGCTCGCCTGGGCCAAACCGTGTCTCTGGTGTTTATGGCCGTCGATCACCATGCCTCCTTCGCTGGATAAGCGCAAAAAAATGGCCCTTCGTGAGGGCCATGAGTGATGCTCCATAGTGGAGCCTTGCCTTTCAGCCCCATGAAAGAGGCAGATAAAGGTGCGGTGATACCTAGTGGTCGTGGTGTTGATGGTCGACCCCAGCTTCTGGCTCGGTGGGGAGCACTTCCTCTACCTCTGCCTGCAGCTCCATGAGGTCCAACACCTTGGAGGTCATGATCTGCTCTTGGATTTCGGAGATTCCGCCTCTTTCTTTTAATTTTTTGGCCAATTGATCGGGCGCCATGTTGTAGGATTGCGCCATCATGATGATTCGCTGATTGACCTCTTCGCTGGAAACCTTGACGCCTTCTTCCGCTGCAATTTTTCCAATAATGAACGCTACCTTGACCCGATCCTTCGCGCTGGTCGCCGCGGCAGAGTAAATCTCGTCCTTCTTCTCATCAATGGTTTCCTTGGCGACCCCTCGCTGCTGGTTCTCGCGAACCAGCTCATACACCACGTTCTTGGTTTCCTGATCGACGACACTTTCTGGTAATTCGCATTGTACTGTGGTGAGTAGATGCTTGATAAGCTGATCACGAACCTTACGTTTCTGTGTTGTGTTGAGTTCGTTTTCCAAGTCATTGAAAACTCCCTCGCGCAGCGCTTCTGTGTTCTCGGCGCCGTATTGTTTGGCGAACTCATCGGTGATTTCCGGGAGTTGCTTCACCTTGACCTCCTTGATGGTCACGTCAAAGGAAAGTTCCTTGCTGGCCAACTCTTTAATGACGAAGTCCTCAGGGGCTGTGAGTGTGATGGTTTTCTGCTCTCCGGCCTTGAGGCCGATGAGTGGTTCATGAAAACCGGGTAAGAAGTGACCTTCATGCACGTGGAGCCAGAAATCGTCTTTCTTTTCGAGGCTGGTCGCCTTGGGGGCCGTTTCAGTGATGGGTTTGCCATCACATTGACCCGAGTAATCAAGAATGGCGTAGTCATTTTCTTCAATGCCACGTTCAACCGTCTCGAATTTGGCCTGGCGGTCTTGAAGGACACCCATGGCCCGATCAACGTCTTCCTCACTGACTGAGCGTATTTCCTTCTGGATCTTGACCGCCTTGTATGTGGGAAGTTCGAAACTAGGAGCGGTTTCGACGGTGACAGCGAATTGAAAAGGTTGGCCTTTTGCGAATTGGATTTCTTCCACATCGGGGCTCCCGACGATGTGGAGGTCCTTTTCTTTGATGGCCTGACGATATCCGTCATTGACCAATTGACGGCGGACTTCGCTATCGACCTTTTCGGAGTAGGATTTGAGGATCAGGTGCTTGGGTGCCTTTCCGGGGCGAAATCCGGGCAAACTGACGTGTTTACCAAATTCCCTGATGGTTGTTTCAGTGCGCTCGCTGACCGTGTCTGCTGGTATGTCGACACGAATCAGTTTTTTGCAGGGGCCTAAATTTTCAATTTCTATGTTCACAATAGCGTTGGTCTTTGCTGAAACTACCTTGATCGTGATGAGCGCTCACCGGTTTACCTTGATGGGTTTGGGATCGCATCAGCTGGCGGTCAGCTCACCACAAAAGGTGAGTCGGGTAATCTAGGTATCACGCGCCTTGACGTCAAGCGTCTCTGGTGCCGATTTTAAGTCTCTGGCAAAACGGCGATAGGGCCCTACCAGTGGTTTTCTTGTTGGTTCATCTGAGATAGGCAATGGTGTCCTTGAGCCCCTCTTGGAGACTCTTGAGCGCTCTTGGTAGCAATTGTTCCATCTTACGGGTATCGGGTTGCCGCCGCTGCATGTCGCCGTCTTCCAGCGCAGGAAGGTGGATGATGGGTGAGCGAGATTGAGTCTCAGCGATGATGTGCTCTGCCAGCGCTCGGATGGATATCTGATTCGGATTCCCAATATTGACCACATCATTGATGAAATGCCCCTGCATCATGGCGGCAGTGGTGGCCTCAATGTTGTCGGAAATATGACAAAAGGTTCGCGTTTGTTCACCGTCGCCGTAAAGGGTGATAGGGGCATGGCGAAGCGCCTGTTGGACGAACCGAGTGATGACAAAATCCTCGGATTGACGAGGGCCATACGTGTTGAAGAATCGAAAAATGGTGTAGGGAAGTCCATATTCCTTGTGATAGGCCCGCAGCATCACTTCGCCCAAATTTTTGACAACGGCATAAGGCAATCGAGAGTTCAGAGGAGTGGTTTCTTCGTGCTGGGGCAGCTCGACGGGCTCTCCGTAGACTTCAGAGGAGGAGGCGAGAAAAACCCGTTTGACCCTGTGCTGGTGACTGAGGTCCAGAATGTTTTTTAATCCATCAATGTCTTCCAGAACTTTCATGGGATGTTCTTGAGTCCGTTGCACGCCAACCACGGCCGCGTAGTGGAAGACAAAGTCGAATCCACCGTCTCCCATGCAGGCCTCCATCGTCGGACGATGATTGGCATCCCCCTCAATCCAGGACCAAGAGCTGGTGTTGGGTGCCGGGAGGTGCGCACGTTTTCCGGTCGAAAGATTGTCCAGTAAGGTCAAGTGATACCGCCCTGTTTTCAGGAGGGCTTCGGCCAGCCAACTTCCGATGAATCCGGCGCCTCCGGTGATTAAAATACGTTCCATGCCCCAGGATGATCTGCAGGTTATCCCTAAGGTCTTGCCATGGGGGTGATCGGTAGGCTCAAGGTCTCTGTGCCTCGAATGACCCTGATTTGAGTGGGTTCACCAATGGTCACCGCGTCCAGGGCGTAGGTGTAATCATAGATGTTTTTGACGCTCTGATCGCCCAGCCCCACGATCACATCCTTCGCCTGGAGCCCAGCTTTGTCCGCGGGGCTGTCCTTTCGAATGCCGGTGAGGGGAACCCCTTCAACTTCTGAAGTGTAATTGGGAATGGTGCCCAAGTAAGCCCTCAGGGTGTCACGGCTTCCTTGCGACGCCTGAGCCTCCATTTTGGCATAAGGTAGGACAAAGTCATTGGGACTGGTCAAGAATCGGGTCATATTGGAAGCCAGTTGGGTGATGCGCTTCAGACCCTTCCAGTTAAGCGTCTCAGGGTCATCCCCCGGACGGTGATACTCCTCGTGGCTGCCGGTAAAAAAGGAAAGGACCGGAATGTTTTTGGGATAGAAAGCTGTAGTGTCGGTGGGAAGGTAGGGGTCCTCCTGCAAGACAAGCTGGAAGCCGGCGAGAATGTTTTGACGCTCAATGAGGGATTTCCAATTGCCAGAAGACCCAATGCCCTGAAGGGTTAGCCGGTTTTCCCTCAGTCGGCCGACCATGTCAAAATTCAAGTAAGCTTGGATGCGGTCTAACGGGATCAGGGCGTTATCCGCGAAATAATTTGATCCAATGAGCCCCAACTCTTCGCCTGACCACAAGGCGACTATCAGCCCCTGTGAAACATCTTCAGGAGCCTGCTCCACGCGTTTACGAAAGGCAGCAGCGACCTCCAGGACCAAGGCGACTCCCGAAGCATTGTCATCGGCGCCATTGTGAATTTGATGTTTTTCCCCTTCGAGGTCAAAGCCACCGACCTCTCCATGCCCGAGATGATCATAATGAGCCCCGATCATCACATAGGTTGCTTTGTGCCGATCCACGCGTGGTGGGTGGATGACTCCCACCACATTGCGGTCCTCTTTTCGGAGGCGTTCGATCTCGACGCTCAGACGAACCCTTTGCCCCGGAAGTGTGATCGCGGATGCCTCGTGTGGGTTTTCAGTGTCCATGCCTTCCTGCCATTCAGACAGCGTTTTTCCTGAATGGCTCAGAAGACTCTCAGCGAGAGACCCACTGATGCTGGCTGCTAGAATGCCGGAGTCGCCCTGACTTTGATCGGTGCCGCCACCTATCAGTTTTCCAGCATTGGGCGATTGAGGGCCGGTGACAACAAGAAGCGCCCTGGCCCCTTGCTCGCGAGCGACCATCGCCTTGTATCTTAGCCCTGCGTAGCGATTCAGAACCGACCTTCTGGCTGGATCCACCGATTCTGGTACGTAGCGCAGTGCCAGAACTACCTTGTTGGAGACATTGAGTCCCTGATAGGAATTGTAACCTTCGCCCCCTTCTCCCGGAACTTTGAGACCATAGCCGGCGAAAACCACCTCGCCTTCAACCGAACCATTGCTGGAGAAGGGCAGTGGGCGGAACGATTCATCGAGGATGGCCGACTGGCGATGGTTTCCGTCCGGTTTCGACTGCCACTGCAGCGTGGATCCTGATGGTTGAATCTGGAAGCCGGACTGAAAGGTGAATGGCTGATAATAGCCATTGGCATGGCTGATGGCTTGCACGTTCAGTTGCTTTAACACCCGGGCAAGATAGGCAGCGGCCTTTGCTGCGCCAGGTTCCCCGGTCATGCGTCCTTCCAAGGCATCTGACGCCAGGTAATTTACATGCTGCTTGAGATCCTCTTCATGGATCTCAGCCTTAAGAGGAATGGCTTGAACTTTCAGGCCAGTGATTGGGTTCTGATTGCGGGCTGGGTCCAGGCCTGGAACCGCTTCCAGCTCTGGAACAGGATCGGTGTTTTTTGTAGAGGTATTTTGGAGGGCCATGGCCTTACGTACTCTCTTGGGCGATTGGCGAATAGCTTCCAGAGCTGCTTCGTGATTCCAATCAGCCATAAAAAGGTGCCCTTTGTCCTTGCTTCCTGGCTGTGCTGCGTAGCGGTTGGAGGTCCAGACCAACTGGGTGCCATCTGGGGAAAAAACCGGGAGCCCATCAAAACCATCGGTGAAGGAAATACGAATGGGCTCGTGTGCGCCTTGGTGGTCCACAATGTAGAGTTCGAAATTGGAAAACCCTTCTCGGTTGGTCGTGAAGATGACATATTCCCCTGATGGGTGATAGTAGGGCGCCCAAGCCATCCCAAAATCTTCTGTCAGGATTCGAACATCCTTTCCATCCAGGTCCATGGTCATGATATTCGCCTGAATCCCATCTTCATCGAATCGACGCCATATGATTCGATCCCCCTTGGGTGAAAAAAAGGGCCCTCCATCATAACCGTCGACTTGGGTCAGTCGCCTCAGCTCGGTTCCGTCCGAGCGCATCAGATAAATCTCCCCATAAAAGGAAGGGTCGATTTCCAATCGCTTTTGGGCGTTTTCGGCTGAGCTCTGGTAGGCGTGTCGGTTGGAGCAAAAAGCAATCCATTTTCCATTGGGGCTGAAGGAGCCTTCGGCATCATAGCCTTCGGCATCCGTCAGCTGCTTGAAGCCGCCGTCGGCCGCGGTTTTGAAGAGATCCATGGTGGGGTCGTAGTCCCACGCATATCGCTGTTCCTGCCCATTGGCTCTTTGTTGGAGAACTTCTTTTTGTTTCTCAAGTGCCAGGGGGTCATGGTGAGTGGAGGCAAACAGGATGGTCTTGCCATCGGGATGGAAAAAAGAACAGGTGGTCTTTCCCATGCCTGGTGAAACTTGCTGGATGTCTCCGGAGCGAAAATCCAGCGTGAAAATCTGAAAGAAAGGGTTCTCAGGAGACCGTTCGGCTTGAAACACCAATTGATGACCGTCCTGTGAGAAATAACCTTCACCACTGCGCCGACCTGCGAGAATTAGCTGCCGGGGATTGGCAATAAAAGCCGTTTCTTGTGCATCGGGGATGGCAGCCTCCACCTGTGGGCAGAAAATCCCAATGATCAGGGTCAGTGCCGAACATGCATCCAAGGGCAAAATCACGCGTGCCTTCATGTCCGCATCATAATCGGGCTTTGAAGGATCTGCAACGGCTGGCAGAAGAGTTTCTTTGACCTCGAGGTATTTACGCTTTTGTTGGTTCGAACGGGACGATACGATCCTCTTCATGTTGGATGACCTGACCTCGTCGCTTCATGATGGAATGTCTCTGGACTCGACTGCCATTGAAGGTGCCATCGACGCCATGGTCCGTGAGGAGCATAGTGCCGAGCAAAAGGCTGCTTTTTTGACGGCTCTGGCCAAGAAAGGGGAAACCGTCGAAGAAATTTCCGGGTTTGCCTGTGGACTTCGAGCCATGGCGATTGCGCCGCCGATTGATCGTTCACTTCGGGATGAGGCCATTTTGGATGTCTGTGGAACCGGTGGGGATCATCAAAACACCTTCAATATTTCGACGACGGTGGCCCTGGTGTTGGCTGCTTCTGGTGTGACGGTTGCCAAACACGGTAATCGAGCGATTACCTCAAGATCCGGTAGTGCCGATGTGCTGGAAGCCCTTGGCATTCCAGTAGATCTTCCTCCTGACCAAGCAGCGGCTTCGCTTCAGGACCATGGCTTTGCCTTTCTATTTGCGCCTCATTACCATCCGGCGTTCAAGCATATCGTCCCGGCTAGAAAATTGTGCGCAGCACAGGGCCAGCGCACGATATTCAATTTCCTGGGTCCTCTGCTCAACCCCGTGCAACCCAGTGCACAGCTCATCGGCGTGCCACGCCCCGATCTTTGCTCTCAACTGGGGCAAGTGCTTCAAAGCATGGGGGTCGAGCGTGGCATGGTGGTCTGTGGATCGGTGGGGGAGGCTGGATTTCTCGACGAATTGTCCACACTGGGAGAAAACCACGTGGCTGAATTCTATCAAGGTCGAGGGTTTCACGAGTCCAGCTGGCGCCCGGATGGATTTGTCCAGCACGAGGCGAAGCTCTCTGATCTAGCGGGGGGGGATGCGAACCACAATGCGCAACTGGTTCGAGATATCCTTGCGGGCACCTTACGTGGGCCCAAACGGGATGCCGTCCTGCTCAATAGCTCTGCTGCCCTCTTGGTGGCCGGCAAAGTGTCTTCGATGCAGGAAGGTTGGGATAAGGCTGCGAAGACCATCGATTCGGGCCAGGCTGAGCAAAAATTGGCTTCGCTCACTAAGAAAAGTGTTTAAGGCCCTGCTAGTGCACACTCTACATGATTGCGTTCGAGGGCTCTTCTTCATGAAAGACACTGCCGCAAAGCTTCGATCAAACGTGTTTCGAATGCCTTTTGATTGGTCGCAAACCAGACTCTTGCCTTTTGCCCCATCTCTTCAAGATGATCCTGATCTGATGCGATGATTGCCTGAATCGTTTGCTCCAAGGCTTGCGCATCGACACGGTAATTGGTGCCCAGGTGGCGTCCTTCGCTCTCTCGGTAAGGGACCAGGAAACCACGTGTTCGGTGCACCAACTCATTCATGGGGGGGGCATCGGTCGTGATCACAACAGCACCTGTCGACATCCCTTCCACCATGTGGTGGCCCCATCCCTCAGAAAGAGAAGGGCAGCAGTGGATGCCGTGGCTGCATTGGAGTTGGTTGAGGGCTTCGTTAGAAAGGTAGTCCGTGATCAGGCGAATGTTGTCAGGGACCGAATCCGGGGCATTGGTTTTGTGCTGAACCAAAGTCAGGGAGGGCCACTCCGGGTGCTTTTCCCAGAGCTTTAGAAGCGCTTCGGTGCCTTTGAGAGTTGAGCGTCCGGCCAGGTGGAACCAGTTTCTGTAATCGGGTGAAACCTCGCTCATGAAGCGATCTCTGGAGGTGAATCCGATATGAAAAACCGAAGCATGATGTTGTTTGAAAATGGTTTCGGCATGCTGGGTCTTGCAGAAGACATGCTGAACCCGGTCCAACAAGCGCAGATGCCGTTCTGGAAAACGCTCCTGATTGGGGATGAGAATGTTCTTTTTGGCGAAGGGGCACCACGCAGGGAATACCCGTTCCATGAAAATATTCACATCATATTTGGGCTTCTGCGGCAGTAGCCGCTGCCACCAGGAAACTCCTCGGGAATGACTCTGCAACACCTCATGACCATTCCTTTCCAGCACCTCCTTGCAGAGGTTCACATCTTGATCCAGGCCGACGCCATTGGAGCGTGCAATCAGGTTTACATGCATGGTGGAATACCTATGTCATCTGCGCTGAATGCTGCATTTCAACAATTCCTCGCAGTATGAATGATACTTATTCGGTCCAAGGCCATAAAAAAGGTGATGGTGACTTTCCTCGGGGGTATCACTTCCGTGGATGACTCGGGGACGTTGAGGGTGTGGGAATGCTGCAATGATTGATTGGCGAACATTCCTTTTGATCTCGATAGGTGGAATAGGTGATGAACATTTTTCGTCAGAATGGTTTCTTGTTCTTGCGATAACCAAATGGGTTGGAGGGATTAATTGGTTTTTTTCGTGTTCAATCCAATTGCCACCTCTGACAGAGGGTAAAATTCTTTCTCTGTCGATATCGTTCAGTTCGATAACGTCGATTGGACCGTAACATTGTTTCAAACTTTCGAGAGTGGTCTTCATGATTGCCTCATTTTGTGACGCATCTTGCCTGATATAAAAACAAACTAAGTCTGATAACTGCTTTTGATGTGTGAATGTCTTTGACTCAATGCGCGCCAGCTTTCTGGTGATTTCCTTTTGAAGAGGCCATCTGGTTTTTAAGTCAAATGCCATGTCAAAATTTTGTGTACGCAAAAATTCGCTAAGCGAAACAAGGCTCAGCTGATTTGGAAGCTTTAGCCCGCATTTTGATGCAGCAGCTATTAACGTTTCAGAGTAATTTCGATGCGTATTGGGTAGATTTGTAAGCGGTTGGTTAAAACCAATGCCTGAGCTTTCTCCTTTGTGATAAATGACATGATAAATTAAAGACAAGCAATAAGCTTGCGCTGAAGGACGGTAAAACGTGTTTTTATATAGTTCGCTTGAGTTCAGAATCTGGTAAGCCAATATAGGAGGGTAGTAAGGATATCCGTGCGCTGCGCTTCCTTTTTTTCCTTCAGCACTATAGCAATCAAAAGAAACGTATCCGGGGTGCTTGGAGGCTATTTGAACCAGCTTCTTAAGATCTGCTACAGCAAATAGTATGTCCACATCATTAGAAAACTCTTTCTCGAGTTTTAGTGTCAGCGGTACTTCTTCGAACCATCTTAACACAGCATAGTTGACTCCTTCATTGTTTAAAGTCCTGAAGAATGAGTTCACATTGCCGATTTTGAGGCGAAGTTTCCTTCCTTTTTTCTTGGCACGTTTGCGGCGCAACTCGATGCGCAGATAATTTAGCCAATACAGCAGTGCTTTCATTTATCATTCAGAAAACAATTGTGGATGTTTCTTCTTTTCTCCCTGTTTTTGTAACCTTTACTCATTTGTCGCTTAACTAATTTTTCGAATTCTTCGTAAGAACAGTGTGCATTGTGTTTTAAATACAAATGCTTTGTGAACACTTGGTGGAGGCCTTTTTGAGGGCTGTCGGATATGTGATTGAGAAAGTGGGAAGCTTGAACCACCAAATAGTCCAAAGCATTTGTGTGAAGTGGGTAAAGATGTTTGAAGTCAATTAAATTGATCTTTTTAGTCGGTATGTCTAAGAGTAAGTTAGCGGGAGTGAAGTCTATGTAGTTCAGGTTCAGCTTTGCCAGCAAGCTGAGGAGTTGAGCAGCTTGCTTCATGAGTTCTTGCCCCCCTGTGGGATTACTTATCAAGCTTTTTTCAACAGTACAATGATTTTTGTCGAAATGGAATACAAGTCCTGAAGCAACGGTTAACCCAAAAATTGTTCGGCGAAAATAAGCCATGGGTGGGATGGTGGGAATGCCTTGTGCGAGCGCTTTATGATAATTCTCGTATTCAATAAGACCGTAGTCCTTATGTCTGAAAATGCCTTTTACAATAGAGTGGAAGTAAAATTTAACGATAAATGGGTTTTTATTGTTGTTTAATACCTTGATAACGGTCGACTTTTGTTTGGTCGGGTCGCTGAGTACGCAGCTTGATGGAAAAGGCCGCCTTTTCAATGATGTTTTAGAAATTACATCTGCAATCGAGTGATGTAGTGACAACTTTCTTGGTAGATAGGTGATCATTGCTGAAAGTAGTAAAACGCCAGTTAGGCTTTTCCTACGCTCTGTGTACTGTTATGAAATCGACCTTCTATAAGTCGCTGCATGGTGCTTGAAGCGCTTTGTGACTGGTTTTGTTTAACCCATTGGCTCATGGTCTTTTCAATTTCTGAACTGCGCCTTATGGAAACAGCCGCGGATCTTGCGTAGTCTGAATTGATTGCGTCGGTTGGCAAGACGGTTCCACCAGCCTTTTGCACTTCAGCGGCATATCCGCAAATTTCGGAGCAAACTACAGGCAGTTCGCTGAATAAAGCCTCGATTAAAATCATTCCGGCTGCTTCCCGGCGAGCAGGGTGTATCAGGCAGTCACTGATTCGCATCAAGCGGGGTAGATCTTTGCGTGGGCCAAGGAAAAAGACGCGATTTTGCAAACCTCTTTTTGCTGCGAATTTTGCAAAACCTCTGTGGTTGTCGTCTCCACAAACTAGCAAAACAGCATTGGACAATTCATTGCATTCCAATGAGCGGATAGCACACTCAAGGCCCTTCAGGTGAAAATTCGATGCGACGAATAAGAGAATCTTGACCTCAAAGGAAATGCCCAAATTTTGCAGTAACTCTGTTTTGTAAGAAGTTTCCACTGGTTGATTGAGGAAGGTCTGATTTCCCCATGGGGGCAGGAGCGTGACTGATGCTTCTGGTATCCTGTAAAAAGAACGGTAGGTCTTGAGCTGGTGTTCATTCAGGAAAAAATAGTGTTTCCGTTCAGGGTTTAGAAACATTTGGCTTTCTCGAAGCAGCATAAATCGGTAGCGAGGCAGCCATGACATCTTTTGGCGTTTTGTTGTTTGAAGGTATTCTTTGTAGCAAAAATCACCTACAAATTGGTAGGGGGCATGCGGGACTCTGCTAAAAGCGACGCAGGTGTCCAAGTCAGCAGATTCAAGAACAGTCTCGCAAGCCTGTATGAAGTTGCGTTCTTTTTGAATATTGGTCCAGCCTCTGCTGGCGATGTGGATCATCTCCAGGTTTTGGAGCCTGTCCGTGTGTGTCTGGCTTGTGACCAGGACAGGCTCGTGATCGTTTTTCATTAAATGTTCAGCGAATCGAACGGCATCACGCTGAAGCCCGCCGAAGTCAAAATATTTTCTGAGCAAAATGCCGATCCGCATGATCTTGTGAAGGTTGTATGCCTATTGACAATGTCCTGGATAAGTTAGCTTCTTGGAATTCCAATGATAAAACAATGATGAAAGAATTGGGGGCAAATTCCCGTTGAAATTGTGTTTAGCATTGGTGGGGTGAATTATTTGAAGGCTTATTGGTATTGGGCTTAGGCTAGGTTCTGCCGGTTGTCTCTAAATGTTTTTATCGTGGTGATGCCTTGACTGTGGTTAATCTCTAATTTTGTTATGACGCTAGTATCTTTCGACGATTTTACCTATCAGAGCAAGGTGTTGCACGAAAATCATCGTGGTGCTGGTGTTGTCTTAAAGCTTGCTAATGGAGATGTCGCCAAGTGTTTTGTTTCCAAAGGTTTTATTCTGGATTTTGCGAGGTTTTATTTGAAACGTAGTAAGGCACAGCGCCACAGGCGCTCCGCCGAAGCGTTATTGGAAATTGGGCTGCTCACTCCCACTCCCATTGAAATTGTTCATTTTTCCAAACCTTGTCTCTACGAAGGTGCCTACATACAGAGCTTCGTCGATAGAGCCAAGCCTGTATCGGATGCTCTGCCGCTAATGAGTGCAAAAGTAAGGGTTAAATTGCTTTCCGAGGTGAGCGCTCAAATCTCGGCTATGGTTCGAGCAGGGCTATTATTTGTGGATTTGCATCTTGGAAATCTTCTTATTGATGACTCGGGATCGCTTTGGTGGATCGATGTAGAACTTTTGTTTTCTGCCCGTATGGTGCGAAAGCATTTTTGGCAACGGTTGAGAAGAATGCACACCAAGTGCCATCCAGAACTTCTCAGTGGTGTTGAATGGGTCCTTTTGCGTAATTTACTCGAGGAACAAGTGGCTCAATATTGCGGCCCGTATCCTTTTGAGGCTTGATAGCGTTCGAAGAGTAGCTCAAAGCGCTCTATTTTCTCATCATTCCAGGGCGCTTGTTCAAGGTAGGATTCTTTTATCCAAGGGGAGGGCGTCTGCTCCATTTTGTGACGATCTTCTTGATATTTGTAGATGAAGTGGATGTTATGTGCCCTTCTTTTGAGCGGTATGGGAGACCTGTAAAACGTTACATCGGTGAAGTCAATCAAACCAAAATTTGAATGACCTAAATCAATGATGTTTCCCAAATGAATGGATCGAAAATAAACGCCTTTTTCATGGATAGAGTGGAGAAAACGAGCAATATCCCGCCATGTAAATGATGCTTCATCGGCGTGCAATGCGTCCCGGACACTCAGGCCTGGTAAAGGCGCATATCGTAAGATGCGCCTACCCGTAATGGGTTCGAACAAATAAGCTGATATTTTGGGTGTCGGGATACCCAACTTTAGAAGCTTCTGGGCATTTTGAATGAATCGGCTGGCATACGGATAAAAGAAGGATGAACTCAA
The DNA here is from genome assembly GCA_002686885.1 of Pedosphaera sp. Lineage (GTDB taxonomy): Bacteria > Verrucomicrobiota > Verrucomicrobiia > Limisphaerales > AAA164-E04 > UBA7971. Next base: position 43,879 of record NYYT01000096.1, read on the forward strand.
AAGATTGGATTTTGCTGGCCATATTTTAGACAAATCACCCTCTGAATGGCGCAAAAGAGTAGGTCCATTTTTACTCTGCACAAGCACTTCGCTGATTTTACAAAGCCTTTGAAAATCCGCTGCACTGATTGTTTTTGGCTTTGGGGGGAGAAACACTTTTAAATAAACAGGATGCAAAGTTCGACCTCGGACGAACTTTGGATGGATTTGATCAGGTTATAAATTGAAAAGAGAATGTGAGTAAATCAAGGGCTTTTTTACGTATTTGGATAAATCCAAATATCCCTAGAGATATGACAGGAGAGTGGCTCACTCTTTGTGAAGTAGGCTTGACCAAAGGCTAGGGGAGCATGCCATGCTATCGACATGCTCTGGTTGCATTCAGACATGAAACGCTGCTTTCAGGGCGAAGACGTGTTTCAGGAAATCTTTGCCCGAGAAGGCAAGGTGGTTCGACATAAGGAAGGGCGAAAAACTTTTCGATTTGAATTTGAAGGCAAAGCCTATTACGCCAAAGCCCATGCTGGAATTGGTTGGAGTGAAATTTTCAAGAATCTCCTCACATGCAAGTGGCCTGTGATCGATGCCAGTAACGAGTGGCATGCGATCAGGCGGCTCAACCAGGTGGGCGTTCCGACGGCTGAATTGGTGGGGTATGGGGCCCGGGGATGGAATCCGGCACGACGACAGTCCTTCGTTTTGATGCGGGAATTGAAGGAGCAGGTTGAACTCGAAGCCTTTTTTTTACATATGGGGGGGCTCAAGGGGCGGCGTCGCATGGCGCTTAAGAGGCAGTTGATTCAAAAAGTGGCGGAGATGACCCGGCATCTTCATGGCGCCGGGATCAATCATCGGGATTTGTATTTGTGTCACTATCAAATCGAGGATCGGGATTGGGAACAATGGTCTGCCGAGCAACCCGTAAAGGTTGTTTTACTGGATCTACATCGCGCACAAAAGCGCTCCACGGTGCCGCGTCGCTGGCTCATCAAGGATCTCGGGGCTTTGTTGTATTCTTCTATGGACAAGGGGGGTAACAACGGGGACATTCTGACGTTTGTCGAAGCCTACAGTGGTTCTACAGGCAGAGAATTTTTAAGCACTCACAGGGAACTTTGTCGAAAGGTGATTGCACGGGCACAAGCCTTCTGTGTCAAACATCACGGTGCTCGGTTGGACCGACCGGGCAGCATCATCAAAATCTAAGAGTGGAGTGGATGATCCGAAAAAACGTTACTGAAAAGTTCACCCGTATCGTCTTGTAGCCAGTTGGCCCTAAAACGTCGTGCATCTTTGAAGTATGCTTTACGAAAAGCACTACGACTGCGGTGTTGGATGGCGCCGTCCAGGTCCACAAAATAGGGTTGGTGATCGCCTGTCACGATAATGTTGGAAGCTTTGCAATCACCGTGAGTGATCATGGCAGTTGAGAGACGATCGATCTCTTTCGCCAGTTTGACTGCAACTTCCCGTATTTCGGTTGCGGTTCGGCTCTCGCTGGTTGCCCAGAGGTGGAGAGGGATTCCTTTGATGTATTCCATGATCGAGAGGCTGCGCCCCGGCAGGCCCACCCACCGCTCCTCGGCTACAAAGATGAATTTGGGTACTGCAAGTCCAAGACTGTGGCATAGCTCGGACATGTGCCAATTTTGCATGCAACGCGATTTTGAAAAAGCGAACCGCACTCTGCGGCGAAGGCCTGGAGTCTTGTAATGCTTAATGATAAAGGGTCCATCAGAGCTTTTCCATCTGGCAACAATGGAGCGGGACCCATTCTTAAAAACCGTATAGTCTGAAGTTGGGTAGGGGCGGGCAGTTTCTTTCCAGAGACGGAAAACATCCGCCACCCAGCTCGGAGAATGAGGATCTTTCCATAGGACAGTGCTTCTGCTTTTGCTTTCTTTGGAAACAATCAACGGTGTCACGATATGGAGCAAAGAGTTCAAACTGACCTGGCTAAATATATCATTGCTTCTCCATTATTGAAGATCTGATTTGGATCAGGAAACCGCTGCAAGCCATGCTTGCCAAGAATCAGCAATGGGTCGATGATTGGGGAACAAGGAAATTGCTTTGAGATTCAAACGATATGCTCAATTGCTTGCCCCGATGAAGTGGACCTTTCTGGGGGCCGTTTTGGCTGGGGTAGGAGCTGGCGTGGTCAGCTCCGCAGGGCTTCCGTTTATGGTGCGTCATGTGTTTCCCATCATCTTTGCAGATGCTGGGAGCGGTGAGGCTAGACCGATACCTGAATCGGTTCAGCGCCTGGCTACCTGGCTCACGAATCAGCCACTCGACGAATCCTCGGTGCTTGTGTTGGCGTGTGCGATGTTGCCACTGGTTTTCCTGTTACGTGGGGTGTTGCTTTTTATCAACGGTTATTTTTTGGCTGCAGTGGGCTTGCGTGTGGTGGAAAGTATCCGGCTTCAAGCCTTCTCAAGATTGCAGTGCCTTTCATTAAGCTTTCATCAATCGCACCGGGAAGGGGATTTGATCAGTCGCATCATCGCCGATACGGCCATGCTCCAAAAGGCACTGGTTCGCGTAGCGGCCGATCTGGTGATACAACCAGCAACCTTGCTTGGGGCAGGAGGTATCTTGCTCTACCTTGCCATTTCCAGCCAGGGAGCTTTGTTCATGTTGCTGGCGCTTGTGTCATTGCCCGTGTTGGTCCTGCCTCTCAGAGCCTACGGGGGGGCCATCGTCAGCAGGGCGAGAAAGTCTCAGGGCAAAGCAGGAGATTTGACGGCCCACCTTTCGGAGAACCTGGCAAGCCAACCGGACATACGTGCCTACAACTTGCAGGAAAAACAAACACGCATGTTTGCCAACCTTGCGGATCAATTTGTGCGGCTGCAACTCAAGACCATCAAATACAACCGCTTGATTGGGCCTACGGTAGAGATGGTTTCGGCCTTGGCCATCGGTTTCGCAGTCTATCTGGGCGCTCGCCAAGGGATGTCTATGGACGTTTTCCTACCGATGGTCATGGCGTTGTATTTTGCCTATGACCCCATCAAAAAACTGGGAGTGGTCATGGGGCAGCTCAAACAGGCTGAAGCCAGTCTTGAGCGTATCAGTTTGATCGTCGACAGTCAGGACATGTTGCCTGAGCCCACCCAGCCGATGCCACTGAGTGAGGCAGATGGATCCATTCGCTTTGATCGAGTCACCTTTCAATATGAGCAGGAACCCATCCTGTCTGAGATTGAATTAGAGATTAAAGCGGGTGAGACCGTGGCGATTGTAGGCCCAAGTGGCGTGGGTAAATCCACATTGGTGTCCTTGGTGTGCCGCTTTTATGATCCAGAACAGGGAAG
>NYYT01000097.1 GCA_002686885.1 Pedosphaera sp.
GATTCCGTGTAGGCCTACCGGAATCCCCTCTGGTTCCACCATCACACTATCGTCAAACCGAATCCGCATGATGAGATGACTTTGAGGGACTCCCGCATGCATCCAGTTCAAGGTGCCATCAGCCGTGTTGTTATGGATCGCGCTTTCATGATACGTCTTTGCTCCTTACAGTGCTAAATGGCGTTATTCGGATAATTTCGGCAAAAATTTGAGTCAAAAAAGGGATGTTTTTACTCAACAAGGGTCAAAAACAGGCCAGCTGAATCGTCTTTGAGCCGCAATTTCAAGCTAGAACTCGCTTCGCAAGCACGGCCTCAATCGCCCCAGCAAGGTCGATATCTTTCTGTGTGACCTGCCTCCCAGCATCGTGCGTGGTCAATTCCAGCCTCAGGCGATTGTAAACCTGATAAATTTCCGGATGGTGATTAGCGCTTTCACATTCAAAAGCCATCTCCATGAGGAAACTCATNGATTCCCTAAAGTCCTTGAATANAAACTCTTTGGACAATTTNTCCTCATGGTGNTTCCAATCGGGAAGGNTTTTCAAGGCGNTTGAAATNGATTCGGAGTTCAGGGGAGTGCTCATGGCGGTATGCTAGAGGAAAGCTTTCCAAAATCCCACACATGAAACAAGCAGTCCATGGCTGCACATGTTTGTTTATCACAGAGCGCCCCGGCCTTTCGGTTTTTTCGATGTTTTGTTCCAAAAACAGAATCTTGCGCCCTGCAGGATCAGTAGACTCTGAGGGGAGAAAAACGTTATCCAAGCAAAGGAGGCTGGCCCTGGTCAGCCTCCTTTGCTTTAGCGGCTTGAGGCTAAGGGGTGTCAGGGATTGATGGGCTAGAGATGGACTTGCTAGGGACTGGATGCGTCCCACGGGTCGGAGTTCTCGCTTTCATCGCTTCCTCCNNCCGACACTTNGTAGAAAGATCGCGATGCGTCCCACTGCTTTAGGCCTGCAATATCGAGGGTGCTGAATCCCCGCATGCGTCCATAGTCTCGGGTGATCTCGAAGGTCACTGAGATGNTGTCTTGTTCGAGGGCNTGAAGGNGGCTGGCCAGATCTTTCGAGAACATGCTCAGGCGATGGTTGGGGTGCGAAACGAACTGGAGGATGACCTGTGGGGCACTCGCATTTTCCTCTGCCATGCCTTCCATGCCTTCCATTCTTATCCTACCTGCCTCCGTTGGGCTTTCTTCACCGATCTGCCATTGCATGGGCATGGTGCGCACTTCCTTCTGATTGACGTAAGGCCCCCAGCCGGTTGCCAAAAGGATGAACAAGCCCCCATAGCCCAGGTGAATGGCCACGGCGGAGAGGAGCATGGGNCCCCGGTAGCCACGTATCTTGCGGGCTCCCAGCCAGAGCAGGAGGANCAGCAGCCAACCGGCCACGAAGATCAGAGGTCGCGTATCGATGTAGGCCAGCAGCGGGTTCATTCAGCCTTGGGGGGATGCAGGGTCACGGCATANAGGGTGGCTCCTTGAAGGTGCACCCTGAGTTGTNCCATGCCGCTGGGNGTGTTGGANGCGGAGCCNGATGGGGTGCGCGNCTTCCACTTCGGACGNTGCTCGAGGTGGTCCCCCTTGAGTGGGNGCCCGTCNGTTTGAGTCAAGCCTTGGATCCGGTAGCCCGAGGCATCCAGCCATTCCACCCGCAGCTCTCCTTCAGAGGCATCGGCGTTGAGCGTGAGGTGGCNGCCGGCTTCGATGTGCCAGGGTTTGAAGGTGACTTGCCCGATCTCACCTTGTGGGTGCAGCCCCACCCAACGATCGCGTGGGAGTACGCGCACCCCGATGCCCGTGCCTTGTGCATTGAAATCAGCATGCCAGCTGGGATAGGCACCGTAGTAGAGGTAAGAGGCCTTCTCATGGTGCATGACTGTGGCACTGGTCCACAGGCAGCCAGCGTCAAAGGCCTTTGAGTCGGGATGGAGGGGGAGAAACCAGTCATCGGAAAAGGGGCGCTGCCAGTGCTGGCCGTCCTGGCTCCAGATCAGCTCGGCGGGCATCCGGCCACTGCCGCCTTGGTCAAAGCCACCGAAGTCGAGTCGCTGCAGTAGGCCCAGATAAAGGCCGTGGGCGTGCACGACTGAGAGCCCGTGAAACTGGCCATCGTCGGGGCGGTTGGGGTGAAGGATCATTTCGGGGGCGGTCCAGTGGACAAAGTCGGTGGAGGTGCTGCGCACGATGNCCCGCTTCCAGAAGCGTCTTCCATCGGGGGCATCCACCCAGGTCTTGGTATAGAGACTGAAGTGAGCGCCTACCGGGTCCCACATCAAGTCCATGACATCGCTGATGGAGGGGCGGGTCTGAGGTTCCTGAGCGGCATCGGCTTGAAACGGAGGCTGGGTCGGTTCGCCATAGGCTCCCTGCAAGAGAGGGGCCTGAGGATGCTTGGTCCAGTGCACGCCATCTGGGGAGAACGCCACACACAGCCCCGGGCGTTCACTGGCCTCGGTCGGCGCGAAATCCCAGTAGGCCAGTTTATAGCGCCGACCTGGGTCTGCATCCCTGGAGTCGATCAGCACTGAAGCCCCGTAGTTGACGCTGCGACCTCCGTTGCCCACCAGCACGATATTGGTGTCCGGATCTCCATTGAAATCGTAGAGGCCCAAGGAGGGCTTTTCCCATACCAGGCCATCTTTGGAAGTGGCATAACAGAGGACCACTCGGCGAGTGGGATCCTGAGCTCGGGAGCCAGCATAGGATTGATACCAGCATTGGTAGAGACCGGTGGATGGGTTCTGCTGGATGGAGCAGTAGGCAATGGCCACTTCCCATGGTTTGTCATTGGCGATGACGGGGTTGGTTGCGATGCGCTCTGGCCTTCCCTGCACTTGCTCAAGCCCTGAATGGTAGAGGATGGCTTCGGCATCAGCCATCAGCACCGTGCGNGCGTCCGATGCACTGCTCGGTGGGGNCACAAGGACTGAGCTGAGACAAANAAGATAAAGNAGAGAGGCCAATGGAGTGGCTGCGATCTGGGCGCGGAAAGGCCGTGGACAAGAGTGGTGGAGCATGCGCCTACAAATATAGCCTGAAACGATGGGAAGGCCGATGGAAAAAGAACGCGGCGCCTCAAGGGCGTTTCAGCGGATCAGGGATTGCACGATGACTTCGCTGCGAGGCAGTGATTGTGGCCCCGTTGCTTGCTCGAGCAGGTGCTGCACCGACTGCTCAAGGATACGATCCTGCCTTTGTGTGAGGGTCAGACNNGTGGAGATGGATTGGTAGCCCTCTTTGAGTTCAGGATCGGTGACGTCCATCAGGTTGACTTCAAAGTAGTCGACCTTCTGTTCTTCGGCTTTTTGATTGATGCTTGCCACACGCGTACGGANCGTGGCTTGGAGCAGCTGTGTTTGGTGGTAATAGAAACTGTTGAGACTGCCAATGCCTTCAAAGGTNCCTCGCAGGGGAATATCGATATTGAATCGACCCAGNCGTGCNAGGGACTTTTCGTCAAAAGCCGATGCCTGGTTGTCGGCATTGATGGTAATGAGGGTCAATCGGCGCTTGGGGTTGGGGTGGTGGGCTTCCAGATGACTGAACAGTTCCAGGGCGGTGATGGCGCCCGAGTTGTCGTAAATGCCCCCATCGACCAGCCGCACATATTCCTCTTCACTTTCTTCGCCCGCATGATTTCTCAAATAGAGTGGATTGAAAATGAAAGGAAACGCAGCACTGGCCATTACGGCATAGCTCAGCGGAAACTCGTTGGCTGAACTGCCAATGTCTTCCAGGGTGGTGGCATGGATCAATGGGTTGGGTTGGATGGCCTGGTAGTTGCGATTCAAATCCAAATTGAGCCANTCACTGGCCGGGTTGTAGGCAACCCCGCTCAATGGGTTGAGGTCACTCTCCAGATGAATGGTCGACTGGGTGAAAACGAAGGGCATTCGGCTTTCAACGCAGGTCGCGTTGAAGAAAAAGCGCGGTGTNGGCTCGAGATCACCCAGGCTCATTAATTGGGACCGCGATACCAGCAAGTTCTGGTTTTCCTGCAGATAGGCCTGCGTTCGAGCAAACAAATTGAGTGTGTCCCATTCAGTGGTCAGGAGAAGCAGTGGAACGATCCCCAGATGCCCCGGGTTGGCGTAGTAAAGGCCTGCAGAGACTGCGAGATTTCCGGAGATCCATCGGGCACGTCGATCCTCCTTGAGGGACTGGAAAGCCCTGTGTCGATTGTCATCCATCCGTCGGCTGTTTTGTGCATGAAANCTGGATGCAATCAAGCTGGCATAGATGGAGCCCCCACTTACCGACGAATAGCTGTCAATGCGATCAAGAAGCGGTAGNTCATNCTGCCCTGCTTTTTGCTGATAGGCNTGTTCNAGCCCAGCCATGACATGCATGGCCATCCGGGCNGCTCGGGATCCACCGCCCGAGAAACAAAGCATGACCAGGTGATCCTTGGCTGCCAAATCTCCCAGGTCATCAAACCGCTCCTTGCTCTGTGANCGTTCTCTGGATTGAGGTTCNCGGGCATCTGCCGANGGCATGGCCTCGGTCCACCCTTGTCCGTTTCGCANGGACTGGAGTCTCTCCGAGTCGAACTCGNTCAGAGGTTTGTTGACCGTGATGTGCCGTGAATCATAGGTGATGGGCGATTTGGCTCGGGTNACCGTATAAAGCGTGGGCTCGACCCAGGTGCGGCAGCCGCTGACCAGNAGACCGATGGCAAGCCAGGTCGCCGTGTGGATCCCTATGGCACTCCATTGTTTCATCAGCAAAAGCCCACCATGCCCGCTTTTGGATTTCAGGTCAGCATCAAACTGCCCNTTCGGGATGGGCCGAACATGGCATGGCAAACGGGCCATTCGCATCACGGATTGGCTCTCGTTGAAACGAAGGAGCCAAAGGCCAGCAATTGGAACTCAAAAGTAGCAAAAATCCCCTATCAATACCCTTGCTGAGTTTTAGCATCATTTCCCACTGATGGGCTTTTCCATTTTTTGAAGGGTCTGACCCTAGNTCGGCATCTTTGGGTGAAAGCAACGCTCAGGGTGACGCAAAACCACTTTTGGAGGACTATGTTCAAGGGGATCAATCAATTTTGGGTGGGGCTCGGTCTGGGTTGTGGGCTCGTGGCGACATGGGTGTTCCTGGGGCCGTCGAGTGGATCGGTTGCGGACCCCTCTGGTTCAGAGCTGGTTCAGGATCCAGCTGCTCCTAGTTGGGTGAGCCATGCAAGAGGGCTGACCATGGCTGGCAATCGNGAGTATGCCCTGCCTCTNAACAACCCCGATACGGTCTCAGCCGAGCAGGCTACGCATCTCAAGGAGAGTGACTTGGTCATTGGTCTCAGCATCTATGGCAAGGCGCGTGCCTATCCATGGTGGATCATGAGCAATTTTCATGTGGTCAACGATACCCTGCAGGTGGGTCAACAGTCGCAACTGCCTCTGATGGTGGCCATGTGCGAACAATGCAGTGGATCGGCAGCGTTCATCCCGACCATTCCTGAGCTCGAAGACCGCCCCCTGACCTTTCAAATCTGCGGGGTTCACAATGGAACCTTTGAGATTGCTGATTTTCAGAGTCAGAGTAAGTGGCACCCATTTGCCGGTGAAGCCACCGAAGGTCCTCTCAAGGGGCGGCGGCTCACCCAAGTGGGTTCCACCATTACGAGTTGGAAGAGTTGGCGAGAAAAACATCCGCATACCGATGTGGTGCTGGGTTCAGAAACGCTGCGGCAGCGGCCCCATGGGCAATCTTTTGGCGCCAGCATGGGGCATGCACACATGCATCCCGTCTTTGGAAAAAGTTCCAATCTGGAGGATCAGCGTCTACCATCCAACACCTTGGTATTTGGACTTCTGCCTGAGCCTGGTGGTCAGGCGTTGGCGGTTCCCTATGATCTCATTCGGTCTCGGGTGCCTCTTCAAATCGATGGCAACGGTCAGCCTGTGGTCTTGCTGCCATCGGGAGACTTTGGGGTGCGAGCCTATGCACGCCAGCAAGAGGGTCAAACTCTGACATTCACCCGCGTATCTGGTTCGACCTTTTCTCTTCAGGATCAGGACGGAAATATCTGGGATGAATACGGGCGTTGTCTTCTCAAGGATGGGCAAGCGACCGAAGCCAAGGCACCCCAGCTCAAGATGCTCCGGGGTTATTTGACCGAGTGGTATGAGTGGGTCAGCGCTCAGCCAGAGTCGCTCGTCTTTGCTGAAGATTGATGAGCACTCTAAGGATCCTCAACCTTAAAGCTTACTCGGGCTTTTTTGCGGAAGGAATCCAATGGAAGGCATTGTGATAGGTCTCTCCATCCATCACCAGAGGGGTTGCGTCAGGATGAAAGACCAGCCGGTCCATCCGCTCTGGGTTCACCTGAATGTTCAGCACCGTCGCTGTCGGGTCATCCCGCATCACTTGGAGGGTCGACGCACCTGCCGTCGCTTCGATGAGATTGGCGTAGGTGGGTGCGGTGCNCTTGGCTTGAGGGTTGGTGGTGGTGGTGGGCATCGTTCGGTAGGGTCGATGCGGCAGATAGACCTGGGTGAATACCTGCTTCTCACCGGCCTGAGCATGACCTTCCCAGGCATAGCGGAGTTGCACGGGGACACCCCGTGTTCGGGGATCTTCTTCGAACCGACTGACTAGTTGAAGCTGGCAATCTTCGCGTGGCGCAAACCACACCAGAAGATCGGAAGCAGGTAGCGGCGCATCATAGGTGCCATTGCCTCCTGCTGCAGCNCCCATGAACGTGTTGGCCCAGTGATCGCCGATTTGAGGGCCAATGTTTTGAGTGTTCCAGATGGGCCCGGCCTGCACCTGAAAAGCTTCCTCAAAATGCAGGATCTCTCGCGTGGCCAGGTAGTGGTTCTTGACGAAGATGAATTCGCGCGAGTAGGTCACGGGCAGGCCGTCCATGTGGGCGACTTCCACCCTGGCAAAGGTGACTTCAGGGTGATCCTCAAAATGTGTGAGCTTCGAGCGGATGTCAGGCATGACGCCCGTTTTCCATTGCTCATCGATGCGCAGCNGGTCGGGATGCATGCGCCATTGGATCATGAGAATGCTTGCAAAAAGTTNAAAGTTTGACGGTTCNAGATCATGGCTTGGTGGGCGCCCTTTTTGAAGCAAGGATTGGTCTGAACTTCAACGATGGTTCGCCTCTTTGGTTCGGGAAAGGCATCCTGGGGCAGGTAATTTGGCGTTGTCCTCTTCATCGGAGCAGGTCACATTTGAATCATGCATGCCCGAATCTTCTTCCTCTTCCTGGGTTGTCTACTGATGGTCGATGGAGTCGCGCAGTCCTGGCCGGGGTTGTTTGGCCCGCATCGCAATGGGCATGTTACCCACTTTCAGCGTCCAGAGCAATGGCCCTCCAAGCTCCAGCTGGCATGGGAGCTTGAGGTCGGTGCTGGCTACAGCGCACCGATTGCCGATCAGGATGGTGTGTTTCAGTTCGCTCGGATGCAGGATGAAGAGGTGTTGCTCAAACTGGATCTGGCGTCTGGAAAAATCCTGTGGCGGAGTGCGGCCTCAGTGCCCTTCAAGATGGGTGATGGAGGCGAGTGGCATGGCAAGGGCCCGAAATCCACACCTGTGCTTGCCGATCGCACGCTTCACACCTTCAGCATTCACGGCACGCTCAGCAGCTGGGATCGGAAGACAGGAAAGCTTTTGTGGCAGCACGCGCATCCGGCATTTGAAGGCAAGTCGCATCCCTTCTGGGGTGCAACGCAGTCTCCATTGGTGACCTCTGAAAACACGGTCATCGTTCGTTTTGGCAACGATGATGAGGGAATCCTCAAGTGCTTTGATGCGGACACGGGTCGAGTGCGATGGAGCCTGGGCCCGGATGCGCCATGCTACGCTTCGCCCATCATCGCTTCATTGCAGGGCAAGAAACAACTCGTCGAATGGAATCACGAAGCCTTGATCGGGGTGGATCTGCAGACAGGTGCCATGCTCTGGCGTTACCCCTTGCCCCATCGCGGGTCGAATCAAAACATGCCCACGCCGGTTTTGGATGCGGCACATCAATCGATTTTGGTCGGAGGAGAAAACCGAGGCATCCAGAGCATTCAACCCATCCTAGAGCAGGGAAAATGGAGCACTCAAGTGCGCTGGCATCAACGACGCGTTTCTCTGGACATGAGCAGTGCCGTCTTGATGGGCTCCAGCCTCTATGGGCTCTCTCATCGCGACTCAGGACAACTCTTTGGCCTCCAGACCAAGGATGGATCCGTTTCCTGGTTGGGTGCTCCGCGCCAAGGTGAGCACGCGCATTTCCTGGCTCTGGAGGAGATGCTCATGGTGCTCTCCGATCGCGGGCAACTCAGCATTTATCGACCCACCACCCACGGGCTGGAAACCCTGGCATCTTATGAAGTCTCATCCAACCCCACCTGGGCTCCGCCTCTCTTTTGGCAGGATCGCATTCTGATCAAGGACCGGGAAAAACTTCTGTGCTGGCAGCTGCCCTCACTTCGTTGATGCATCAAAGGCAACGCTGAGCCAAACAGGCGTTCGTTTCGTGGGGGAACTCCGGTTCAAGCCAAAGGCACGAGCCCTCCAACGTGAGAACGCCATGTGGATTGCAGAAGATGGATCACATGGCAGCATCGACTGGCTTCATGGAAGCCAGCTGCTTGCGATGCATCTTGCGAAAAATCATGATGGAGAAGAGGGTGCCCATGCCACAGTAAACCATGTCCCACTGCGCGTCCCATATGTCCCCCTGCGAACCGAGGTAGGCATCCGAGGCGCCACCAAAAGAGAGCGCTGCAGCAAATTCGAGGATTTCGAATAGACCGGTAAAGGCCATGCACCCGGCAAACACGATCCACTCCAACCACCCGCGCCCGTGAACGACTTCATGCCGAAGCAAGACCTCGCGAATCAGCACCGCAGGGATGAAACCCTGAGCAAAGTGCCCAATGCGATCATAGTGATTCCGCTCCCAGCCAAAGGTGGATTGCATCCATTCTCCCAGCGGCACCCGTTCATAAGTATGCCAACCTCCGTAAATCAAAATCAGGGCATGAAGGGTAAGGAGCCAGGCAAGCAAGGGAGTGATGGAGGTGCCCCGTAAGGAAAGCCGAGTCACAATGACAAGGCCGACAGCGACCCACGACACTTCCAGCACCCAGGTGAATCGATCGTGAGGTTGAAGGCCGGAGAGAAGGAGATAACCCAACACAACGAGGCATTGCCAGGTGCCTATGGAATGGATCCGTATCATGGGCATATCAGTTAAGGCCTTTAGAAAGCATAATGCAAAACTGAAATAAAGCCACTTTCCTGTCGGATTTGTATCGTCAAAACCTCGATTCAAGGTTGGAGTTGCTGATCAAAATTCCCTTCGATAAATGGCAAATTCTGGCGCAGCCACTGAACGGCATCGTTCCTCTGGACAATTGCCTGGAATCCACTGAACAGTTCGATGAACGCACGATCTAATGACCAGCTTCCAATGCATGAACGCTCTAGCCGCTATTCAACGTTTGACCGTTTGGCCCATGTGCGCGTGAGACAAATATCTAAGAACCCTCCGTGGCGACCTTGATCAAATTCCGCATCAACTGACGAGGGGTAATATATAGAGCCCGGTAACCTAAGATGGGTGGGAAGATGAGCCAAAAACACGCCAGGCTTATGAAATAGATCCAGTATTTGATCCACCCGTAAACCTCAATTTCGTATTCAATTTGAGAACCATCGGGATTTTGTTGCACAAGAACCTTCCCTCGTTTTGGTTGTTGGCCTCGTCGTATGTTGACAGCCCCATGGGTGAAGAAAATTTCACAGGTGGTTGTGTTTTGAATTTCAAAATCAGAAACGTTGGATATCATCGTCGACTTCAGAAGTTTGAAAACCTCAT
>NYYT01000098.1 GCA_002686885.1 Pedosphaera sp.
TCGTAAGTCGTTGAAGGAGTGGAGCCAATGACGAGATTCGAACTCGTGACCTACGGTTTACGAAACCGTTGCTCTACCAACTGAGCTACATTGGCACAATCCCATGAGGGCGCTGCGGACAAGAACTTTGTCCGTAAGCATTGATCTATCTAGGAGACCCGGGGGCAGCCTGCAAGAACAAACTAGAACCGTTGCACTTGGTATCCATCGCTTTGTTGTCCTTGGTCCTTGGGTGATTCAATTGGATGGGCGCTTTTTGGGATTGGCAAGACCACCGCAAGAATGTTAAACATTCTTTATTCCCTTGATCAGGCCTATGGCTGCTCCAAACAAAGCAAGTCGTGGTGTCGCCCGTTTTGCCGGTCTATCTGTACCCATAGAAGAACTTGGGTCCGTTCATATCGGCGGTCTGGTGCGTCAGGAAGACGATATCTCCGTCCACCACTCGGATCGGGAAGATGTGCAGATCAAGGTCTTTGACCTCGCCTGCGGAGTTGAGGGGGAGGTGAGCCTGGGGCCCTATACTTGTTATCAGGCTGAAATAAAGGCCTATCAGCAAGCGTACGCCTTTCCCGCCTTGGTGCCTCAGCTTCCGCACTTCCTGGGTGCGTCGGTGGATGGTAAGGAGGCCTTTGCCTACATGGCTCAGTCAACGATGCGCGGCCAAGACTTGACTCAGTGGTTGGAGACCCTGAATCGAAAACCCTGGACCCATGAAACGGCCTGCCATTTTCGCCAAACCGCTCATGAATTGGTAGGATTGGCTCTTCAACTCAAACGCGATGGTCTTTTGCTGATCCGTTTGCGTCCTACCGATGTGATCCATGCATCCTCAGGGCCCCTGAAACTCAACCATTTGGGGGGTTGTTGGGTCAGCGGTATCGATGGGCCTGCCAAGGCGCTGACCTACATGGCATCGGTGGATTATTCAGAACTTCCGATCGATACCATGATTCTCCAGAGTGAGGAATCGCTGGAGGATGCCTCCGTGAATTATGCTTTGGGGGTCGGGCTCTTTGAATGGCTCAGTGGGCAATCGCGCCTTCACATCGATGCTGAGACAGCCCATGCAATTTTGGAGGACAGCGCGCTGGTGACTCGCCGCGACACTCGCATACGGGACCTTTGGCATCAATACCCGCATCTCGAATCCAAGTTACCGCTTCTCAGTCACCAGCTTGAGGAGCGATCCCTCTTGTTTGGCGACTTTTGGTATGGGTTGGAAGGCTATCTTGCACAGGTGGTGGACGACTGGGAAGGTCTTGAGGAAGCTGCCCAGAAGGAAATGCTCGTGGGCACGGGGCAAGATGTGATTGCCCAGCATCTGGAGGAGCGCTTTCAGTGGATGGCTGCTCCGATGGCTCATGCCACGATCAAGCGTCATCACCGATTAGCAAGCGTTGAGCATCTTCAGGAAATGCTCAGAGACCTCATCTCTCCGGATGTGCGCTACGATTTGTCTGCGCAGAATATGTTTGTGAAATACCTGGCAGATCGGAGCGAGTCTGATGCCTTTTTGGATCTGCTCAACCGGTGGGATGTGCGACAGCATCCTCGGACCAAGCAATGGACCCTTCGCGCCACTACCTGTTGTCATTTTCTGCTGCAACAGGAGGAAGATTCTTACGTGACCCCTTGGGACCCTGATAGCGACGGTCAATTCTACTACCATCTTTTTCATGGCGAATCCGATGAGGTACCTATACCGGTCAGCGAGCTGCATCACTCCAGCAATGCCTGGATTGTCTAGGGGCTTGCCGATTGCCAATCAGGCTTGATGTGGCTTCAAGCTTCCTTCAATCTTCGCCGGGAAGGGTGGTCCTCCCGAGAGTTCTATGGGTTGATGAGGCATCCTTCCCGATGATTGTGCACACTTCGATTGCCAACACTTCTGATGCTGCTTCCTGGGAACAGGCCCTAGTGGATGCCGTTGATTTCCTCACGGCTGGACAAGTGGTTGCCCTCCCAAGTGAGACGGTCTATGGGTTGGCTGCGGACGCCCTAGACAGAAAGGCGGTGGCTCGGATATTTGAAGCCAAGGGACGCCCCTCTACCAATCCATTGATCGTGCATGTTGCCGACGAGGGGATGTTGGAAACCTGTGCGGCCAGTTGGTGTTCGATTGCCGCGCTTCTGGCGAAGCACTTCTGGCCCGGTCCTTTGACCTTGGTAGTGCCCAAAAAACCGATCATTCCAGATGAGGTCACGGCTGGCTTGAACTCAGTGGCTCTAAGATGGCCTTCCCACCCTTTGATGCAGGCTGTCATCCAGCGTTTCCAAGGGCCTTTGGCAGCGCCCAGTGCCAATCTCTCCAACCGACTCTCCCCAACCTCTACCGAGCAAGTATGTGCCCAGCTCCAGGGGAAGATTCCCCTGATTGTCGACGGTGGATCCTGTTCTGTCGGCATTGAATCGACCGTAGTGGATCTGACAGGCTCCATCCCCACCATCTTGCGACCCGGTGTGATTCATCGAGGAGTGCTCTCGGCTTTGGTGCCTTCCATCCAAATGGCATCCGGGGTCATGGATCCGGACGAGGGTCTGGCGCAAAGGAGTCCCGGGCAGCATCGGCAGCATTATGCCCCAGAGGCAAGCCTTCGGGTCTGCCGCTGGGAAGATGAACCCTCCTTGCTGGGTCGGATGGAGCACGAGGGCTTGGATCCGGCCAAGACCTGTGTCCTTTGCCATGAAAGGTTTCCTTCTTCTCCACCGTTTATGAGGGTCTCCGTCATTCCGAATGATCCAGAAGCTTACGCGAGAGCACTTTATGCGGAGCTTTTTCAATGCGACCAGCTGCGTCCACAAAGTATTTTGGTGGAAGAGCCACCCTCGAAAGAGGCTTGGGATGGGGTTCTTGATCGGCTCCAGAGAGCCGCATCGGGTTGGTAGAATGCAGAATCGCCTTGGATCAGACTCCATTGTGCACCGTAAAAATGTGCTGAATCCCTTTGACGCTCTTCACGGCTTTGATATGTTCGTCGGCTCTATTTGGGATCATGGCAAAGTTAACCATTAAAGATATCGAGCTTCATGGGAAGCGGGTTTTCGTCCGCGTCGACTACAATGTGCCCATGGAAGAGAAGGATGGCAGCATGGTCATCAACGATGACACCCGCATCCGCGCTACCCTGCCTACATTGGACTTTCTGGTCGAAAAAGGGGCAAAAATCCTTCTGGCCGCCCACTTGGGAAGGCCCAAGGGGCAGCGTGAGGACACCCTGTCCCTGAGGCCGGTGGCCCAGCGGCTGAGTGACTTGCTGGGAAGGCCCGTAGCCTTTGTCGATGATTGTGTTGGAGAGGCTGTTGACCAAACGGCTGCCGCCCTCAAGCCAGGAGATATTTTACTCCTGGAGAATGTCCGCTTTCATGCTCAGGAGGAGGCGAATGATCCCGCTTTTGCCGCTCAGTTGGCGGCCAACGCTGATGTGTACGTCAACGACGCGTTTGGAGCTGCCCATCGGGCTCATGCCTCCACCGAAGGAATCGCGCGAGTGGTTTCCGAAAAAGGAGGCGCCTGCGCCGCGGGCTTGCTCATGGAGCGTGAGTTACAATTTTTGGGCGAGGAACTAGAATCTCCCCAGCGTCCGTTCGTTGTCATCCTCGGTGGGGCCAAGGTTTCAGATAAAATAGCGGTCATTGATCGTTTGCTCGAAAAGGCTGACAGCCTGCTGATCGGGGGCGCCATGGCCTACACCTTCAAGTTAGCCAAGGGGCTCAAGGTGGGGAAATCGCTGG
This sequence comes from Pedosphaera sp., assembly GCA_002686885.1. Classification (GTDB taxonomy): domain Bacteria; phylum Verrucomicrobiota; class Verrucomicrobiia; order Limisphaerales; family AAA164-E04; genus UBA7971. The sequence goes on from NYYT01000098.1 coordinate 3,736, forward strand.
TCGAGCCTGAAAAGGTGGAAGTCGCTCGGGCGGCCATGGACAAGGCCGCTTCGCTTGGGGTTGAACTTATCTTGCCCACCGACAACACCGTGGTGACCCCGGTCGTCACCGACCAGCTCAACAAGAAGGGCAAGCCCATCATCGCTTTTGAAAATCCCCGTCACAATACCCAGCCGGATATTCCGGATGAAGAGGAAGGCGTGGATATTGGCCAAGAGACCGCGCAGGCTTATGCTGCAAAGATCGCTCAGGCCAAGACCATACTCTGGAATGGGCCCATGGGGATTTTTGAAGACCCGCGTTTCTCTCAGGGCACGTTCGCTGTAGCCGATGCAGTGGCCAAGGCCACCTCTCAAGGTGGTGCCAAGAGCATCATCGGAGGTGGAGACAGTGTGAAGGCCCTCAACCAGTCCGGTTTGGGGGATCAAGTGACCTTCATGAGTACCGGCGGAGGGGCCAGCCTTGAGTTCCTGGAAGGTAAGGAGCTACCGGGTGTCGCCGCTCTGGGGAACCGGTAATGGGTTCGTCTCATTCTGAATACACCGAAACCGACTCAATCAATTTTATGGAAAAAGATCGAAGGCTTATCATTGCCGGCAACTGGAAGATGAACAAGACGGTGGCTGAGGCCCTGGACCTGGTCCAGGACTTGGTCCGGGAAGTGCAGCAGGTCAAGGAAGTGGATGTGGTGATCTGCCCTGCCTTTACGGCTTTGGGAGAGGTCTCTAAAAAAGTCATCGAGACCAATATACGCCTGGGGGCGCAGAACATGAGCGAGCAGGCAGCGGGGGCCCATACTGGAGAGATTGCGGCAGAGATGCTCAAGGAATTCCTGGTTCGCTATGTCATTCTTGGGCATTCCGAGCGGCGTCAATACCAGGAGGAAACCGACTCGCTCATTTCAAAGAAGGCTCTGGCTGCGCATGCGGCTTCTATCAAACCCATTGTCTGTGTGGGGGAGACCTTGGAGCAGCGGGATTCCGGAGTGACCAATGATGTCGTGGGAAGTCAAGTCAAGGGGAGTCTGGCAGGGCTCACCTCCAGCCAAATGCTCGAAACCATTATCGCCTACGAACCCGTCTGGGCAATTGGGACCGGCAAGACCGCTTCTTCCGAGCAAGCTCAAGAGGTACACCACTTTATTCGTGGGGTGCTCAGCGACCTTCATGGGGATGAAGTCGCCCGTCAGGTGCGTATTCAATACGGCGGNAGTGTCAAACCTGGCAACGCNCGCGAGCTCATGAGTCANCCNGATATCGATGGAGCTTTGGTNGGNGGTGCNTCCCTCGATGCCAAAAGTTTCTCTGAAATCATTCTCAANAGTATCTAAATTGAGGGTTGCCAGCCGNTGAAGGCTTTGGCAAAGTGCNCGGTCCGTGGTTGAAATGAACCACATCTTAGTCGCATGATTAGTCTTTTCATTGGATTATTGACCTTTGCCCTCTGGGCATTGTGCCTGTTGCTTATTTTGCTGATTCTGGTTCAACTGCCCAAAAAGGAGGCAGGTGCCGGATTGGCATTTGGGGCGGGCGCTGCCGAGGCTGTCTTTGGGGCTGGAGCGGGAACGCCGCTTTCCAAGTTTACCCGCAACTGTTCCTTTGGCTTTCTGGGAGTCGCCCTTTTGCTTTATATGCTCAATTCCTCCAAGGCGAATGAAAGCGAGCGATTGTTGCAGGAGGCTGCAGGGTCTCAAACGATTGGCGAAACCACCACCTTGGAAGAGCCTGTTGCGCCTGCCGCTCCATCCGCGACCGATGCAGCCAGCGCGACCGAACCCTCCAGCGAGACCAGCGCTGCTCCTGAAGTTTCCGCCGAAGGCGCGGNGGANTCAGNTGCTACTGAAGCGGCTGCTCAGCCTGAGCTCAGTGAGGCNCCTGCAGGCAATGCGGGTCAAACNGAGCTGACTGTTGAACCAGCGGTCCCGGCGACAGACCCTAACCCAAACAACTGATCCAAGAACCGATCGGTTCTAACATTCGAAGTTTTCTGATTGGAACCCCTGAACTGCACCAAAGAGCGGTTCGGGGGTTTTTCATGCCCATGCTTCAAAGCCGACCCGCGCTTGATGTCTCCAACCGATCCTTCCTATGATACCCCTCTGATGCAGTTGGGAGCTCTTTCACTCGAATCCAATTTGTTTCTTTCTCCTCTGGCTGGATACACCAATCTTCCTTTCCGGTTGACGGTTCGGGAACTTGGGGGGCTGGATCTGGCAACGACCGATTTGGTCAACGCCCGTTCACTGCTGGAAAACAATCCCAAGGCTCTCAAACTTGTCGAAACCTGCCCTGAGGACCGTCCACTTTCAGTGCAGCTTTTTGGTGCGGTGGCCGAGGAGATGCGTGATGCAGCCCTTATGCTTCAGGAACGGGGCATTGCCTCGATTGATATCAACATGGGGTGTCCGGTGCGCAAGGTTGTCAAAGTGGGTGGGGGGTCGGCCATGATGACTGAATGGCAAAAAACTGCCGCACTGGTGCAAACCATGGTGGACGCCCTGCGTATTCCGGTGACTGCCAAAATGCGTCTGGGCTGGGATGAACGAAATATCACTGCTCCAAATTTGGCTCAGGCGCTTGAGGATGCTGGGATTGCCGCTGTTTTTGTGCACGGAAGAACCCGGGAGCAAGGGTTCAGTGGAGTCGTCAATCTGAAGGGGATTGCCAAGGTGGTGCGGGCCGTCAAGAAGATCCCGATCATTGGCAATGGAGATGTGACCACGCCCCAATCTGCCCGACACATGATGGAGCGGACCGGATGCCACGGTGTTTCCGTGGGCCGTGGTGCCTTTTACAATCCCTGGATCTTTCAGCACACCCAGTCCTTTTTGGCGACTGGGATGCTACCACCGGAGCCAAGCTTCGAAGAGCGACTTCGCGTCATGCAACGCCACCTGAGGCGGATGGTGGAAGTTTTTGGNGAGGCCAAGGCATGCATGATGTTTCGGAAGGTAGGTCCTTGGTATGCCAAGCGATTTGGACCTGCCAATCATTTCAACAAACGGATTGTCCACCTGAAAAACCTTTCTGAATTCGAGGATGTTCTTTCGGATTATGTGCGCTGGCGCTCTCAGTTTCTGGATGANGACGGCTTGCTNAAGCCACAATATCAGCCTGAAGCCCTGCTACCCACGTTCATGGAAGATCAGCCAGCCGTGGCCCGCAGGGAACACATACCCGTGCCCAAAGGGCCTGTAGAAGTCTGGTAGAGCAGGTTCGCTGAGCGAGGTTCTCCGTGTTCAGTGAAGAGGTTCTGGCATGGGAATNTTCCACTTTTTAGACCACTCACTGAGCCCGGGTAGGATGCCTTCGTGCAACACGACGCCGTGNGTGAGTTGATGATTTCTTTTTTTCCAGGC
>NYYT01000099.1 GCA_002686885.1 Pedosphaera sp.
GTTTCCCGCACAGCGCAAGGGTCGGGCAAAACGATTTGAAATCATGCGCATCTGCCAGTAAGTTGGTTCTTGTATGAACTCGCCTTTGGTGCTCATTCATTACCAGAACCTGATGCCTGGGAGCCGCTTGGTTCACCGACTGGAGGAACTGGGATTCCGTGTCAAGAGTGCCTCCCCATCATCTAGCTTGGCAGACCAGGTGAGGGAACTATCTCCCATGGCCATGGTGTGCGATTTGGAACCCGATGTGGACCAGCATTTGGAAGCCATCCNCACCATCAAGGAGGACCTACAGACCCAACACCTCCCCATACTTGCTTATGCCAATCTTGGCGATGGTCTTGAAGAGTCTGCGCGCCTGGCGGGGGCGACGTTGATTGCCGATCGGTCAGGGGTGCTTTCCCAGCTTCCCAGCCTCATGGATCACATCCTTGAAGTTCATTAACGCTTTCTTCCGTCTTCTGCCCTCCCACCTTGGNTGGGTTTTGGGACTTTCCACGTGACCTTCCCCATGGGGCGTGGCATGGTCTCCGAATGACTCCTGATGAGGCTGGCCGTTATTTAAAGGCCTACAAGGACGGGGATCTCTCGCAGGAGGAGCTGCTCAAGCAGTTTCAAAGAGCTCCTTTTGAGGAATTGGGTTTTGCCAAAATCGATACCCATCGAGCCCTACGTAAAGGTTTTCCAGAGGTGGTTTTTGGCGAAGGAAAGACGCCTGAGCAAATCGCTGCCATTGTCAGCAAACTCTCCCATCAATCGCATGCCGTGTTGGTGACCCGCGTAAACGCTCAAGCGGCTGATGAGGTGCAGGCCTTGTGCCCTGACTTGATATACGAGGAAGGTNCTCATTGTCTGATGTGGAAGGGGCCCAAGCAACCGGCTCCCAAAGGGCGTGTTTGTGTGGTCTCTGCTGGAACCAGTGACTTGGTAGTTGCTGAAGAAGCAGCTCTTACCGCCACCGTCATGGGACATCAGGTGGATCGGCTTTATGATGTCGGAGTGGCGGGGCTGCACCGTTTGTTGGCTTCCATGGATCGTTTGCAGAGCGTTGAGGTCATTATTGTGGTCGCCGGCATGGAAGGGGCTCTTCCAAGTGTGGTGGCAGGTTTGGTTTCACAGCCAGTCATCGCCGTTCCAACCAGCGTGGGATATGGAGCCAGTTTTGGAGGGGTAGCGGCTTTATTGGGCATGCTGACCAGTTGTGGGAGTGGAGTGACCGTTGTGAACATTGACAATGGGTTTGGGGCGGCCTACGCCGCCAGCCAGATCCTTCGAATGATCCATACCGAGCATAAAAGTTCATGAAGACACTATACCTGGATCTTTTTAGTGGAATCAGTGGTGACATGTTCTTGGGTGCCATGCTTGATCTAGGCCTGGATAAATCGTACTTGCGCGAGCANCTTGCCTTGCTTGATGTGGGTGACTACGAGTTGAGGATTCATCGTTCCAGCCGCTCCAGTGTGGAGGGAGTGAAGTTTGATGTCTTGTTGAACGCACCCCAAAACCCCCCTGATCAGAATGTTTCTTCTCACGGGGGTCATTCGCANAGNCANNGNGGNCATTCGCANAGNCACNGTGGCCNTTCGCACAGCCACGGTGGCATGGAAGACCATGGGCACGATACGGAGCACGCGCGAGATTTTGCCCAGATCAAGGAATTGATTCGATCGAGTGCGCTGTCTCCCTGGGTNCAAGAGAAAGCTGAATCCGTTTTTCATCGCATTGCTGTGGCTGAGGGCAAGGTTCACGGGTTACCTCCCGATGAAGTGCATTTCCACGAAGTAGGCGCCGTGGATTCGATCGTGGACATTCTGGGTGCCTGCATTGCGCTGGAGTCCATGGGAAAACCTCAGGTGCGAGCTTCGGTTGTCGTCGAAGGGACTGGGTTTGTTCACTGCGCTCACGGTAAATTTCCGGTGCCTACCATGGCAACGCTTTCCATACTGGGTGAAGCTGGCATTGCCCTCACCCAGTGTGACCTTCCATACGAACTGGTGACTCCGACGGGTGCGGCCCTTTTGGCAGAGTTCTCGCAATCCTTTGGTCTGATGAAGGGCTTGGTCGCTGAAAAAGTGGGCTATGGGCTGGGTGGGCGCGATATTCCGGGCCGTCCCAATGTGCTGCGAGCGGTGCTCGGTCAGGCATCTGATGCGTCCCAGGATGACGAGTGGGAATCTGACCAGGTCCTTCTTCTTCAGACCAATCTGGATGACTGTCACCCGGAGGTGTTGGGTCACTTCATGGATCTTGCTTTTCAGCACGAGGCTTTGGATGTTTTCTACGCTCCCATCCAAATGAAAAAACACCGTCCCGGTGTATTGCTCAATGTTCTCGTAGCCTCCGAGCAGGCCGATGCCATGCGACGTCTGATCCTGCTTCATACTTCAGCCTTTGGGGTTCGCAGTACCCTTTGGGATCGCAAAAAGTTGCAACGAAAGGCGGGGCAAATACGCACTGTCTATGGTCCGATCGCCACCAAGGAGGGGTATTTGGACGGGCAATGCGTTCGATGCACCCCGGAGTTTGATTCCTGTGAGAAGGCAGCTCTCAAGGAAGGCGTTCCCCTCCAGGAGGTTTATCGAGCCGCCGAGCAGGCATTGAATCAGGAGAGGTCTCCAGGGAGAGCACATCCATGAGTGATCCCGGGCATTCTCAAGGACCGAAAGTCTCTTACCGGGAAGTGGAAGATGACTATTTTCAAAAAAGGCAACTCAAGCGTTTTGCCGGGGTTTTTCATCTCTGGGCTCTCGGCGTTGGCGCAGTGATTTCCGGCGATTTTTTTGGTTGGAACTATGGCCTGACTGCGGGTGGCTTTGGCGGCTTGCTGGTAGCAACCCTGTGCATCACGTTGATGTATGTCGGATTGTGTTTCAGTATTGCTGAGATGGCTGCTGCCATGCCGCACACCGGTGGGGCTTATTCCTTTGCCAGGACGGCGATGGGCCCATGGGGTGGTTATCTGACCGGCTTGGCAGAAAACATGGAGTACATCCTGACGCCAGCAGTCATTGTGGTCGGTATTGGGGGGTATTTGGGGGCCATTTTTGAAACCCCTGACGCGTGGGAACCACTCTGGTGGCTGGTGGCCTATGCCCTGTTTGTAGGGCTCAATATCTGGGGCGTTGAAATATCCTTCCGATTCTCCGTTTGGATTACCCTGATAGCGTTGGGAATTCTCCTAGTGTTTTATCTGGGAGCGCTGCCACATTTCGATTGGCAGCAGGCTTTGAATATCGAACCCGAGAAAGGCGGTTCGCGCTTCTTTCCTACAGGATGGGGCGGCATCTTATCGGCTTTGCCTTTTGCCGTATGGTTTTACCTGGCTATCGAGCAACTTCCCTTGGCAGCAGAAGAATCCAAACACCCTCAGAAAGATTTACCCAAAGGCATGGTCAGTGGTCTCATGACGTTGATTGTATGCGCGTTTGCGACCTTGATCTTGAATGCAGGTATCGCTCCGGGTTCTCAAGGGATCGGGTCGAGTGATGAGCCACTCTTTGACGGGTTCAAAACCATTTTTGGTAGCGGTATGGGGACCAAGCTACTTGCCTTGGTGGCGGTGGCTGGCCTGGTAGCCAGCTTTCATTCGATCATTTATGCCTACGGCCGGCAGATCTACTCGCTCTCGCGCGCGGGTTACTTCCCATCGATCCTCTCATTGACAGCTCCCAAACGACAGACACCGCATGTGGCACTGGTAGCAGGAGGAGTGATGGGCTATGGGGTAGCCTTGGTCATTCATTTTGCATCGCCCAGCAGTGCGGTCGGAGCAGCTTTGTTAAATATGGCTGTCTTTGGAGCCGTGATTGCGTATGTCATGCAGATGATTTCCTATCTCAGGTTGCGCCGGCGGTTCCCTGCTATGAAACGACCTTACATCAGTCCAGCCGGGCGTCTTGGGGCCATGATCGCCATGGTGCTATCCCTGATTACCTTGGGCGCCCTTTTTCTCAACGCTGATTACCGTGCGGCAGTTGTCGGGGCACTATTGTGGTTTGTCATTGGCATCGTTTACTTTGCTGCCTATGCCAGGCACCGCCTGGTTCGAGCTCCTGAGGAATCTTTTGCCATGGATGAGTCGGCAGCGGATCATGACCGAGGTTAAAACTCCTGGACGAGGAAAAATGGACTCTTCAAGGTCTGGCAGGCGGTAGAAGGTCGCGCTTTCCCCCACGTCATTTTTTGAGAAGGGGGCTGCTCGCTCAGTGCTCAAGCATCGACCTCAGCACGTGCTTCTGCAGCAAGGGGAGTACTCAAGTACCTCTCGCCCGTTGAGCAGGCAATCGTGACGATGGTTTTACCCTTGTTTTCAGTGCGTTTGGCCACCTCAAGGGCAGCCATCACGTTGGCGCCGGTACTGATGCCGACCAGTAGACCTTCTTCCTTCGCCAAGCGACGAGCCATGGTGAAGGCATCCTCGTTACTGACTCGAATGCACTCCTGGATCTGCGGCTGACTCTGGGCATCCTCGAGATGAAGGTTGTGTGGAATAAACCCAGCGCCTGTTCCCTGAATCTTGTGGGGGCCTGGTGTCAAAGCTTCGCCCTGGAGGGTTTGGCTGATGACTGGAGAATCGCTGGGTTCGACAGCAATGGCTTGGAAATCAGGCTTCTTTGACCGAATGACTTCGCAGCAACCGGTAATGGTCCCTCCCGTACCCACCCCGGCTACTAAAATATCGATGGCACCATCCGTGTCGTCCCATAGCTCCTGAGCTGTGGTTTGGCGATGGATCTCCGGATTGGATGGGTTCTCAAATTGCTGGGGAATCCAGGCATTGGGTGTCTGGGTAGCCAATTCTTGGGCCTTGTCGATGGCCCCTTTCATTCCGAGTGATCCGGGGGTCAGTACCAATTCCGCGCCCAACAATGCAAGCAGAGTCCTTCGCTCATGCGACATGGTTTCCGGCATGGTCAGGATCAGCTTGTATCCCTTGGCTGCCGCGACAAAGGCTAGTGCGATCCCTGTATTGCCGCTGGTGGGTTCAATGATGATGGTCTCTGAAGTGAGGATGCCTCGGTTTTCTGCATCCTCAATCATGGCCATTCCGATACGATCCTTGACACTCCCCAACGGATTGAAAAATTCGCATTTCAGTAGCACAGTCGCCTGAGCCCCTTCGGTCACTCGATTGAGTCTGACCAGAGGAGTGTGACCGATGGTCTGAACAATGTTGTCGTAAATCTTGGGCATTCCGTGTGGTTGATTGATAGGGCCGTCTTGAAAGATTACCTTATTTTTACTCAATTTCTAGGTCAATATCCAAAACGGATTTTCGGGGTTCAGCCCGAGACAATAGCCATCATCCAATGGATCGAAGATCGACAACAGTGCATAAATAATCATCATCAGCAGCCATGAGGATTCTCTTTGTTCATGCTCACTTCGACGATTATGAGTTTACGGCATCCGGTTTGTTTGAACTTTGGCGGCAAAAACTCGGTGATGATTTGAATGCCAGGGTTCTTGTTTGCACCGACGGTCGAGCGGGTCACCATGTGCATGACCCGGGAAAAACCACTCAAGTGAGGATGGCGGAACAGCGTGCATCGGCGCGCATCGGAAAGTATGAATTTCAATCCTTGTACCTGCCGGACGGTACGATTCCTCGTGAAGCATGCTTGCTTGTCACTCGCGACCTCCTGGCTGCCCTGTGGAAAGCGATCAGGGATTTCGAGCCCGATTATCTTTTCTGCCCGCCTGTGCCTTCCGATCCTTTCGCAGGAGTCCATGTGGACCACATAGCGGTGGCTGAGGCGGTTCGGAAAGTGGCCTACATGATCAATGTTCCCCATGCGTTTGTGGAAGAATATCCTGCCATGGAAGGACCCGCGATGCCTTGCAAGGTTCCAGTGATTTTGAACACTTATGATGGATACATGGCGGGTTCCAATCATCCCGATTTCCTGGTCGATGTGGAGGAGGGGTTTGAAGCCATTGCCCAAATGACCTGGTGCCATCAAAGCCAGATACTCGAGTGGCTGCCTTGGGTGGGGCGTCATCAAATGAAAACACCAAGAAATTTCGAAGCTTGGAAAGGCGAGTTGAGGGATCGCTTCATTCGACAAAATCGGGAACTTGCCTGCTCGGACCATCGAGCGCGTGAAGCCTTCATGGTGACAGCCTGGGGAGAGGTTCCTACTCGAGCACAGTTGCTCAGAGACCTTCCCGGGATTGATCAAAGCTGTAGTGCTTTTCCACGACTGAAGGTCTTCGAACAAGCCGTTGCCGGGTCTTCTCAGAAGGAAGCATCCTGAGTGTCTTTGAGCTGGTGAGGTGTCCCGGGCTGTCCTAATCTTCCAGCATTCACCATGAACATTTCCCGAAGGCATTTCATCAAGCAAGTTCCCTCGGCTGCCATGGGTTTAGGTATAGCACCCTCCCTGATGGCTCAGCTCGCGCAATCGGAACTTCAGCCGGATTATGTGGCACAAGGGCCTGTCCGCCATTCGGTCATGGGCTGGTGTTTCAATCCGATGTCTCCTCTGGAATTGGCGAGGCATGGGAAAGCCATGGGTTTGGTGGCCATGGAAGGCGTCCCGGCCTCTGCCTACAAGGATATCAGGCAATTAGGGCTCCAGATTTCTCTCGTCTCCGGAGGGCATGGTTTCAGGGAAGGGCCATGCAACCCCGCCTACACCGAGCCAGTCGTCCAAGGGCTGATTCGAGCCATCGACCTGGCGGTTTCAGTAGGGGCCGATAAGGTCATTACATTCACAGGCATGCGCTTTGAGGGAATGGATGATGAACAAGCTGCCAAGTTGTGTGTCGAGACATGGAAAAAGGTGTTGCCTCACGCGGAGAAGCATCGGGTCACTTTGGTGCTGGAGCATCTCAACTCACGCGATGGATCCCATCCCATGAAAGGTCATCCGGGCTATTTCGGGGATAATGTCGACTTCTGTGTGAAACTCATCGAGAGAGTGGGGTCACCCTATTTCAAGTTGCTTTTTGATATCTATCACGTCTCGGTCATGCACGGAGACGTGATACGACGCATTCGGCGTTACCATCCCTTCATTGGCCACTATCATACAGCAGGCAATCCAGGAAGAGGGGAGTTGGATGATCAGCAGGAGATTCACTATCCGGCCATCATCAGGGAAATACTGCGTACCGGCTATCAGGGCTATGTGGCTCACGAATTCATTCCCACCTGGAAGGATCCCATGCAGTCCTTGCGCCATGGCATTCAGGTATGCGATCAGGTATTGTGAACGGGCCTTGCCATCCTGAAAACGGTCTCTACGGGATCCACTTGAGGCGTTTTTTGGGTGGGCGACCCAGATACGCAATCCATTGATGCCCCAGGTAATCAGCCAGTTTTCGAAGTAAGGGAGGCTCCAATGCTTTGCAACCGGTCGAAAGACTCCTGGATGGGTTTTGCATCCAATCAAGGACGATATCCCTGACCGAAGAAGGCAGGCTCGGATGGGTGGATGGCGGGAGGGATCCCAGCAGATCTAGCAAGTGACACTCAAAGCAGAGGGTTTGAAGGCAACTCTCGGTCTGGGCTACCTGCATCCCCATCAGGTAGGCATCAAAAAGTTCGAAAAGCCCCTCAACGGGAGTGTCTTCCTCGATACATTGGCTGATGAGTTGTGAGGCGTAACACGCCTGCTCGAAACGGCTCAGTTGTCGACTGAGTGCCGAATGATGCTTTTGAAGCTGAACTTCATGCAGGGTATGCAGGGTGGATTGACGACTTCGCTTGAAGGACAATTGGCACTGGTTGAATAAATCGAGCTTACCTTTGAAACTGGATTTGGCCCTCAAGGCCCCACGTGCCATGGTGTTGAGCCGCCCATGATCTTGAGTGACCCAATGCACGATGAGGCTCGAATCGGAATAGCGAAACCATCGGATGACAATGCCCAGGGTTTGTTCCATGAAGGGCTATTTGGATGGAAAAGAAGTCCTCCTCCGAGCTTTGGCTGAAGGAGGGTTCTTCGGAAGTGAAAAGTGCTCATGCATCCGGCGCACCCATCGATGTTCGTGGCGCTTCATGAGTCGCCTGGGTTCCGGTTCGAGGTCATCGAACCCAGCCAGGTGAAGCAGACCATGTATCAGGTAGCGCATGCATTCTTCATACCAGTGGGTACCGAATGACTGGCTGAAAGCCATGGCCACATCGGGACAAATGAGAATCTCACCGACCAGGGTGTCTTCCGGTGCCTCCTCACTCAAGTCAAAGGTGATGACATCGGTGGGGCCTTCGTGTCCCAGAAACGATTGGTTGATCTCTGCCATGCGTGCAGAGGAAAGAAATTGTACCGAAAGATCCATGTCTCGATCCTTGAACAGACTCCCAGCGACCCACAGGCTGATCGCGTGAACTTGAGACCGGTCCATAGGCCATTTTTTTTGCCGATTGCGCACTTCAACGCAATGCTGCTTGGAATGCTTGACCATGACCTGCTGATTGGGAGAGTCCTTGAAAGAGGACAGTTTTTGAAACGAAATCAGGCTTCTTGCTTTTGACGATGCGTTTCATATGCTGCGACGATTTTCTGCACCAGGCGATGCCGAATCACATCCTTGCGCTCGAATTCCACAATGGAAATATCCTCGATACCCTGGAGCGCTTTTTTCGCCTCCAATAGCCCGGAGGGCCTGTGCTTGGGGAGATCGATTTGGGTGGGGTCGCCGGTGATGACCGCCCGAGAATTCATGCCCAGCCGAGTGAGAAACATGAACATTTGTTCGGTCGTCGCGTTCTGGGCTTCGTCCAAAACGATGAAGGCGTAATTGAGTGTCCGTCCACGCATGTAAGCCAGTGGAGCAATTTCAATGATACCCCGATCGCGATATTTTTCGATTTCTTCAGGTGGTAGCATGTCATGGAGGGCATCCTGAAGGGGTCGCAAATAGGGATCGAGCTTCTCGTAGAGATCCCCGGGAAGAAAGCCAAGGGCCTCCCCAGCTTCGACAGCGGGTCGGGTGAGTATGATACGATTGACCGATCCAGCCTTCAGGGCCTGGGCGGCCATCGCCATGGCCAAATAAGTCTTGCCCGTACCAGCTGGACCTATTCCGAAGGTGACATCGTGTTTGCGTATGGCTTCGATATATTTCTTCTGCCCCGCGGTCTTGGGATGGATCGGAGGCTTGCGGTTGGAAGTCTGGATACGCTCGTCATAGAGCGTTTTCAAGGCCCCGGTCCCATGTTGTTTAATCACTTCCAGAGATTGATTGAATTCTCTGACCCGAATCGGGCTGCCACCCTTGAGGGCCTGCTCGAGTGTTAGGAAAAGCTCTTTGGCCGAGTGGACCTTTTCGGCCTCTCCCTCCAGCTTGATCCAGCCGTCCCTGCTGACAGCTCGAACGCCGAGTTCGTTTTCCAGGTGCTTGAGGTTTCGATCATCGTTGGCGAAAAGGAGCTGAGCTTGGTGAGCGCTTTCGTAGTGAAGGGTCTCGGTAACCATAAATGGGTGATGGATCAAGTTAGGTGCCTGATTTCGTGAAAAACTTCTACGGAGGTGGCCAAAGAGACGCTAGTCAAGAGCATCAAAAGCCTCTCTGATTTGTGCAGCCAGGGATTCGAGAGCCTGGGGTAAGACAGCTGTGGAACCAATCACCGGCATGAAATTGGTGTCTCCCCCCCAGCGAGGCACGATGTGCATGTGGAGGTGTTCCTCGATGCCCGCACCGGCGACGGATCCCAGGTTCATGCCAACATTGAAGCCCTGAGGTGCCATGACTTCTTTCAGTATGTTGATCGTCCGATTTGTGGTTTCCATGAGTTCAGAGCGCTCCTCCTGCGCCAAGGCGTCCAGCGAAGCGACTTGTCGGTAAGGTACGACCATCAAATGGCCTCCACTGTATGGATAGCGATTGAGAAGGACATACGTCGACTTACCCCGATAGACGACCAAATGGGCTTCGTCTTCGGATGACTCAGCGATGCGAGTGAAAAGGGATGCATCACTTTTGGGCTGTTTGGGTGCCAGAATGTAGTCAATGCGCCAAGGAGCATGCAGATGATCCATAACGCCGCAACTTAGATGGAGTGGAGCATAAAGTCAAAGAGCCTCAGGGTTTGGAGAGGATTTCGATATCGCGATATTCTACCCACATATCCTGACCCCCATGGAGCTGAAGTGCCAAATGCCCGGAAAGACGACCTGAATCCTTTGGAAGGGAAGCGGTCTGTTGCCCATTGACATGAACGGTGACGCGCTGGCCGTGGGCTGATACGGTGAGTTGGTTCCACTCTCCCTTCCGATACCATGACGTCTTTTTATCGGCTGGATGCTCGACCACCCACGCACGACCCCCGGTTTCGTAAAGGCCTCCTGTTTCATAGGAGGTATCCACTTCTACTTGAAATCCATGCACCCCGACTCCATCTCCTGATTTCTCAGAGCGAAAATAAAACCCACTATCTCCTCGGGTCACCTTGAAGGAGGCGCGAACGGTGAAGTCGTCATAGGTTTGGTTGGAAACCAGCAGGCCGTGCCGCGGTTCACTGGCTTCGCTGGTTCCGCGGATGGCCCCATCGACGACCTCCCACTTGCCTCCGGGAAGGGCATGCCAGCCGCTGAGGTCCTTACCGTTGAACAAAGGCTTCCACTGGTGCTTGCCCAGATCCTGAATACGGATGTTGCGCCACTTGATTTGCATGGGTTCCTTACGGTTCGTACCATGCACCTGCAGGGCGATGAAGCCTGAGAGATTCAATGAATCGCGCAAATCAGCAGCCGGTATGCCGTTGACCCAAGTGCGGATGGAATCTCCCACGGCTTCAATGCGGTAGTGGTTCCACTGGTTTTGCTGAAAGGCCGCTTGAGCTTTGGGATGGTCCTTCAGTGGATAGAGCCATCCGCGTCGGCTTTCATCGTAGATCCCGCCTGACCATGCTCTCGGACTCGGGTCAATCTCCACCTGATAGCCGTGGACCACGCCATTGTGGTAATCTGGTTTGCTCAAGCTGCGAATTTGGATTCCCGAGTTCATCGCGGGATCGACCAAATACTCAAGCTCGAGAATAAAGTCGTCATAATCGCGCTGAGTGCACAGAAAGGTATTGGCACCTCCCTGTTGAGTGGTGCCAACGATCACCCCATCCTGAACTTGATAGGTGGCATTGCCCCCGCGCTTGATCCAGCCGTCGAGATGGACTCCATCGAACAAGGAGGTCCACTCTACGGCATGCGTTGCGATCGTCAGGTTGAGCAGGAGGCAGCATGTCACCCATGGGATTCGAACCATGACGGGACTGATGGAGGAAATGGGGTTGCAGAGGTTCACGGTCCTGATGTTTCACTGTTTGGCTTGGGTCTTCAATGTCAAAATATCCCATTGTGCATGGACAGTGGCGGCCATTGNTTCTAATTTCATTGNGACTTCCAATGACGCTCCCACCAAACAGTNCCGAAGAGGTAGCCGCGAGTGCGCGCCGCAAGGCCTACGTGCGNATTCTGCCGCCTTTATTCATTACATCGGTCATCGCCTACCTGGATCGAGTCAACTTGGCTTATGCCAAGCTAACCATGAATCAGGATCTGCACTTTTCTGATGAAGTGTTTGGTTTGGGGGCAGGGATCTTTTTTCTGGGCTATGTGCTTTTCGAAATTCCCGGGGCCCTNATCGCGGAGCGCACAAGTCCCANGTGGTGGNTGGCAAGGATCATGGTCACGTGGGGGATCGTGTCCGGACTCATGGCTTTCATGTCGGAGACCTGGGAGTTTTACTTGCTGCGATTTCTCCTCGGGGTTGCCGAGGCCAGCCTTTATCCCGTCTTGTATGCCTCCTGCATTCCAAGATGGTTTGGGGCACAGGATCGCCCTCGAGCCATCGCACTGCTTCTCGCATCGCTCCAGGTGTCGAACATGATCGGCGCTCCATTGGCGGGTTGGATTCTGGGTTTGTCCCTTCCTGGTCTCGAAGGTTGGCAGACCCTCTTTTTACTGGAAGCCATCCCCGCTGTTTTGTTCGCCGTGATCCTGGTCCGGTGGATGTGCGATGAACCTTCCCAGGCAGCCTGGCTTTCGCCGGCTGAGCGAGACTGGTTGACGATGCAGTATCGCCGAGAATCCGAGGAGAAGCGTCAGAGGCGACCCTACACCCTATGGCAAGCTCTCTCAGACCGTGAGGTGCTCAAATTGTGTTTGATTTATTTCCTTTGGATTACAGGTTTCTGGGGGTTCAGTTATTGGATGCCATCGGTATTGAAGTCTTTTTCAGGTTGGTCTGATCTAGCGATTGGCTGGATGGTCGTGCCCCCGATGACCCTGTCTTTGGGATTCATGCTGTGGATAGGCCATCGATCCTCTTTGACCGGGGAAAAGCGCTGGCATGGGGCCATCGGTATGTTCATCGGAGCCTTGGGACTTTTGCTGGGTAACGCCTTTGAGAGCGCCTGGCTGAGTTATCTCATGCTTTGTGTTGCTGCAGTGGGTGTTTATGCTCCATTTGGTGTCTGGTGGTCCTATCCNACGACCTTTCTCACAGGGTCGGCTGCTGCTGGAGCCATTGGAATGATCAACTCTTTTGGCAATACAGGTGGATTTGTCGGGCCTTACATTACCGGTTTTCTGAAGGAAATGACCGGCGGTTATGCTGGGGGTTGGGCNTATCTTGGCCTTTCCCTGACCTTGTCAGGATGCCTGATGCTGACACTGCGCCACACACCCAGGAATCCGTGATTCACTTTCTAGAAAATATTTTCTCAACAATAAATGCCCCTCCAGGCCGTTCGTGCATGATTCATCGATCCATTACAAACATGAAGAAATACAACATTCCCTCCAAATACGCCGCTCAAGCTATCCGCCTACCTTCTTTCGATGGGATCCTGCTTGGCATGGTGCGTGGCTTCTCAAGTCTTTCATGGCTTTGCTGGATGTTCATGAGCCCTCTCGCAAGCAAAGCACTCCTGGCGCAATCCAATGGCTATCCGCCGTCCAAGCGAGTGGATGCACTGATGATNCCCATTTTTGAGCCTCAGTATTCAGGAAAGGAGCCTTCTCGAGCCAACTTTCGACTTTTTCTCCACTATCAATTACCGGCAGTACAAGAGGCGCGCTTGCATCTTGGACCCGAAGTTTCCCTGAGGTTGTTGACTGGTCATCACGTGCTGTCCGTGGAGCACGAACACAGCCCCGGTAAGGAGGGTCGATTGGTGGCTACCCTGGATGGCCGTGAGATGCTGAAACTGGCCTTGCCGATACAGGACTCCAACCGTTTTGAGTCTACTCTGGAAGATGCGCAAAATATTTTCCGCATGGACGCATCCTATACGGCATCGGTTCGTTTTCAGACCACAGGTGAAGGTACTCTGTTTTCCAAGAGTGCGCCTGATGCCAAGTGGTCTCCCAATGCCAAGGCCCTCTTCATTCGCAATGGGCGGTTGGTCTATGATATTGGCTGGCTGGGGGCCATGGACTCGGACGCCACGGTCAACGATGGTCAACCGCACCACGTGGTCCTTCAGGTTCGTGATGGGGAGACGCGGCTGTTCCTGGATGGAAAGCCCATAGCCTCGAAGGAGGGATTCTCGGCCAAGGATGAGCCTCTTCATCGGTTCAAAATTGGCCATTCCGCCTCGGATTTTGGGCTGGATTGGAAAGATGGATGGATTCAGGAAGTGCGGTTTTGGAAGGAAGGGCTTTCGGAGGATCACTTGAAGGCCTGGCTGGAATCGGAGCAGGAGCCTCTGGATCTACCCAACCTTTCATGGCAGGGAGCGCTGCCTCAGGAGACGTTCGATGGAGAGGGAACCGAGGGCCTTGGGGTCATCCCTCGACTGGAGGGAAACGTCGATGTTATCAAGGCATGGGTTCAGCCTTTGAGTGAGGTGGATCATGCCGGCCTGATTGCAGGCTGGGATGCGACGAGTCTTGAGGAGGGTGAAAAAATTTATCAGGGCCTTTGTGTGACTTGCCACGGGACGGCTCAGCAACCTGGCTTCCTTCCGACGGCGTTGAAATTTCACGAAGGTGATTTTCGCAATGGCCATGATCCCTACGCCATGTATCAGACCTTGACCCATGGATATGGGATGATGGTCCCCCAGGGTCAATACACGCCTCGGCAAAAATATGCGGTCATCCAGTATATTCGAGAAGCCCTGGTGCGTCCGCATCACCGCGAGCAATACTTTGATGTGAGCCCTGCTTATCTGGCTTCATTGCCCAGACCCTTGAAGCTTCAGGATCCCGCAGTGGTTGAAGAGAACTCCGAGAGTCCACAATATCAGAAAATGGACTTCGGCCCTGCCTTGATGTGGACTTATCAAGTCAACGATGCCAAGAAAACTCCTGATTGGAACATTGCACAAAAGGGGATCAATGTGCGTCTGGACCCTGGCCAAGGGGGTGTTTCAAAGGGCCATGCCTGGATGGTCTATGATGAAGACACCATGCGGGTGGCAGCCGCTTATTCCGGAGACTCCTTTGTAGACTGGAGGGGCATTGCTTTTGATGGATCTCACGGGACGCATACCTCCATTTCAGGGGATATCGCTTTTGAAATGCCCGATGCTCCAGCCTGGCAGCACCCACGAAAACAAAGCTGGGAAGACCAGCGAATCATCGGTCGAGATGGACGTCGATTTGGCCCTTTGCCTCGCGACTGGGTGCATTACAAAGGCCTCTACTATCACGGAGACAAAGTTGTCGTGAAATACACGGTGGGCGAGAACCACTTCCTTGAACATCCGAGTATCCTGGACTACGGGGATGCGCCTGTTTTTGTCAGAAGCTTTGAATTGCTTTCTTCCAAAGACCGACTCGTGGCTCGGGTGGCCCCCGATCGATCCGATCTTGCAGTGTGGATCCAAGGGAGTGATACCGTTGGCTTGCAGCGGAGTGAGGGTTTCGTCGAGATGGTGGTCGAACCATCTCAACGAAAAAGGCAATGGCACCTGCTGGTGGCTCGCCTGGATGAGCCCTCGCTGAGAGGATTGGCCGGCGTGGTTCAGGAAGTTGATTTCTCGCAACTGACAGGGGGTGGTCCGCCACGTTTCGGTCAAAAGGTGATCACAACTCAAGTGGAGCGTGGGGATGATCAGAGCGCTTTTGCGGTCGATGTCCTTCCTGCACCCGATGCCTCTGCCAATCCATGGGAATCGTGGATGCGTCTGGGTGGGTTTGACTTTGATCCGGATCACCCAGACCGTGCTGCGGTGTGCACGTGGATGGGGGATGTTTGGCTTGTGGAGGGGGTGGGCCTGGAGGCCTCCGAATTAAAGTGGCGAAGAATTTGTTCCGGTTTGTTTCAGCCGCTTGGATTGAAAATTCACCAGGGTAAGATTTACGTCACCTGTCGCGATCAAATTGCCCGACTGCATGATCTCAACGGTGATGATGAAATCGATTATGTGGAGAGTTTCAACAACGATGCGCAGGTGACTGAGCATTTCCATGAGTTTGCCATGGGCTTGCAAGTGGATCCCAAAGGGGATTTTTACTATGCCAAATCAGCAAGGCATGCCAAGACGGCCTTGGTGCCCCATCACGGAACCTTGTTACGTGTTTCTGCCGATGGCACCCGAACCGATATTGTCGCCAACGGATTTCGTGCGGCCAATGGTGTCTGTCTCAACCCGGATGGATCCTGGATCGTGACGGATCAAGAAGGGCACTGGAATCCGAAAAACCGCATCAACTACGTCAGAGAGGGCGGATTCTATGGCAACATGTTTGGCTATCACGAAGTCAAGGACAGCTCTGATGATGCCATGGAGCAGCCTCTTTGCTGGATTACCAATGCGTTTGACCGATCACCGGCAGAATTGTTGTGGGTCAACGAAAAGGCCCAATGGGGTCCACTCAATGGAGTCTTGCTCAACTTGTCCTACGGTTATGGGAAAATATACACCGTGCCCCATGAATTCATCGAAGGTCAGGCACAAGGTGGTATGTGTGCGCTACCCATGAAAGCTTTTCCAACCGGGGTGATGCGTGGTCGCTTTCATCCGGTCAATGGCCAGCTTTACACCGCGGGAATGTTTGCCTGGGCTGGTAATCAGCAGCAAGCTGGAGGCTTTTATCGGGTACGTTACACGGGCAAACCGGCTCACGTACCCTTGTCCATGCAGGCAACAACCCGTGGCGTGCGGGTCACTTTCAGCGATCCGCTGGACGCATCATTCGTGGAGGCGGTGGATCATTACCAGGTGGAGATTTGGGATTTGAAGCGTACCGCCAATTACGGTTCCAAACACTACAATCAGCGACCACTGAAAATCGAATCGGTCGATCTACAGCGGGATGATCGCACGTTGATGATTGAAATGCCTGATATCCAACCCACGTGGGGCATGGAAATTCGCTGCACGCTCAAGGGCCTCGGAGAGGCTGAACCCGTGGAGCGCATCATTCACCATTCCATTCATCGCTTGGGTAACGGGTTATTTTGAATCCAGGCCCTTGGCGGCCTGAAGGATATCCTCAACGGTGTGGCGATCCTTGTATCCCGACTTGAACAAGGTGGCTCTAATGTGCCCCTCCTGATCGATGAGGAGTATGCCTGGCCGGGCGATGCCATCAACCCGAGCATTCGTCGGCTCTGAGTGCCTCAAACCGTAGGCTTCAATGGTCTGGCTTTCAGGATCCGAGAGCAGGGGATAGGTAATCGAATGTTTACGGGCAAACTTGGAGAGAGTCTGCGGATCATCACGACTGATGGCGACGACTCTCAATCCTTGATCCTGCAGTTTGGTTAATTTGGCTTGCAACTCGACCAGTTGCTTTTGGCAATAGGGTCACCAATCTGCGGAGCGATAAAAGAGGAGTGCAAGGGGGCCTTTTTCAAGATGTTGATCCAAAGTATGGGTTTGCCCCAAAGGATCTTTCAGGACCCATGCAGGTGCTTTTTGACCTATTTTCAATCCGTATGATGTTTGGGATGCCTCAGCGGCGTTGAGGCCAGTCGTCACGAGGCAAAGAAGGCCTATCCAAAGGTGCAGGATGCAAGGTGAAAATCTTGGGATCATGCTCCGAACCAAACAGGTTTTCATTCAGGTTGCAAGCAAGAGTCGTAGGTGATCTCCAGTCAACCCCTCAAGTACAGTCGATCAAAATTTTTCCAAACTGTTCCTTCTTACCCAGTCGGGTGATGGCCTGATTGCAATCTATCAAAGGAAAGATTTTGTCGATGGTGGGCGTGATGGTGGCCTCTCTTGCATGATCCAGCATGGCTTCAAATTCTTTGGGAGATCCCATGGTGGATCCGCGCAACGTCACTTGTTTCCAGAATAATTTGAACAAATTGATATCTTTCGCTGGGCCCGCCGTGGCACCGTATTGAATCCAGTGGCCGCCCGGAGCAATGACATCCATGAGGGTATGGTGGTCTTCCCCCCCTGCACCGTCCAGGATGATCTGAGGAGGACCGCTTTGATCCTGTAGGTTCTGTGCCCAGGTGGGTGTGTCGTAAAGGATGCCCCCTTTCGCACCCTGGGAGGTAGCGCGTTCAATCTTTTCTTGCGAAGAACTGGTTACCCAGACGCAGGCCCCCAGGCTGATGGCCCATTGCAAGGCCCATTGAGCGACTCCGCCCCCGATGCCGAGTATCCATACTCTATCACCCTTCTGAAGCTGGGCTTGGGTGACCAGGGCTCTCCATGCGGTCAGGCCGGCGAGAGGGAGGGCTGCCGCCTGCTCAAAGGACCACTGGCTGGGTTTGGGATATAGGCAAGGCTCCGGCACCAGAACATGCGTGGAAAATGTGCCATCGCGTGGCATGCCGAGTACTTGGAAATCATCGGATTGTACCTTGGGGGTTTCCCCCCAAGACAGGCCTGGATAGAGCATGACTTCGCGATTCAGCCAATGAGTCTGAACGCCCTCGCCGATTTCGCACACCACACCAGCCCCATCCGACCCCAGGGTGACTGGTAATTGAATGTCTGGATAAAGACCTTGGGTGATCCAATAGTCACGTCGATTCAGTGCGGCCGATCGGAGGCGAACCAAGACCTCCCCTCGGGGGATCCTGGGACGCTCTCGCGTTTCGATCTNCAAGGCATCCCCAAGGGCTTTCAGGACTGCCGACTTCATGNCTTGGCACTCTTCTTGGANGCCGNGTAGGAGCGTTTGCCGAACAAGGAAGTGCCAATGCGGATGATGGTCGAACCTTCNTCGATAGCGATCTCAAAATCNTTGCTCATCCCCATGCTCATGACAGGGAAGGGGACGCCCATGAGGTCCTCACAGNGTAGACGCAAATGCTGAAGCCCCTGAAAGACGGGGCGAGTTTTTTCCGGTTCCGGTGTCCATGGTGCCATGGTCATGAACCCATGGATTTCGAGGCGGTCCAGGGCATTGAGGTCCTCAAGCTGTTCCATGATTGCCTCTTGAGTAAATCCGTGTTTGGTCACCTCACCTGAAACATTGACTTCGAGCAAGATGCGAGCNGTGCGCGATTGCTTGTCACACTGTTCCTGCAAGGCTTGGGCAAGCTTCATGGAATCCACTCCATGAATCATGTGAAACAGGCGCACCGCATCCCGACTCTTGTTACTTTGCAGATGACCNATGAAGTGCCATTTGAGATGAGGCGGTGACTGNCCTACCTTCAGCTTGGCNTCTTGAATTTTGTTCTCTCCAAAATGCCCCAAACCCAACTCTGATGCTTCCANGATTGAGTTGACGGAGTGTCCCTTGCTCACGGCCAGCAGGGTGATCTCCGATGGGTTGCGTTCGCAGCGTTGGCAGGNTTCTGTGATNCGCTGCTGGATGCCTTGAAGGCGGTTCTCAAAGTCCATGTTGNTATCNGGATCTCCCATTCTCAGGGTTGAGCTCCTTGCTTTCCATTGGCTGTGGTGGTTGGGGCATCCACGAAATCGAGTCTCTCAAAATGAGAGATCTGCAGGGTTGTGTCGCCATAGAGGGGGCTGCTGGAATGCACATGCTCCCCTTCAATGCGTCGGAGCTGAATGGTGAGATGGTCNCCTCCCAACAGGTGGGCCCTTGCTTCGCCCCCCCGCAAAGGCCGAAGGGTGTCGGTGACACCTCCCCATTCGATTTTTTCGATTTGATTGTGAGGTGTTTGAGTCGGTGTTTCGCCGATCATGAAAGTGATCTCTTCGGCCGTTGCTGATCCAACGCGCCCGACCAGTTTGTCACCATTGCGAAGGGTCATCAGATCGTTGGGCGATTGAACCCTGTTGCTGGGCGGAGATTCAAAACGCCCATCCCATCCCTGAATCTTCAGATTGCTGAATCGAACCGATCCTTGCCCCTGATGNACCAGGCGGATGCCTTTGCCTTGCCCCGCAAAGCCGCCTTGATCCACCCAGCGTTTGATCAACTTTCCGTTGACCAGAAGGCTGATACTTTGATCCGCNTTATTGGTTCTTACGTCGACATGAGCCTTGGTTCCCTGGCGGAAAACAGGTGTCTGAGTCATGCCCAAATACTGCAGGGGTTCCTTTTGCTTCACCATGAGCACATTGACGGCGTAACTGGTGAGCTGAAGGCTGTAAAAACCTCCAAAATCAGGCTCGGAATCNTTCTCAGCCAGACTGACTGGTTGCAGATAGTCGGTGTANAGGGCCACNGCGATATTGAGGGACCCTTTCCACTCCAGATCAAATTCCAGTTGCATGCGGTCGGGCATGCCTACCATTCGGGCGATGGAAGCCGCCTTGGTGGCATAAAAGGAGCCGTTGCGATAGGCCCACTGTCCTCCATCGAGTTGAGCTGTGTTCACNTCTCCCACCGTCCANCCATCCAGTCCAGAAGGTCCTTCATAGAGGTAGGATTGGTCCTGNCGATGAAAGACGGCCCACTGAACTTGATCTGCTGGCAAATCCAAGGTGCCACCAAAAGAGGTGTTCAGCTTGAGAACCGTATCATCGAGAGATTTCATGATGCCCGATAGCTGATCGCCGTTGCTCAGTTGCAGTGTCATGGAAGGCGATAGCTCCGGGGTCGTNTTGGCGCGATCCCCGAGTCTTATTTGGTGGACGGCCTGTGAATCAAAGGCAAAGGCCTGTTGAATATCGGAACGATTCCAGGAAGTGTCGCCAGGGTAATCGTATTGATCGAGCCTGCCGGACAATACGTCTCCGTTGGCCAGNTTNAAGGTGTCTGCACTCATCGGCTCGATCACGATGGCAGCAGGCAGCGCTTCAGGTNCCTCCGANATCGATGGCTCAGGCGATGTGACTTCCTGCGGTTCGATCGGAGGAGCCACAGNGGTCTCCTGNGATTGGNCCATGATCCAACCNGCCGTNAGGAAAACCCATGNACTAAGGCTTGCTTTGCAGATTCCAAATGGCATCGGCTGCTTCATCTTTCTGGAGAGCTTGATGGTTGAGATTGAATTCAATTTGGCGAATGGANTCGCTGCGGAANGACATGGGGCCGAAGGTGGAGCTCTGGCCATGAAGCTGATCCTGATCCAGTGANATTAAATCGAAGGAAAGGCTTCCCCCACCGGCAAAATGTGCCCGAATGGTCTTCGGTTCTGCGAGAGGAGGGGANGGGATNTCTTTTCCAGAGTTGAATTGAATTTGTTTGACNCGCTNTACCGGAACACGGATGGCNCGTTCCTTGCGAAGTAGGAATTCAATCGATTCATCCTCTATGGCNACNACCGTTCCCTTGGGNCGATCCTGATTGACCAGCGAGAGGATATCGTTTTCCGGGGTTGGCTCGATCTCTCCTTCGGCTTCATCGCTTCCATCCCATTGAGTNACCAAAAGGTTGCTGAGCTCAAATGAAGAGGCGCTCAGTTGTGANGAAAAAGAAATNCCTTTGCCCTGCGCGACGAATCCTCTGTTGTCCCGAAAGCGACCCACGGGTTCATCATTGATGTAAACGATAAACCGAGAGCTTTCACGATGTGCACGAATACTGAAGCGAGCCTCACTTCTCCCATTGAGTGTCTCGATGCGGGATTGCCCNAGTGTGAGGACTCCCGTGCCGGGTTGAACTCGCTGAAAGGAGACAAACTGGGGGCTGAGAAAAAAAATGTAGGAGCCTTGGCGATAATCAAAGCGGTTGAAGGTATCGGTAAAGAGAGTGATGCTCAGCTGGTAGGGNCGGTCCCACCTCATGTCGAAGGTCAGGTTGACCGAGTCCTTGAGCTGGAAATCTCTCCCAATGACACCGCGACTTTGGATCTTCAGTTTGCCATCGTGGTAGGACCATCCGTTCTGCCCTGCTCCCAATTGCCACTCATCGATGTTGTTGGGGCCCTCATAAAGCACCTTGTAACCTGTCTTGAGGAANGCGATGCGTTTGAGAGCTTGCCGGTCGCTTCTCATCGTTCCTCCAAACCACGTCTGGAATTCNACAGCATTCGATTTGAGCGAGAGCAGATTGCCGTAGATCAAATCACCATTGTTGAATTCAAAGCGGCAATCCGGTTGTCTGGAAGCCTCGATACGGCCCACCGTATGGAGGCGGAGCCTTGCCAGATGACTGAGATCAAAAGTGACCGGATGGCGCGCCAGGGGATGTTGCCATTCAAGCCCTTGCGAGGCGGAAAGCGCNTGGGCCTTTCCATGAAGGGTAGAACCGTCGGTCAACTCGATGATCTCTGGTGCCGGAGTGGAGTGATGTGTGGCATCCTGTGCCTGAAGCGAAGGTGNGATTCCCATCAGGAGCATGAGGCTCCATGGACGTATGANTGGGCACTTCCTAACGCTCATAGATGGGAAGAAAGCGATAGTTGAGTGCCATGGACAGGAGGGAGGTAGCGGTGCTGAAGGTGGTGCCAAACTGGCCGTCCCAACTACCATCCGGGTTTTGAGATTGGGTCAGGTCGCTGATGTTTTCCTTGTTCCATCGATTCCACTCTTCGGGAGAAGCATGGAAAAAGGCCTGAGATCCGTAATACAGGTAGTAGTGGTAATAGTTATTGGATTTGGAGGCCCCCTTGAGGTAATTGAAGGCGGATTGGAAGGCTGCNGTCTCCTTACGCTTGGCNAGCGCCAAAACCAGGCATCCGATCGCAGTGCGGGGGCTGTTGGCCCCCGAGGGGGTGGTGTANCCGAATCCCCCGTCTTTGGTCTGACAGGATAAAAAGTAATCGATTCCTTTTTCGATGGCTTCCTGGGGTACCGAAAGTCCCGCGTTCCTTGCAGCGAANANGGATACCATCTGCGCACCGCTGACCGTCGTGTCGGCNTCCTTGCTTTCAGGAGAATATCGCCATGCGTGGCTGGGATTTTGCTTCTGGGATTCCAATATCAAACCGATGGCCAACTTGAGGGCCGGGCCCGTTCGATCGTCGATCACCGTTCCATACGCCTCTGCCAGAGCAAGCGTGGCAAACCCNTGGTTGTACATCGTCCGNCCAATATAGCCCGTTGTCTGATTTTGCTCCGATAGGATGAAATCCAGGCAACGCCTTACGGTGATGGCATAGGGTCCGTGGTTGGGGTCGTCTCCATGAGCCAGAATGCTGACCAGCGCCAGTCCGACCACTCCGGGTTCCATGCCATAGGGGCGATCGGCCCAATAACCTTGTTCGTTCTGGGAGGCTGAAAGATGCTGGAGGGCCTTGACGTAGATCCGATCAATGGCCGATGCCGTCAAATCGGTCTGATCAGAAAACAACTGCTGTGCATGGCCGTGCCCGATGGGCAGGCAGTTCAATGCGATCCAGAGGCCCCACGATACAATGATAGGGAAGCGGCTCATGGGGTCCCTCCATTTGAAAGGTTCTCGGGTGGGGAGAGCTGCTCCAATTGTTGGAAATAAAGTTCAAAGGATTTTCTGAATTCGGCAGGTAGATTGAATGCCTGACCACTNCCCTTGGAAACAGTTCGAGATTCGGCGGCGTCTCCTTCGTCTGCCCCGGTGGAGTCCCCTGCCTGCCGGTCCGTGTCGCCCCCGGCTGAGCTGCCGCCNTCCTGAGGGCTGTTGGACTGCTGCCCCATACTTTGGCTTGCCATCATCATCTGCATCATGAGAGACATGGATTGGCTTGCTGAGGAGGATGGATTGTTTTTTTGAGCCTGCTCATTGAGTAAATTGATGGCATCGGTGAGCGTGTTGATCGATTGGGTCTCAGCTTCGACGACTTCTGCGTGGGTCTCACCTCGCGCCAGGCCATCGGCAGCGTTGCCCATATGTCCGTGAATTTCCTCAAATACCGGATCCATGAAGGGCAGTGGNACCTCAGCTCGGATATCCAGCAAGGCCTCCTGCATNTCACTCTGTTGCTTGGAAAGTTCCTTGGTGCGAGTTTCCTTGTTGGCTTGCTGTTGTGAAGGCCGATCCAAAAGCCGCGTTTGCATGCGCAGGTTGAGTTCACTTTCCCTCATGCGCAAAAGCGCCATGAGCTGCTCGGTCAAATCCTGCTGTTGGTCCTCTCCTCCGCCTTCCCCTTCGCCGCCTCCAGCGCCTTCACTCTCTTCATCAGGTTCCAGTTGGCTTGCCCAGGCCTCGAACTGCCTTGCCCACACCGCGATCTGGTCAGCAGCATCCATGGTGATGTTCTTGAGAATCATCTCTTGGGTGGCCGTGAGGCCCTCGACGGTTTGTTTTTCCTTCATGGCCTCGGAAACTTCTCCGTAAGGTTCCTGCTGGGTCCGCTCAAAAAAACGACCGATCTCCTCTTGGAGCTCGCCCGCCTTTCCAGCGGTTTCCTGCTGCGTTTCTCCCAATTTCTGGTGGGCAGCTCTCCATCGTGGGGGGAGCTCATCAGTAAACAGACCCAAGGTGGATTCAGCTCCATCCATCAAGGAAGATTCAAGCTCGCTTTCGGTTTGCCCCAAACCACGCAATCGCTGCGCGAGCGTCAGTGCCTGAAGCTTGTCCAAGTCCTCATTGACCATGGCCTGCAAGTCCTGAAGTGCCTCCAGGATTTCCTGTTCCTGTTGTTGAGCTTCCTGCAACGCCTGTTCCTGTGGGCTTGGAGAGGAGGANGCGGGGCTGGCTTGCTGTGAAGAGGGTTTGCTCTGGGATGGAGGTGAAGGTGAGGATGGGGAAGATGGGCTGGGCGGAGTCGCCGCCTGCTCAAGCGCCTGGGCTGCTTCCTGCATTTGCTGCTGGGCCAGTTCCTGCATNTGGCTCAATGTCTGGCTCCATTCAGACATCATTTCATTGGAAAACGCAGGATTGCGCATGGCATCTCGAAGNGTTTCCATGCCTTTTTGAGCCAGTTCCGAAAGGTGGCCTGCATTGAGTTTTTGATCGGTGGCNTGATCTTCAACACGCGATTCCAGGTCTTCTGGNGAAAGGTTATCAAAATCTTCGAGTGTTTCGTTGGTGGCATCGGCGATGGATTGCTCCAATCTGGAAACATCCTCAATTTCAGTCATCAGGGTTTCCAATTGCTGTCGAATGCGTTCAGCATGTTCCACTGAGCTCACAATGTGGATACGGTAGAGGGGCGTCTGGCTCGGTTCCCGCCCTGGATAAAAATCCGTCACATGACCGTAGAGTTCGACCAGATCGCCCGGCGCAATGCCGTAGAGATTTGGACTGAAATAAAANGAGACATTGAGTTCTTTCTGAGAACGGTTCAATGAGGCATCGGTGAAATCCAAGGCAAGGGTTTCTGCGGAAGGTTCNACGCCATCGACGCTTTTCCACACCAGACCGAACTCCTTGATGCCATAATCATCGATGACTCTGGTCTGGATCTCCAGAGCCTCGGTTTCCAGGATGGCCATTTCCCGGAAAAGTTGNGGGAACTGNATGCCGGGCGTCTGGTCTGCTTGTTGACGGATTGCCAAGGTCCATGGACGCGCCTGGGTAAATCCCAAGTGGTCNTCCCACTCGATGGAAGCACTNTAGACATCCTGACTGTCCAACCAATCGGATTGGAAGGATGCCTGTTCAATGGCAAGCGCAGGGGACAGGCTCTCACCCCATTGGAGCTGGACCGAAGAAAGTGCTCTGTTGACAGCTCCCGTCAGCATCACTCCGGCCCCTTCGAGCAAGTCCAGCTGACCNGATTGAAGGTCGCTGTGNTCATTGGGGAGCCCTAGATAGGCAGGCATGCGAATGTGGGCCCCCAGGTGGGTGAGGGTCGGGCGCAACACCGGTTCAATGCTTGCCTCAGTGGTGTTGTCTCCCACGACCAAGGTAAGGGATGATTTTTTGAACTGACCCGGGATTTCCAGTGTAATCCTTCCATCCACGACTTCTCCCTCGATCTGGTATCCCGTATCCACCGATGCAGACACTTTCCGGGGTTTCCACAACGAGTCATACTCGACGCCTGCCTGGATCGTGAAGGGTTCGCCCCGAATCATGAGGTAATTGTCCNGNTCCAGTGTCACGCGCACCAGCGTGTAGCGCTGAATGTCCGACTGCGGTTGAATCCAACGTTGCCAGGCATTNNTNAAGGCACCAGGGAAGAGGGCCCACAGGNNACATGCAACGACCANTANNANGGCATTGAGNAGGGAGAGTCGACGCAATCCCTTGATCGAAACAGCGTCNGCGAAGGCGATTTGTCGAGCGTCNCGCTCGACTTGACTGACCGCTGCACGATAAAGTTCTTCGGAATGGCCTCTCTCAGAGGCCTGATCGGAACTCAATTCGACAATACCCAGCAGGCGATCCCCCAAGATGNGNTAACGTCTTTGGACCAGGCGTGAGTAGTCTCCCAGGTGGCGCTGTGCCAGAACCCATCGCCAAAGCCACCATGCCAGAGCGACCCCACAGCCTGCGAGAGCTGCCAGCAACAAGGCACCTCGAATCGCGTTGGGGGTATCATGCCAACGATCCAGCGAGAAACTCCCCAAAAAGGACGCCAGAAGACTCAGGACCATCCACACCANGCAAGTGGAAATCTCCACTCTCCAAAGTTTGGCCTTGAGCAGCGAGAACTGCTCTCTGAGCCGCACCGGGAGATCGTGCGATTCCATGCGTTTGTGTGATGACACCTGCTGCATCTTGCTTGAGTTCAATGGTTACGTCAAATGTCCTGCGGAAATCATGGCTTCGGGCTGCCCTTATTCTAGACCATGCCGTAAACCTTTCGGCTGATCCAGTAGGCCGCCAAAAGGATCAACAGAAGCCCGCCCCACCATGGGTGGGCCCACAATCGGAAGCGCAATTCAATGGGTTTGGGTTCCGGAAGCACTGAAATCTGATCGATCAAAGANGCCAATCCCGCNGTACGAATGGCCTGCCCCTTGGCGATGCGGGTGATTTCGCGAAGAACATCCCCACGGCTGGGTTGACCGATTTTCTCGACCACAGGCCGAATGATCTCNAGGCGGGTATCCAAGATGCGGTCCTCCTGAGGGCATTGGATCTGGATGACATGCATGCCAGCCTCGCGCGCTTCAAAGCCTGACTGAAACACACCCCAACCCCCTTCTTCCTGCTCCATTTCAAGCGTTTCGACTTTCCCTCCGGGCGTGGTGATCGATGCTTGCACCCGGCCTTCCTGAAGAGGGTAGCCACTGCGATCCAATACCATCGCATTGAGGGAGACACGTTGTCCGATTTCAGGTTTTTCCGGTGTGAGTGTCAGGCGGATTCCCTCGTTGCCTGAAATATGTCTCTGATGCGCCATCCATCGAACGACCTGGCTCCAGAATCGGTAATGATAGAGATCTTCCACACCTCTGCGCCATCGCCATGCACTGTCTGTTCCCATGAACAAGACCTTGCCAGTGCCATGAGGTCGAATGACCAGGAGAGGCATNCGACCCCATTGATTGCGAAGCGAGTCATGGACTGCGAGCACCTCAGAGCCAGGGCGGCTTTTTTCAACGCCGGTCGACCAGTAGAAACCTGGAAGTTGTCGCCAAAGTTCGGAATTGCGTTCTGCGGAAAGATCAAAACGTGTGAGCCAATGGCCGCTGCCCAGTCGCGTCAGGGCCAANCGNGCTTCGTTTTGAAGTCCTACCCCTTCGGATTGGTTTAAATCCAGTTGGACAGGAATCAGATCCTCCAGAGGGCTGTCGATCCAGGTGGCATGGCTTCCTCGTCTGCCGGGCATGAGCACCAGACCTGCAGATTGTTGCTCGACCAGGCCATGGATCAATTCGGCATCCTGTTCGCTGAGTTGTCCGGGTTGAATCCCCACGTCTCCAAGAAAGACCACATCATAAGCTGCCATGAGATCCTTGGTGTTCGGGAAGCGTGCAAGATATTGATTGCCGCCGCCCATCCCCACCTGGGGATGAAAAAGCAAACAATCCATATCCACTCCCGGATCCCGCTCCAATGCATTGCGCAGGTAGCGGTATTCCCATCGCGGGTAGGAGTCGATGACCAGAACCTTCAAGGTTTCCATGCGAACGTTGAGGTTGAAGGACTTGCTGTTGTTGTCCTCAAGAGCCTCGCCGGCCTGAACAGGGCATTCCAGTGTCAGGGATCGTTCACCCATTTCCTGTGGCGACCACACCAGGGTTTCCTGCAGGTCGGAAAGCCCCGCCACCTGGATTTCCTTCTGAGCGACTTCCTGGTCGCCGTCCTTCAATCGAATGATGAAGGTCTGATCGCTGGTCATTCGATTGTAGACCCTGAAAGGCAGGGATATCTGTTCGCCCAGCAGGCCATAAGAGGGGGCACTGACCGATTCCAGTTCAATATCCGGCAAAGGAGCATCCTGGCCCACTTCTACGGCGAACAATGGGATCCCCTGATTGCGATAAAGCGAGGCTGCCAATGCGGGGGAGTTTCCCAGATTCCAATCGCCATCGCTAAGTATCAACACGGCCTTGAGATTGGCCTCTCGACGGATGACGGTTTCCAGGGCCGCATTCAGGTCGGTGCCTTCCACCTGGAGCTTACCGCCTTCTTCGATGCCTTCGGTGGGGCTTCCGAATCCATCGACCAGGACTCTGGAATGGGATTGCAGGGGAAGGATGACTTGATTGGTGATTTGTTGGTCCACCCATTCTCGTCGTGTCACCACTCCATTGGTCTGAACTACATCTCTGGTGGTCATGCTCGCCGAAAGATCGCTGAGCACCACCACAGCGGGCTCTTCAGCCCAATCGACCACTTGAACCCGCTCGGGCCTGAGCAAGGTCAGGAGCAACATGAGCATGATCAACCACCGGAAAGCCTCCAGGCCCAATACCCTTCTAGACCGCCCGTTCTGAATCCAGATGCGCCATGAAAAATAGGCTGCCAGTCCTCCTACGATGATGAAGGCCGCCACCAGCCAAGGGGTCACCGCAAATTGCCATTGATTCATGCGGCGCCTTTGGTTTGAGGGTTGAGCGTCCGTTGGGTTCTTGAAGCGTGGGCCGTGCTTCCCGGCCCGGACACCATCAGGGCACTTTCCACCAGCAAGAAGATCAGCATGCCGAAAAGAAAGACGCGCCAGACTTCACCTTGAAGGTTGGAAGTGTCTCGACCAGAGGTTTCTTCGAAGAGCTGAAGGGAGACTCCCTGGAAGAGGGGCCGGATTTCTTCCGCCTCCGCCAATTGGGGCATGAATTCCTCGTCTGGAATATTTACGGCCGCCAGCTTGTCCCCCAAGCGGTAGATCCCGGCATGCCATTCGATGGAATGGTCGGATCCTTCCTCGATGGGTTGCCATCCAGCTTCCAACTCAAGCTGCCCGATGTCTCCACATGTCCAGAAGTAGGTTTTTTCCAGTCGACGCGCACCTTGGGTGCGTGCGCGCTGAAGAAGAGGGAGGAGAACGGTGCCTTGATCCAGGCTCGACCAGTTGGGGTGGGGGAGTGTGTTGAGGAAATAAATCGACCCTTGTCCCATCTCCTGTTGGACGAGCATGGGTTCCCCATCGGAAAAGGCCGCGATCACCTTGCCAGCGTGCTCAAGTCGTTTGCGCTGGATGATCTCCAGCTGGTCGACGTTCAAGCCAAAACCTTCCTCGGTGTCGGCCAGCAATCCTGTGCCCCGCTCCCAGCGGCCCACAGGAAAGGTTTGATCCTGCGCGGCAACCTGGCTCTCCATCCACCGTGCTCCGGCAAAAAGGGTTGATTGATCCTGTTTCCCATGGGGAGGAAGGCAGAGCACGACGCCTCCGGAGGACGCAAAGGCNTGCAAGTCGGAAGCCAACGCGTTTTCGGGNAGGNTTCCTTGCCAGATAATCAAGGATACCCGATCCAGTTTCCAAGCACTGGGCGATCGATTGGNTTCCATNCGGGAAGGCTGCCATCNGTCCGGCCCCATCTGCCCNGANGCAAGCGCAAGCACGCCTGCTTCATAAGATGGATCACTGAGGACCATGGCTTCATGAGCGCGCTGTTCACCGTAGACAAAGTACAGAGTATTGTTGCGGAGGTTGCCATCGGCAGCCAGTGCCAAACTGCCCCATCCCTGGTCACGGCCTGAGCCCAAATCCCATGTATCCTGCCAGCGTATTTCGTTTGCCTGCGCAGGGATTTCGAGTGCAGATCCGAGTCCATTGAGTGTCCGAGTGGCATTGAGAATTTCCCCTGAAGCGAGTGATTGAAACAGATCTGCGGTGATCCTCAGCGAGCGAGTGTCCGATGCCCGTTCCATCAGGGCCATGTCAGCCAATTGCAAACTGACATCGGTTTCGGTTTGT
This sequence comes from Pedosphaera sp., assembly GCA_002686885.1. Lineage (GTDB taxonomy): Bacteria > Verrucomicrobiota > Verrucomicrobiia > Limisphaerales > AAA164-E04 > UBA7971. The sequence continues at coordinate 29,404 of NYYT01000099.1, forward strand.
TCGTTGACCGCCAACAACCTGAACTGGACTGATTGTGGGAGTCCCTCAAATTGTTGAATCACTGAAGACCACCGATCGTCGCTGGGGAGCCAGTTGGACCGCTGAAGATCCGAAGCCATCCAAAGTTCCGTCGTCCCTGCCTGGTTGTCATTCAGCCACTGCAGTGCCCGCTGGAGAAGGGATGGCATATCGGTGGTGGTATCGCTGGATGCCGCCAGGGGATGGTCGTCGAGTNGATCGACTTGAGCAAGGGTTTGCGCGGTTGAACCTGCACTTTCGATCAATACGAAATTAGAATAGCCTTGATAAGGTTCTGCTGCACTCTTGATCAGATCAATNGCCTGTTCCCGCCGTGAGCGGGGCGTNCCAGCCAGGCGTGTTTCCATACTTGCGGAGCGGTCCAGCAGGATGAGCACGGTGTCAGGCGCCGAGGCAAAGGCCCAGCCCATCCAGCCACCGGTGAGCGGGCGGGCCAGAAAAAGGATGAGCATCAGCACGGCNAGAGTGCGAAAGAGTAGAATGAGGANCTGCTTGAGNCTGGCCCGATTGACCGAACTGCGAGAGGCTGCCACCAGAAAGCGCATGGCCCCCCACTGTTGCGTGCGNTGGCGCAGGCGATTCAACANATGGATCAACACCGGCAGGAGTATCAGAGGCAGCGCATAGAGCAGNATGGGTTGAAGGAAGGTCATGCCGTTTCTGCTCGCGTATCAGGTGTGGGCCTCATGTCTTTGACTCATCGAATGGACAANGCTTTGGCACGATCGACCAGNAAATCCCCCAGAACCTGGCNAGCATCCTGATGATTGAGCACCAGCCGGTAGTCGCCATTGCATTCGTGACAGCCTTTCTGAAGGCCCGTTTGGAACTGTTGGAGCTGCTCAAGATAGGCGTCCCGAACCATGGAGGGTTCGGTAACGAGACTGAAAGAACTCTCAAGGTCGGTGAACCGGATGGGACGGTCGAAGTCGAAAGCCAATTCCTTGGGATCCATGATGTGAAAGAGGCCAACATCATGCTTTTGGAATCGCAGGTGCTGAAAACTGTGGATCAGCGGATCCAGTTCGGTAAAGCAATCTGAAAAAATCAACACTAGGGCCCTGCGCTTGGCCTTTTCAGCCAGCTCGTGAAGCGTTTCCGCCAAACCTGTTTCTCCTTGGGGACGAATCTCCTGAAGTTGATCAAGGATCAGTTGCAGGTGGGAAGGGGTGCGCTTGGGCGGGATTTCAGTAATGATCTTGGGACCTACCGAAACCAGCCCGGCAGCATCGCCTTGGCCGATGATCTGATATGCCANGTGCGCCGCCAACTTGATGGCATAATCCAATTTGGTGGTCTCACCGCTGGTAAACCCCATGGAGCCGCTGCAATCGATCACGAAGTAACATCGCAGATTGGTCTCAGCTTCAAATTCCTTGAGGTAATAACGATCGGTACGCCCCAGCACACGCCAATCCAGGCGTCTGAGATCGTCTCCAGGAACATATTGTCGATACTCGGCAAATTCCACACTCGAACCCCGGTGNGGGCTTCGATGCATGCCCGATACGCTACCTTCCATGGGAAAGCGNGCNANGAGTGGCTGAGCTGCCAGGCGGGCGGTAATCGCTGGATCGATCAACGANTCACTGGAGCTTTCCTGTGTGGCCATGCGGGCTTGGAGAAGATATGGATAGGACCAAAGACGTTTAGACCGATGGTTGGATCAAGCTGCGCTTCAGGCCTTCTTGGTTTGAAGTTCGATCAGTGATTCAATGACGGTGCGGCTGGTACGCCCTTCGGCCTGAGCCTGAAAGTTGGTGAGAATGCGGTGCGCCAGAACCGATTCGGCCACTGCNTCGAGATCCTCAAATCGCACCATGTAACTTCCCTTCAGAACAGCATGCGCCTTGGCACCTCGAATCAAATACTGGATGGCACGAGGNCCGGCACCCCAACTGACCCATTGTTTGACAAAATCGGGCGCTTCCTCACTGTTGGGGCGGGTCTGACGTACCATTTCGACGGCCGTGTCGTAAATGTGGTCCGGNACGGGCACACGCTGCACCACTTCCTGAAATCGCAGGATTTCCTCACCACCNATNAGTTTTTCNAGCGTCGGAGCACTCTTGCTGGTGGTTTCTTGGGCAATACGTTTTTCTTCTGCCGCNGTAGGGTAATCGACATGAATGAAAAACATGAAACGGTCCAGCTGAGCTTCCGGCAGTGGATAAGTGCCCTCCTGTTCGATGGGGTTTTGAGTGGCCAGCACGAAAAAGGGTGAAGGCAGCGTGTAAATTCTTCCTGCAGCGGTCACACGGTGTTCCTGCATGGCTTCCAGCAGGGCTGACTGTGTCTTTGGCGGTGTCCGGTTAATTTCATCGGCCAGGATGACATTACCGAAAATNGGNCCTTTGGTGAAGACGAAGGCGCGCTTGCCGGGCTGATCGGTNTCCTGAAGGATCTCGGTGCCGGTGATGTCACTGGGCATGAGATCGGGTGTGAATTGGATACGATTGAAATCCAGNGACATGACTTGGGAAAGAGCATTGATGATCGTGGTCTTGGCGAGACCCGGAACCCCCATCAACAAGGCATGTCCCCTTGCCAGAATGCAGATCAGCAGGCGTTCAATGACGTCCTGTTGACCGATGATGACCTTGCCGAGTTCCTTCGACATGGCCTCGTATAGATCACGCAGATGATGAATGGCTTCCAGATCTCCCTGGCTGGGCTTGGCCACTGTTTCGCCCTCAGCGGGTGGATTTTTTGGATCGTTGCTCATGAAATTCAACNGNTAATCTTCAAGAGGTCGGTGCATTGGTCAATCACCGAATTTTGACCATTGACCTGTCTTGGAATGTTCCTGTTTGATGAAGTCGCCATGTCGACTAAGATTCAACGCGCCCTCATTTCCGTTTCCGATAAATCGGGTCTTATTCCCTTTGTTCAGCAGCTATCTGAAGCCGGTGTGGAAATCATTTCNACCGGTGGNACTGCTCGAGCNATCCGGGAAGCCGGCTTCCAGGCTATCGAACTGAGTGATTACACCGGTTTTCCTGAGATGCTGGATGGTCGCGTCAAGACGCTTCATCCCAAAGTCCATGGCGGTTTGCTTTACCTGCGGGAGCATCCCGAACATTGTGCCACGGTCGATCNGCATCAGATAAAGCCNATCGATTTGGTCGTCGTCAATCTCTACCCCTTCGAGGCAACGATTGCCAAACCCGATGTGACTTTGGATGAGGCGATCGAGAATATCGANATTGGGGGGCCTTCGATGCTCAGAAGCGCCGCCAAGAATCACTTGAGTGTCACTGTCGTGGTGGATCCTGCGGATTACTCAAAGGTGGGTGAGGCGATTTCTCAGCAGGGTCATACTTCCTTGGAATTGAGAAGGGCACTGGCTGCCAAAGTCTATGCCCGCACGGCTGCCTATGATGTCACCATTGCCAATCACCTGGAGCAGGCTTTTGAAAATCTTGCCTCTGAGGAGCCTGCTGCCAACAAAACTCCCAACCGTATTCTCCTGCATGCTACCAAGGCCCAGGATCTGAGATATGGTGAAAATCCACACCAGGAGGCGGCCTTGTATGGTCCCTTTGGTGAGGCTTTTGAGCAGCATCATGGTAAAGCCCTTTCTTACAACAATATCCTCGATTTGACCTCAGCCCAGACGCTCATCAGTGAGTTTGAAGGGCAGGCACCCACCCTCGCCATCCTCAAGCACACCAACCCCTGTGGGGTCGGACAGGGTCAGAATCTGCTAGAAGCCTGGGAAAAGGCTTTTGCAACCGATCGTCAAGCACCCTTCGGAGGCATCATTGCCTGCAACAGCGAGTTGGATGGGGCCTGTGCCGAGGCCATTTCGGGTATCTTCAGCGAGGTGATCGTCGCACCTTCCTTCAGTGGTCAAGCACTTGAAATCTTGCAAAAGAAGAAAAACCTTCGGCTGATCGAGGCCAAACTCTCCCAGATTCAACAGGGTTGGCAAATACGGTCCGTGGGGGCTGGATCCTACCTTGCTCAAGCCTTTGATCATCAAATGATCGATGCCTCCGAGATTCAGGTGGTGACTGAAAGAGCGCCCTCTGAAGAGGAATGGCAGGCCCTGCTCTTTGGTTGGCGGGTGGTCAAGCATGTGAAGTCCAATGCGATTGTCTACAGTGGCTCTTCTCAGACTCTGGGTGTGGGTGCCGGGCAAATGAGTCGTGTCGACTCAAGCCGCATTGCGGTTTGGAAGGCAGGCGAGGCTGGATTGTCCCTCAAGGGGAGCGTGGTGTGTAGTGATGCCTTTTTTCCTTTTGCCGATGGTCTGATAGCCGCTGGAGAGGCCGGGGCAACTGCGGCCATTCAGCCGGGTGGTTCCGTGCGTGACCAAGAGGTGATTACGGCTGCCAATGAACGTGGCATGGCGATGGTGTTTACGGGCAATCGCCACTTCCGCCATTAGCGTACCTTACTCACGGATGTGTGGCAGTCTGATGAGGGATGGCTGGGGGACCTTGCAGATAGCCTAGCGAGCGAAGAAATCGATCGGTTGCATGCAGCGTTTCATGGTAACGCTTCTGATTGAAGAAACCATGCGCCTGGCCTTCATACAGGTGCAGATCACTGCGAATTCCCAAAGCCTGCATGCGACGCTGAAACTCCTTGGCAGTGGCCACCGGTATCAGCCGATCCTTCGTACCCATGAAGACAATGGCGGGCGGCATGCGCTCATGAATCCGATGCATGGGGGAAAAAGCCTGCCAGTAGCCCTCCACTCGCTCATGGCCGTAACCCTCGGGTCCGTTATCGTAGACCGGGTTGAAGAGCACCAGTGCGTTGGGTAGGGCGCTTTCCCTCGGGTCCGTCGGGGCATCAAACCGCTCGACGGTGGCCGTCGCGGCCGCGACGTGGCCGCCCGCAGATCCACCGCCGGCAACGATGCGGTTGAGGTCCACACCCAGTTCCGATGCGTGAGATCGTATCCATCGTATGGCAGACTTACCGTCCTCCACGCACGCTGATGGCGGTGTGCCGTGCTCATTGCGTGTTCGATAAGCGGCACTGATGGCCACCATGCCCCGCGATGCCAGATAAGCGCATTGAGGGTAAAATTGGGAGGGACTTCCGCCCACCCATCCACCTCCAAAAAAGAAAACGATTGCGGGTTTTTTCTGATCGCTTGAGTGGCCTTCCGGATAAAAAACATTCAAGTGGAGGGGACCTTGCGGCGTCTGCTTGTAAAGAAGCTTGGAATCCGGTGTGGGTGAGCTTTCCGCGGCCACCATGGGATCTTGCATAAGAATCCAAAGGGCTCCTTGAAGTAGCCACACCAAAGTTTTTTGGAGTAAAGGCTGAATGAATCGTCGTCGATGCACAGGGCTGGGTTCCATGGCTTGGATGCTTCAGGGAAGGACAGGAGGGAGTGCCTGACCCGATGGATCCACGGGGTAGACGGCGTTCATCGCCTTCAATTGATCGACCATGCTCTCCATCATCGAACGCAATTTTTCTGGTTTTTCCTGCGCTAGATTGTGGGATTCATAAGGATCCTCACCCAGATGATAGAGCTCGTAATGACCATCGCTGAATTGGATACGCCCGCCAGTCGTCGGAATCTCGGGTAAGGTGTGGTAAATGACCTTCCAGTCCTTCTCTCGCCAGGTGGTGAAGTAGTTACTGCGATGCACTGCATGGGGATAGTGCATGAGAAAGTGCTCTGGTATGCGGTCATCACGCAGCCCTTTCAGCCTTCGGGTCAGCGAGTGTCCGTCGATGATGTGATCCTGGGGTTTGAATGATGAGGCCCCGGTGATTTCCAAAAGGGTCGGAAACACATCGGTGACATTGGCGACCTGAGTCTGAATCTTTCCCAAGGGGATCGGGAGGGCTTTCTGGAGTGAGTGCTCTGGGTTGGGCTTCGCCCAGGCTGCGATGAAGGGAACCCGCATGCCACCTTCATAGTGAGATCCTTTTTTGCCCCTCAGTGGCGCGGCACAGGCCACTTCATGCTGATGACCCAGTGGGGCGTCTGATCCATTGTCCCCCATGAATAAAATCAGCGTTTCCTCAGCCACGCCCAATGCGTGAAGATGATCTAGGATGTCCCCCAGGCTTTTGTCCATACCTTCGATCAGGGTCGCAAAAGCCTGCGCAGCCTGACTCTTGCCCGAGGATGTGTAGTGCGCTGCAAAACGCGGGTCCGATTCAAAGGGGGCGTGCACGGCGTAGTGGGAAAAATACAGATAGAAGGGCTTTTGGTCTGAAACACTCTGAGTGAGTAAAGCTTTTGCCTCAATCGTCAGTGCCTCGGAAAGAAAGGTATCGGATCCGTGGTAACGTTCCAAATGCGGCACTGCGTGATGCTCTCTGCGTGTACCCCAACCATAGTTCTGGCTCCCGTAATAGCTTCCGGGGGCGCCAAAGGCAGCCCCTCCGACATTCTCATCAAACCCAAGACGCTGTGGATCGGCTGCAGCTGAATCTTGTGGACCAAAATGACCTTTACCGATGTGGATGGTACGGTATCCCTGTTTACGCAAGAGTCCCGGCAGGGTGACGGAGTCTGGACTCAGGCCTTTCCAGTTCCAGTTGGGTGGTCCCTGTTTTCCTCGGTTATCGGTTGTGGGATTGATCCAGTTGGTGGACCGATGTCGGGCCGCGTTCTGACCTGTCATCAGTGAGATGCGTGTCGGTGAACAGACACTCATGGCGTAGAATTGGTTGAAGCGAATGCCCTGGCTCGCCAACTTTTCCATGGATGGAGTGCGATAAAACTGATTCAGGAGGTGGGGCTGAGCTTCCCCGTTGGCGTCGGTGAGGAATGGAAGTGAGGTGTCCATGAGCCCCATGTCATCGATCAGAAAAACAACGATATTGGGAGCTTGTGCCCCTTGGATACCTATACAGAAAGCCAGCAAACAGGTTGAGGCAAGGAGTCGATGGAAGTGCGTCACAACGTTTGAAATAGGGTTCCAATTTTTCATGTCGTATTCTTACGTTTCCTTGGGTGATATGGAAACCACCCTTTGGGAGAGCGATCTTCAGTCCAATTGGTGAATTATCCCCTCAGTCCCACCAGATCCATCCGCTTGGCTGTCTCACGGTAGGCCTCTTCAACCCATGAAACAATGCGTTTGGGGTTGGGGGAGTACTCCAGCTCAATGGCAACGGTACCATCGATCGCGAGTTCCTTGACCGCCTGAAGGTAGGGTTCAAATTTGACGACACCACGCCCCGGGGGGAGATCGCCATGAACTTTCCCGTCGCAATCGCTAATATGAACGTGAATGGCCTGGCCTTTGAGTTTTTTCAAATCAGTGGATGGAGTGTCTGAGAGGACCAGGTGACTGATATCGATGTTGGCCTTGACCCTCGGGTGATCACAATCCTTGATGAACCGGCTCATTGACGAAACATTGTGCAACAGACTCATGCGAAAAGGTTCCAACTCCAAGGCAATGCTGACTCCCTTGCTTTCTCCGTAATCTCCGAGCTCGCGACAGGTTTCAATCCCCCACTGCCATTGATCCTGGGGTGCAATGACCTCGCGCTGCCAGATGTATTCGCCGAGGACCAGTAAAATATTGGAGGCACCCCAGCGATTTGCTAGATCTATGAATCGCTTGCAGCGTTCCACATGAAATCGACGAACAGGCGCATTGAAAATCAATCAGGCCCACAG
>NYYT01000100.1 GCA_002686885.1 Pedosphaera sp.
GGAGCCGCTTCAGGTGCAGGAGCCGCTTCAGGTGCAGGAGCCGCTTCAGGTGCAGGGGCTGCCTCGACAGGGGCTGCCTCTACGGGAGGGGGTGCAACAGGAGTCACCTCGGCTTCACCGGAATTGTCGGTGGCATCCGCTTCGCTGGAGGTCTCGATGGGCTTAGGACGACTGTTCTGAAGTCGTTCAGCAATCGCTGAAAGAATCAATCGAATCGACCGAATCGAGTCATCATTACCAGGAATGGGATGAGAGACCAAGGTAGGGTCACAATTGGTGTCAACAATCGCAACAATCGGAATCTTAAGCTTCCTGGCCTCTGCGACTGCGTTGTGTTCTCTCTTTAAATCAATGATGAAAATGGCATCAGGTGACTTATCCAGGTGGCGAATGCCGTCCAGATTGCGAAACATGCGGGAAGCCTCCCGTCGAAGCATGGACTGCTCTTTCTTTCCGTAATCACTCAAGGAGCCGTCCTTTTCCATTTTTTCAATCTCATTGAGACGCTTCAGGGATTTTTTGATGGTCTTGAGGTTGGTCATCATACCACCCAGCCAGCGCTCAGTGACAAAGGGCTGGCCACAGGCCTGTGCCGTCTCCTTGGTCGCAGCTTGAGCCTGCTTCTTGGTGCCTACAAAGAGAACATTTCCTCCCTTGGATACGATCTTGGAAAGAAAGGTGATGGCCTCATCCAACAGTGTGGTGGTCTGATTGAGGTCGATTACATGAATGCCGTTGCGAGCCTCAAAGATGTAAGGTTTCATCTGAGGATTCCAACGACGGGTCTGGTGTCCGAAGTGAACACCTGCTTCGAGTAGTTCTTTAACGCCTATTTGACTCATAATATTAGGTTCCCTTGGTTATCAGCACTGAAGACCCCCTTCAATGGAAGGCCTGCCGTCCCGCGGGATACGGGATATATTTGGTGTTGTTTTGGCCACTCCAGCCACACTCGTGGAGGATTTGTTTTCAGGCCGATGAAGACGGACTTCCGCCTCTCTCTTCGCTTTGCAAAATGGAGCAAAGAGCGGAAAAAATAGCAAATCAACCTTGGAGGGCAATGATTATTTGACGCTTTTTGAGCCGAATGGCCCATCAGGGCTCTCCGGGATCAGTTGCACGACCCCTTTGGCATTCCTGCCCTCAAGCATATGCGCAAAGGCATCCGACAGCTCATCCAATGAATAGACACGAGAGACAAGTTCATCCAACAGCAATCGCTTTTGACGATAATGTTCGAAAAGAATCGGGAAATCTCGCTCGGGACAGCACTTTCCATAGAGTGGATTCAAGTAGGTTTTATCCCACTCAAAAAGACGCATATCCATACTCACAACCTCCTCAATACCACTTACTTGAACAGCCTTACCCCCATGCCGCACCAGGCGTAGGGGTGCTTCGCCCAGAGCTGGATTGGCGGTAGCCTCAAAGGCAACATCAGCACCACGTTGGTCGGTCAGAGCTCGCACCTCTTGTGTCACCGATTGAAGTGAAAGATCCCCTTTGTCGCCCATAATGGTATGCGTGGCACCAAAGTAGGTAGCCATTTCCAGGCGTTTGGGGAGCACGTCGACGGCAATGATGGGAAAGGCTCCGGCAATGCGCGCACCTTGAATCACATTCAACCCCACACCACCGCAACCCAACACCACCACCGATTGCCCGGGTTGAACTTTGGCGGCATTCACCACCGAACCAAACCCGGTCATCACTCCGCATCCGAGAATACATGCCGAAGCCCATGGGATATCCTCAGGGAGTTTGATCACTGCTTCCTGACGAACCACCGTCCATTCCGAAAGGGTTCCCAGATGAAACGAGCGCTCGACGGGACGGTCGCCCAATGTAGTGGCCAAACTGTGTGCGTGCCCGCCCAGGGAATCGACCCCTGCAACGGGCGAGTGCTTTTCGCACAGCGCATGGTTTCCATGCTGACACTGAAAGCAAGAGCCACAGGAAATCGCCCAGTTGAGTAAAACACGATCTCCTTGGACGACATGGGTCACGCCGGCACCGACGCTTTCAACCATGCCTGCGCCCTCATGCCCCAGGACCAAGGGACGCCCCCACCCCATGGAATCATGATCTGTGTGACAAAGCCCTGAGGCAGCCAACCGCACCCGTACTTCTTCCGGACCGGGGGGATGCACTTGGATATCCTCCAGAACAAATCCGCCGTGGCCATCGGCCAAAGCTGCGCGACTGGTCATGGTTGCAGATTTCATGGAAAGGGTTCGATCCATCAATGGGATCGCTGGGAAGCTACGGTCACTGAGTCCTGATATTTCTCAAGGTAATGCGCAAGGTCTCGCCGGTATTCCGAGTCGATGTTCAGCTGTGTGAGTTGTTTGTGGACGATGGCCAGCCCTTCTCCGTAGGACTCCGCTTTCCGAGCGTCGTCGTAACGCTTCGCTGGATCAGGATCCAGGAAGCGCCGGAGAATTTGCATGAACCTTTCATTGCGGGTGACATAGGCCGGAAGCATTCCAGGTAATTCATGGGGAAGGCATGATTTGACTTCCTTAAGCTGTTGTTCCGTCACGCCGCCTCCTGGGCATAGAACCCGTCCAGTCATCAGAAAGAGCCCGACAAGGCCCACACTGTAGAGGTCGGATTGTATCGAGGCAGGAGCACGATCGTGGATCTCGGGAGCCATGAACATGGGCGTCCCGACGAGAATGCTCGACTTCTCATGAATCAAGTTTGCACGACCAAAATCAATGATTTTCACATAACCCAGAGGATCAATCATGATATTACTAGGTTTGATGTCGCAGTGAAGATAGTTGGACGCATGCAAGGTCTCCAACCCCGCAAGCATTTGCCTCATGATGTGGATTGCCACCCCTGGCTGGATGCACCACCGGTGCTGAAAGCGGTTGAAAATGATCTTGGTGAGTGACTCCCATTCGGCCAGAGAACATTTCATGCGCACAGCCTCCATGACTTCGGGATCCAATAACTGAAGCAGTGTCATGCCCTGAATCAGTTCCATTTGAACAAATCCGATGCCATTGGTTTCCTCGTAAATGTCGCAATCCACCAAATTGGGAGACCGCACGGCCTGCAATTTTGAGACCTGAGCTGCAATGCGGCCCATATCCGTCCAGTATTTTTTCACACTCGGATAAATACCTGGGTCAAACACCTTGACCGCGTGCTCGGTGACACAGCCCCTGGAACCATGCCGCCGGGCATGAAACACAACCCCTTGCTGGCCGCTGCCGATACGATCCTGAAACCGATAGGCCACGGGGTAATAAATGGATTGGGAAGCGACGATGGAATGAAATTGATCCATCAGCTGGCGGTGCCCCATACCAGTAGCAGGCCCTGCAGATGAGGGATCCTCCGTGATCACGGTGTTCTCCTCCATCAGTGTCGGCACCTCTTCCTCGAGGGCGGGCGGCTGCTCACCCTTGGGCAGACTCTGATCGAAAGGCTTTTTGGTGTCCCCGACTTCCATCCAAAAAAAGGTGGCCATGCTTTGGCCTAAAAGGCAAGTCTCAAGCAGCTGAATGCGGATCACCTCTAATACACAAGAAAGGTTCTCGACCAAGAGTTAGCCATTGACCTGCACCTTGCGAGTTGTCCATGCTCCCGGGTTATCGGCTGTTGCGGAAAACCAGCCTGATTCTCCATGCCCTATGGAGTCCGTTCCAAAACCGCATGACATCCACCAAAAGTCAGCTCCTATCATTCCAAAATCGATTGATGACACTCATTCAAGAGTGTCGATGTGAAGGCACGCCTCCATCCGGATCTTCGCTCTTCATTCCAGAGGACACCTTCAATGAACTGGCCCTGTCTCTGGCCTGTCTTCAGTATCAATCCAACCCTTATCTGAGAGGATACCTGGATCGGTTCCATAGCCCTCCAACCCTTTGGTCACATTGGAAGGAAATTCCGGGCATTCCAACCCATGTTTTCAAGGCATATGATTGGACTTGCCTGGAAGAAAATGAACGACTGCGTGTTTTCCATTCCAGTGGCACAACCGGAGAGAAAAACAGCCGCCATTGGCATAGCCACGACTCTCTAAAACTATATGAGGCCAGCTTGCTTCAGTGGGCACGGCAACATCGTCCGTGGGCTGGCGATAGGTTACCTTTTGTCCACGGTGTTTTCCTCACTCCGCCGCCTCACCAAGTACCTCATTCTTCCTTGGTGCACATGTTTGATACTCTGGCTCGGACTTGCACTGCATCGACCACCCACCAATTTGTGGGGGAGGTCGGCAAGGATGGCATGTGGCAACTGCCATTGAGAGAGGTCGCCGAATCACTTCAGAGACAAACCCAGGCCATCTGTCTCTTTGGAACCGCTTTTCTCTATGTCATGCTCATGGACTACCTCCAGGAAAAATCGATGACACTCTCGCTTCCCAAAGGGTCTCTTGTGTTTGAAACTGGAGGCTACAAGGGGCAAACCCGTGCACTGAGCAAAGCAGACTTTGATCGTGCCGTGACCAAGACTCTGGGGGTTGAACCTCAAAATATTCTGGGTGAATATGGTATGAGTGAACTTAGCTCTCAAGCCTACCCTATCCAACAGCAACCAGGGACCGCACATGCTGAGCCATGGCGCTTCCACTTCCCACCGTGGGCCCGACACCGGATTCTTTGTCCCGAGAAAGGTCATGCGGTCAACATCGGAGAGACGGGTATGATTCAGATCATTGACCTGGCCAACGTTTGGTCCAGCATGAGCGTGCTCACCGAAGATCTTGCCCTCGAGCATGGCAGAAGCTTCCAGTGGGTCGGACGGGCCACCGGAGCCGAACTGAGGGGCTGCTCGCTCAGCACCGATCATTTCACCTGAGACCAAGCCCATGAAGTTACCCAACTACTTTCTGGCCGATATGGCCCCCGACCAACCTGTGGATGCGAACGTACTTCGGGAAGCTTGTCTGACGCTCAAGCGCAATCGCAGGCACTACTTGCAGGAGCGATCCACTCCAACTTTGATTCGAACCATTGCCAATGTCGCGGAAAATTGGACCTTACCCACCTACCCCATCCGCCAATGGACGCTGGAGCAAGGTCCAAAAGAAACAGGCTTTCCCATCCAAACGCTCACCCGCGGTGTCGATCAATTCATGTCTCAAGTCAATGAGAGTCAACTTCAGGCGCTTATTGAGCAGGATCTCGGCCACTTGAAACGGTTGGATCAACCGTGCCTCAACCCCTCCGATCCATCGGGCCAAAGGATGAGCATGGCATTTGGCCCTGAACTCATGGTGCACATAGGTGCGGGCATGCTGCCCAATGCCATATGGACCCACATGATACTGGGAGTGCTCACCAAATCTGCTCAACTCATCAAGTGTCCATCCGGTGCGTCTTTCCTGGCGCGTATGTTTGCGCATTCCCTCTACGATGCAGACCCCAAACTTGGCACGTGTTTGGAGGTGGCCGAGTGGAAGGGAGGAGATCATGAGCTGGAAAGTGTGGTTTTTGAGGAAGCCGATACCATCACGGCAACAGGTTCGGATGCGACTCTCCAGGAAATTCATCAACGAGTGCCTCATGATAAAACATTGTTGAGTTATGGCCATAAGGTCAGTGGAGCATGGATCACCAAAGGAGCTCTGGAGGGTCTGGGTACGCGCAAGCTTCTGCACAAGGTTGTCGATGACATCGTCGCTTGGAACCAAATGGGATGTCTTTCTCCCCATGTCATCTATGTAGAAGATAATCCGGATCTTCCGCCCATTCAATTTGCTGAGCGGCTTGCAGACGCACTCCGCGACCGTGAAGTCGAAGAACCACGAGGGCCTCTCAACGCCACCTCTTCTGCGCGCATCGCCTCTCGAAGATCCTTTTATGCCATTCGCTCGGCACACACTCCGGGAACCGCCTTCTGGGAAAGCTCCGATGGCACCGAATGGACCGTCGTTTACGAAGAAGATCCCATTTTCCAAACCTCCTGCCTGAATCGTTTCATTTACGTCAAAAAGGTCGAGTCACTCAAACAAGTCATCGATGGCATGGAGAACATGCACGGCAAGGTTTCGACGATGGCATTGGCCGCCATGCCCATCGAGGCCGAAGCCATCATCGAAGTTCTGGGGCAGTGGGGTGTTTCTCGTGTTTGTTCCCTCGGAACCATGCAAACCCCACCTCTTGGCTGGCGCCATGATGGGCGACCTGCTCTGGCTGACCTTGTTCGATGGATCGATTGGGAAATCTAAACAAACAACCCTTTTCAACATCCTATCATGGAATTACGAAAAACATTTCAATTTGAAGCGGCTCACCACCTCCCCCACTTACCGGAAGATCATAAATGCCGAAGGCTTCATGGACACAGCTTTCAAGTCGATGTTGTCGTTGATGGCCCATGTGATCCTCAACTTGGCTGGGTGATGGACTACGCCGAAATTTCGCAAGCGTTCAAGCCACTGTGGGAACAACTGGACCATCATTATTTGAATGAGATTGAAGGCTTGGAAAATCCTACAAGTGAGCGTGTAGCACTTTGGATATGGGACCGCCTGCGCCCCACCCTGCCACTGCTCAAGGAAGTGGCCGTTGCGGAAACGTGCACTGCAAGGTGCGTCTACCGCGGGGAGTGAGGCAGGGTCATGCTTGTCGGCTTGCCTTGCCTGAGGATCTTTGCAAGTCTCCCAGATGTCATGGAAACCCCCACCCGTTCGAGTCGCCAGCTGAAATCCCTCACTGCCATGAAGGCCTTTTTGACTTCGTTATTCTGTCTTGGTTTTCTTGGGGTGAGCAAGCCCCTCGCCGGAGTCGACTCGCCCAACGTCGTGGTCATCTTCATGGATGACATGGCTTATGCAGATATTGGTCCCTTCGGTGCCAATAAATATCCCACCCCACATTTGGACCGGATGGCCACGGAGGGTAGGATCATGACCGACTTTTATGTGACGCAGGCCGTTTGCTCAGCTAGCCGCGCTGGATTGCTCACCGGGTGCTACAACGTAAGACTGGGGATCCTGGGGGCACTGGGACCGAGTGCCAAACACGGTCTCCATGAAGACGAAATCACTCTGGCCGAAATCTGCAAACAAAAGGGCTACGCAACCGCCATTTTCGGCAAATGGCACCTCGGCCATCACGAGCCGTTTCTTCCACTACAGCATGGTTTTGACCAGTATTTTGGGCTGCCCTATTCCAATGATATGTGGCCCTATCACCCGGGAGTCCGCCATCTCCCCATGGAAGAGCGTCTCAAGCGATGGCCACACCTACCACTCATCGAACAAAATGACGTGATCATTTCAGCAATGACGCCCAAAGATCAGGAAGCATTGACCACTCAATACACCGAAAAAGCTGTCCGTTTCATCGAAGAGCATCAGGATGAACCGTTTTTTCTCTATGTCCCTCATTCAATGGTTCATGTGCCGCTTTATGTCTCGGATCGATTCAAGGACAAAAGTGGGGTCGGATTGTTCGGAGATGTCATGATGGAAGTGGACTGGTCGGTAGGGACCATTCTCCAAACGCTTCGCGACCTCAAACTGGATCAAAAAACACTGGTTGTCTTTACCTCCGACAATGGGCCATGGCTGAGTTACGGAGACCACGCGGGGTCAGCGGGCCCTTTGCGAGAAGGCAAGGGAACCATGTTTGATGGAGGTTGCCGTGAACCCACCATTGCGTGGTGGCCTGGAACCATTCCTGCAGGAACCCGATGTGAAGAACCAGCCATGACCATTGATCTACTACCTACCGTTGCCCATCTGATCGATGCCCGGCTACCAGACCATCCCATCGACGGCAAAAATATCACACCCCTGCTGATGGGCACCCCGGGGGCCAAAAGCCCGCATGAGGCCTACTTCATGTATTACGGTCGAGAACTTCAGGCCATGCGCATGGGCCCGTGGAAGCTGCACTTCCCTCACGGATATCGAACCATGGGAGGTCGCCCTGGGGGCACCGATGGAATCCCAACGGATTATGAACAAACCCGTATCGGCCTTTCCTTGTTCAACCTTCGAGACGATGTGGGTGAAACCAAAAATGTGATTGACCAGCATCCGGAGATTCTTCAAAGGATGCAGCAGCTGGCCCAGACCATGCGAAGCGAATTGGGTGACTCACTGACTCAAATCCAAGGCAAAGGGATCAGGGCACCCGGCCGACTTTGACCCCACCTCTCATGTGATCCACCTACCGGTCATTTGAATTGATTTTTTCCTGAAAGAAACAATTTCACATAGCAGCCTTATGATTGGAGCCTGTCTCATCTGTGATTCTCAGACCCTGTCCATTCTCCACGCCAATGAAATGGCTTCACAACTGCTGGAGGTGCCAGGAGAGGATCTATTCGGCAAGGATGCGAGACAATGGCTGGAACCAACCGTTGATGAGGAGGGCGATTGTCTGGATCGCTGGCTGAAACAGATGGACGATCCCAGATTGGAGCTGAATATCCGTCTGGCCCATCTCTCAAGCCCTGAGGGGCACTACAAGGTGCACCTCGAACGCCTGTCCAGCAACAACGAGCCAAGAATCCTGATTCAATTCTGGAAAGCCTCCCCCCAGAAACCAGCAGCAGAGGGAGTATCTGAATGGCATTACCGGAGCACCGTTCTGGATAATCTCATGACCACAGGAGGAGGCATTGCTCATGACGTCAACAACATGCTGACTCCATTGATGATGTCTGTCGATTTACTGCAGGAGGGAGGACCCAAAGCCAGGGAGCAAACCCTTCAGCAGTGGGAAAGCGACCTTCAGAAATTGGCCAGTCGCCTCAAAGCCTTTTTCCAGTTCCTCAAAGGATCCCCCCAAGCTACCCCCATCCAGGATCTATCTGCGGAAATTCAAAGCTTTCTTCCCCTTCTGGAGTCTGCGCTTCGAAAGAACCCGCATCCTTCGCTACAGGCATCCAGTGACATCCATGCATGCCCTCTTAGCGTTGATCAATTGCACCATCTTCTTTTGACCACCTGCCAGGTCATCAAGAATCACTCAACCAAGGGACGCGAGATTCAAATCATGATAGGCGATTTTTTACTGGATGAATCTTCGCCGAAGACCCTTGGGGAGCTTCCGGAGCACATGAAGCCAGGCGCCTACTCCAGCCTGACCATTACGGACCGGGAAGCCAAAGGCGATGTTAGCGTGTCGAAAAGCATCTTACCTCCACCTCTGGCCCATGCGAAGGATCGCTCAGACAAAGGGTCAGGCCTCTTGATTCTAAGAGACCTGGTGGAATCCCTGGGTGGATGCATTCGAGGCGACATCGATCAAGAAAGCGGCGTTGTTTTCACCATTATTTTACCTCGAGCCAATACGTCAGCAGATCCTGTGGTCACGAAATCTTCCGCACAACCGGCAGAAACCTCTACACTGCCAAACACACCCACCATTCTTTATGTTGAGGATGAGGAGCCTTTGCGAAAAATTGCAGGAGCCGTTCTCAAGCGAGCAGGCTATGAGGTCATCTTCGGGGTCAACGGCGTCGAGGGTCTGGCAAAACTCACTCAGGAAGGTAAGCGACTCTCCTTGATCATCACCGATATTGCCATGCCCGAAATGGACGGCATCGAGTTTGCCACTCTGTCCAGGCAGTTGCATCCCGAGCTACCCATCATCATGGTCAGCGGCCGTTTTGATGATGCCGTTACCGAGAAGCTCAACGGCCTTGGCATTGAAGATCGAATCCACAAACCATTCACTGCTGCCCAGATCAAACAGGCTGTAGGCAAAGCCATCCCCCGCTCCTAGGCAAGGAACTCGTGAGTCAGGGCATTCCAGAGGCTTTCACAAAGATGAGGAGCGGACACATGTGAGTGGCAGCTGGACTTGTCGTCTTGCGGCTTTTGAGCATCTTCGCCCGACTCAAACCCCAGGTCTCAGGGCCTGAGCCACCCCACAATTGATCGAAACCGATCTGAGTTGTTTCCCGGATTTAGATCTCCTGCGGTCGAACCTTCGGGAATATCCCACAAGGAAGGATCAAAAGCTCTGGGATCACTGGAAAAGGAAACATGCCCGTCACCCCAGAGAACGTTTAATCCCACCGGGTTTCGGTTGGTTTTGTGCGGTATGGTTTTGAAGGAATAGATGAAACCCGTGAAAAAAGTTCGGTCCGAAGCCATCTGGGTCGTCTTGGTGGCTACTTTTCTCCATTGAGCCTGGTTGAGATCATCGGTCTGAGAAAAAGCAGACTGCCTGGACTGAGGATAGTAAACGTAACTGGAGCGCACCCAGGCACCCTGAGCCACCGGGAAGGGGTTCTGCGCATTTTGATAGTATTTTAGCTCATAGCCCCTGCCCTCTAGATTGGCATCGATGCCCTTTAGACCTGGGTCAAAGTAGAGTCTCGGCTCGGTAAGATAACCATATCGGAACAAATGCCCGTGATTGAAGGGAAATTCCTGATCGGCTGGTTGGCCATCGGCTCCACCAAAGAGTCGATACGACCACCAGGGTCGGCTTCCCGGCATCTGCTCTGGGTTGAAAAGGGAGGGATAGAGTTTGTCCTCGTGATCATCCGCGTAAATCAAGGTGGCGATGCCCAATTGTCTCAGATTATTGATGCAGCTGGCACGATGCGCCTTGTTTTTAGCAGCACTCAGCGCAGGAAGTAACATACCCGCAAGGATCGCAATGATGGCGATGACAACAAGCAACTCAATGAGAGTGAAAGCCGATGATGGGCTTTTTCTGTTGAGTCGAGATCGGACAGGTTTCAAAGGTGGGTCCGTCATGAAAGTGCACTGATCCTGTTCCACACAAGGCTTGTTACTGTAAGCAGCTTCTTAACCTGCTGAATAAGAACGACTTTANCATTTTATGACTTCATGGCAAGAGGTTTGCCGGAATGTCATTCATGACGAAGTGCCTCAATGGGATCCAGGCTGGCCGCGGCGTTGGCGGGATAAATCCCAAAAACAACCCCGATGGCTCCAGAGATGCTGAATGCCAAAGCCACGGACCACCAGGTGATGATCGTGTTCATNCCCGTNGTCGAGGTCACCAGAATAGGCGTGATGACCCCGACGACCACTCCCACTAAACCGCCCCCGACAGAAAGGACCACCGTTTCCACCAGAAATTGAGTAATGATGTCCCGCTTTTTGCCTCCTAAAGCACGCCTCACACCGATTTCCCGGGTCCTTTCTGTGACATTAGCCAGCATGATATTCATGATTCCAATACCACCTACAATCAGTGAGATGGCCGCAATCGAACCCAAAACAATATTAAACATCCGCTTGGTTGCNTCTGCCTGCCGAAGGAGCTGCAANGGAACGGTAATTTCATAGTCCACGTCCTTGTGAAACCGAGAAAGCATGGTACGGACCTGGGGATCCGCTGACTCTACAAAGGAATGGTCCTTCATCTGTANNCTTATCTCGTGTAACTGCACCGTTTCGGAGTTCACCTGGTTTCCCGTTCGTTTAATGAGGGTTTCACCAAAGCGAGCTTTGCAGGTTGCCAGAGGCAGATACACGTTATTTTCCAGCGTTTCTCCTTCAGACTCTCCAGATTGTGGCCTTTCATTGGGTGTATTGATTTCTCGCACCAAACCCACCACTCGATAATAGACCCCGGCAATCTTGATGGTCTGTTCGAGAGGGTCATGATAGGGGAACAATCGCTGAGCCAGAGAAGTGGTCAGAACGCAAACGTTTTGCTTGTAGACTTCATCCATGTGGGAGAGGAACCGTCCCTTGATTAGATCAATACTAACAATATCAGGNTAGAAAGAGAGGGTTCCGATCACCTGGCAAGGCAGCTCGATTTCAAAAAAACGAATGCGCTCCCGAATCAGGCGCATCGGAAGGACGCGTTCCACTCCTGGAATGGTGGAGTAGATACGAGCGGTGTCATCGTAGGTTAGACCATAACGAATCCCTCGACTTCGACCACCGCTGTTGTTTTGCTCTCGCGCCTCATCTGGCGGC
This sequence comes from Pedosphaera sp., assembly GCA_002686885.1. Taxonomy (GTDB): domain Bacteria; phylum Verrucomicrobiota; class Verrucomicrobiia; order Limisphaerales; family AAA164-E04; genus UBA7971. The sequence goes on from NYYT01000100.1 coordinate 11,894, forward strand.
TTCACGCTGCGCACAATGATGTTGTTGCTACCAAGCGCCTTGATGCGTTCCTGGGCTTCGTAAGAAGCACCTTCACCGATGGCCAGCATGGCAATCACCGAGCAGACTCCGAAGATGATCCCCAGCATGGTCAAGCCAGATCGCAACTTGTGCAGCAACAAGGTCTTGATCCCCAGCTGCACAGTACTCATGAATTGTTGATAACTGACCATGGGCCTTAGCGTCGCTTGTAGACTTTCTGCCTCTCTTCGCCCGTGCGGCGCTTGATCTCTTCACGATCCACATGACCATCTTTCATGTGGATGACCCGGTGGGCCCTTTCAGCTACGTAGTTGTCATGGGTCACCAAAACGATGGTCTTGCCATCGTCGTTGAGATCATCAATGAGATCGAGTACTTCCAGCCCCGTTTTGGAATCAAGGTTCCCCGTCGGCTCATCTGCCAGAATCATCAAAGGGTCATTGACCAGGGACCTTGCAATGGCGACGCGCTGCTGCTGACCACCACTGAGTTGATTCGGGCGATGCGTCAGTCGCTCCCCTAACCCCACGAGCTGGGCCAGTTCTACACAGCGATCGTAGGATTCGTCCT
>NYYT01000101.1 GCA_002686885.1 Pedosphaera sp.
AAACCTGACCCATTTGGTCATTTCCGGATCCACCCAATGCCTGAGCCCACCGGAACAACAGGTCAGCGTCGTCTGGAAAATGAACCAGCGCCTCCTTCACCGTATTTTCGGCAACCGCATAATCTTCTTTTTCGAGTGCTAGATCGGCGGCAGCCAGAAAGGAATCTCTCAGTGGTGGCGACGCTTTCATGCCAGCGTCGTAAAAGACCTCGAGCACCACTCTTGGATCGACCTCCAGGATCAAGGCTGCTCGGCCAAGGTAAACCAGGCTGTCGGGTGCCACGTTGGAATACCTCACGGAATTGATGTAAGGGACGCTTTTTTCCAGATATTCGGCCGCGATGTCTTTTTGGTTGTTGAATAAGGCTACTGGATGCCCCGCTGGAAATAGCTTGATGCCGCTAACACGACGATCTTCCAGGCCATCTTCCAAGATAGAGTTGGCCGTTCCATATTGGCCAAGGGCCATGGCAGCGTCTATCCCCAGGAGATACCATTTCTCCTGGAAGCTTTCGTTACTTTCCAGCTCCTTTTGGCAAGCATCCAGGCATTCGTGGTATTCGCCACTGAGCCACAGCCTTTGGGCCTCTTCGAAAGCGTCGCTTCTGACGTCAGTAAGAGCCCACCAGAAGCTGATGGAAAGAAAAAGAACCCTCATTAAAGGGTGGGCGCGACGTTTTGGCGGGGTTTTTGGATTGATCGGAGCACCCATAAAATCGTGTCCTACAGTAACTTCCTCTAGGCCGATTGCAACAAGATTGAGGGTTGAAGCGGGGTTGGCAGGCCCATGTTTCAAGACTGGGCTCCTGCTGAGGCCAGATCTTGGGATTTACTGAAGGTAATAGGTTTCGACCCGATCGGCGACGTCCTTGTAGGTGATATCCAGTCCATAAATCAGCTTGAATTGTTCCATGGCCTCTTCCTGATTCCCCAGCTGATCATGGATGAGCCCCAGGTCATAGAGCAGCTCCTTCTTCTGATCATCAAAAACTTCTTTTTCCTGAATGGCCGTCAGAATGGGCTGCAGAGCGAGATCGGTGATGCCGCGCTTAAAGAAGCTTTTCCCAAGATGATGGAGGGCTTTGAGCCTGAGATTTGGGTTCGCTTGGGCTTTCTGGAAAAGAGGGATGGCCTCCTTGTATTGTTCCAGTCGGTAATGAATTTGTCCCAATTCAAATTTGATGTGGAGGTCGTTCGGATATTGATTGGCTCGCTTTTGGCACTGGGCCAATTCAAGTTGGGAGCGTTCTTGTAAGAGATCGGCCCGTCGTGAAGCAGTCTGTTCACCAGCGTCCTGGTTCAAGGAGTCGAGTTGTTGGTCGATTTCCCTAAGGGCGAGATGGTCCATATCCCGTATGAGAATTGGGTCCGGGATTCCTTCGGTGTGGAGGATGAGTTCTTCGTAATATTTTCTGGCTTTGGGGATGTCTCCGAGTTGCGAGTAAAGCTCTGCAACGCGCTGCAACGCTTTGAGGTGACCAGGCTCGGTGTTCAAAATAGCAAGCTGATCCTCAATCATGCGAAGGGCCACATCGTCGGTTTTAACCGTGCGCTGTTCTTGCTCTAACACGATGGCCTGTTCTTTGTCCCGAAGGATGTCCCGATAGGATCCTTGCCCGTCCTCAAGACCCTCATAGCGTCCTTCCTGCAGGGTGTGGTTCGCCGAGCAATCCTTGTAGGCTTGAAAAACCTCTGCATCGTTGGGGTGCGCCTGGTTGAGCTCCTTGAGAATTTTTTGGGCGCGTCCTGTGTTGCGAGTCGCAACAAGGGCTTCTCCCAAGCGAAGGCCGATATCCTTGTCCTCGGGGCACTGCTTGTAGGCCAGTTCGAGCGAAAGCACGGCCGTTTTGTGTAACTCCAGTTTCATGGCAGCCGCCGCGAGGGTCTTGTGAGCCACCGCGTGATGTGGATCTTTGTTCAAAATGCTCTCACATAAATGGAGCGCTTCAGCTGGGTTGGTATGCAAGGCGATTTGGGCCTTGGCAAGCAGTGGGGACGATCCTGCGGATCCTAGGAGTTTCTTCAAAAAACCCTTTCGCTCATCCAGTTTCTTAAATTGGGTGGCTCGCAAAGCTTCCCTGGCCTCATAAAAACCTGGTTCCCGCTTTAAGACCAATTCTTGAAGTTGTATGGCGTATTCGAGGTTGTTGCGCTCATAGGCCTGTTTTCCCCTTTCATAGAGTTCTTTCAGGTCTTTAGCGATTTCGTGCTGTGGTTTTTCCGCCATAATATCATCTCCTGCCCAAATGCCTGCCAACGGTTCCCTTCCTGCCATCAACTTACCAGCATGAGAAGTGCCAATACCAGACGAATGACTTGATAAGGACCGATCCTAGGCGGCCTTAAAGTAGTGGCGAGGCGGTTAGAAAGTCAATGGATTGGCCAGGGTTGGAAAGAGGATACGGTGAGGGAATTGAAGGTGAATGGCCCCTTTCTCAGAGCTGGACTTATGCGAATAAAAGAATCATTTTGTCTAAATCAAGGACACTTTTCATGAAAAAACTTAAAGTCGGTATCATTGGTTATGGTTGGGTGGCTGGGGCCCATATTGAGGCTATTGAAGCATGTGGAGATGCCGAGGTGGTGGCGGTATGCTCCTCTCGAGCACTGGACGAGACAGCGTTAAGACGCAAACACGGCGCGGCTCTGAGAGTTTATCGTCACCTCAAAGATCTACTCGGAGATCCTTCGATCGACGTCGTGTCCATTTGCAGTTACCCGCACCAGCATCGGGCCCACGCAGTGGCTGCTGCCAAAGCAGGCAAACACATCATCTTGGAAAAACCCATGGCCTTGAGTTGGAAAGATTGCAAGGCAATCTCAAAAGCTGTTGCCGACGCAGGCGTTTTATCCTGCATTTGCTTCGAGTGTCGTTTTTCAAGTCAGTTCCTCACGACCAAGTCGGTCATTGATCAGGGCCTGCTGGGAGATATTCATTACGGTGAAATTGATTACTATCATGGTATTGGGCCCTGGTATGGGCAGTATCGATGGAATACCAAAAGTGAGTCCGGGGGAAGTAGTCTCCTGTCGGCCGGATGTCATGCTTTGGATGCACTACTTCTTTGCATGGGGCATGATGTGGTTCGTGTGCAAAGCATGGCTACCTCTTCCCGTAATAAGGATTTTCGAGCCTATGAATATCCTACAACCAGTGTCACATTACTCCAATTTCGTGATGGCCGTGTCGGTAAAGTCTCTTCGGTGATTGATTGTCTGCAGCCTTATTACTTCCATACTCATTTGGTTGGCAGCGAGGGGAGCCTTCTGGACCATCGCCTTCACAGCCAGCGGCTGGGCGGTTTGGATAAAAGCAAGTGGACGGAGTTGAGCATGAAGTGTCTGGACAGCGGCGATGTTTCTGACCACCCCTACCAGACCCAGTTTGAGGCCTTTTTTGCCTCCGTGCGACGCAAACGACCGATGCCTTTAACGGATATCAAGGATGCGCTGCGAACACATCAAATCCTCTTTGCGGCAGATGTGTCGGCTCAAAGCGGTAAACCTGTGAAGGTTCCTTCCGCCTGAATCAAAGCATGGAGTTCAAGGCGTTCCATCAACCGGGTCGTGCAAGATGATGGCGGGCGAGGCACTGACCAGTCGTCCGCGCGTTTTGGCTATTGGCGCCCACCCTGACGACATTGAATTCATGATGGCAGGGACTTTGTTGTGCCTGCGCCTGAAAGGCTGGGAGGTTCATTATTTGAATATTGCCGATGGGTCCTGCGGCAGTGTGAAGCTCGATGCAGATCAAACAGCCAAGCTTCGAAGAAAGGAAGCGCAGGAAGCCGCTGAAATCATGGAGGCGCACTGGCACCCACCTCTGACTCGTGATCTTGAGATCTTTTATGGGGATGAGCTGATCCGCCGCCTTGGCGCGGTGATTCGTACAGTCGCTCCAGATGTTTTGTTGGTTCATCACCCCGTGGATTACATGGAAGATCATATGAATGCCTGTCGTCTCTCGGTGACGGCTGCTTTTTCAAGAGGGATGCCCAACTACCGGACCCAGCCACCTGTCGACCCCATTGAAAAGCCCATTGCATTGTACCATGCTTTGCCACATGGGCTGATGACACCTTTTGGTGAGGAGGTCTCCGGGTCGTTCTATGTGAACGTTGGACCGGTCATGGAGAGGAAAAAGGCGGCCTTGCAGGCTCATCGTAGTCAGCAGGAGTGGTTGGATCGTAGCCAGGGAATGTCCTCCTATCTCGAAGGTATGGTCGAGACGACCCGACAGATGGGGCGGCAATCTCAATCTTTTGAATGGGCCGAGGGATGGGTTCCGCATGCCCATTTGGGTTTTTGCTCTCCTGAGAATCGTCCACTGCAGAAGGCCTTAACCGATTCGGTCACCCTATGAAACCTCCCATCATTGATCTCGAGGCATGGAGCCCCTCACTGAATGATTGGAAGTTGAAAAGGGATTCCTTTCGAGAAGGCCTGCGCAACCGGCTTGGACACCTCCCGATGCTCCCCAGGGAGATCCATGCGACTTGCCAACGGGAGGAAGCCCACGGTGTTGGGGTTGCCGAGAAAATCGTGATCGATAATGGTCGGGAAATGGGGATCCCTGCATGGTTCATTACCCCCAGGAATGAGGAGCACCCGGGGCCGGCTGTCCTTTGGCTGCACTGGCATGGTGGTGAATATGGGGTCGGCAAACAGGAAGTTTTTGAAGATCTTCACACACCCAGCTCTCCCGCCCAAACCTTCCTCCAAATGGGATGGTCCATTTTGTGCATGGATGCCTTTGGCTTNGGAGAACGCAATGGAAGAGACCCGGAAAGTGGTGGTGATTTTGATCAAGAAGGTGAACACACGCTCGCCAAACACTTTCTCTGGCAAGGGAGCAGCCTTTTTGGGCAAATGCTNTGGGAAGATCGATTGGCACTGCGTTATCTGAAGCAGCGTCCCGAAGTCAGAGGGCAACCGATATTTGTCGCAGGAGTCAGCATGGGAGCCACGCGTTCACAATGGTTATTGGCCCTTGAGGATGTTTTGGCGGGTGCTGTTTCCCTGGCATGTGCTGTTCGTTACCGGGATTTATTGGCAAAGCAGGGGCTGCACCGGCATGGGATGTATTTTTATGTTCCTGGCATGATGGAGTATTGCGATCTTGAGTTGATTTTGGCCCTGGGGGCGCCGCGTCCGCATCTTCTCATCAACGGAGCCAGCGACCCACTTTCACCTCGAGCGGGCATCGATCNTGCCGTGGGCCTGGCCCGTACCGTTTATGCCCTTCATGGCAAGGAAGAGAACCTGAAATCGCAATTGTTCGACAAAGTCGGCCACCAAGTTCAAGAGGANATGTGGAACGAGATGAAACGCTGGTGCGTTTCTGTGCAAANGCCCCACCTGCAGCCAGACGGTCTCTGAGCTTGCCTTGGGCCGAGTGGACAACCTAACATTCTNGNNGGTGTCATTTCTTGAAGAATTTCGCCCCATCCATTGAAATTAAAATGAACGTTCCTCCTATTCGTGTTGCGGTGACTGGTGCAGCTGGTCAAATTGGTTACTCCCTCCTTTTTCGGATCGCCTCCGGTGCGATGTTTGGGCCGAAGCAGCCTGTGATTCTTCACCTTCTGGAAATTGAACCGGCGCTTCCGGCTCTCGAAGGGGTGTGCATGGAGCTAGATGATTGCGCGTTTCCCTTGCTCAAGGGGATGGTGCCCACTGCCAGCCTTGATGAAGGCTTCAATGGNGTGAATTGGGCCTTACTGGTGGGGAGTGTTCCACGTAAGCAGGGAATGGAACGTCAGGATTTGCTCGGCATCAACGGCAAGATTTTTATCGGACAGGGCAAGGCNATTGAACGCAATGCGGCGTCCGATATCCGCACCTTGGTCGTGGGTAATCCATGTAACACCAATTGTCTGATCGCGATGAACAATGCGCGTGATATCCCACGGGATCGATGGTTTGCCATGACGCGGTTGGATGAAAACCGCGCCAAGTCTCAACTTGCTCAAAAAGCCGGGGTGGATGTGGTCGATGTGACCAATTTGGCTGTTTGGGGTAATCATTCAGCGACTCAGTATCCTGACTTCACACAGGCTAAAATCCAGGGACGGGCTGTTCGNGACGTGATTGAGGATCACGAATGGTTGGAAGGTGATTTTCTCAAGACGGTGCAACAACGTGGCGCTGCCATCATCAAGGCTCGTGGGGCCTCGAGTGCGGCCAGTGCAGCCAACGCGGTCGTCGACACGGTGGCATCCATGATCAATCCAACCATGAATGGAGATTGGCACAGCGCTTGTCTTTGTTCCGATGGGAGTTACGGGGTTGAGGAAGGTCTGATCAGCTCCTTTCCTGTGCGAAGNCGGGATTGCCATCTGGAGATCGTTCAAGGCCTTGAGATAGATTCTTTCAGCCGCGGTAAGATCGATGCCACGGTTGGCGAACTGCTGGAGGAAAAGGCGATGGTCGCTGACTTGATTTAGAAAACCCGGGATGGCATTCGAAGATCAAGGGAGTTCCAGCTTGGCAGTCCATCTGGACTACACACTGCTCAAGCCAGACGCACCTCTCGAGGAAATCAAGCTTCGGTGCCAGCATGCGGCACAGTTGGGGCTTCACGGCGTGAGCGTGCACAGCAGCCGTGTGGCAGCTGCCAACCTGATCCTGGAAGACTCTGAAGTGAAGGTCGGCTGCGTCGTCGGTTTTCCTTTTGGTGCGCCCGATTCGGACGTCAAGCGGTTCGAAACCGAAGTGGCCATTGATCTGGGGGCAGATGAAATCTCGCTGGTTCTCAACCCCATCCATCTGAAAGATGGTCAGCCAAAGCGACTGTTCCGNGAGTTAAGGGATGTCGTTGAAGCGGCGGAGACTCGGCCGGTGAAGGCAGTGTTTTGCCAAGGTCTTTTCTCAGAGCAGGAAGCTCAACAGGCGATTGAATTGGTCCGAGAATCTGGCNTCGGTGTCATAGAGCTGCTGGGTGGGGTCCGCCCTGAGCCGCTGAGTCCTGAGGATTTCATGAAACTCAAGGCGTCCTGCCCTGAGGGTTTNCAGTTTAAGGTGACAGGTCCCATCATGCGACAGAGTGAGGCACTTGGNTTTCTNAAAGCGGGTGTGAATTGGATTGGAACACCTGAACCAGGTCGTGTTCTGGAAGATGACGAAATCGAAGAGGCCACACACCAGCCCTTTCGGTCGTGAGCTTGATGGCATCATCGATTTGGCGAATGTTCCTCTCAGATCTCTGACAGGGCCCAGGGCATGGCCTTTGATGGACCCTCTCTGAACAAGGTGAAGTGACAAGGCTTATGCATGCGGATGCTCCATTTTTGCGTTTCCGAGTTCGAGGCATGCACTGTGCCAATTGTGCCCGCCAGGTTCAGGAGGCCTTTGAGCGTGTGGATGGAGTGGGGCATGTGGAAACCCTTCTCGAGCAGCGTGAGGTAAGGATTCATGGCTCCTCAGCTATGCTTCCCGAAAAACAGACTTGTCTGCACGTCTTCGAGACGGCTGGGTTCACCGCAGTTGTGCTCGGNAGTCAGCTTTCTGAAGAAGACGCCAGGGTTGGGCTGTTTAACCAAAGCGNTTGGTTTCGGCATGTCTGTCTTTCGNGGCCTGTATTCTTGTCGATGGNGGTGATGGAGTGGGGCTTTCGATGGGGGAATACATCCCATTACCGATGGCTGAGTTTTTTCATGGCAGGCGTGACGCTTTGGGTCACTGGAAGTCAGTTTTTCCTTGGTGCATGGAATCAGCTCAAACAAAAAAGGCTGGGAATGGATGCCTTGGTCTCTCTGGGATCCTGCGCTGCCTTTGGTTTGAGTCTCTGGGGACTCTTCACCGACCAGCTCGCCCATCTCTACTTCATGGAAACGGTGGGCGTCCTGGCTATCATCAGTTTGGGTCATTGGCTCGAAGAGAGGATGCAGCATCGGCTGACCAAAGGTTGGGAGCGCCTGCATCAATGGCTTCCCAATGATGCCTGTCGGTTGAACTCCGAAAATGTAGGTTCCCAAATTCCGATGGACCAGGTGGTAATAGGGGACCGACTCCTGCTGCGTCCCGGAGACACCTGTCCGGTCGATGGCAGGGTGCTGGAGGGAGAAAGTCAAGCGGATGAGTCCATGCTGACAGGGGAATCTCGTCCTGTCTTCAAAACCTCTGGGGATCCCGTTTATGCAGGAACACACAACCAGGGTGGCAGATTGATCATTCGCGCCACTGCAACCGGCCAAGGCACAGCATTGGCAGATATTGTGCGATTGATTCAGCGAGCGGAAGGCCATCGAGCCAGGATCCAGCGACTAGTCGACCAAATTACGGCGATCTTTGTACCTGTGGTGGTGTTTCTGGCGATCTTGACCTTTGTCGCATGGTCTTGGGCGCCCGGAAAAATGCTCATCTTTGTCCGTGGTCTTGAACCTATCCTCTGGCCTCCTCTGTTGTTTGAATCACCACTTACCGCCGCCATGGTGCATGCCGTATCGGTTCTGATGGTGGCCTGCCCTTGCGCTATGGGATTGGCCACACCCGTGGCCATCATGGCTGGCGTACGGGCTGCTGCTTCCCGAGGGATCCTCATACAGGGTGGTATGGCTTTGGAAAAGGTCGGAGCCCTGGATACAGTGGTCTTTGATAAGACGGGAACCTTGACTCAAGGCAAGCCTCAGGTGATGGATCAGCTCACCGTTTCGGGTAAGCCCTCTGATACAGATAATCAGCGTCTTAGGTCCGTCTTGCATGCCATGGCGGTAGAAAGCCGGCATCCACTGAGTCAAGCCCTGGCTGCCGGTATGCCTTACCAGGAAACAGACGCTACAAAATTATCCTACCTCAAGGAGATTGCAGGGGCTGGCCTTGAAGCAGCAAGAAGCCCCACTCCTCAGGCCACGGACGTCTACCGCTTGGGATCTTTGCGCTGGCTTGAAACCATGTCGATAGAATTCTCCGATGCTGCACGGGCTTTCATGGAACACTGGGAGTGCCGGGGAGCATCGCTTGTCGGTTTCAGTCAGGGCCCGGAACTGCGGCTGTTAATAGCCCTTCAGGACGCGCTCAAACCTCAAGCCCTTGAGGTAGTCCAATGGCTTCTTTCTCATGGATATCAGGTGGAATTGATGAGTGGTGATGGCGAAAGGGCCAGCCACCATGTGGCCAGCGAGCTGGGGCTGAAACCTGAACAGGTCAAGGCTTGCCTCAGACCTGCAGACAAGCTGCATGCCATCCAGGCGCTGCAAGCCAAGGGTCTATCGGTCGCTTTTGTGGGAGACGGGATGAACGATGCGCCGGTTCTCCAACAAGCCGATTTGGGTATTTCGGTAAGTCAGGCAAGTGACCTGGCTCGAGCCGCCTCGGATATGACATTGGTGAGAGCGGATATCGCCTCGATTCCAGAAGCCATGCAGTTGTCCGGCGCCACCCTGCGGACCATCCATCAAAACCTTTTCTGGGCTTTTTTTTACAACGTCGTTGCGGTCCCCGTGGCGATGATGGGTTTTTTGCATCCTTTGGTTTGTGCTTTGGCCATGGGTATGTCGGACCTGCTGGTGGTGGGCAATGCCCTCAGGTTGAACGCCCGCTGGAGGCAATCGAGGGCCTCGTTGAAATCACACGGCTCAAACCTGTAAAAAAAGAGGTCGACTCGAGAACCGAGCCGACCTCCGTGATTGGAAAGGTAGAGGGCCTTAGTAGTCCATGCCGGGACCGTGGTGACCACCACCTGCAGGTGCGGGTGGCTCCTTCTCAGGAATCTCAGTGATCAGCGCTTCAGTGGTCAGCAGCAGACCGGAAATCGATCCAGCATTCTGCAGAGCGGTACGGGTCACCTTCTTGGGGTCTACCACACCAGCCTTGACCAGGTCGGTGTAATCGCCTGTCGCGACGTTGTAACCATTGGTCCCTTTGGAACGTTTGACTTCCTGAACAATCAGAGAGCCTTCTTCACCCGCATTGGCAGCCAGCGCCCTCAGCGGCTCTTCCACTGCCCGGCGGACGATGCTGATGCCGATGTTTTCGTCATCATTGTCCCCCTCGCATTTTTCAATGGCCGGCAGGGTGCGAAGCAGTGCCACACCGCCTCCGGGAACAATCCCTTCTTCAACAGCTGCCCTGGTGGCATGAAGGGCGTCCTCCACGCGAGCTTTCTTTTCCTTCATCTCGGTTTCGGTAGCTGCACCCACGTTGATGACAGCAACACCGCCGGCCAACTTGGCCAGACGCTCTTGAAGCTTTTCGCGGTCGTAATCCGAGGTGGTTTCCTCAATTTGACGGCGGATCTGATTCACGCGGCCTTGGATGTCAGAAGATTTCCCAGCACCTTCCACGATGGTGGTGTTTTCTTTGTCGACCACGACAGACTTGGCCCGCCCGAGGTCTTCAACCTGGATGTTCTCCAACTTGATGCCGAGGTCCTCGGTGATGCATCGGCCACCGGTGAGGATCGCAATGTCTTCCAGCATGGCCTTGCGACGGTCACCGAAGCCAGGAGCTTTGACGGCACAGATGCTGATCGTCCCTCGGAGTTTGTTCACCACGAGAGTGGCCAAGGCTTCGCCTTCGACGTCTTCGGCAATGATCATCAGGGGTTTGCCCAACTTGGCAACCTTTTCCAGCAAAGGAAGCAAATCCTTCAGGTTGCTGACTTTCTTTTCGAAAATCAGGATGTAAGGATCGCTCAAGCGACACTCCATCGAGTCACTGTCGGTGACGAAATAGGGAGAGAGATACCCCTTGTCGAATTGCATACCCTCAACAACATCGAGAGTTGTTTCAATGGATTTGGCCTCTTCGACAGTGATGGTTCCATCCTTGCCGACCTTGTCCATGGCATCAGCGATGATCTCACCGATGGTCGCATCCCAGTTAGCGGAAACCGTTGCCACTTGCTTGATTTCTTCCTTGTCCTTCACCTTCTTGGCAATTTTGGCCAATTGACCTACCGCGGCATCGACTGCTTTGGTGATGCCACGCTGGATGCCAATCGGGTTCGCACCTGAGGTGACATACTTGAGGCCTTCGCGGTAGATGGCTTCAGCCAGAACCGTTGCGGTGGTGGTTCCATCCCCCGCTGAATCACTGGTCTTGCTGGCGACTTCGCGCACCATCTGAGCGCCCATGTTTTCATAAGGATCTTCGAGTTCAATCTCCTTTGCAACGGTTACACCGTCCTTGGTCACGGTGGGTGAGCCGAACTTTTTGTCGAGAACTACATTGCGGCCTTTGGGCCCCAAGGTTGCTTTTACTGCTCTGGCAAGTTTCGAGACACCTGCCAGAAGTGCATGACGTGCACTTTCGTCGAATTCGAGTTGTTTTGCTGCCATATCGTTATTTCTTCTATTGTTTTAAAATGTTGGACAATCTTTGGAACTCGATGCCTTAAGCCAGTACGGCCAAAATATCGTCCGCATTGAGAATCTTGTATTCCTTGCCGTCGACCTTGATTTCGGTTCCACCATACTTGCTGACCAGAACCACATCGCCAACCTTCACTTCGAAGGCTACCTTCTTGCCGTCCTCATCGCTTTTGCCGGTGCCCAGGGCAACCACTTTGGCTTCCGAGGGTTTTTCCTTTGCTGAGTCAGGGATGATAATTCCACCCTGTTTCACTTCCTGTTCTTCCACGGCTTCCACCAATACGCGGTCGCCGAGGGGTTTTACTTTTAGTGCCATATAATTATGCTCTTGTTTTTGTTGGTTTGAATTCAGACGTCGAGCACTCGCCCCACGTCATTTTAAAAAACGTTTCAGTCCTTCTTCTCTTCGACGACTTCTGCGTCAATGATGGTGCCTTCATCTTTTTCCTGACCCTCTTCTTCCTTGGGGGAGGCATCTTGTGAGCCACCCGCTGGAGCGCCTTCGGCTTGAGCACCTTGGGCTGCAGCGGCGTTTTGATACAGTTCGGTGCTAATCTTTTGAAAAACTTCCATCAGGGCGTCGGAGGCCGATTTGATCTGATCGGCATCCGATCCCTTTAGAGCTTCTTCCAGAGTCTTGGTCGCGTCCTCCAATTGCTGTTTTTGCTCACCAGGAACCTTGTCTCCGTTTTCTTTGAGGAATTTCTCAGATTGGTAGAGAACATTGTCTGCCTGGTTGCGGGTTTCAACCGACTCTCTGCGCTTGCGATCCTCATCGGCGTTGGCTTCAGCATCAGCTTTCATTTTCTCAACCTCTTCCTCTGAGAGGCCACTGTTGGCAGTAATGGTGATTTTCTGCTCCTTGCCAGTCCCCAGATCCTTTGCGCTCACATTGAGAATCCCATTGGCATCAATGTCGAAGGTGACCTCAATTTGGGGAGTTCCCCTTGGTGCCGGGGGGATATCGGTCAGTTGGAAACGACCTACGGATTTGTTGTCTTTGGCAAATTGTCTTTCACCCTGAAGAACATGCACTTCAACCCCGGGTTGGTTGTCCGCAGCCGTTGAAAAAATTTCTGACTTTCGTGTAGGAATGGTGGTGTTTCGTTCGATCAAGCGAGTAAACACGCCACCAAGGGTTTCGATTCCAAGGGAGAGAGGCGTCACATCCAGCAAGAGGACATCCTTGACGTCTCCTTTTAAAACACCACCCTGGATGGCGGCGCCGATGGCAACCACCTCGTCCGGATTGACACCCTGGTTGGGTTTTTTGCTCACCAGACTGTGGGCGGTTTCAACCACCTTTGGCATCCGTGTCATGCCACCCACAAGAACCAACTCGTTGATTTCGTTCAGGTCGAGTTCGGCATCTTCCAGACAGGCTTTGGTGGGTTGAATGGTTCGCTGAAAAAGGTCGTCACACAACTGCTCCAGTTTGGAGCGAGTCAGTTTGAGACTGATGTGTTTCGGTCCCGTCGCATCGGCCGTAATAAAGGGGAGATTGATCTCATATTCCTGAGAACTGGAGAGGGCTATCTTCGCTTTCTCGGCCTCTTCCTTGATCCGCTGAAGCGCGTCGGATTGGCCACGCAGGTCCACGCCTGAGTCGGTTTTGAACGTGTCCAGAATCCAGTCCATTAACGCATTGTCCCAGTCATCCCCACCTAGGTGAGTGTCGCCATTGGTGGCCTTGACCTCAAAAACACCATCACCAATTTCCAACACCGATATGTCGAATGTGCCTCCGCCCAGATCGTAGACAGCAATTTTTTCATCGCTCTTCTTGTCGAGACCATAAGCGAGCGAGGCAGCGGTCGGCTCATTGATGATGCGAAGGACTTCCAACCCCGCTATCTTACCGGCATCCTTGGTGGCTTGGCGTTGAGTATCATTGAAATAAGCAGGCACCGTAATGACGGCTTGGGTAATCGTTTCTCCCAGTCGGCTCTCGGCATCTGCTTTGAGCTTCGAAAGAATCATGGCCGAGATCTCAGGTGGGCTGAATTGCTTGGTTTCTCCGTTGATTTCGACTTCGACGGCAACGTCCCCGTTGGCCGCTTTGGCAACGGTGTAGGGAACACGCTTGAGCTCCTCGGCAACCTCGTCAAATTTTCGCCCCATGAATCGCTTCACCGAATAAACCGTGTTCTTGGGGTTGGTGACAGCCTGCCGCTTGGCGGCATCTCCAACCAAGCGTTCTCCTGACTTGCTGAAAGCCACAACCGACGGAGTCGTGCGTTTACCTTCAGAGTTTTCCAAGACCAGAGGGTCCCCACCGTCCATGACACACATGCATGAATTGGTGGTGCCTAAATCGATTCCTAAAACTTTGGACATGTTTTTCTTTCTTAAATTTAAGTCTCCTTAAGCATATTGAGTACCATGTTACTTAAGTTGCATTAACCACACGTTACGAACAACATGGAGCTATTCCTGGCGCATACGACTGAAAAAATGCGACTAAAGTGCGTCAAAGTGACTCAGCTCATTTGGCGCATTTGAGCCATTTTAGGGCTTTTTCTAAATTTGGGCATTGATACTTGAATTCGGGATGCAGTGCGGGGATGTTGATTCGCAACTCAAGGCAGCCATCACAGTGCTTCGAACCAACCACATCTCCAGAACATGAACGTTGATTGTTCCAAAAGGATATTCTTATGGTCTCTCCTGGTCCTTGGGACCTCGTGCCGATCCACGCACTTGGAGGATGTGGCTGATCCAGGTCTGGCCATCACTGAGGAAAAATGGAGTCTGGGGAACCCATCATCGGTTTCCGTTTCGCAGCAAACGGTCATGGATCTTCTTTTGTTGCCGGAAGAAGCGGTAGAGTTGATTCAACGGGGCCTTGCAAAGAACCCTGATGCCGCCGTAGCGCAAGCCAGATTGGAACAGGCATTTGCCCTTTGGAAACAATCGCGTTGGTCGCTCATGCCAAGTGTGGATTTGCAATACAGCCAGGCTCGCACCAAACAAAACTTTATTGGCCTTCCGATTCCAGGGGCTGAGAACCAAGTGCTCAGTACTCAGTTCCAGTCATATGGTTTAGGGTTGTTTGCTAACTGGGAGCTTGATTTGTGGGGCCGCTTGCGTGCGGTGAAGGCAAGTGATCGAGCAGGTTTGAAGGCCGCCGAATACGATTGGCAGTTTTATTTATTGTCCTTGAGCTCTCAAATTGCAAAAGCGTGGGCGGATGCCGTGATCGATGAGCGTCAATGGCACCTGGCTGAGGAACGTTCGCTGCAAATTGAGAGGGTGGTTGGACGGATCAAAGACCGGTATGCCAACGGACTGGAAACCTCACGGGGCGTCGACACAACGACGCTCGATTGGCTCAATGCTTTGCAAGAAGCCACCCAGCGACGCCAGCGTGTGGAGACCAGCCGAAGAATTCTTCAGGCCCTGGTGGGTGATTTTCCCACCGGAGCAGAATCGTTGCTGGGCGCATTGCCAGTATACGATACCGGGGTTCCTTCAGGTTTGCCATCAGAGCTACTTGAGCGACGCCCCGATCTTCTGGCAGCCTCTGCAAAGGTTGAAGGTTCCAGGCAACGACTGCGGGCAACGGAAAGAGAACTTTTCCCCCGTATCAGTCTTACTGGATCACTTGGTAGCAGTTCCCCGGAGCTTCAAGAGGTCCTTTCGCCTGATTATTCCATCTGGCAACTCGCAGGCAACGCCACGCAGCCACTGTTTTCACGCGGTCTGATTCGAGGCCGTATCGCTTGGAGAAAAGCAGCGGCACAAGAGGAACTTGCCAAGTATCAATCTCTCATCTTGAGTGCCTTTAAGGAGGTGGCAGTGGCCCTGCAGGCCGATGTTCTGCTCAGGGAGCAGCTAGGGCAGTCAGACAAAATGTTGGTCATTGCCAAGCGGGATCAGAACCAGGCAGAACAAGACTTTGCTAAGGGGCTGGCAGGGCTGTATCAGGTCGTTCAATCGCGCCAAAAGCGTTTGACTCAGGAAATTCAATCTTACGAAATGAAACGGCAGGTCTTTCAAAACCGAGTGGATCTTTTGATGGCTCTTGGAGGCGGGTGGGAAAGCCCGATTCTGGAGACAGTTTCAAGCCTTCCGGAGAAAGATTTACTCCATTGATCAAATCATGAAGTGGAAACAAGCGATCATCAGTCTTTTGGTCATTCTCGCCAGTGCGGGGCTGACACTGGTCATGGTGCTGAAGCCTCGGGAAATTCTTCCTGTTGAAAGCCCTGAGCTCATCCCAAGTGTTCAATGTGTTCTTGCGCAGGCTGGCATGCAGCGTGCCCTTTTAACGAGTCAGGGTAACCTGCGATCCAAAAATGAAATTACCCTCTCCAGTCAGGTCGATGGTGTGATCGTTGAAATGGCGGAAACATTTGCCGTAGGGAGTGTTTTCGAGAAAGGTGATGTTCTTCTCAGAATTGAGAAAAATCATTACGAACACGCTGTGGCTCAGGCCCAAGGACAACTGGCTGCTGCTGAGTTGAAATTGGCCCAGGTTGAGGCTGAGGGCGAAGTTGCAGTGAGGGACTGGCAGGTATTGAAAGATATGGTTGAGCTCACACCCAGTCCGTTGATGTTGAAGGAGCCGCAGATAAATGAGGCAAGGCAGTCTCTTGCTGCGGCAAAAGCCTCGCTGAGAAGCGCTGAATTCGATTTGGAAAAAACGATCATTCGAGCTCCTTTCACTGGTAAGCTTCTGAAAAAAATGATGGGAACGGGTCAATTTGTGCGTCGGGGAGAACCCTTGGCGACGATGTATGAAAGTGAAACGTTTGAAGTTTTTCTCCCTATCACGATGCGGGAATTGGGTTTCTTGTCGAGCCCTGCGGGAAAGACAGCCGGCAAGCTGAGCTCGGCTGTCGAGGTGGACCTTTTCGCCGAGGCAGGGGGTCAACGCTGGCAATGGAATGCGCTCGCGAAACGCTTGAGTGCTTCGGTTGAAGCCAATACGGGTGTCATTTTCCTGATCGCTGAATTGCCAAGAAACATGCGCCAAGATCAAGGAAACGACGAAGAAATGCTTGAGCCTCTGCCTGGCATGTATGTCGAGGCTGAGATTCGTGGAAAAAGCTGGGCCGAGTCCATTGTCGTGCCACGCTCGGCACTGGGGCCTGAAAAAAAAGTAGGTGTGGTAGGTAGCAATGACCAGGTTCACTTAAGGGATGTGGAGGTCGGTCAGTTATTGGGCGATCAAGCGATTCTGATCGGTGGTATTAAAGACGGGGAGCGGGTCGTTGCAATGTTTCGGGAAATACCTTTTGACGGCGCAAAAGTCCTTCCCATGATGGTGGAAAATTCTGTTGGCCCATGAATGGTGTAATTGATTGGTTTGCAAGAAACCATGTTGCGGCCAACCTGCTGGTCGTAGGTATTTTTGTAGCTGGATTGATGGGGCTCTGGTCGGGGAAACGGGAGGTTTTTCCATCGGTTAGCTCGGACATGATTTCTGTCAGTGTGGTGTATCGAGGTGCAGCACCCAGCGAAGTTGAACAAGGCGTCTGCATCAAGATCGAAGAAGCCATCCAAGGCATCGAGGGCATCAAAAAGATTTTATCCACTGCCACAGAGGGGCTTGGAACGACAAGGGCCGAATTAGTACCCGGCACCGACATTCCAGAAGCGCTGGAAGAAATCAAGTCTGCCGTCGAAGCCATTGACACGTTTCCACAACTCACGGAAAAGCCGGTTATCGAGGAAATCGTGGTCGAGAAGCAGGTCATCAATGTTGCCATTGCTGGTGAGGTTGGGGCAATGGCCCTGAGGCAATTCGCTGAGTTGGTTCGGGATGACTTGACGGCGATACCGGACATCACTCAAGTCCGCTTAGCCAACGCGCGGCCGTATGAAATTTCCATCGAAGTCTCACCTTCTGCGCTAAGGCAACATGGGTTGACCTTTGACGCTGTAGCAGCGGCCATTCGCAGCTCTTCGGTGGATCTTCCTGGAGGAGGCATCAAAACAAATGGGGGCGAAATTTTGCTTCGCTCCATACACCAGGCCTATCGTGGAGAGGATTTCGAATCGATTCTGTTGATGGTTCGGGAGGATGGAACTCGGGTGTTGGTCAAGGACGTCTGCCGTGTGATTGACGGTTTCCGTGAATCCGACCAGGAGAGTCTCTTTGATGGAAAACCCTGCCTCATGGTGCAGGTGTTTCGGGTTGGAAATCAGAACGCGCTGACCATTTCATCCAAGGTGCAGGAATATGTGGAGAACCAACAATCCTTGCTTCCTGCCGGCATACAAATGACGACGTGGCAGGATGATGCATCCTACCTTAGGAGCCGGCAGGAGCTGCTTGTTAAAAATGGTTTTTTCGGTCTAGCGTTGGTCTTTGCTACCCTGGCGCTCTTCCTTCGATTTGGTTTGGCCGCTTGGGTCAGTGTGGGGCTTTTTGTTTCCTTCATGGGAACCTTGTGGTTGATGCCCATTATAGATGTGAGCATCAATCTCCTCTCACTCTTCGCTTTTATTCTGGTTTTGGGAATCGTGGTCGATGATGCGATTGTTGTCAGCGAAAACATCCACTCTCATCAGCAGCGAGATGGCTTTTCGTTGCTCTCAGCCATTCGGGGGACACAGGAAGTTGGGAAACCCGTCATTTTTGCTGTTCTGACAACCGTTGCAGCCTTCTTGCCTCTGGTGATGGTTCCGGGCAATACCGGTAAAATCATGAGGGGCATTCCCCTGGTCGTGATACCGACATTGTTGTTTTCCCTGGTGGAATCCTTGTTGGTTCTTCCGTGCCATTTGAGTCACCGGGCACCTGCACCATTCCATGGAAACGGCGCCGGGTTGCGTTCTTTTTGGGGTAAACTGCAAGGTGCCTTTACTTCCAGGTTGGAGGATTTCGTGCACCGCACTTACAGACCCTTTCTTCAGGTGGCCATTGAGTGGCGTTATGTGACGCTAGCTTGCGGCTTGGGGCTTTTTCTGCTGACCCTCGGTTTAATGGGGGGGGGCTGGGTGCGCTTCCAGTTTTTTCCGCCGGTGGAAGGAGATAATGTCGCTGCCATTTTGACGATGCCCGAGGGGACATCTTCCCAAGAGACCCTTCGCGCGGTGCATGCCCTGGAATCCAGCGCACAGCGGGTGAGAGCAGAAGCCGATGTGTCCTCAAGTTCAAAGGGACCTTCGCCGACAAGCGTCTTCCGTCATACCCTCTCCTCGATTGGTCAACAACCCTTCTTCAAGACGCAACAGGAAGGCGCCGGCAAGTTCGTTCCCGATGTTTCAAATGCTCACTTAGGAGAGGTGCACGTGGAATTGGTGCCATCCGAAGAGCGAGTGGGGGCGAGCAGTTATCAGTTGGCTAGTGCCTGGCGAGATGCCACCCAACCCATTCCAGGGGTAGAATCCCTCAAATTCACCGCGTCCATTTTTTCTGCTGGAGAGCCGATCAATTTGCAAATCACCGGGCGGGACTTTGCCCTTTTGGAGCAGGCGGGCAATGAATTACAGAAAATACTCGCGCGCTATCCCGGTGTAAAAGACATTAGTGACACCCTTAAGGCTGGCAAAAGTGAAATCCAATTGGAAATTAAGCCCCGGGCTGAAGTGTTGGGACTGAGTCAGGCAGAGCTCGGACGTCAAGTCAGACAAGCCTTTTACGGTGAGGAGGTGCAGCGCATACAGCGCGGCAGGGACGACATGCGTGTCATGGTGAGATTTCCAAAGATCGATCGATCCAGGATATCCACATTGGAATCCATGATGATCCGCACCTCCGATGGTCGTGAAGTGCCTCTGGAGGAGGTTGCTACACTGCAGTGGGGAACGGGGTTTTCTTCTATTGAAAGGGTGGATCGTCGCAGGGCTATCAATATTCTGGCAGATGTGGATGTCACACAGGCCAACACGACAGAGATCATTCGGGCACTTGATGAGGAAGATTTGCCATCTCTGTTGGCAAAGTATCCGGGACTGACCTTTTCCTGGCAAGGTGAGCGGCGTGAGCAACAGGAAACCATAGCTGGCATTGCCTCTGGATACCCATTGGCCTTGATCATTATTTACGCCCTGCTGGCCGTTCCCTTCCGATCCTACACGCAGCCCTTGATTGTCATGTCGGCCATTCCCTTTGGCCTGATTGGTGCGGTCTTTGGGCATATCCTGATGGGCATGGATCTGACCATACTGAGCATGTTCGGTATTGTAGCCCTATCCGGTGTGGTGGTGAATGACAACCTTGTGCTGGTGGTCTACATCAATCGAATGCGCGAAGAAGGGATGCGTCTTGGGGAGGCCGTGTTGAAAGCGGGAGTCGCGAGGTTTCGCCCTATTCTGCTGACTTCACTGACCACTTTTGTCGGATTGATGCCCCTGATATTGGAAAAAAGCGTTCAAGCACAATTCCTCATCCCCATGGCCATCTCTCTGGCCTTTGGGGTGATGTTTGCCACAGTGATCTCCTTGATATTGGTGCCCATCGGTTACCTGTTGCTCGAAGATATTAAGAGCCTTTTCATTTCGGCTAAGGCAGCCAATGGCTGATCAGTCTTTCAGTTTTTTGCCAAAAAGGCCCGTTCGGGCCTCTTCGACGAGGGTCATGACGATCGGGTGGTTGAGTTTGCGTTCCACCGTGATGGCGTAGAAGGATTCCTTGATCTCTTCGGTGCTGCCAATCACCCTCACACCGTATTCACGGCACACTTCATCTTCAACGACCGAAGGAGCGGGAAAAATTCCCGCAGATTCCCTGCCGAAAACCTTCATCAATGCGCTGTCGTGAAATTCGGCAACAATGGAGGGTAGGATGTTCGCTTTCTTGAACCAGGAATCCAGGGATCGCCTCAGAGCTGTGTCATCCGAAGGGAGTAGCATGGGAGCTTGATGAAGACATGCGGGAAAGGGCGCACTGAGTTTGTTTGCCGTTTCATCGGTTGCAAAAAAGGAAATACCACATTCACCCAGCAAGTGATTGAATGCCTTGACGCTAATGCCGCCACTGATGGGCGCGTCGGCCAGAACTAGATCGAGGTGCTGGATGGAGAGTTCGGCAAGCAACCGATCGGTGGGCCCTTCTTCACAATGAATGCGAATCGGTGGATCTGATTTCAGAACAGGGCGCAGGATGCGATGACAAACCAGCTTTGGGAGAAATTCCGAACTGCCCACCCGAAGCTTCTTGGGGCGACCGCTTTCAAGCCCTTTTAAATTGGAAAGAAATTCATCACCAAGTTGAAAAATATCGTTTGCATAATCCTGAGCCAGTTTGCCGACGTGGGTTAGTTCCAAGCCGGAACCTTTGCGAATGAAGAGAGGTTCACCGATAAATTCCTCCAGAGATTTTATCTGCTTGGATAAAGTAGGTTGCGTCAGGTTCAGGGCTTTGCTGGCACGGCTAAACGAACCCTCACGGGCAACAATCCAAAAATATTTCAAATGGTGATAGTTTAGCCAGTCCATGCTTTCAATATAGACAAAACCTATAGTAACGCAATAAGTATTTCCATTAAACTATGCCCTTCTATGAAGGGAGGAAGATGAGATTTCCTCAGCTTCAGCATGCGGAGGGCCTCTTCACGGCAATAAAGCCCGGGATCTAAATTCTTAAGTTTCCGCTGCCTATTCCCTAGTTTTATTAGGGTATAATTCTAGTGAAAAATTACCAAAGCAAAATAAAGCACTGAACATCTGTAAGGATAAGCCGACAGAGATCAGAATACTTAAGAAAGCAGCAGCCAAAACAGTGCTAAAAACGGAAGCGAATGACTCAATTATATCGAATTAGATCGATCATTTCCGTATCGCAAATTGACTGATTTCAGGCTTCCTGAATGGGTAATTTGGGCGGATACGAAGCATATACCTGATAACTTCATGGGATTAATATCGGAGTATTCTATCTTGCGGGACATTAAAAAGGCGCAACCGGGCGCAAAGGTGCCTAAAGAAATTAAAATAGTGATGAGCTAGGAAGCCGTTTACGCTTTGAAAAAGCTGTTAGGCTTGTAGCATTAGCCGTCCAAGAAAATGATCTCACGCATTAGTTTGTCTTGTGCTTCCTGACACTGAGCACAAGAGTCTCTCCCGAGCGTCATCCTGCCTCTATCCCAATCGGCTCTAGAAATTTCCCCTGAATCCGAATTTTGACCACTCTTGAGCTGTCACAACCTACCGAGAAGAAAAAACATATTTCATCATGATGAATCTGCTATATTGCCTTTTAGAGAAGTAAAGGCTTATTTGAAGCAAAATTGATTCCCACAAAAAACCCCATCAATGAAACTGATGGGGTGAATGGAAGGCCAGTCGCGAGCTGGGCTCTTGAAATCATTTATTCAGGCATTGCCGATGAATGGTGTTCAATAATGCGCCAGTCTTGACCATTCCAGCGGTAAACATATGAAAATCTAGCCTGAACGCTTGATCCATCTTTGAAAGTGAAGGTGTAAACACCGGAATTAATCGCAATATCACCAAAAGTTCTAACATTGGATTCATCTACCTTGCCCTCTGGACCTTTTGCTAGGAAGTGAACAAAATAATCTGCGATTTCTTCGTGATTGTGACGGACTTTGTTGGATACCGTTGGTAGCAGTATGGCATTGGGTTCGTAAAGTTCTGCAACCTTATTGGGATCACCTGTTTGCAACGCATTATTCCATACTTCAAATAGAGAGGATATATTGTTTCCGTCCATGACTTTTATCTATGATTTATTTACCAACTGTTCACTTAGTGAATGATATGATGTTGCCGCAAACTACTGCTTTGTCAATTTAGATTTTTGTCAGACTGAATTACGAAAACTCATAAGACTGTTTATCCGTGTGTATTTAGCGGCTTTTTGTCCGCTCAGGAACAAAATTTAAGGGATTGATTCTGTCTATATATCGAAGGCTTTAACCCTGCTGGCTAAGTCTTATCCAAAGCTTTACCTGAATTACAAAGCCCTATGTTACATTCTTTGTATCGAATTCCATTGGTGGCAGGAGTAAAGATTTTTCATGCGACCTAATCCGTAGTAAGC
>NYYT01000102.1 GCA_002686885.1 Pedosphaera sp.
CCGCGCCAAAGCCACGGTGAAAGCGTCCGGGACATCTATCATGTCCAAAAGCACCTTTTCACCTTTTTTTACCTGGGTGGAGTAACCGACCAGTAAATCCGCAAGGGTTCGATATCTGGGATCTGTCATGCAATGATTCAACTAAAACTTTGAGCTTAGAGGTAAGAATTCCGTTAGGTCTAGCTTTGAAATATGAATTTGCACTGCTTGACATCCCATGGGCGGTTGGTATGCTCCCCGGCTCTATTTTGGGCGTTTTGAGCCCAATTCAACAAGAGGCATCCCTCTTGCCTGAAGGCGAAGAGAGCCTCGTTTCATTTAAAATTTTGTATGAAAAGGACCTATCAACCATCCAAGATTCGTAGAAAACGCCAACATGGTTTTCTCAGTCGCACCCGCAGCAAGAGCGGCCGTGGCATCCTCAATGCCCGACGCCGCGCTGGACGCAAGCGGCTGACCCCAGCATAGAACGTCCTCTCCCTGAACGTTTAACCACTCGTCTGAAGCCAGCTCAACCACTTCGCCTGACTCACCGCCAGCGCATCCTGAGATCCGCCGAATTTGCTCATCTCAAGGAAACGGGGCAGAGAAAGGTGCGTGGATGCCTGATTGCTAATTGGCAGCTCAAGCCATCGGCCAAAATCTCGAGACTGGGTGTCATCACAAGCAAGCGAATCGGCAAGGCGCACGACCGAAATCGTGCCAGGAGACTGCTGAGGGAATCCTTCCGACATCTTCAACACGCCTTGGTGACTCCAGTGGATATCATTTTGATTGCCAGGAAGTCCATCTTGAACAAACGCCAGCCTGAAGTGGCGCTGGATTTGATCCGCATCTTGAAGGAACACTCCATGTTGGAGGGCGAAGAGAAATGAACTCCTGGCGACATTTGGCATGCTTCCCGATTGTTCTCTACCGGTGGACCCTGTCCCCTCTGAAAAGATTCTTCATGGGGCCTGGCGCAGGCTGCCGATTTCATCCCACCTGTTCAGCCTATGCCATGGAGTCGATCATGCAACACGGGGTCTGGAGTGGAAGCCTTCTAGCGCTCAAGCGCCTGACAAAATGCCATCCGTGGGGGCCCTCCGGCTGGGATCCTGTTCCAAATTCTATGGATACCAATGTGGTCGCCTCAGTGGCAGCAAAGCCGCTAAAAACCCTGTCACCCATCTTTTACCGCTCGAAAACAGACGAGCGGCGACCTTAAAGACTTATTCACACACCCATGGATCGTAAATCCGTAGCCATCCTCATCTTTTCCATCCTCGGCATGGTCATCTGGTATAAGAGCATCAACCAGATGTATCCCCCCAAGCCGAATCCTCAGACGGTTGCCGAAAACCAGGAAGCTCCCTCGGTCAACCCAACTCTGATGGAGACTGCTGGAAGCCCTGGGGAACAGGAAAGCAACACCCCTCTCACTGCTCCGGTTGGCGTGGAAGCCTCTACACTGATCCTGGATATGGAATATGAGGGTCTTAGAAATAAAACGGTAAGCTTGGACTACAACTTTACCTCCCTGGGTGGAGGTATTGAGTCCATCCTGCTCCGCGATTTTAATGTCACCACTCGCCGCGAAGAGGATGACTCCACCACAGAGGAAAAGGTACAGCTGAACCATCACCTGGAGATCCCCGCCATGAGTGTCCTCTTTGGGAGCCTGGAGGCTGCTTCCCCAATGCCTTACCAGCTTTCCCAGCAAGGGGATCAAATCATGGCCACCACTCAAACTGAGGAGGGCCTGCGCGTGACGAAAACCTTCACCCCAACCACCAATTATGTCATTCAGGCTTCCATCAGGATTGAGAACACCTCGGAACAAGGAATGAATGTTCCCGAGCATTACGTGGTGACGGGGAGCACCGGCCCCACCACGCCGGAAGACAAGGATCTCTACATGGGCCTTCGCTATGGCTACGAGGATGAGGTTGAGGAGGTCAAGGAAGGATGGTTTGCCAACCGCACCTTGGGCTGTTTCCCTGGCACGCCTCGCACCACGTACGCTTCGGAATATGATCCCATTCGCTGGGCCTCGGTGGACAATCAGTACTTTGCCATGATTACCATCCCGGAGAAACCCGCTCCTGCCTTGGTCACTCAACAGAAGGCGCTCCCCGCCCCCAGCGTGGAAACACTCCAGAAGCACCCCAACGCCAACCCCAACCCCAAGGCTTATCTCAACGCCTTTGTTTATCCAGCCACCACCCTGGGAGCCAACCAAAATGTGGAGTATCAGTACACTTTGTTCACAGGCCCCAAGGAATACAACACCCTCGCTCGCCTCGGAAAACAAACCAACGAAGGTGTGGATGCCGTGATGGGCTTCACGGGATTTTTCGGCGTTTTTGCCAAGGGACTCCTCCTGGCGATGAACAAGCTCGTAGATTGGGGATTGAGCTACGGTTGGGCCATTGTCGCGATCACCGTCATTATCAAGATCCTATTCTGGCCTCTGACTCAGGCGAGCACGCGGTCCATGAAGCGCATGTCGGCCCTCCAGCCCCAGATGAAGGCTATTCAGGACAAATACAAGGAAGACCCTCAAAAAATGAACCGCAAGCTCATGGAGTTCATGCGGGAAAACAAAGTCAGCCCGCTGGGGGGTTGCCTGCCCATCCTTCTGCAACTTCCCGTGTTCTTTGGCTTTTATTCCATGCTTCAAAGCGCGATCGAGTTGAGAGGTGCCAGCTTCCTTTGGACCAGTGATCTCTCCCAGCCAGATACCCTGTTCATCATTCCGGGATTGGAAATTCCATTCAATTTGTGGCCTCTCCTGATGGGAGCAGCCCAGCTCTGGCAAACCAGCATGACACCTCCCTCTCCTGGTATGGATCCTGCCCAGCAGAAGATCATGAGATACATGCCATTGATGTTCGTCTTCATTTTATACAACTTTTCCGCAGGTCTTGCCCTTTACTGGACGGTCCAAAACCTCTTGTCCATTGTCCAGATGAAGCTCATCAGAAACGAGACTGCGGGATCGACCCCCACTCCAACCGACCAACCGAAGACTCCACACAAAGGGAGCCCGGACTGGGGGCAATCCTACCGTAAACCAAACAAGAAGAAGAACCCATGACAGAGGTTCCTCTGATTCGTGAAACCATGAACGCAAAACCAAAAGAAACATTGGAAGGCCTGTTGAACTCCCTGGGTTTTTCCGCCTCGGTGGCAGAAACCCACATGGATGACAATATTTTTCTCGAGATCCAAACCGAAGATCCGGGACGCCTCATTGGCCGTCAGGGGCAGACGCTCAGTCAATTGCAATACGTCGTCAACCGACTTCTCTTTCGCCAGGATCGCGACGTTCCCAAGGTCACTCTGGATGTCGGCAATTACCGCATGAAATCCAGAGACTCCCTGGTTGAAAAAACCAAAGCAGCTGCGGACAAAGTTCGTCGCTGGGGTGACGTGGTCGAACTGGAGCCCATGAATGCTTATGAGAGACGTATCGTTCACAACACCTTAAAGGACGATCCATCCATCGAGACTCACAGTGTGGAAGTTGATGGCACCCGCAAGAAAGCCATTCTCCTGCGTCCCAAGCACTGATCCGAACAGCGGACCAAGCGCTTTAAAAGACCCCGTTCTCCTTGCCTTGGAGATCGGGGTTTACTTTTTCAGTCGACGAAAAGGAAAGCGTTGAGATTGAAGAGCCAGCGGCAGGTGTTGGCCAACCCATGGTCCCGGGCATACCCCAGCCATCGATGAATCTCCTTGGGGGATGGTTGCCTACCAAGCAGTGTTCCAAGCGCCCCCCGAACCTGGTCCTCGAGNGAGCCTCCCTCCCGGGTGAGTCGATCCGCCCATGCCTCGGACATGGCGAGCATGAAGGGGTTGTTCAACATGGCNAGNGANTGCGCGGGCGTGAGNGTTTCATTACGTTTGGCCACCATCAGGGANGGNTCGGCACAATCCAGTGTCGTCATGAAAGGTTGTTGCTGGGANCGCACGATGAATCGATACACCGATCGGCGATGGGATTGAGGATCCATCGGATCATGCAAATGGTATTCGTAATGAGGAGAATGCTCGGGTTTTTCGATGACAAAATCCCTGAAAGACGATCCTCCCATACGCCGGTCCAAGAGCCCGGCCAGCTGCAGCACCGAATCACGATAAGCCTCAGCCTCAAGTCGTCGTCGATTCATTCTCCACAAATAGCGATTGTCACCATCGATGCTTGCCTTGCCCNGATCGGCGGAAGANACCTGACGATAGGTGGCACTGGTGAGAATCAATCGATGCAACTTCTTGAAGGACTGACCGCCATCCCTGAATTCCACCNCCAACCAGTCCAGCAAGTCAGGATGGCTTGGGTCGGCNCCCATGCGGCCAAAATCATTGGGNGTGGGACAGATTCCCACCCCGAAATGGTATTGCCAAAGGCGATTGACGATGGTTCTCCAGGTAAGTGGGTGATCAGGCCGAAGAATCCAGGATGCCAGNGCCACTCGCCGGTCACCCTCCGAATGCCCATCGGCCAAGGTGAAGGATGGAGCTTGACCATCAAAGACAGGGATGGCTCCGGGTTGAACTTCCTTTCCAGGTTGTGAAACATCTCCCCTGGCCAAAACGCGAATCATTCTCGGCTCACCATTCAGATGCCCGCGCCCACGAAAAGCCCCGGAACCGTGATGCACCATGCCAGCATAGACCTTGGAGACAGGGGGAAGCTCTTCCAGTGCCACAGCTACCTCCTTCAACTCCTCCTTCCAGTCATGTTGATCTCTGGACCATTCGGGCTGGGTGGCTTTTTCGAGCAACTCCCGCCTGGCTTCCTTGAGTTCTCCAAGGTTGCGTCCATCCTCCGAGAGTGAAGGCGACTCGACATGCTTCCCATCCACCAGATTGCTTCGCGCCCAGCGCACAGGGGCTTCAATGCTGTCCAGTGCTTGCACTGAGGCACCCAACGCCAGTGGATTGCCACCCACATCCAGCACCTCCAACTCGGCCAGCGCGAAGATGAAGTCATTGGAGCGATGNGCCAGCTGAGTCGCCGTCACCCTGACATACCGTGCCTGAACCGGCTCAAAGGTTCTTTCAAAGACACCCGACCCAGGAGAGGTCACATCCTCNTGGGTATGGTCGACCAGTGAATGTTTNTCCTGGGTGAAGNTGGCCTCGCTCGAAGCTTCAATACGAAACCTNGGAGGAAAACCAAAGCCTGCACCAATGCCATTGAAATCATCTTCACAGCCCCAAAGACGCACCTGCTGGATCCTTTGGACGGAACCCAGATCCACCTGCACCCACTTTTCAACATCGGGCACATCGGCGATCGCACTGTGGTAACCGTAGGCATCTGGNCTGCTGGCAGAGGCCTTTTCCAAGGTCTGGATGGACGCCTCTACTTTCCTTANCGGCTCGCCTGCTTTCTGGCGAATGCGCTCCTGCAGGGCGCTCAGGTNAGCGGTCAGCTGCGTTTGGCGCTCCTGCAGAAACTGGCGCTGACGAGCCACCACCGGGTCCGCATCAAACTCACGATCCGATCGATCCAAGGCGGCAAAAACCGCCTGCAAGCTGTAGTAGTCATCCATCCTCACTGGATCAAATTTATGATGATGACAGCGGGCACATTGAACGGTTGTGCTGACAAAGGTGTTCATCGCGGTGGTGACCATGTCATCGCGATCCAGGTGCCTTGCAATCTGACCGTCCACCTTGTCTTCTGAAACCTCGGCATGCCCGATGAAGTCCCATGGCCCCGTGGCGATGAAACCCGTGGCTGTCAGCCCGTCCACGCTTTGAGGATAGAGCACATCACCTGCCAATTGTTCCCGCACAAATCGGGCATAGGGTTTGTCCGCATTAAATGAGCGAACCACATAATCCCGATAGGGCCAGGCATGAGGACGCAACTTGTCCTTATCATACCCATGCGTGTCGGCATAGTGAACCACATCAAGCCAGTGACGTGCCCAGCGCTCACCGTAAGCAGGCGAGGCCAGCAAGCGATCCACCAACCGTTCATAGGCCATCGGATACGTGTCCTGTAAAAAGGTTTGAACCTCTTCAGGGGTGGGCAATAAACCCAACATGTCCACGTAGACCCTTCGAATGAGCGTTTCGCGCCCTGCCTGTTGAGATGGGCTCAAGCCCTGCCCAAGCATGGCTTTCAATACAAAGGCATCAATGGGATTGCGCGCCCAATCCGACAGATCCGCGTTTAGCCCATGGGGCACTTGGGGGCGCTCAAGCGGCAGGAGCGACCAGTGGGTGTACACCCCAGAATCGAAGGGGGAATCTTCTCGATCCATCAGCTCTTTGTGACGCTCGCCAAACCACTCCACCACCTGGTTTTTCATGGACGAGGTCCATTTCGATGAACCATCCGGTGGCATCCGTTCTTCGGGGTCCGGATGTTGCAAGCGCTGCACTAAGGCGCTTTGCTTCACATTGGTTGGATCCAGAATGGGGCCTGATGCACCCCCCAGCAGGAGATGAGAGAGGCTGTCCAGACGCAATCCCCCTTTTTGTTTCTTTGCACCATGACAATCCGAGCAATGGGTCTGCAGGAGGGATTGGATGGATTCCCACCCCGGCGGAGATTCAGACTCAGGGGCACCAAGACAGTCTGATGCCCACAGCACGGCCCCGAAAGCAAGCAGCAGGGAACACCAAGTCCATGACTTTGGAAACACACGGAGCATCGTTAGCTATTCTGCGCCATGGCACCCCAGACGTCAACTGAAGCCGGCAACGCCTTGCGACAGGGACGCAACTGGGTGGTTAGAATAAAAGGAAACCACAGCCCTCAGGCTGTGGTTGATAGGGTCGGTATGCGAAATTTCGGTCTTACCAGACGCGTTTGAATACAAGCGCTGTGACATTGCCGCCCCAGGGACCATCGGAATCCGGA
>NYYT01000103.1 GCA_002686885.1 Pedosphaera sp.
TGATCTCGGTTTGCCGAAGGGTGATATTAGGTTTGGCCTTCAAAAAGGGGACGGATTGCTTGAGTTTTTTCTTGTGGATGCGCTTGGAAATCAACACGGGCACGCCTCCTATCCACTCCCAGTTTCAGGGTCGAACTCGGTTCAGTTATCTTTGATGGTGATCAATCCAGAAAACGAGCCGCATCAAGTATCGTTCAAATCTCCCATGTTGATTCAGGGAGCAGAAATGATTGCTTTTACGGCCAGTCGCTCACCATCTCAAACTACGTTGGACAAGACATCCGTAGAGGATCTTTTTTACAGGTTAATCGACCAGAGCCTTGAACCAGGCGGTGCCCTACCTTCCCCAAATGAAGTGGATACCCTGAGGCAAGGCCTGTTGAAGCTTACAAGGGTGGACATGGAATCCATTCTCGAGTCCTTGGACGAAAGGATGCAACTGCAGTCTCAAAATAATGCAGGCCAGATACCTGACTTTGAGAAAATAGCCTGGATGAATGAGTTGGTTTTGGAAGTCATGTTCGCGAATACCAACACTGAGCACGAAGCATTACGAGAGGAAATGATGCAGGCTGCTCGGCTTTCTCTGGAAAACCAGGGCCGGGAACCCTCGGCGGAGCAAATGGCCTCTTTTGCCGATGAGCTGGCAGCCATGGATTTTGATGCACTCAGCTCTTTTTCCATGGCTCTCATGATCGGAATGGAAGAGGCGCTGGGTGAGGATGCTGAGCTGCCGTGGCTGATGGAACTCATCGATGCCGCTCATGAGGATCCCGACATGATGGCTGAGATGGAGCGGCAGGAGGCCGAGTGGGAAGCCGAACAGCGGGCCGAATGGGAACGCATTTTGAATGATCCCAATGCGGGTGAGGGCCAGAAGGAAATGATTCGTGAATTGATGGCCATGGAGGATGCGATGGCCCTGGAGGAATCTCTGAGGAAGGCACGCTCTCGCATGGATGCTGCCATCCTTCGAGATGATCTCGAGGCCTTCAAATCCTTGCTAAGTGAGTATGGAACCATTGAAGACCTCATGGCCGATCTGCTGGAAAATCCAATCATGGGAGATCCAGCGATGGAAGAGGATGTTTTCATGCAGCGTGGCCAAATGGACGAAATATACCGTCAATCCCCACTCAACAAAGCGATCCTTGCGCAGAAAAAAGCCTTTTGTGAAGCCAGCCTTCCTCTGTATGCCGATATCAACTTCGGACAGCCGCTCTTAGCGGCCTTGCGGTCGATTTCCAGTTTATGGGAACCCTTCGACACCACCGATGGAGGCGATTTCTTTGATAGCAAGGATGATTTATTTGAACTTCAAGATGCTTTGCTGGAGACGCTGGAGAAAAAAGGACCGAATGTTGAAATCATTCAGTGGCTTCTAGAAAAAGGGGCAGATCCGGATACCCATGGAGCGCTGCACATGGCCATGCAAAACCCCAGTCAGGTCTCCGACACCGTCGTTCAAGCTTTACTGGAAAAGGGTGCCAGCCCGAATCTCCTGGCCTATCAGTCGCCTGAATTCCATTTCATATGGGGTTCAGAGCGTCATTCACTGAGTCCTTTGGACGTTTCGTTGTCAGAGGATGAGCTGGGTGGGCTTGAACCACCGGTTGCTCAGGCCTATCAGGATGCAGTGTCTGCTCTGGTTCAAGCTGGTGGCAAGCATACCAATGCCTACCAGGCGGGGGTGAAAGGCAAGGAAGAAGTCTTCCGTACCCTGACCGAGAATCAGGGGGGAGCCAATGCTCTATACAAGGGTCGCCCCATGTTGCAGGCTGCCATCCTTGGACGTGATTTTTCCTTTCAAAAGTTTCTCATCCAAAACGGAGCAGATCTTCAATATCTTGATCCTGAGACGGGCAGAAATTATTTGGAACTCAAAGTTTGGGTTGAGCGTCCCCGATATCAAAGTTTCTGGCGGGAAGATTCCCCAGACGAATCACCTGATACTGAAATCCTTGAAACTCTCAAGTCAGCAGGGCTGAGGTTGAAGGATGTTTATTGCGCCATTGCTGCGAATGATCCAGAGGCCTTTAAGCCCTTCATGACAGATTCACAGGCGTTGAGAGAGCGTGCCGTGCTTTCGTCTTCGCGCATGCTGAGCCGTCCAGGTGAGGATCATGAGTTACTGCTGGCTGAGTCGAATCGGAATGATCATGGCGATGACATGGGCTTCAATGCCATGGAGTTGGCCTTGCGTCTGGGTGCATGGCAAATATTCGATCTGATCAAGGAGTCGGAACCTAGATTCGAGATCAACGGACACATTTTGACAATGGAAATGTCTAATCTGTGCGAGGAAGATTCTCCCACTTACCAAAAATGGAAAGAAGTGTTGGACCTGGATCTCCAGGTTTCCCTTTCGTCGGAAAGCTACATTCCCAGCTCACTTTGTGACGAGGCTCTGGGAATGGTTGAGGCCTTGTGTGGTGTGGATTTGGAAGAACGGGATCGCATCCGTGAAGAGCAGGCCAGCAGGCCAAGGTTTCAAGAGAATGAAACGCAGGAATGGACCAAAGGCCTGACTCTCGAACAGACCTACCTTTTCAAAGGAGGTGACACGCCTGAGGAAGGGTTGGTGTTGAAGGTCTACAGCAATGGGCAAGCCAGTCTTATGGGGTCTCCCCCCATGCAGGCGACCATCACACAGGGAAACATCACCTTAAGCCCGCCCGAGGGGGCTCCTACTGGCGTGGGCACGCTTGTATTGCAGCTTGATGAGTCGAAAGGAACTTTCAAGGTCCTGGTCGACGGCAAGATGGAAGATCAAGGCACCTATACCACCGGGATCAGCGAAGGGATCATGGATCCGGCCCATGCGGCGATGAGCAGTGCAGCGGTAGACAAAGCCAATGCTAAGGCCTTAGCCGTCCGTTGTTCTAATCAGATGAAGCGCATCGGTCTGGCATTTAACATAAAAGCAGGAGATCATGAAGGAGTCTTTCCTCAGCACACTGAAGATTATCAAGAAACCCGGGATATCGATGAAGAAGGATTTGATACCAATCGCATCCGCATTCTTTCAGTGGCACTCAAAAATGAATTGCTTCGATGGGATCTGACATGCCCGGCTGATGAAATGCTGGGAAGTGCCCTCGACCGAGACAGCCTTCAGGATCAAGACATCAGCTATCGACTGCGCACTGGCGATTTGGTGACCGGGGATCACCCCGATGAAGTGCTCATCCAGTGTGAGGTGCACCCCCATGTGCTCCTTGCCGATGGAAGCGTGCGTCAGATGAGTCGATCTGAAATGCAGGCTTTTGAAACCAAGCGCACCAAAGACTCATGGAAATGGGTGGATGCGGTGGAGTAAGGCTGAGGATGAGTCGTCCCTGGCTTCGCCATCAAAAAAAGACTGACACGAGACGAGCGAACCCTAACGACTGAGTGACCGTTTGGACCAGCCTCAGGCGACTTCGAAGAATTGACTTTCCTCATCGGAGGATGAGGTGCTTTGCCCCAGCCATTCATCGATCATGTCCAAATGAATGTCGGCAATTGAATCGACCACCATGTCGGGCCGATAGGAATAAAAGGCCAAGTCCTCGCTGTGGGTCGTTCCACTTAATACCAATAGGGTGTAATAGCCAAGCTGGTGTCCGCCCAGGATGTCGGTAGACATGGTATCTCCAATCATCACGGTACGCTTGGCATCCAGTGAGAGTTCTTTTCTGGCCCCACGCATCATGACCGGGCTTGGCTTGCCGACACTGAAGGCTTTCTTGCCTGATGCCTGTTCGAGCATGGAAACCAATGCGCCGCAGCCGGGTCGCATACCGTGGCTCGTGGGGCAATTCGGATCCAGGTTCGTGGCAATCAACTTGGCACCACCAATCAGCAAATTAAGCGCTGCTTCCATCATCTCCGCATTGAAGGTACGGCATTCCCCAATCACCACAAAGTCAGGATCACGGTCCACGACTGAGAAACCCTGTTCGTGCAAGGCGGTGAGTAATCCTCCCTCGCCAATGACATAAGCTGTGCCTCCGGGTTTTTGGCGTGCCAGGTAAGTCGCAGTGGCATCGGCACAAGTGTAGATGTGCTTTTCCTGGACAGGAATGCCCAGACGATTGAGACGCGTCATGATGTCTCTGCGTGTTCGCTGGCTGTTGTTGGTGAGAAACCTGAAAGGCCTGTCCTGTTCAAGGAGCTCGCCAATGAAGTCTGCGGCCCCTGGGATCAGCTGTCCTCCGGAGTATATCACTCCATCCATATCGATCAAAAATCCACATTGATGTTTCATCAAGTGGCTTCAGCATAAAGTAGACCAATCTAGCAGTGGGCTTTCCAGGATCTTCAAGGAAAGGTTGAAGCAGTGTTGTATCACCTTCCTTGCTGGCTAGTTACTGATCCCTCATCAATGGGATGGAGGCAGCCTCTCTTTTGAAGCTTTTGCAATGATGGAGGCTGCGTGGTCAAAAGAGAACAAACTGCACCTAATCGATCGGCTCTTAAAACAAAAGGATGCCACTCTATTCGGGGTGATTCAGCGTGTGGCTGAAAGTCCTGATGGTATCGAGCGTATGCGAGCTCTCTTCTCCGGTGGGCCAGCGGACCTTTGCATGGACCGAATGGGGAGGCGAAGTGCCAAGCCCGACCACGATGCGATGGCTGGACTGGGTGGCAAAGCCTGATTTGGCATGGGTTTCGAAAGTTTGTCGCTGTCCGTTGGCAAGTTCTACGATGACGCGACTGCCCGCCGAACGTACATTGCCCGCCTTGCCCTTGAGTGTGATGGAAAGCCAATGCCCTTGAGCTTTGGGCTGGTAGGCCTGAGGCGCTCGGCGATTGATGCCAAAGAGGAGGCCTTGGGCTGGGCCGTCTCCCATCTCGATGCGTGCGAGGGACCGAGTCTCCTGGAAAGTATTCAGTCCGGAATGAGTGGGAGGCATGGGTTGAAAAGAGCCATCTCCCCTTCCGCGCAGTAGCATGGCCATGCCTGCAGCCGAAGGGCCAAGTTCGGGAGATCGAGTGGTGGCATTCTGACCCAGAACCACATCCTGCCAGCCATCGCCATTCACATCTTGAATCAGCGCACCAAAGGAGGGGGCCAACTGAGCGAGGGGAGGCAGTGGGCGAAACATGAAGTGACCCTCCCCGTCATTGATCAGTAGACCGGTGTCCAGGGTATGAACTCTGAGGATTTGTCGATTCTTTATGGGGAGTGCTTGGATCAGTGCATCCTTGTCCACACGGGCAAAGGATTCGTAACTCGGATAGCGTTCCGCCAGGCCAGGGACTCCATTGAAGAGTGCATTTCGGGTGCGCAGGGGATAAACTCTCCCACCTTGCTCATAGAGTTCAATCAGGATGGGATGTGGAACCCCTTCCAGGGAGCCAGTCAATAGCCCATGAGGTAGGGCCCGGTTCCCATCGGTGTCATCGTTGCGTCCGATGTTGGTAGCCAGAATGTCCATGTCGCCATCGCCATCCACATCGCCTGCCGACAAACCTCTCCATCTTCCGCGCAGTTCCTCCAGGCCCGCTTCAACGGTGGTTTCCTTCCATGAGCCACCTTGGTTCTGCCACAGGCGGATGGGCCCCCAGTCGGTGGCCACCATCAGGTCCATCCACCCATCCTGGTTGACATCGGTCCACACTGCCCCATGGACCATGCCAATACGTCCCTCATGATCCTTGGACCAGTGAGGATCTTCGACAAATTGGCCGTCCTGGTTGAGAAACACGCCGCTGATGGGTGATTGGCCAAATTGGCGAGGAACGGTGCGACGGCCTACGAACAAGTCGAGATCTCCGTCATGATCCACATCGGCCGAGGTGATGACGCCACCCGACTGAGGGGTCGTGCCCAAGGCAAAATCAGGGATGGATCGCAGTTGGCCTGTCCCATCGTTCTGGTAATAACGATCACTGTATCCTTTTGATCCTTCGGGGTAGGCCACTCCTCCTGAGAGTACCAGGAGATCTTCATCGCCGTCAGAATCGACATCGATGAAAAGGGCATCGCTATCCTCCATCATGACATCCTGCTTGAGATGCTGAATGGTTCCTGCCGTAAAAGAGCCCCCTTCGGACTGAATCATCAGTTTCCCCGGTGTGCCGATCGCGGCTCCCAGGTAGAAATCCTCGAGGCCATCCCCATTGACATCGGCGACGGCCAGAGGCGGGCCCAAATTCGAGAGCCGCGCAGGAAGAAGCGGCTGCACGGCGAAGTCATCGTAGGGATTTTCGCGATGCGTCAGGTCGGGCGGGAGCTGGATGCCCGCATAAAGGGGTTGGGTTTTGCCTGACTCACGGCTCACAACGGGCGACAGATCAGGTGCTTCCTGGATGAGGTGATGGGCGTTCCATTGGGTGAGTTGGGCGGTCTGCAGGCGACCATTGGGCCAGAGAATCTCTAGGGAAGCCTGATCGATCCCTTCAGGTACGGCAAAATGAGCCACGGGTTCATCGGCAGACATGAAACCACTGTTGGCTCCCAGATAGCGTGTTTGCATCCCATGGGAGGTGGTCAGTGTGATCTTCGAGCCGATCCCCTTGCGATTGCTTTCCACCCCTTCCAGTTCGATCAACAGACGCTCGCCTTCGCCAAAGGTGTT
The DNA here is from genome assembly GCA_002686885.1 of Pedosphaera sp. Lineage (GTDB taxonomy): Bacteria > Verrucomicrobiota > Verrucomicrobiia > Limisphaerales > AAA164-E04 > UBA7971. The sequence continues at coordinate 6,567 of NYYT01000103.1, forward strand.
TTCAAGAAGCGTGACGGGTGCCTCCAGGTGGGTGATCAGGATGTCCAGATCGCCATCCCGATCCAGATCACACACCGAGGCTCCAAAACTGGCCTCCAGGCTGTCGATGCCCCATGGGCTGTCACCCAGTCGGAAGCGCAGGTCACCCTTGTTTTCAAACAGGAGATCTCTCTCCTTGTGAATGGGATACTGCATCCATTGGGCATTGCCCTTTTCACGCATGGTGTCCAGCAGATCGCCATGAAGAAAGTCACGAGCCATGCCATTGGTGATGAACAGATCGACATCGCCATCCAGGTCGAAGTCCCCGAATTTGGGTGACCAGGTCCAATCAGATTGGCTCAGGCCAGCAAAAGCTGCCGCCTCCAGTACACGCTCACTGCCTGTTCCCAGAAAGACGGTGTTGCGGCGGACTTGCTTGGGAAGGGTTGCCAGATAAAACCACCGCTCTCGGTTGAGATCATCGTTGATCAGGTTGCGTCTCGCATGAGAGGTGCCTGCCATATCTGAAGCGATCAAGTCCACCAGCCCATCGTTGTTGATATCCGCGATGGCCGAACCCATGGACGACCAAGGCACATAGGGAAGCGCCCTCAGGTGAATATTCTTGAAGGTGCCATCCTTCTGGTTTTCATACAGTTTATCCGCTCCCTTGTAATCGTTGCTCACGTAGATATCCGGTGCCCCATCATCGTTGTAATCCCACCAGATCGCAGCCAAACCAATGTCGTTTCCGGCAATGCCTGCCGAGTGGCTGACATCGGTAAAACGCTGACCCTGGTTGTTTTGAAACAAATGATCGGCCTGGCCGGTGATCATCAATTCCATACGGCCACCTCCCTTGTCCACAATGCCAAAGAGCTCCTCGTAGGCGGGGGCGATCTCGTAGCCCGACTTGCCTCGCTTGAGCAGGTTGCGATCCATGGTTTCCCTCGTGTTGCTGGGGAGTTTGGAATCCGCAATGTCCACGTAGCGATGGGTCACTAGATAGCCATCGAGAAATCCATCCTGATCATAGTCCGCAAAGGACATCATGATACTGGCACCATTGAAATTCAGGCCGAGCGACTGGGCTGTTTCTTGAAAGTGACCTTTCCCATCATTGAGGAAGACCATGTTTTCCGAGCGATAAGCACACACGTGCAGATCCAGGTCGCCATCATTGTCCAGATCGGCAAACCCGGCACCCGTACACCATTTCTGACCGGTCGAAATGCCCGAAGAGTGGGTGATGTCTTCAAAGCGTAATCCACCCAGATTGCGGTAGAGTCTTGCCCCTTGATTGTAGTTGCCGACAAAGACATCGGGCAACCCATCCTGATCGATGTCTCCAGTGCAGATGCCTGCACTGGCACCGAAATCTTGAAACAGCCTCAAGGGTGCTTCATCCGGAAAATGATGCGTCAGGTTCAGCCCCGAGGTCTCCTTTGGAATCCTGCGAAAACGGGAGCCAGAAGGGTTTTCCAACGGTGACGAAGTGGCCTTCAGTGCCCGGATGGCATCGCCTTGGCTTGCCTTCCAGGGTATCAGACAAAGAGGCCCGATCAGGGCCACCCAAAGGCATCTCATGATTCTTGGAGGGAGCATTTCTGGATCTCAGGAACTGCACCATCTTGGAGGGCATGCTGCCTGAAATGCAACCCTAGGTTGGTAAGTGACCCTTGGAGAGAGCCTGCATGCGATACCTTCCCGAGTATGGAGATTCATCCCCGAACTCAACTCTGGACCTGAGACCAGGTGGAATGGACCCCTGGAGCAGCTTTTTGATGGTCATGAGGGGCCCCCCTTTTTTTGAATTCGGTCCACTTGATTTGGCGCAATTATTGTGACCCCTTGTTTTTGGGGCTTTTTTCCTGTCCTTGAAAGCTGTGGCCTCCCAACGAAGATCCATCACTTTGATGGCTTGCCTCCCATACAGCATGCCTGGATGATGGCTTCCCTATGACTGTGGGTCCTAGGTTCATGGCGGCTGGGGGGGCAGCACTGCTGAGGCAGCGATCCTGCTTTCTCTTCCTCTGTGGTCTCGGCGTGTTGGGTCTGGCTCTTTGCGGGCTAGCGCAAGCGGTGGTGATCTCCGAGTTCATGGCCTCCAATGCCACGGGTTGGATGGATGAAGATGGAGAACGGAGCGACTGGCTTGAAGTGACCAATCTCAGCGCTCAAAAGGTTTCTTTACTGGGCTATTATCTGAGTGATGATCTTGAGGATTTGAGGCAGTGGTCTTTTCCGGATGTTTCCCTTCCACCCCAATCCAGTCTGACGATCTTTGCCTCTGGTAAGGACCGATCCTTGGCGGGGCGAGAGCTGCATGCTTCCTTCAAGCTCAGCAAGACGGGTGGGGTGTTGGCCTTGGTAGCCCCGGACGGTCAGAGCCTGATCCACGCCTATGAGGTGGCCTATCCCCCGCAGCTCCCCGATGTCAGTTACGGGTTGGACATGCAGGTACAGCGGCGTGAAATCATTTCTGGCAATCATGTGGCCAGGTTTCATCTGCCGATCGATGACAGCCTTGGAGAGCAATGGATCCTTCCTGAATTTGATGACCGTTCGTGGCAACAAGGGGTGATGGGGCTGGGGTATGCGCGCGAGGAAGACCCGTCCAACGAAGGTAATGAACCGGTGGTCGATCCTCCGTCAGATGAGCCCATGGTCCTAGCCGATGTGACTTTTCCCTCGGATGTACTGAAGCCCACTTCGACCCGCTCTCCAGCGGGTGAAGGTGTTCAAGGCCTGATCGACAACAACGCCGATACCAAATACCTCAATTTTGACAAGCTCAACACTGGTTTCACTGTCCAGCTTTCCCGCAGTGCGGTGGCCGTGGTGGGGTTGATCCTCACTTCCGCCAATGACGCTCCGGATCGAGACCCCACGGCGTTTGTTTTGAGTGGGTCCAACGACGGGGAGCGTTTCAGGGAGGTGGCCCGTGGAATCATCCCACGCTTCGATAATCGATTTCAATCCCATCAGTTGGACTTTCCCAATGACACCCCGTATCGCACTTATCGATTGACCTTTCCATCGGTGCGCGATCCCGAAGTCGCTGTTGCCATGCAGATCGCCGAAGTGGAAATGCTTGGTTGGGTGCCAGTCTCCAGTTTGTTGGAATCTGGTGAAGACCCGATCGCCCCAGTCATCGATTTGGGAGCCCTGGAGGACATCAGTCAACCGGGTGACCGAATGATACCGACGACGAATAACTCTCCAGTGGGCGAAGAGGTCTGGCTTGCCATCGACGACATCCCTCAGACCAAATACCTGAACTTCGATGGGGCAGGCTCGGGCTTCATCCTCGAACCGCAAGCGGGGGAGACCGTGATCCAGGGCCTGCGCCTGACATCGGCCAATGATGTACCCGGGAGGGATCCGGCCTCCTACCGTCTGGAAGGGTCCTCGGAGGGGCAGGACTTTGAAATCATCGCTAGCGGTGAGGTGCCCTCTTTTGAGGGTCGCCTCAGCGATGTAGAAGTGAGTTTTGTCAACCAAAGGGCCTACCGCTTTTACCGTTTGGTTTTTCCTACCTTGCGAGGAGGAGCCGGGCAACTCATGCAAATCGGAGACGTGGCTTTTCTGGGAAGGGTGGGACTGGGAGTGCCCGATACCCGCAACTTGATCCGCAGCGATCTCGAGTCTGTGATGGTTGGGCAGCATACTTCGGTTTTTGTTCGATTGCCCTTTGAGGTTGAGGACCCATCCCAAATCAAAGGCTTGCATATGAGCGCCCGATACGATGATGGGTTCATTGCATATCTCAACGGGGTGGAGGTGGCCCGCTACAATGCGCCACAAAATCCTCGTTTTGATGCCACCGCCCTCCTTGAGCGTGGGCTGGAGTCAGCGGTGGTTGAAGAGCTCATCGATCTGCAGTCCTACGCGCACCTTGTCCGTCAAGGAGCCAATGTGCTGGCAGTGCATGCCCTCAATAATGCTTTGAAAAGTCCATCCTTCCTGTGTTGGCTCGAACTCAGGGACGAGGATCGAGAGGTTTCACCGACTCAGGCGGGTTACTTGATGGAACCTTCTCCGGGCAAGATCAACGGTGCGACCTGGAAAGGGCTTCTCCCTGCGCCGCAAACCGATGCGGCCAGTGGTTTTTTTTCGGAGGACCTGGAGGTCGCATTCGCCCCGAAAGATCCTGAGACATCCATTTATTTCACCACTGACGGGCGTCGCCCCGATCCTCTGATTGGAACGCTCTACCAGGGGCCTTTCACGATTGGGAAAACCACCATTCTCAGAGCCGTCGCCCTGCGCGAAGGTTGGAGGCCTTCTTCGGTAACCACTCGCAGCTTCCTATTCCCACGAGACATCGCGACCCAGTCGGTCTCCTCGGATATCGTGAAGCCTTTTCCTGACCGTTGGGGGGGACAACCCGCGGATTATGGAATGGACCCAAGGGTGGTGGCTCCCAATCGACAGGATGCTTATCGTGGCCGCTATGCTGATTCCATTCAGGAGGATCTGCTTGCCATTCCAAGCCTTTCGCTGGTCATGGATCCGGAAGACTGGTTTGGGGGGCAGGGCATCTATGCCAATCCTACCGCACGCTCCAGCGCGTGGGATGCATGGGAGCGTGCCGTTTCTGTGGAATGGCTGGATCCAGACCGTGCAGAAGGGTTCCAGATCGATGCGGGCATCAAGATTCAGGGGGGGGCCTTTCGCAATTTCGGTCTTACCTTGAAAAAATCCTTCCGCCTGATGTTNAAGGATCCTTANGGACCTACGAANCTGGAATTCCCNGTTTTTGGCGAGAGTGCTACCGATCGTTTTGATAATCTGGTATTGCGGGCCAATGGCAANGATGCCTGGCCCTACGCCGGTGGTTCGGCNCTGTANGTGAGGGACGCCTTTGCCATGGAAACAGCGCGCGCCATGGGCATGATGGCACCGCATACCAGATTTGTGCACCTTTACCTCAATGGAGCTTATTGGGGACTCTACAACCTGGTTGAGCGCCCCGATGCGGCTTTCTCCTCTACCTATCACGGCGGTGACAAGGATGACTGGGATGCCCTTAATCAGGATTCGGTGCCTGATGGTACTCGCGAGGCATGGAATCGGCTTCTGAGTCTGCTCAATCAGGGCATGGCCGATGATGCATCTTTTTTTCGAATCCAAGGCAGGGATGCCCTGGGTCATCGAGATCCTGAAATGGAAAACCTGCTGGATGTGGAGAACCTCATCGACTACTGCCTTCTCAATTTTTTCATCGGCAATCGAGACTGGCCCGGACGCAATCATTGGTATGGTCGCGATCGCACCGGGAGCCAGGGATTTCAGTTCTATCCCTGGGACTCGGAAACAGCGATGGGACTGGGGTCGGNTCTGCAAACCAACATCACCGGTGCCAGCGGCTCAGTGGCTGCTCCCTATGCCGCCTTGCGAGCCAATGCACTCTTTCGCCAATGGTTTGGGGATCGTGCCCACCAGCATTTTTCCCCNGGNGGGGCCCTNTATGTCCATCCAGACCTATCTCAGTGGTNGCCTGCCANTCCCGAAAACAATCCGGCGGCTGCTCGCTTCGCTCGGTTGGCTTCGCAAGTAGAATCGGCGATGGTGGGTGAATCGGCCCGATGGGGAGATCAGAAAGGTAGTGGACCCTTCACACGCGATGAGCATTGGCTCAAGGAGCGTGATCGCTTNCTCGCAGGTTATTTCCCCGGGCGCTCAGCCGTGGTGCTTGAGCAGCTGCGAGAGGCCGGGCTCTATCCGCAGATCGATGCTCCTACCTTGGGGCATCCGGGAGGTTTCGTGGAGAGGGGTTTTGAACTTTCGATGCAAGTGCCCGAAGGGAGCTTGTATTACACGCTGGATGGATCGGATCCACGAAGCAAGTTGGAAGGAGTGGAGCTGGCACGCACGCGCCTGGTGGACTCGCAGACGCCTCGATGGGTCTTGATCCCCAGTACCCAAAATGGTGGCAGTGCTCTGGGCGAGCGTTGGAAAGAATCGCTCAGCCTTCCGCTCGATGGTTGGCAAAGCGGTCGTGGAGGGGTGGGGTATGATACGGCAGAGACCTACCAAGCCCTGATTGGCATGGATGTGAGCCAAGCCATGCCGGGGCAAAACCGTTCGGCCTACATCCGCATTCCTTTTGAAACGAAAGCGGCATCCCTGAAACANGCGAATTTCNTNCANCTTCGCATGCGATATGATGATGGCTTTGCCGCTTTTCTCAANGGCANACCGCTGGCTTCGGCCAACGCACCGGGGAACCTGATCTGGAATAGCTTTGCCANCGGCGNGCATGACGACGCTCAGGCCATTCTGTTCGAAACCTTCGATGTGAGTGGTTCCCTCGAGCACCTCAGGGAGGGTGCCAACCTCCTGGCCATTCATGGGTTGAATGTTTCCTCGACCAGCAGTGATTTTCTTATCGATGCGGAGCTGGTGGTGGGGCAGCGCGAAGTGATTGGAGAGGAACCCACTGCGCACCTCTACCAATCTCCCATTGTTTTGAGTGATGCCACCACCATCAAGGCACGAACCCTTGTGGGCGCTCAATGGAGTGCGCTGACCACGGCTACCTTTGTNATGGGGGAACCGCAGCTTCAGGTCAGTGAATTGCACTACCATCCAGCAGCACCCGGAGCNGATGAAATCGCTGCAGGTTTCGATGATGCAGACGATTTTGAATTCATCGAATTGTTCAATCCCGGTGGTGTTTCCTTTCCCCTGATTGGGGTGCATTTTGTGGATGGGGTGCGATTTGATTTTACCGAGAAGGCAACGGAGTTTCTGGCGCCTGGTCAGACGCTCCTGGTGGTCAGCCATCAAGGAGCATTCGAGATGCGATACGGAGAGGGGTTGCCTGTGGCGGGTGAGTATGAGGGAAACTTTTCCAACAGTGGGGAGCGTGTGATACTGGAGGATGCCCAAGGGAAGGTTGTGCTCGACTTTGCCTATGAGGATCAACTGCCCGAGCTTCAGGCAGCCGATGGAGGGGGGTTTTCCCTGGTTGCGCTGCAGGGTGGAGGAGATCCCCGTCAACCCACGACATGGACACTCAGTGATGCGGAAGGGGGATCGCCGGGCAAGCGTCCTTCAGGAGATGCATCCGGCCTGTTGCGCCCCACTCTTTCCATCGATCAGGACAAGGTGCTCATTGAGTGCCAAGTCCCCCTCAACGGGGACTATGGTCTTTTTGCCAGCCAGGACCTTGGAGGGATGCAGTGGGACATGGTCCTTTCCCGAAGGCAGGTGGCTTCACTGGACTCTCTTCAATTCGAGATTGAACTGGGTGGGACCTTCCCAATGCGTTTTTTTCAGATCCGCAAAGTCAGTATGCTTCCCTGAGAAAGAAGTCTTTGCTGAAGCACAAGGTGGCGTTGTTTGGCCGGTTGCTTAGAGCTGCACTGGGGACTCTCATCGGCNAGTCTCATGGACCCGCTAGCTTCCTACGGANAAAACTTCTACGAGGGCGTTTTTATGCCTGACAGANAGAGAGATTCATCTTAATGTGTAANNATGTCCCCCAAAGACCTGTACCCCACAGGACCCACGCNTCGTGCNNATGCATGGTTCAANCAAGCTTTCACCCTNATTGAGCTGCTTGTGGTCATNGCCATCATTGCCATCTTGGCNGGTATGCTTCTTCCNGCCCTCTCCAAAGCCAAGGANAAGGCCAAGCGTACCCAATGCATGAATAGCCTGCGGCAGGTAGGGATCGCGAGTCAGATGTATGCCGATGACAACAACAATATTCTTCCGCCCATGGTGGACAACAACAACCGAATTGGTAATTGGTCGTGGGATATGCCCCAATCAGTGGTTTCCAATTTGCTGGGTTATGGTTTCGAGCGGGATATCCTCTATTGTCCCTCTTTTGCCGAACAGAACAACGATGACCTTTGGAACTTTACCCAGACTTTCAAGGTGCTGGGTTACGCTTTTGCTACCAAGGGCTCGCCAGCACTGGCTTCATCCAATGTGTTTGAGCGCATCCAACAAAAAGTCGTAAAGAACCGTGATGGCTCTCAATTTACTATTGGGATTTCCGATGGCATTTACGTTGCTGATGCCACGCTTTCTGGTCGCAACGAACGATCAGGCAATGGGGGTAATTTCTCAAAGGTAGATGGGGGATGGGCCGGGCACAGCTCGCCTCATCTGGCAGCTTCATCAGCACGGCGAGGTCAATCCAGCGGGCAGCTCCCTGCGGGGGGCAATGCACTCTATCTGGACCAACACGTGCAATGGAACCCGTTTTCAAAAATGCATCAGCGGCGCACATCGGGTCCTTATTTTTGGTGGTAAACAGATGCCAGGCCGTGATGTGGTAACTTTATCGCAAAGGCCCTTCGTTCATGGCGTAATCCTTCCACCTTTTTCTGTTGGATCCACCCTCTTTTCATTGAAGTTCCGGGTGGATCGCATTACTGATTTTGGATGTTCGTGAGCCACGATGCATTCAGCAAGTGTGGGTATCGGTGGGCCTGGATTCTCTCGTTGAGTGCCTCCATCGGGACCTTTGGTCAACTGAAAGCTTTTGATGTGGGTTGGCGAAAGCCACTCTCGACCAAAGAACGTGAGATAGAGGCAAACATCCTTCAACGCCACAATATTCTTGGTCTTTATCCATCCATGGTCGAGGTGCCCATCGATGGAAGCTCGGTGGATATTACCACGTCTGCACCCTTCAGCGATGCGGTCCATGCCGTTGCATGGACTTCTCACTATCTGGCAGGTGCGTCCTACCGCTATGCCTGGCTGCGCCAATCCGGTGCCGATCAAGCTTCCGTAGACCAGGCCAAACTTCGTGCAGATGAGATCTTCGAGGCGGTGTACCGTTGCCAGCGGGTCACAGGTCGGCGTGGTTTGTTGGCACGTGGGTATTTCATTGGTTCTGGACCAACTTTTGATGAGAGACGCGGTGCCAGTCATCGCGATGACTGGCACCAGGGCGAGGCCGATGGATACGCATTGCGATTCTGTGCAGGGCCCAGTCACCACATCTATAGCGCGGCTGCCATGGGCATGGGGCAGTATTATGATTTGGTGGCAGAGGGGCTTCAGAAAGAACGAGCCCGGGAGGCCATTGACGCATTGGTGAGTTACTGGGTCGACAACGACTACAAGATCGAAGGCTACGATGACGCCAGACCTCCAGTGCCCATTCTCGGGCTCACCGATGGCCAGACCTTAAACACCCGGGTGATGATGGCTATTTCGGCCTGCAAAATTGCCCTGCATGCCACGGGTAAAGCAAAGTTCAAAGAAGCCTATGAGGATTTACTGAGTCGCTATCAGGTGAGAGCCCTCAAGTCCTTTCGAGTAGGAAAGGGTTATGACGATGCGCATCATGTTTTTGCCCATCTCGATTTGTTGAACCGCATTGAAACAGAAGAACCATTGCGTCAAGCCTATGGAGTCGTTGCTGATGGCCTTTGGCAGCATTATCAGAATGAGGGTCACAGCCACTTTACCTACATTTATTACAAACTGCGCCCCAATGCTCCGGGCAAAGACAAAGCCATGCGTCTCGCGCACCATACCCTTGCGACCTGGCCAACAGACATGACCATTCAACCGATCATGTCCGACCTTCCATTGGATGGGGGGACACCTTATCCAGTTTACGCGACGGGCTGGGACAATGAGTTTATCTGGAAAGGCGATCTGAACCGTCCCAACGCGCATCATTCCCGTATTGCCAAGGGTCTTGCGGTCTCCCCACAATCGCCGAATGTGGCCATGGTCGTGGATCCCTCAGGGCACCTTTACCTGACCCATGATCAGGGTCGTTCGGCCAGTGGATGGAAATGCGTTAGTGACCTCCTCAAGTCGCCTGTCAAAGCTGCGGCTTTTGGAAAGCGGACTCGCATCATGGCCGTCGCCTGTGAAGATGGATTCTACCTGAGTGAAACCGCGGGCCATGAAGGTTGGTTTCGTCTGCCCCTTGAGTATGAAGGAGTGCCTGAGGCGGTGCTCTTCGATCCCTATGATTCCAACGTGATCTACGCCATGACTGGTCACCATCTCTATCAAAGCATCGACCATGGAGAGGATCGATTGGGGCGTGCATGGAATGAATTGAGCCAAGGACTGCCCAAAGGTTTCAATTATCGCTTTCATGTTGCGACTTCGAAGAGCAAGGACTTGACCTATTTCTATGCCCAGGCTGGTTCCGATCTATACGTTGCCACCAGTGGAAAGGATATTCGATGGAAACGCTCCAAACTAGGTCTTGGGGAATACGGGGAGTCCAAACACTGGTTGGCGATTGATCCACATGATCCGCGTCATGTCATGTTTGGTGTGCAATTTGGAGCCCCGGGGACCCTGCTTTCTCGCACCGTCCTACAGCAAACACGCGATGGTGGGGAGAGCTGGAGCGCCAATCAGGAAGAACTTACCAAGGCCTATTATCAAGGGGGGCTCTTGATCCGCTTGATGCGGTTTCCGAGTGAAGATTTGAGGGAATGCTATTTTGACCATGAGGGTCTTCTCGCGGTGACCGAATCGGGACAAGTCCTCAGATCCAAAGGTGAGGTGACTCAGTGGACCCCCATCATGGATGGGTTGGACATCCCTCGTGTGGATCGTTTGTTCGTACCTCATTACGGAGATTTGCTCTTTGCCTCCACCCCTGCAGGGATGTACCAAAAACGCCGGGACGCTCTTCAGTGGGAGCCCTCTCATCTTGTCATGCAATGGCGACGACATGAACGTCGTGAACTGGGAGGGGCGGCTTTTATCACGGCTTATTGGCGCGCCCTTTACTTCGGGCATATCGATTCAGAAACGATTCATTTACCTTACGAGGAAGCCAAAGAGCGGTTTGGACTTACATCCAAGACCGTCCCTTGGTAAGAGGTGCACAGGGAGTCACCCCAAGCCTCATGCAACCGTTCAAAGATGGGCCTTCGGAAAGAAAAAAAGTCTGAGTTCTTCAATTGGGTCTTATGTCTCTGCATCCGTTGCTTGCGCGCGAGCGCCCTTGAGTCGTCTGGAAATCCAAAGACAACCAAGGATTAGAATGATTTGAATCAGGAGCCGCACGATGTGACCGCGGGTTTCAAACCGCGTTTGCCCAAAAGGGATGTCATGGACCCACATGTTGAGGTTGGCCGGATACATCAACACCAGTAATAAGGCCATACAAAGCGCAGCCCTCTGGCGCATCTTTGGGAGCATCAGTCCCAAGCCCAAAAGAATCTCCAAGATGCCGCTTGCAAGGGTCCAAAAACGTGGGAAAGGCAAGTAGGGAGGAATGATGGCATCAAAAGGCTCGGGTTGGGTGAAATGCAGGAGGCCTATCCTCAAGAAGGCCACCCCGAAAATGATGGCCAGCCATGTCTTTAAGGAATTCATGGTATGATTGCGTAGTGCCTTTCTCTACGAAGTATGCTTATGTTGTTGCAACGATCGCCATCGATTCATCTGAAGTCAATCCTGCAGAGTGCCTGTGTAGGGATAGAACCCTAGCGCGGTGGAGAGAGGTGAAAGTTTTTTTGGGATGAGAGACGAAGTCAGACTTTTACGTGCGTTTACCTTGATCGAGCTTTTGGTGGTGATTGCCATCATTGCCCTATTAGTAGGGATGCTTTTGCCAGTGCTCTCCAAAGCGAAAGCCTTAGGTACGGGAGCGGCGTGTCTGAGCAATCTGCGGCAAATCAGCTTGGCCCTCAAAATGTATGAAGAGGATCATCAAGGCGAATTGCATACATTCAAGGGACAAATTCCAAACCATGGTATGTGGTTTTCCAATCCACGATCGCCTCATCGGCTGGACAAGAATGACCCCAAAGCCTACTGGGCGATCGCCTACGCTGATTACTACGGGCAGCAGCCCAAATTGTTTCGCTGTTCAGCTGCTCGAGTGGTCGATGATTGGAGAGCTACCTACCGATTTCCAATGAGCTTTTGGCTGAACTCCTCTTATGGCATCAATGGACAACTAGAAGTGGGTTCTTTGCCCAAACTTTCCCGCTTCATGCACCCATCCAGGACCATTTTGGTCCAGGATTCTGCTGAACAAAAAATGGAAGGCTCTACTGCCAGTTATGGATCCGACAATCTTGGGCTTCGCCCCGGAAAAAAGGAAATCCTGACCCAATGGAGGTATGATCTAGCAGGGCTCTACCCTAATCATGACATGTCTCTGGAGTGGTATCGCCACAATCGACAATGCAATACTTTATGGCTGGATGGTCACGCAAGTCGGATTGGGTTCACAGGTTTTGATCGAGGCATCGATTACCGCTTCTATACTGGAGATTTTACCCAACCGGTCAATCCTCTCACGTTTCGCTAAGCCCAGCTAGACCCATGGCGGTCAAAAACGGCTTTGCCTCAAGTTGAATTTCTTGGCAGGGCAATGCTTCGGATTTTCCTTCTCATGGATGATCGTTGCCTTTGGTCCTTTCGCGGGCATTCGTCCATTCCCTGCGCTGTGATGATGTCTTCAACTGCTTTTCCTNTGCCGGCAGGGGCCATCTTTCAAAAANATCCTTCTAGTTCTTGAAACCCATGCTCAGAAGCTGTTGATTTTAATCCGAAGTTGCTGCGGAAATCATTCGTTCCATCAGTCATGAGTCANCATAGCATGTCCTTCAATCACTTTTTGGCTTCCCTGTTTTTGTGCAGTGGAATCTTCATCGACACACAACATTCACTCATTGCTGAGGATGGTGAAAAGGGAAAGGCCTCGGCGTCCACAGACCCCTTCCCACTTCGGGTGGATTATGTGCATTACCGACCGGCAACGTATGAAACCCGTATGGTTCAGGAGAACGAAGATGTTCATCCAAACCGAGGTGGCTTGGTCTATCTTTACTATACCAACACGACGGATGAGGTGGTTGATCTGGCTTATTGGAGATTGAACCATCATGACGAATCAGTCTGGCGTTTGGATAATCTTATCTGTTGGGATCGTCGTTATGATTCCCGCATTCTACCTGGACAGACATCGGTTCTGGAAATCAATGGTGTTTCCGAGGATTTTCAAGCGGGAAAGCCNTANCATNTGGAATGGATCGACAAGAGAACCTGGCAGACCTCATTAGAGTGTGTGGGTTCCTTTGTGCAGGGTCCCATATCCATTCCACTGATTCGAGTGCACAAGGGTTTGAAAACGGTGGACGTTCACCTTCGCAATCAAGGGAAGGCTGCTGCNGATATTGGTGATATGACCATTGCCGGAAAAAANATCATATCTTCGACCCTAGTAGGCAAGAGGCTGGAGCCTCAAGGNCATGCCATCTGCCGTCTTGAGCTGGATGATGGCTTCAGTCGCTCCGAGCTTCTCATTGCGAAGGTTGATTACCATCAAAGGGGNAAAACACGNCAAGTCATGGCACACCGTCGAGCTTTTGCCGATAACTTTCCCATNGGNACATGGGGGGCAGAACCNGAGCAATACCCATCTCAAAGACAGCANCACATTGATACTTGTGTGAAGGGNGGTGNTCCAACNTCAGCTTTTTATCGCAAAGAAGCTCTTCGTTTTGGGTATCGCTCCCTTTCGAGCGTNCACTTGAATNACATGGCGTTATGGAAAGAGGAAGCGCCCAACCCGATCATTGCCTGTCTCCAACTCTCNGATGAGCCCGATTGGGTGACTCATCCGCAGCAAGTGCTCCTTCAGGACAATCTCGTCAGGCGATCCTATTCCCATGCNCCAACCATGACCACTCTCTGCAGAAATGTTACGTTCTTCGAGTATGCNCCGATCGTGGATTTGCCANGNATGGATCATTATTGCGTGACGGCTCCNTCNACCAGTCAATGGCCGAATGTTTTTGGCACGCGTCTGGAGGAAACGGGTATCTACACCCGTGACTTGAAAATGGCCTCCGAGCCCAAACCCATATGGGTATGGTCTCAAGGCCTTTTTGATTGGGACGAGCGGCCCGAGCAAAGTGTGCCCACTCCTGAGGAGTTGGGTGTTCAGTTAGTTCAAAATATAGGCAATGGANCCAAGGGGATTCTTTGGTTCACGTTTCGAGAAGGGCCTGGTCAACAGTTCCCTGCGACNAAAAAGGCGATTCAAGAATGGGGACGCGTNNTACGCTTGCTAAGGGGAGATCTGCTGGAATCCGAACCNATGTTGCCTTCGGGNATCANCGCACCNCCAACAGTGGATTGCTTTGCACTNGTNANCATGAGCAANTTGATCGTATGTCTGACCAANAAGNNATANCTCATGGCCTCNTCCGGCTATNAATTCAAGCCCNTAAAGGATTTGGAAGTCCAAATNAATNTGCCNTCCTGGATNNAACCTTCCGGNATGGTNCANNTAACGCCCANGGGAATCCAAAGTGTTNCGCATCGATACAAGGANGGTAAACTTGTTNTTTCTNTGGACCTNTTNAATGACGCNGCCATCNTNGTTGCCNCCAACGNNCNGAATGCAGAGGACGTCTATCAGGCAAGGCTACGATCNATNTTATCAGATGAGGATCGAGATTTTTCCAAAGGGATGTGTGCATTGGTNGAGTGCCGCATGCAGCGNCATGCNCAGCNAGAGATTCANTCNAGCGAAGAGGTCATGCCTTTGGCCATCGGCGNAGATGTNGATGAAGTCCTGCANATCGACNTTGCTGAGNCTTCCNTTGCCAGCACCCGAANNGAAGGNNATGAACCAGCATGGAACCTCAAAGTCTCTTCAANNAAAGGAGACCAGGGGCTAAGCCAAGAGGGATATCTTTTGCCAAACGGAAATATTGTCTGCAGGATCACAAACTCGAAACGACAATCCCGGTCCGTAGCCATCCATCAGGGGAATCTTTGCTTCATGAAAACGCTGCCTTCGGAATCGACTGCCATGTTCACCTGGCCCGCTCGATAGCCTTAGGTAAGTTGCGCAACGATGGCAAATAGGCCAAGGGGCAATCGTTTTCTCAACCTATTTTTGAAACAATCAATCTTTATCATTATTTCGAACGCGTGGATATGAACCCTACTTCAAGAAGAAAGTTTATTACCCATACCAGTATGACTGCGGGTGGGTTTTTGGGTCTCCAAAAGTTTGTCAACCTACAATCGGAAGAGTTGGATGAGGATGCCAACTTTCAAGGATATGCCAATGAAGCCAATATTTATGGGCCCTTGATCAAGGATCCCAATCGCATCTTAGATCTTCCAGATGGTTTTTCCTACGACGTCCTTTCAAAGACAGGAGACCCTATGACTGATGGTCTTAGAACCCCTGGGGCTCCAGATGGTATGGCAGCCTTTGAGGGTTCTCACGGCCAAATCATTCTCGTTAGAAACCATGAACTTTCCGATAGCCAGACCTTTGAGGGTCCCTACGGTATTCAAAATGAGAAACTACCACGCTCCGAACTCAATAAGTTCTACGATGGAGGCAAAGGGATTCGTCCTCAATTAGGTGGTACGACAACGGTTGTCTTCGATCCTCAGAAGAAGGGGGTTCAAAAATCCTTTTTGAGTCTCGCTGGAACAGAACGAAATTGCGCTGGGGGGCCCACTCCCTGGGGGTCATGGATTAGTTGCGAGGAAACCGTTTCACTAAAGGATGAGTACAGGGAATGCGATCATGGATATAACTTTGAGGTCCCTGCTACCGAATCAATGTTCCTTAACAAGGCTGAACCGATCAAGGCCATGGGAAGATTCAATCATGAAGCGGTCGCAGTCGATCCGCTCACAGGAATTGTCTACCAGACAGAGGATCGCGAAGATGGTCTGATCACAAGATACATTCCGAAGGATAAAAACCATTTATTGAGCGGTGGTGTGCTTCAGGCTTTGGCTGTCGTCGACCAACAAGGCTGCGATACACGTAACTGGGCCGATACAGGCGCTACAAAATTTCCCAAAAATGTTCCTTTGGCTGTGAAATGGATCACATTGGAGAACATCCATAATCCTGAGGATAAATTACGCCATGAGGCCCATCAAGCAGGGGCAGCCATTTTTGCAAGAGGTGAGGGCATGTGGTACGGGAACAACCGAATTTACTTTGCCTGCACCAGTGGCGGTGCTTCCAAGTCTGGACATATTTTCTATTACCAACCAAGTCCCTACGAAGGGACCGCACAAGAGCGCGATGCTCCCGGGCACCTGATCCTTTACGTTGAACCCAACAACACCAAACTTATCGAATATTGCGACAACCTCACCGTATCTAAATCGGGTGATGTGGTTTTCAGTGAGGATGGTGATAAGGATCAATACATCAGAGGAATCACTTCCTCCGGAAAAATTTATACCATTGCCCGGTCAAGCTACCATGGAAAATCTGAAATGTGTGGCGTCTGTTTTGCCCCTAATCATCCCATCCTTTTCGTGAATATACAGCGCCCCGGCATCACGCTGGCTATCCATGGTCCATGGAGACATGGATGAAACGAGTATACGCCATCAAAGGGTCTACCGTCTTCCGGTAGAAAATTTTATCCTGTTGGTATCTGAAGAGGCAGAATGTGCGTCAACCAGAGAAAGAAATGGTCGGAGCGACAGGATTCGAAATTGCATTTTGCATGTTTCTAGATTTCGGGTTGGTGCGGTATCTTGCTGAATGAAAGTACATGATGATCCAGATGCACACTGTGGTNAAAATCCGATTCTCCCTTTATCCCGCACCATATCGNAAAAAAACTGTGTCTTTTTGTGTCCTGATAACTCCACAAAAACTTTCCAGATCAGATTTATTCGATTCCATTTCCTTATTTCCGTATATCAGTAGAATGATCATGGAATAAATTACACCGATTCGCCTGGCATTTTCAAAATCTGAACTTGGTTTTATTTTGTCTTACTTTGTAGCTGTGGTTCTGGACACTTGGGGTTTAACTATCATCATAAAAACATTCAGACTCATGAGATTGATACCAACGTATATACCCATTCTTCCCACTTTGATTGTTCTGGGTTTTTTTATTTTCCCTACGCACGGTTTAACTTTCGATCTTGATAAAGAGTGGAGGTTTTCACCCGGGGATAATCCTGAATGGGCAAAACCAAACTTTGCCGACCAAGATTGGGACATTATTGAAGTCGATAAACCATGGGAACAATCAGGCTATGACAATTACGATGGTTTTGGGTGGTATCGTTTGCGAACAGTGCTTTCCAAGAAATCGCTGAACTCGCCATATCTTGAATTCTATCAAAAATTACGTCTTCACCTTGGTCCTATCGCGGACGCGGATATTACGTATTTCAATGGAGTTCAAATTGGCGGAACCGGTTCCCTTCCTATTGATAATAAACAATTTGCCAATGTTTCTAGGATTTATGATGTGCCGGAAGAACTAGTTGAATGGGGTTCTGAAAACGTAATTGCCGTTAGGGTATACAATAGCCAAGGAAAAGGAGGGTTTTACAAAAAGGGCCANACGATAGCTCCACTCACATGGGGGGATTTGACCAGTGTTTCGCTTGGGGTTGGACGTAGCGATGGTATTTACCCAGCGGGCAAGCCCATCACATTTGATGCATTACTTAAAAATNAAACTTTCGAGGAACTTGAAGGCACNATTNATTGGCAGATTTCAAACGATGCTTGGCATGACAGNAAAAGAGAAACTTTAATAAACCACANTTCTAAGATAAAAATTTCTGCTGNAAATTCTTCTTTACTGGATTGGAATTACCAACCACCTCAACCTGGTTTTTATCACGTATCATGTTCATTTAAGCGAAACGGACATGAAGAGGTTATTATCGACTCGGGTATACGTGGTTATGAGCCAGAAAGCATAATACGTGAACCTGATAGCCCTGCCGATCTTGATCAGTTTTGGAATCAGGCAAAATCAGAACTTCTAAGCGTCGATCCGCGNTACAAGNTCGACAAATTTCCTGAATGGGNCACGAAATTGACAGATTGTTATCTCGTTGAGATGCGCAGCGTTGGACAGGTCCGNATTCGAGGCTGGTTTGAGGTTCCTAAAGGTAAAGGTCCTTATCCGGTAGTTTTGAGGGTTCCGGGATATACCCAAACGATGATGCCAGTTCAATCTATCAGCGACATGGCTGTTTTTTCGCTTAACATACGAGGCCATGGCAATAGCACGGATGATGAACCCGCTTACAATTGGTGGGGACCTGGAGACTATGTTCTGCGTGGCATTCACACACCGGAAAAATATTTTTATCGNGCGGCAATTCTTGATTGTGTGAGGGCTTTGGATTTTCTTACTACTTTACCTAAAGTAGATCCTAAGCGAATCGCTATTACTGGCGGAAGCCAAGGTGGACTACTNTCTTTTGCAACTGCTGCTCTTGATAAACGCATTGTTCTTTGTGCTCCTGATATTCCATTTGTGATGGATTCAATGAGAAGCTTTGAAATCACAAACTGGCCTGGTTCAATTATCAGGCAATGGGTTGGACGGTCCCCTGAAAATAACACCTGGCAGAAGGCTGGAAACACCATGAAATATGTGGATCCAAAAAATCTGGCTAAGCTNATAAAATGCCCCGTATTTATGGGTGTTTGTTTGCAAGATAAAGCAGCTCCCCCTTTTGGCGCATTTGCTGCGTTTAACCAATGTAATGGAGTAAAAGAATACAGGATATACCCTAATGATGGCCATACCACACCCCCAGAGCACATATCTGCAAAATTATCATGGATACGAGCAGGCTTTGGAATTGAGTAATTTTTTGATNTGCTGTGATNTGATTAGGCTAATCTTTGNATAGGTTCAGGTTAGTAAACAACCGCGTGTAATAGCTATACAATGTTACGANGTTTTCTCTTGTTTAAAAATTATATTTATATACTACNCAANTTTAATCNCCAAAGGCATAAAGATTGCCATGGGTTCGCACATAAATAACACCATTAACGATTGCTGGTGTTGCAAACACATTCTCATTCATATCATTGATTGACAAAACCTCTGGGTTTGGTCCAAGTGTTATAACTGCGATCTCACCACTGCCAGAGNTTGTGAATAAATGCTGGCCNGCAATTATTGGTGAAGCGTAATGGGTTCCCCTAGATCCAGTTCGTATTTGGTATTTGCGCTCCGCCGACGTNACATCGATACAAGTTAGAAGACCTCCGTTTTTTACCATGTAGACGTAACCCTCGTGATAAATAGGTGATGGCACTTCAGGGATCCCTCGGTTTGCAAGAACCTCTATGGAGNTTTCCTCAACAATGCCTTCTGATTTGAGATCGATCCTTATTAGTCCATGTGTTCGATATCTGGATCGAAACTTTTCAATAACCTCTAAATATTTTAACCATTCGATTTCGGTGATCTGATTATCCCCGTCACTGTCAGTGCGGTCAAAGCGAACGGTTGCACCATTTAGAGGCGCTTCTGAACCTAAAGGTCGGTGAAAGATCCAGAGCCNTGGAAATTCATTTTTGGAAATGGTTCCAGTATTATCCTTATCGTGTTGTTTTACTAATTCTTTGAAGGATGGAATCTGCGGACGGAGAATAGGTTCTCCCATTTTGTTCCAGGCGGCGACAATTACCTTTGATCCCGCAATTACTGGAGTGCTAGTCGCAGTCGTTGCGCATTTTGTTATCCAANNGCGAGCTCCGGTGGAAAGGTCGTAACCTTGAACAGATCGTGCGGTGTGNGCAATNANTGTNCGTTCAAAAAGTATTGGACAAGCTGTGCAGGCCATTTCATCNACGAACTTTTCACCTTGANTTATCTTCCAGATTTCNTCTCCNGTATACTTATCAAAGGCAATAAGAAAATGGTCCACATGATTGGCTCGATAAAGAACTACCCTATTGTCGTATATTGCCGGTGAAGTGGCATTTCCCGCGAATGATTTGGTTAAGGGCATCTTTACTTCCCAAAGTTTTTCTCCATTTATGCCGAAACAAAGTAGGCCGTAAGAACCAA
>NYYT01000104.1 GCA_002686885.1 Pedosphaera sp.
AGCGCTTTTATTGAAGACGTCCGACGCGCGCTCTACGCCTCTAAAATATGCTCGTATGCTCAGGGGTTTCAGCTTTTACGGATGGCCGCAGTCGAATACGACTGGCAGCTCAACTTCGGAAGTATTGCCCTCATGTGGCGCGGCGGATGTATTATTCGCGCACAGTTTCTAGGCCGCATTAAAGAGGCTTTTGATGCCGATCCCCAACTGGCGAACCTCTTGCTGGCCCCCTACTTCCAGCAGGCGATCGCTCAATCACAGTCTTCATGGCGCCGCGTCATAGCTAAAGCCGTTGAGCACGGCGTACCCGTGCCTGCATTCAGCAGCGCATTGGCCTATTTTGACGGCTACCGCTCCGACCGCTTACCGGCAAACCTACTGCAGGCCCAGCGCGACTACTTTGGCGCCCATACCTACGAGCGCACAGACAGGCCTCGGGGTGAGTTCTTCCACACCAACTGGACAGGCACAGGGGGCAGGGTTTCCTCCTCCACATACACTGTTTAAGCACTCAGGGGTTCCAAGCTGGCCCTTGAAGGAAACAAGGCAGCGTCTCTGGACGCTGCCTTGTTTGGTTTCCATGGATCAGGAGGGACCCAAGGCGTGAAAATGTTGACTTGCCATAGGTGGCTCATGGAGATCAGATGCCTGCCATGAACTCCTTGGACCTACCTTTGGATCAGAAAACGATGAGGCCCCTGGGGCTTTGGGATGCCTGGCGGATCAGTACTTTGGGATTTGGCCTGGCCACCTTGGTGGTTTTCGGGTCCTGGGCTTTTCTCGGTCAATGGTTTTATGGAACCCTGGGGGAACTGGGCGCCTATCTGGCGTGGATGCTCCTCTATCTGGGAATCGGTGGAGAAACCATGAAGGGCCTGCTACCAGAGTGGAGCCGATGGCAATTTCACCAAGTCTTTTCCCTGGCTTTCATGGCTTATGCCCTTGCTTGGATGGTGGCCTGGTTTGCACTGAGGAACTTTGGCGGCGAAATGTTGGGGGCATTTTTGGGAAGTATCGCCATGGGTTGGGTCCTTTGCCTGCGATTGCGCCAAATGCGTGAGTGGCTACGAGTCAGCGTCATCTTGTTCGTCTCCAATGGATCTGGCTACTTCCTGGGTTCCTGGCTGCACCAGCAATGGGACATGCCTTGGGGTGCTTTGGGATGGGGCGCAGCCTATGGCCTCATGTTTGGAGGAGGCATCGGCCCGGCCATCTGGTTTGCCAGGCCTGGTTCATCAGCACCGTAAGTCCTAAAGACTGCTTTTGACCACCAGCGCACGCAGTCCCAAATCCATACCGAGCTGGCGCCAACGCACCTGATCCAAGCGAAGTGCCGCACTCAGCTGGGTAGCTCCCTTTCCTGCAATGGCCCGCCGAGAGGTTGTGCCTCCCAGTACCTTGGGCGCGTAATAAAAGGCGACCTCATCGACCAGACCCGCTTCCAGAAAGGAGGCATGGACCTCTCCCCCACCCTCAACGAGCAAGGAAGTCACTTCGTGGCATCCCAGGGTTTGAACCAGCCAAAATAGGTCCACCCTCGTCTTGGCGGGTGATTGCCAAACCTCCACCCGCTTTTGCAGCGCTGCAAGGCGCCCAGCAGGGGCTGAGGCCGAGACCACGACGCGCGTCATGTGTTTCATGTCGTCATTGAGCACCTTGGCACCCAGAGGGATTCTGGCTCTGGAATCGAGAACAATGCGCATTAAAGGTTTACGGATGGAATGGGCAGATGAACTCAAACGAACCGTGAGACTGGGATCATCTGCCTCCACTGTTTGTCGCCCAACAAGTATCGCATCCATGGAATGACGCAGGCGCATGGCATGCCTTCGAGCCACTTCACCTGTAATCCACTTCGACTGACCATCCGCAGTCGCAATTTTTCCATCCAACGTCATGGCTGCCTTGAGCGTCACCCGCGGACACTGGGTGCGAATCCATTGAAAAAAAGCGGCATTGAGTCTTTCAGCCGGTAGACGACCAATGCCGGTTTGCACACTGATGCCCGCGGCACGCAAGTGTTTCAGACCACGACCTTCATGGGATGGATTGGGGTCCAGGCATGCGACCACCACGCGCTTGACCCCTGCTCGTATGAGAGCCTCCGTGCAAGGAGGGGTTCTGCCATGGGTCGAACAAGGCTCGAGAGTCACATACATCGTCGCACCTCGAGGTGACTTTCCCTGTTTCTTGGCCTGCTCCAAGGCTCTGATTTCGGCATGCGCCTGCCCCGCTTTCTGATGCCAGCCTTCGCCGATGATCTTTCCACGAGAAACCAAAATCGCCCCGACAGCAGGATTGGGAGAAACACGCCCCACGCCACGCCGAGCCAGGGAAAGCGCTCTCCTCATGAAAATCGTGTCCTGTGGTTGCGGTGCCATGACAGTCGCGCAGATGCTAGGATCAACCGCCAATAAAACTCATGGTTCGATCTGGCTGGACAAAGGATGCCTGCCCAATCGAATGCCCCTTTTCCTTGCCCCGAACCGCATGGACCAAAAGGTCCTCCAATGCCTGGTCCGAAGCATTCTGCCGAAGCAAGCTTTTGAAATCGTGTTCATGATGACTGAAAAGGCATGTCCTGAGTTGCCCATCAGCGGTCAGGCGAATACGGTTGCAATGGCCACAGAAAGGAGCAGAGACCGGCGCCACAATGCCTATCTCGCCACGACCATCTGCATGCCTCCATCTCTGGGCCGTCTCGGCTGCGTGTTTCTGAGGCAGGGCAACCAGATCAAAACGGCTGCACAGTTTCTCGAGCATTTCATCACGCGATACCACTTTTTCCTTTTGCCATGCCTTGCCCGCGTCCAAAGGCATGAATTCGATGAAGCGCATGACAATGCCTTGGCTGCGACCGAATTCCACAAGCGCCTCCAATTCGTGGTCATTCATATCTCGAATCACCACGGCATTGACCTTGATGGGTTCAAAACTCAAGCGCTTGGCCAGCTGGATCGACTCAAGGACTTCCTCCAGGCCGTTGCGGCCTGTCATCTTGTGAAAATTGACGGGGTCCAGGGAATCCAGGCTGAAGGGCATGCGATTCAGCCCGGCCTCCTTGAGGGCGTTTGCATGACGCGCAAAAGAAAAACCATTGCTTGTCAGTGCCAAGTCTTGAATGCCATCAATTTGGGAAAGCCCCTGAATGAGACGGGGCAGCTCGTGTCGCAATAAAGGCTCTCCACCGGTAATCCTGAGCTTTTCAACTCCCAGGGAGGCAGCAATGGAAACGAAACGGTGGATTTCCTCGTAAGTGAGGATCTCCTTCCGCGGCTTCCAGGTGTAACGGATTTTTTCTGGCGCGGGCTCTCCTTCCTGCTTGCCTCGAGTCGCTCGGTAGAAATTGGATGCTTCCTCTGTCTCTGGAAGACAATAAAGGCAGCGAAAATTGCAACGATCCGTCACGCTGATCCTCAGATCACGTATCTCGCGGCCAAAGGAGTCTCGAAGGCCCGAGGACATGATGGACAAAACAGGCGTGGAGGGTTCAAGGCTCGGGAGTGGGAACGACTTTCACACCACCGTCCTGATTCAACTCAACATTGAGATCAAAGTTGGCTTTGGGCTCGGGCCGTTTGAATCCACGCATCAGCAAAGTTGCTCCCTTAGGTTTACTCCCAGCTCCAAGGATGCCCTTGCGAATCCACTCGATACGGCGCGCAACAGACAACTCATCCTTGAGGCGACGTACCTGATCACGCAGGGATGCCAAATTGTTGAATTGTTTTTCGAGCTCGGCTTTCTCGGCACGAAGGCGCTGAAGCTCAGCCAGTAGAAAATCACGATCGCCCTCGGAGGCTTCCAGTTTTTTCTGGGTATCCTGGATCAAGGACTCCAAGCCCTTCATGTCCACGTTCAATTGGGCCATCTGCCCCGTAAGATCATCCCTTTCGGAGGAAAGTTCGGAAATTTGTTGATCCCTTTCAGCCAAAGTGTTCTGGGTCTCGGTAAGCTCCTGGGAGACCTTGGCCACCCTATCTTTGGAATTTTCCAACTCGCCTGTGATGGTCGTGAAACGGGTTTGAAGTGTTTCCAAGGCCTCGGTCTTTTCGGTGAGCTGGCTGGTGAGATCGCGGTTGGTTTTTTTCTGTGAATCCAACTCACTACTACGATCTTGCAAATCCCTCTTGAGAGCATCAATGGTCTGCTGCTTGGACAGGCTGTCCTTTTTGGCCTTATCCATTTCCCAGTAAAGGGCACCTGCCAAAAGGACAGTGATAACCCCCAGAAGAATGGTGAACATCTTATTCATTTCCTCTAAAATGATGGGAATGATACCATTTGGCAAGCCTACATCAAAATTCCATGCCAAACAGTCGTAACGGCTAATCCTTCGCCCCAAGGGGTTGTAAAAGGTTGCGGAACAGACCCTTGATTCCTTAAAAATTGGACGTAAGGTGCGAATATGGATTTCCCGGACTCGATACCGGTCATGATGCTTCCCAACGCAACACTGTTTCCTCATACAATGTTGCCGTTGTTTATCTTCGAACCCAGATATCAGAAAATGCTCGATTACAGTCTGGCATCCCACCGACTCTTTGCGGTCGCCCTCCGTCAGGAGCACAGCTCGCAGGAAAGGCCCCATTCTGTGGCAGGGCTTGGCATGATTCGGGCAGCAGTCAAACATGAGGATGGCACCTCTCATATCATTCTGGAGGGCCTCAAGAGGGTGCAACTGATGCAGGCTACCTCCTACCGACCTTACAGAACCCATCGCTATCAACTCTGCAAGACCCAAAGATCCAACGAAATCCGCATCCATGCCCTGAGGGAAAAGTTGGTCGACCTCATTCAATTAAGAGAGCAGCGAAGCTGCTCCAACCCTCCGTCGGCGGAGATACAGGGTTCAGATGCATCTGCCAAGGAAGAATCAAAAAGCCACCATTTGCTTAACAATCTTACCGAGGTGCAGGACATCGAGCTCCTTGGAGATTTGGTCGCCTCCACGTTGATTTCCCAGATCCATGCTCGACAGACCATCTTGTCCGAGCTGAGCCTGGAAAAGCGACTCAATCAACTGGTCACTTTCTTGATGGCAGAATCCTTTGGACGAAAAAACAAAGGATCCGCATGAAACCTCAGCCGATCAACGAACAGGAACTGAGTGATGCCGATCGCAAGGAGATCTATTCGAAGCTTTTCCTGGATTTTGTCATGCAGCACGCTCANACGGCATTGGCGCTTCTTGGAAAGATGCCGGGGGTGAAGNCCTCTACGGAATCCGANCCCATTGANATGGATCCTGCCTCAGCCAAGGCCCTGATCGATCAACTTGAAATGATTCGTGAAAAGACGCGAGGGAACTTAAGTGCAGAAGAACGAGAACTCCTGGATCGCAGCATTCACGCACTTCATAAGGATTTCCTCAACGTCATGGAGACTCAGAGTTCCTCCACGGCCCCGAATGCTCCAGACCACGCATAAACCCTTTGCAAGTGAGTTGCGTGATAAGGGGTCGAGGCTTGACCTTCTTAGGTTAAATCCTAACCTGAAGTCCATGTTCAGAGGGTTGATTCTTCTTTCCGCACTGATTCCAATGGTCCTTGCATCTGCGGAATTAGAACGTCTCAATCATGTCGTTGCCATTGTCGGGGAAACCCCCATTACCATGGGAGATATCCAGAGACAAACGGACCCTCTGGAACGTTCCATCTATCAGCAATACCCCAACAATCCCGCGTTAAGGCGACAAAAGGTTCTCGAAATCAAGCAGCAGGCTCTGGAAACGCTTGTGGAGCGCCAACTCATCCTGATGGAATTCGATGCACAGGGTTACCAACTACCGGAAAAAATCGTCGACAAGCAGGTGCAGGAACGCATCCGGGACCGCTTTGGGGATCGGCTGACCCTTACCCAGACCTTGCAAGCTCAGGGGGTGACTTTCGAAGCGTTCCGCAAGGACATCAAAACGACGGTCATTGTCGATTTTCTTACAGCCGAGAATGTCAATTCCGTCAGCTTGGTCTCTCCATCGGAAATTAAGGCCTATTACGACACTCACCTGGAGGATTTCCAGCAAGAGAAACTCATCCGGCTACGGATGATCTTCCTCAAGGCTAACCCAGAAAATCGCACAGCGGCAGAAGCCATGCTCAAGGAAATTCGAGTGAAAGTGGAAGCTGGAACGGATTTCGCCTCGTTGGCAAAAGTCTATCATCAGGGTAGTCAACGCAATCAGGGAGGAGACTGGGGTTGGGTAGACCGAAACACACTGAGAAGCGATCTCTCAGAAGAAGCCTTCAAACTGGAAGAGGGGCAGGCCAGTGACATTATGACAACCGATGAGGGTTGCTACTTGCTCTATGCTCAGGAAATAAAGCCGTCCGAACCCAAGAGTCTTGCCAATGTTCAGGGCGAAATCGAGGCAATCCTCCTTGCGGAAGAAAAAAATCGACTTCGAACCAACTGGATTGACGAACTGAAGAAGAAAAATTTCGTTCGCTATTACTGAACTCTTCTTTGGCAAGCCTAGAAATACCCTGCCCTAGGCTAAGCTGACACCATGGAACTCCTGAAATTGCGAACCGTTGACTTTTAAGTCGACCATGGGGCAATAATAGCCCATGCCCATTAACCTCAAGAAAGTCGCTTCTTTTGGGAGCGCATGCCTGTTGGCATTATGCTGCCTTTGGAATGCCTCCATGGTGGTTCAGGCAGCACCGCCCACTCTCCCGGGATACGCGCATCTACTCAATCATTCAGACATTTCTTCCTCTCAAAGAGGGGAGTTATTGCTCGGCGAGCTTCAATGTGTTGCCTGTCATGAAACCGATCCAGCATCCGCCGATAGGATCTGGGTAAGACAAGCACCCGACCTTTCCGCTATCGGCAGCAGGGTCACACCTCAGTTTTTGACCGATTATCTGAAAAACCCCCAGGCTCACGTAACTGGGACCCTCATGCCTAATATTTTTCATGCTTCGGAAAAACAAGCGCGTGATGGCGCCGTAGAATACCTGACACATTTTCTGACTTCACTAGGCGGGGGGCTTGCTGCACCCAAGATGGGTGGTTCGGATGCCTTGGTTCAAAAAGGAGACGACCTTTTCCACAGCATCGGCTGTGTTGCCTGCCACGGCCCACAAAGAGAGGATCAGGAGGATTCGCTTTATATCTCCCTCAAGCATCTTGCATCCAAGACAACGGTGGACGCCCTCAGTGATTTTCTCCAAAACCCTTCGCTCAGCCGACCCTCAGGACGCATGCCCCATCTTCGATTGGACGCCAAGGAAGCCAGAGCCCTTTCTGTTTTCCTGTTGAGGGACCAGCTTCATAATCCACAGTCCCTGGCTGCGGACCCAGGCGAGGAGCCTGGCCTCGGATTTGCCTATTACGAGATAGATGGACTCAACGCCCTTCCGAATTTCGAGGATTTGACCGCCCATGCTGAGGGAAGCACCGACCAGATCACCCTCAACCTGCCAGTCTCCAAACGCAATAACAATTACGCCATTCGATATGTCGGACAACTCCACGCCCCGACCGAAGGTAGCTACACCTTCATCAGCATTTCAGACGATGGATCCCGCATTGTGATTGATGGTCAGGTCGTCGTCGACAATGACGGTATTCATGGCCGACGGGCACGCAATGGCAACATCAACCTGAGTGCAGGGGCTCATGATTTCGAGGTCCAATTCTTCAACGGTGGCGGAGGAGCGGAGCTTTCAGTGGCATGGCAGCCTCCCGGTAGCAGTGGACGAAGAGGCGTGCCCATTCCCAGTGATCTCCTCACCACACGAACAGGCAAGCCCATGATCCCTCTGGCCAGCGCACCCTTTGTATCCGATCCTCAGAAAAGTCGCATGGGGCAGCGCATGTTTGCTGCGATGGGTTGCGTATCCTGTCACCCTCTGGACGGGCTTGCGCCCATGCGAAAAGCCAAGCGCCTGAATGAGCTGGACCCTGATCAAAACCAAGGCTGCCTCGGTGATACCATTCGCCGTGGACTCCCTCACTACGACCTGGCTGATCATCAGCGCGCTGATCTCAAGGCCGCCTTGGTCGCTCATGCGAAAACAAACCCACCCTTGAGCCCCGCTGAAACGGTTCAAAAAACCATGGCTGCCTTCAATTGCTATGCTTGTCACCAACGAGATGGTTTGGGCGGGCCATCCACAGCGTTGGCAGAAAAGTATTTTCAGACGACATTCGAAATCGACCTGGGTGAAGAAGGCAAGATCCCACCCGGGCTAGATCATGCCGGCGCCAAATTCCGACCTGAGGCGCTTAAAAGCATCCTGACATCCGATAAGCTTCATGTGCGGCATTATATGGCCACTCGGATGCCCAGCTTCTCCCCAGAACTAGCTGATCGCTTTAGCCAAGCCATCGGTGCTGCCGACGATCAGCCCTCATGGACCGAGGGCCCTTCCTTCTCTGAGGAAATGGCGGCACATGGTCAACGCTTTGTCGGGGTCACCGGCATGGCCTGCATCACCTGCCATCGCATTGCCGGTCAGGACGCCCTCGCCATTCAGGGGATCGATCTTTCATCGGTGTATGACCGAGTGCAACCCGGATGGTTCCGTTCATTCCTCCTCAATCCAGCCGCTTACAATCCCGAAACACGCATGCCCCAATTCTGGCCGGATGGCAAATCACCCTTCCCGGATATATTGGGAGGGAGCCCGGATCAACAGGTCGACTCGATTTGGACGTATCTGTCGTTGAAAAACTCGATGCCCCTTCCAGTCGGCATTACCCCCAAGGGGCAAATTGCCATGGAGCTGGTTCCAGCAGACAAACCCATTGTGCATCGAACCTTCATGAAGGAAGTAGGCCCGCGAGCGGTGCTGACTGGATTCCCGGAAAAGCTCAATGTCGCCTACGACTTCAATGTCGTGCGGTTGGCGAAAATTTGGCGTGGCCGCTTTTTCGATCATTCGGGCGTACAGAGTGGACGCAGCGATACATTTCTGGGGCCTCTCGGCGAGGATGTTTTGGACCTGCCTCAAGGTCCTGCCTTTTCCTTTCTCGATGCCCCCGAATCTAAGTGGCCGACTCCGGCATTGACCGACCGAAACACGGGAGGCCGTTTCAAGGGGTATCGGCTGAAAGAAGAGAATCAACGTCCTGTTTTCCGCTACGACTTGGAATCGGTCACCATCTCAGAAGCTCCAGAACCGGTCATTCAACCGGGTGGTACGATTCTCAAAAGATCCTTTTCTCTGGAAGCCTCCAGTGCAGCCAAGGGGCTTTATTTTCTGGCAGGAGAAGGGGAAGACATCGAACAAATCGCCCCAAACCATTTCAAGGTAGGTGAAGCTTACGAAGTGAAGTTAAAGGGTTCATTCCCCATCCGGCCCATCTTGCGCCAAAACGGTGCCGTGAAGCAGATCCTCATCCCCGTCAACCTGGAGCAGGGCTCCGCCACCTTGGAGCAAACCATCGAATGGTAGGCATCCAGAAATCTTATCTTACTTTTTCACACTCCATGATCATGCACATGAAAATGAATCGATGCGTATCGAAATTGCACCTCGCCTTGGGATTGCTCCTCATCGGATGGACGGCTCACACCGAAGAGTCGGACTACTACCAAATCGACACCTTTGACACTGAGAAGCTCCCCATGGAAGTGGGAGCCATGACGCTTCTGAGTGATGGAAATTTACTGGTCGGAACCCGCAGAGGAGATGTTTACGTTTTGGATCAACCCTACGGAAAACCTGAGGAGGCAACCTTTCGCCCGTGGGCTCGCGGGCTGGCTCAACCCCTTGGTTTTCTGGAACACAAAGGATGGATCTACACGGCGCAACGCGGTGAACTGACTCGCATGAAGGACAGTGATGGTGATGGGAGTGCCGACACCTTTGAGACGGTGTGTGACGCCTGGGACATATCAGGAAACTATCACGAATACAATTTTGGCCCTCGCATGGATAAGGAAGGCTATATGTGGATCACCCTCAACAAACCCTTCGGTGGACAACCTTATGCCGATCCTGAAATCAAACAGGCCCATTGGAGGGGTTGGGCTGTCCGAGTTCACCCCGAAACGGGAGAAATGTTTCCCATGGCCGCAGGACTCCGGTCTCCGGCAGGCGTTGAAGACAGCCCATGGGGAGACATCTTTTACACCGACAACCAGGGGGAATGGTGCAATGCTTCCAAATTATCTCATCTGGAATTCGGAGATTATCATGGACATCCCTGGGGGCTCCCAACCCAGACACTGGCTGGCGAACCGTTCGATTCCATTCCGCAACCGGTCTCGGGCACATGGATGAAAGACATGCATCTTCAGATTCCGCAATTCAAGATGCCTGCAGTCTGGTTTCCGTATGACAAGATGGGCAAGAGCCCAAGTGGCCTGCGCTGGGATCGGAGCGAAGGACAATTTGGTCCGTTTTCCGGTCAACTATTTGTCGCAGACCAGCATCACGCTACAGTCATGCGAGTGGTTCTGGAACAAGTGGACGGGCACTGGCAAGGAGCCTGTCTTCCCTTCCGGGAAGGATTTCAATGTGGCATTATTCGCATTTGCTTCGGTCAGGATGCCTCTCTCTTTGTTGGCATGTCCAATGCAGGTTGGGGAGGCAGAGGCAATCGTCCTTGGGGACTGCAGCGTCTGAGGTGGACAGGAAAAACACCCTTTGAGATTCATGAGATGAAGGCACAGCCCGATGGTTTCACTTTGAGTTTTACCGAGCCCGTCCATGTGGAGAGCGCTTCTGATCCGAAAAACTATCGCATGGAGAGCTACACCTATCGTTTGGAGAGCCGCTACGGAGGCCCGGAGGATGACAAAAAGGAACTCAAAATCACCAAAGCGGTGGTCTCGGAAGATCGTACCCGTGTCAGACTCCACGTCGATGCCCTACGTGCAGGCTATGTCCACGAGTTACATATCGAAGGAGTTCAGAATCAAAGTCAACAACCCCTCCTTCATGGAGAAGCCTATTACACGCTGGTTCGCATCCCGAAAACCACGCATCTTTGATTCAACCAGAGGACGCTGCTTGCCGAACCATGGTTTCCACCATGAAATCAGGTGAGGATTCCATGGGCAAGGACTTTGCTTCAAGTTGATGACGAAACCATGTTCGCTGGCGTTTGGCCAACTGCCGAGTGCGTATCTTGATCCACTCCTTCATCTCCTTGTGGTCGATCTTTCCGCGTAAATGGTCCATGATCTGCCCGTAACCGATTGCCTGAGACGCAGTCGGAGCTTCTTCCAGACCGTCCTTCATGAGCATGCGAGTTTCTTCCATCCATCCTTCCTCAAGCATGCGTTCCACACGAAGTTCAATACGTCTATTAAGCACCGATGCAGGCATATCGAAGACCCAACATTTCCGGGGGTCCAGGGGTAGCGGCATGGACCAATCGGATTGGGACTGACTGAAAGGCAGGCCGGTCAGTTCAATGACCTCCAATGCGCGAATCACCTTTCGACGATTGTTCAGGTCCACGCGCTGGTAAGCCAAGGGGTCCTGCTGGCGAAGGCGGTCTTTCAAGGCCTCCAAATCCCATTGCTGGAACTGCTTTCTGAGCTCCTGATTGCCCGAGGGTCCCTTGCCGACTCCCTGAAGGAGAGCCTGAAAATAAAACCCCGTACCACCGCAAAGAAGGATCGTCTTGGAACGCTTGTGAATATCCAAAATAGCTGCCACCGCAAGTCTGCGAAAGGCAGCAGCATCGAAAGAATCTTGAAGTTCAGCCACATCAATGAGGTGATGGCGTACTTGCTGCTGATCGGATCTCGTCGGTTTGGCAGTGCCGATATCCATGCCTCGATAAACTTGCATGGAGTCGACAGAAATGATTTCACCATCCAGACGCTGGGCCATTGCCATGGCAAGCTGGCTTTTCCCCGAAGCCGTAGGACCGGCAATGAGCCAGGCACACCCGAGTGCTTCCCTCAGAACCTGTTCTGTCTCTAACATGGGGTATTCATGCCAAACATCGCTTCATGAAGCATCATCCGAGGAGGGTGGCTGATGGAGTCGAAGAGCATGAGCCTTCCTGGCTTGGGCATCCTTTTGCAATGAAATCAAAAACAAGCCAAAGACACCCACGCAGATGGCCGAATCAGCGAGGTTGAAGGCAGGAAACCCGATCTCCCCTCCCCCGTGGCGATAGGTGAAAAAATAGATGAAATCGACAACATGCCCATACCTGAATCGATCCACCAAGTTTCCGACAATACCGCCGAACATGAGACCGAGGGCCACTTGCCCCTTGAGAAGATGCACGTCAAATTGGTTCCTCACGCCATGCAGCAATAACAAAGCGACCATGGCTACTCCCGCGAGGAGATAGTTGTTTCCGCGAAACATGCTCCAGGCCGCACCAGTGTTACCCCAGTAGACAAGACGAAAAAAACCCTCCACCCATTCCCGTTGCTCACCCAGTTCTAAATG
The DNA here is from genome assembly GCA_002686885.1 of Pedosphaera sp. Taxonomy (GTDB): domain Bacteria; phylum Verrucomicrobiota; class Verrucomicrobiia; order Limisphaerales; family AAA164-E04; genus UBA7971. The sequence continues at coordinate 12,375 of NYYT01000104.1, forward strand.
GGCAACCACCAGCCCTTTGGTCCACTGATCCATGAAAAGAATCAGCCCACCCAAAATCCATGCACGAAGTAGAGGCGTTTTCATGACAGTGGTCCGGAAATAGGGTCTTTTTTCAATGCCTTGAGCAAGGCAGTCTTGATGCGCCGCTGTTCGGATGGAGCACTGATTTTCTCGCCTCGGTGGTTTTTGATGTAAAAACTATCAATGGCTGCCCCCTTCTCGGTAAGGATTTTGGCATAGGAGAGGTCGAGCTGCTGCTCATGTAGCACTTTGGATACTTTGTAGAGTAATCCAACGCGATCCTCGGTTTCCACTTCAAGAAGCGTTCGAGAGGGCAACCGATCATTATCAAAACGAACCTGACCTTCCAGAGAGTCCCTTTCAACCGTTTGGTAGAGCGGGGGTGTTTTACTGTTTTTATCTACCAGGGTATCCAAATCAGCTCCCTCTCCAAGCACCGCCTTGATCATGGCACTGAATTTGTCCCGTTTAAACTTTTTGACCAGTTCACCGCTGCTGGCATCCACCAACTCAAAGCTATCGAGTACGATGCCATCGGATCGGGTAAAAATCCTGGCACTCAAAATGGTCAAACCCGCGGCCGCCAATGCACCGGCAAACTTACAAAAAATCGCTGGCCTGTCCCATGTCACAAGATCCAAGGCACTGAAGCCCCGGTCCCGGTCATGCCGCCAGTGCACAATGGGCTCAAGAGCCCGATCCTGTTTGCTGATTTGGCGCCACATGAAACGATGGGTCAGATGAATGTCTTCCACCATTTGATCCAAGGGCCGATTACGAAAATAGCGATCCGGCATATGCTGGAGGTGCGCTTGAATTTCGTCATCCGGAATGCTTTTCCGAACTTTTTCCCTGAGCTGAGGATAAAGTGTTTTCTTGGCCTCATCCAATGCAGGCTTTGGTTTCAACACACCCTGAAGCGATTGTCGAGTTCGGTCGTAAAGTGTCCAAATCAGGGAGTCCTTGAAACCTGTCCAAAGATCGGTGCTGGTTCCCATGGAGTCACAAAACGTCAGTAACATCAGCATGTCCAGGGTTTCCACATCTCCCGCCAACTGTGCAAAAGCCAGGATCTCTTCGTCACTTTCCAGATCCCTTCTTTGGGATATTTCAGCCATGATGAGGTGATGCTCCACCAGGAATGCCAGAAGGGATTGATGGTCTTTGGACAACTGCAGCCGCTGCCCTACCCGCACCGCGAGATCCTGACCAATATCCGAGTGCGAACGATTTTTCTTCTTGTTCGATTTTCCAGCATCATGAAGCAGAAGTGCCAAATAGAGAATGTGAGGGTGCTCCAGATCCTGAAAGAGCTGACTGTAGTGACGATGAAAACCACCCTCTTCCTCCCATACCAAATCCAAATGCTCCAGGCATTGAATGGTGTGCTCATCGGTAGTGTACATATGAAAAAATTCATGCTGCACCATACCCGTCAATCGACCGAACTCCGGCAGGAACTTACCCAACACACCCACCTCGTGCATCATCCGGATGATGTTCCCCACATTGCCCCTTTCGCTCAGAATCTCCAGAAAAGTGGATCTCACGTGCTCATCATTCTGAAAATCCTTTTGAAGAATCTGCAGCCCATGTCGCATCATCTGAGCGGTTTTGGGGTGCACCTTCAGACCACGTTGTTGTGCATGCAGGAAAATGCGCATCATTCTCCTNGGTTGTTCACGAAAAANCCTCCACGAGCTGGCCTGAATCCACTCCTCTTCGAAAAGAAAGCCATCCACTGGTTTGATCTCCTCCTTGGCACGACTGGGAATCCATTGCCGCCAAAAAGGAACCGGNCTCGGAGTGGGATCCAGAGCCAGGCTCTCCTCCAGTTGACGGGTCAGGAGGAAGATCTGACGCATGTGGAAATACACCATTTGCATGAAGGCCTCGATCCTCTTGCTGGGGGAGGTTTCCTTGAAACCCAGACCATAGGCCACCTGAGGTTGCATGCTCTTGTAAAGTTTGTCCTCAGAGCGATTTTTACGGTAATGCATTTCATTGCGCACCTTTTGGAGAAAATCATAGGCGTCCATCAAATGCCGATGCTCCGACCGGTTGATATGCTGGCCAGCAAGCAACTCGTCCAGAGAAAGGACACGGTATTTGAAAAAAGCCATCCAAATCAGATTCTGATAATCACGCAAACCCCCACAACCATTTTTGATTTCCGGTTCCTGCATGAAGGGGGTATTCCCATAGCGATGCCGACGCTGCTGCTGATCACGCAGCCTGGCGGTGAGGAAATCATTTTCATGCCCCTGCACGCACTTCTTGAGAATGGTTTCTCGAAGTCGAAGAAAAAGGGGCCCATGCCCAGCAATGAGTCGGATTTCGATCAGGGACGTCATGGTCTTGACATCCTGTTTTGCAAAATGAACACAATCGGAAATGTTGCGGGTGACGTAACCCAATTTCAGCTTGAGATCGAGAAGGACACTGTGAAAAGCCGAACAGAAGGATTCCAGCCACGGTTCAGCTCCCACTTTCCGAAATCCGTTTTCACTCAGAATCATGATGTCCACATCACTCTGGGGATTGAGCTCGTGACGACCATATCCACCAAATGCCACCGCGGCCAATTGAGCATTGGCGGGAATTTTTTCAGCATAAAAGGCACTCAGATCCCGGAAGAGATGTTCGATGATCTGATCCATCATGAAGGATCGTGCATGCACGATGGCGGTTCCCGAATGCCCCGTTCGGTGTTCTGTGCGCAAATGAAGAGTGACTGCTTTGAGAAAGGATCGATAGGGAGCACGGTCCACACCGTCCGCCTTGAGGCAACGACGCTTGCCAAGCCGGGCGTGCGCCAATTCCTTGATTTTTTGATGGAGGGATTCCATGGGTTCGAGTTGGAAAGTCTCCCGGCTCAGGCTTGCTGAGATGGATGGCTGGGCGCTGCCACCTTCAAATCATAAAACCGAATAGCATTGGTGCCCATGATCGCATCTTGCTCCTCTACCGTAAAAGAAGCGATGTGATTCATGATCAAGGCATGTACCGCCTGATACTCAGCAGATAAAAGGCATACGGGCCAATCCGACCCATACATGAGTCGATCAGGCCCAAAATGACGAAATACGGCATCCAGGTAGGGCTTGAAATCGTCAGGCTGCCACTGACCCCAAGTGGCTTCAGTGACCATGCCGGATAGCTTGCACTCGACATGCGGATAGGAGGCCAGCTCGGCCATTTGATCACACCATGGCTTGATTACCTGTTTTCCAATCAACGGCTTGGCAAGGTGATCGACCACAAAGGGCTGATCAGGAAACTTCCGGACCAATGCCAGTGCTGCTGGAAGTTGATGCGGGTAAATTAGAATATCATAAGTCAAATGGTGCTGTGCAAGTGCTTGGATCCCGCGTTGAAAATCTGGACGCAACATGAAGCTATCATCCGGTTCATCCTGAACCACGTGACGCACCCCCACAAATTTNGGATGGGTCTGAAACCTCTCCAATTGGTCGTCGACGTTAGTAGTGCATAAATCCACCCATCCAACCACACCCAGGATGGCCGGGTACTGATCCGAAAGCTCCAGTAACCATCTGGATTCTTCGAGGCTTTGCCTTGCCTGCACCGCTACGGTTCCGTCCAAGCCCGCTTTCACAAGTTCAGGAAGGAGATCCGGAGGCAGAAAATGACGTTTGAGCAGAGAGAGCGGTTCATCCATCCAAGGATATTCCTCGGGCGTGTATTCCCAGAAATGCTGATGAGCATCCACTCGCATGGCCCGAGTATGGGAAATGGATCACCGCAGTGTCAAAGGATTCAANCTTCGATTTGCTTGATCGCCTCANTGGCCTGCTCACGTACGAATCGATAGCGATCGCGCCGCATGTTGCGCAATTCCGGAAGGGCTTTTTCCGCAGCAGCGCCCAGGTTGCCCAAGGCACGGCAACCAAAAGCACGCACTCCGGGATCGTCATGACCCAATGCCTGAAGGTAAAGCTCAAGATAGGTCATTTGAGAGGGTACCACACGCAAGGCACCCAACGCCAGTTCGCGATCCTCGCTTTCGCTCAGTCTCTGAATCAGAACCGGAATCGCTGGAGCCGCTTCCTCCTTCAGGGAAATCAAGGCCTTCATGGAAGCATGGCGCATGGGGGTTGAACGATCTTCCAAAGCCTTGAGCANGACGGGTAACCTTTTTTCGGAACCCGTCTCCACGGCCATGAGCCCCTCGAAGGCACTCAACCGAATCGAGGCCTCTTCATGCTGCAGCGACTGCCTCAGAAGAGGTAAGGCCGATTCGGCCTGTTCGCCCATGCGCCCAAGAGCATCCAAGGCATGCCGCAACGTTTCTTGACCTCCCGTCTGGCCCAGCCAAGTGATTTGGGCAATAGCCATTGGAGTGGTTTCCCCCATGGCTCCGAGCACACGCATGGCCGCATGACGCACACCCGTGGATGGATCTGCCAGAAGAACCGCTACCTGATCCTGATACACCGAGGCCCCATCGCCTGCATGGGTCAATGCCATGAGCGCCTGTTCCCGAAGCACCGTATCCGGGTCGATGATGAGTGCTCCCAAGGCCTCCAAATGTTTTTGCACGGCAGAAGGGAGCTGGGCCAGGGCCATCACTGCAGAGAGTCGCACTTCGAGAAAATCATCTTGTAAAAGTGGCGTTACCACCTGGTGGAATGTCTCCATCTTGATTTCCATGGAGGCCAACGCTTCGATGGCCGCAGCCCGGATCATTGGATGCTTGGATCGAGCCGCTTCAAGCATGGCGCCCTGGGCCAACCGGGCGTTCTTGCCGATACCAGAAAGGGATCGGATCATGCGAGATTGCATGCTTTCACTNTGACTGGGAAGCATGTCGAGAATCGGTTGTACCGCCACCAGCCCATAGGCTGTCAGCATCTCATCCAGGGTTTTTTGGTGAGAGTCCCCGAGGGCGGTTTGCATGGCTTCAACCACCATTGGAATCCCCGCGTTGCCTACCTGAAGAAACGCCTTGCGATAGGGTTGCAGTTGCTCAGGCTGATCCAGATTGGTCTGAATCAGGTGCATGAGCAAAGGAAGTGCTGGTTTGGCATCTGATCCCAAATAGGCAAGGAGATCGACAGATCGGTCACGCGATGCCTGGTCGGCATGCTCCAATTGATGCAACAAGGCTGGGACTACTAAGGAGGGAGGAAGCTTGAGCAAAACATTGGAAACAGCTTGTCGAAGATCTTCCTGCTCNGTAGCAAAATAAGACATGACCGCCTGCAAGACTTCATGAGAGGGCGCATCGATGCTGGGAAGGCATTCCAGAGCAGCACCCAAAACTGCTTGATCAGACTCCATGGACAACAATGCGAAAAGTTTGTCCGCGGCATCCTTGGCATCATGCCCCATCTTTCCCAAAGCCTGACAAGCCGCCTGACGCGCCAGCGCCGATGGATGGGAGAGAGCTTCCAGAAGAGAGGTCCTGGCAGGAGATGGCAAAAGACTCAGCGATTTAATGACAGCCTCACGCACAAGGTCACTTTCATCTTCCATCAGTTGGATCAGCACGGGAACCGAACGTTCCGAGCCCCGGTNGATACCCCCCAGAGCTTGGGCAGCCCCAGCACGAAGATTGGCATTTTCATCTTCACAGGCAGCGATGAGTCGATCCAGCACTCCTTCCCCCATCTGGCTCAAGGCATGGACACTGCGATACCATCGAACGTTNACTCCTCGAGCGTTGAAATTCTTGAGAGCTTTNANCAACTCAGGGGCGGCTGCAGTGGCCGAGGGCCCCATGGTGGCCAGAGCTGTCACTGNGTGAAACCAGACCTGTTCTTCCCGATCCCCCAAAGCCTNGATCAATGCNGGCAGGGCATCNTGCATGTCTTGCCCACTGGCAGCCATNTGNCTCANATACATGGCGGCATCACGTCGGATTCGGGCGTTCTCCGAGCCGAGCTCCTCCACACGTTGCGAAAGATTAGCAGGCTGCGCATCCAGCCCACTGGTCATCAGAAGAAACGCCAGTGAGCATAGGCCAATGCGCATAAGCTGGGCTCTATTCCAAAAGAAAACCAGAAAGCAGGGTAAGGCCCCGAGAGTGGAGTGAGGAATCATGGATTTCAGGGTACCTTCGATNAGCNGGCCGTCAGGAGCAGCGAAGGCTTCCTGATCAGGCCCTTAAACCTCGCAACGTCCCAGTGCTATCGCCAAAACGTTCAGCCGGGACACCCATTTCATGGATCATGGAAAGCAGCAGATTGGCCATGGGGGTCTCGAAATCATAACGAACATGTCGGCCCGTCGTCACCTTCCCACAAGCCTTACCGGCAAGGAATACCGGCAGGTTCTCATTGTTGTGACGATTTCCATCACTGATACCCGCGCCATAGAGAACCATGCTGTGATCCAACAAACTACCATCACCTTCCGGGATGGATTTCATCTTCTGCAGGATGTAGGAGGCCTGACGGACATGAAATTCATTGATCTCGCTGATCTTGGCCTGCTTCACCGGATCGTTCTGGTGATGCGATAGCGAGTGGTGGCCTTCGTTGACGCCAATATGACGGTAGCTTCGATTGCTACCCTCGTTG
>NYYT01000011.1 GCA_002686885.1 Pedosphaera sp.
GAAAAGGAAGTTCAATGGATGGCACACCAGAAAGTCATGGAAGCCATGGGGTCCGGCACACGTTGGTTGGCACTCCGAGAGCGTCAACAAATCCTGAAAGAACAAATTACCTTGGCTCAAGGGCTGTACGCGACACTTAAAGAGCAGCAGGAAAGGGGTGAGCGATCCACACTGGATCTTTCCCTTGCAGCCATCCAGATCAAAGAGCTCGAACTCAAACGACCAGGCCTGGAATCATCCATCCATTCCTTGGAGAACCAGATGCGTTCCTTGTTGGGTCAGCAAGCCGAGGAACCTTTTCGGCTGGAGGCAATCTGGAAGCCCATGGCCATCCCTTCAGCCAGCCCACTGAACACAGCGAACCACCCAGCATTTGGCGTACTGCACACCGAAGCGGATATCCATCGGACCATGGTCGCACTGGAGCAAAGCCGGAAATGGCAAGATTGGACCTTGGGCTTGTCTCATCAGCGGAGTGTCAACGAGGACGAACCTTTCGGGTTGGAGCGAAATCGATGGCTGGGTTTTCAACTCAGCATTCCTCTGCCTTGGTGGCAAAAAAATCAAGGTGCTGTGGCAGCCTCTCAGGCCAACCTAAAGAAAACGGAGGCGAGTGCTGAGGCCTTGAAGCTGCAAATGGAAAACGATGCCGATTCCACCATGGCGCGATTGATTCAAGGACGCGCACAATACCTCATGCTCCAGGATGAGCTGATTCCAAACCGAGAAAAGCATCACCGATCCTTGGAGCGGGCCGTCCGGGCAGGGGAACGCCCCATGGAATCCTTGATCACCTCCATGGAAGGATTGCTCACCTTGAAACTCTCCTTGCTCGAAGTGATTGAGACCTTTCACCTGAACCATTATCGATACCTGTATTTGACGCAGGATCTTTCACGCCATCATGATTGAACCATCCTTGCCATCCAAAAGAGGGATCCTGCTTTGGGGCATCGCCAACCTGCTGGTCTCACTCGCCTCGCTAAAGGCGGATCGTGCCGAGGACATTGTCATTCTCGACAGCACATCCACCCGACATCTGGGGATTGAAACCACCACCGTCAAGCGCGAAACCTTTGAGGAAACCCTTTTTGCATTGGGTCGAATTGAACCCAGGCCTGAAGGCCATGCCTATATCAGTAGTCGAATAGCAGGCCGCATCTTGGAAGAGAATATTCACGAGGGAGAGTGGATCCAAAAAGGAGAACCAGCAGTCATTGTGGAAAGTCTCCAACCTGGAGAGCCACCGCCCAAAATCACTCTTCTAGCTCCGATCGATGGCCTGGTTACCAAAAGCCTCAAGCATACAGGAGAACCCGTTACATCGGAAAGTCCTATATTGGAAATCGTGGACGTTCGTTTGGTATATGCCGTTGCAAAAATACCGGAGGACAAAATTTCCTACATTAACGAGCAAACCCAGGTATCTATCCATGTCGTTGCCTATCCACAGGAAACTTTTACAGGCACATGGGAGCGATTTGGTTCAGAGGTAGACCCAGAAAGCTCTACCCTGGAGGCTTTCTTTCGTATCGAGGATGCTAACAAAAATCTTCGCCCATCCATGCGGGCAGAATTCACCATGAGCCTTTCCCAACGCAAGGAGGTAATGGCCGTACCCCGCGAGGCAATTCAAGGAGATCACTACCAACCTCACGTTTTTATCAAGGATTTTGAAATCCCCGATGCGTTCATCAAGGCGAGAGTGGTCACCGGTTCCCAAAATGATCAATACGTGGAAATCATTCGTGGGCTGCTGCCCGGCGATGAAGTCGTCACTCGAGGCGCCTACCCCCTGTCCTTCGCCGGAAAAGGAGGGATTTCCCTCAAGGAAGCCCTGGATGCCGCCCATGGCCACGAACACAACGAGGATGGCTCGGAGATCACCCAAGAGCAGAAAGCAGCCAAAGCCATTTCCGAAGCAACACCTCAAGGTCAGGGACCTTCCCCTCGTTGGGTCTGGTTCCTGGGCTGGTTGTGCGTCATGCAGTGGATCCTCCTGGCCATCAAGTGGGGAAACCGAACCAAAATCTCCTAGTAAGGGACTCCAGGCATCATGCTCAATCGCCTTATAGAGTTTTCACTGAAGCATCGCACCATCGTCATGATGGCGGCATTGGTGCTTTTGGCAGCTGGCATTCATTTGGGAAGAAAATTGCCCGTCGAAGTACTTCCTGACCTGACCAAGCCGACGGTCACCATTCTGACCGAAGCCCCGGGTCTGGCTCCTGAGGAGGTGGAAAGTCGTATCAGCATTCCGCTGGAAAGTGCCTTGATGGGTGTGTCTGGGGTAACCCGCCTGAGGGCTACCTCCGATGTTTCCTTGTCCCTCATCTATGTAGAATTTGACTGGGGTACCGATTTGATTCGAGCGCGTCAGTTTGTTCAGGAACGCCTGCAAGCAGCCATCCCACAACTCCCCGAAGGCATTTTTCCCTACATGACACCCGTTGCGTCCTTGATGGGTGAAATCATGCTGGTAGGCCTCCACAGCCCCACTCAGGAGGTGGATGGCAAGGACCTGCGCACCCTTGCAGACTGGACCATCCGGAGGCGCATTCAGAGCATTCCCGGCATCGCAGAGGTCCTTTCGATGGGGGGAGGTGTTCGCCAGATTCACATTCAGCCGGATCCCGATCGGATGAGAGCCCTGGGAGTCGATTTCGACACTTTACTTCATGCCTCTCATGAAGCAGCAGGAAACACCACCGGAGGCTTTCTGACCAGTCGTCCCCAGGAAATCATGGTCCGTCATCTGGCCATGACAACCGATTTGAACGCGATTGGTAAGACCGTCGTCAGACACTTGGAAGATCGATCGGTTCTGATTGAGGACGTCGCCGATGTTGTCTGGGATGTGGAGCCCATGCGGGGTGATGCAGCTGTCAATGGTATCCGAGGTGTCATCATGAGTGTGACCAAGGCCCCAGGATTTGACACCATCGACCTCACGCGTCGAGTCGAGAGCGCTATCGACGAACTTCAGGCAAACTTACCTGACAACATTCGTCTCGAGCCGTTGTTCCGACAATCCGATTTTATCGAAAATGCAGTCGGCAATCTGAAGGAGGCCATTCTGGATGGAGGNATCATGGTNTCCATTGTCCTGTTTCTTTTTCTGCTCAATCTGAGAACGACCTTTATTACCTTGATGGCGATTCCACTGTCNTTCGCCTGCACATTACTNTTGTTCNATCTCTGGGGACTCAGNGTCAANTCAATGACCCTGGGNGGACTGGCNGTTGCCATCGGNATCGTGGTGGANGATGCCATCGTCGACGTGGAGAATGTGTACCGTCGTTTGAGAGAAAATGCCNTCTCTTCGCAGCCCGCACCTTATTTAAANGTCATCGCTTCGGCATCCGCCGAAATCCGACATTCCATTCTCTATGCAACCCTTTTTATTATTCTGGTCTTTTTCCCTTTGCTGGGATTATCCGGTGTTGAAGGTAGACTCTTTGCGCCCATTGCCATTGCCACCATGGTCAGTATGGCTGCATCTTTCTTCATCTCCCTTACGGTCATTCCAGTGCTTTGCTCCTTTCTGCTCGAGCCCAAAAGAAAAGTCCAAAACCGGGAAGGGCGTTTGGTTCGGGGCCTGAAATGGCTTTTCCGTAAGACATGGCTCAAATTNGCCCTGGATTACCCTTATGCCGTCTTCGGAATCGCTGGCGCTTTGGTGGCTGCTGCCCTATCGATGGTTCCCTTGATGGGAAAGGACTTTTTACCTTCCTTTGAGGAGGAAACCGCCTTGGTGGCACTCACCACCGCACCTGGAACATCGCTGGCCCAAACCGCTGAAATCGCTGCGATNGCCGATCGCTTGCTGCTNCAAATTCCTGAGGTGCGAAAAGTGGGNCGACGACAAGGGCGGGCAGAGCGAGGCGATCATGTGGTTCCGGTGTCCACAGTAGAATTCGATATTGATTTTGAAGCCAGTGATCGGTCGAGAGCTGAGATTCTCGCTGAAATCCGTGAGACCATGAGGTCCATCCCTGGTACTTTCAGTGCTTTGAGCGGCCCCCTGGCAGACAGAGTGGGCCACATGCTGAGTGGCATTTCAGCCAAGGTAGCCATCAAGGTATTTGGAGAAGACCTCGACACTTTGAGAACCATCGGCACCTCCATTCAATCNATTGCTCAGGAAATCCCCGGTCTGGANGCCGCNCGNGTAGAGCAGCAGGCACCCATTCCACAGCTTCAGATCAAGGTGGACCGAGATCGCGCACTGGCTTATGGCCTCACTCCTGGCAANCTCAACGAACAACTTTCAGGGATGATCGGCGGTGTCAAAGTNGAGCANCTCTTCGAGGGCCCACGAACGATTGACCTGATGGTTCGACTGCCAACCAGCTGGCGAGAATCACCCAAGGAACTGGAACGACTTTACATCCAAACAGAACAGGGCAATCCCATACCCCTGCGAACCGTCGCGAGCGTTCAACATGCCAAGGGGCCCAATGTCATCCAAAGAGAAAACACCCAACGCCGCTTTGTCATCAGTATCAACCCCACAGAGCGTGATCTCAAGACGCTCATCGAAACGCTGCAGCAACGCGTNACNCGAGAGGTCNCCCTACCCAAAGGATACTTCATCAGTTACGAGGGAGAGTTTCAGGCCCAACAGGAAGCCAGTCGNCGNATCCTNCTCATGAGCCTCCTGGTTCTCTTGATCATGATGATGCTTCTTTATGCNTACTTTGGCATGCCTGTGTTTGTCNCACAGGTACTGCTGGACATTCCGATCGCCCTGGTNGGAGGCCTCTTCCTGACTTGGTGGACCACCGCCAANATCAGCATTGCCACCCTGGTGGGTTTCATTGCCGTCGCTGGGATTGCGGCCCGAAACAGCGTGATGATGATCTCCCACTATCTGCATCTCATGCGTCATGAAGGAGAAACGTTCAATCGATCGATGATTGAACGCGGCACNCTCGANCGNCTGGTTCCNGTGCTGATGACNGCTCTNTCTGCAGGCATCGCTCTCCTTCCGCTGGTCCTGGCAACNGATGAACCGGGCAAGGAAATCCTTCGCCCCGTGGCCACTGTGATCGTGGGTGGTCTTGTCAGTTCCACCCTTCTCGGCCTGGGAGTCACCCCAGCATTTTTTCATATTTTTGCACAGCGACAAGCGATGCAAGCCATTCGCAAAAAGGTGGCAGCTTCAGGCTAGCAAAACACATCCAAAAAAGTTATGTTCTAGTTATGAGAATGCTTTTATTTGGAACTAGTCTTATGGCTTGTCTGTGTGCCTGTGGCCCTACCTCACAAACACCTTCCTCCCAACCCAATGGATCAAATGAGTCTGCTTCTCAGGGCTCACACACTCACGGAGGGGAGGTGGACCATCACAGCCATGCCATTCCNGGNCCCAATGGAGGNAAANTAATNNCCANNGTGGANCCTCACNTNGANTTCTGGATNCANCCAGACGATGGNCATGCAAGGATTACATTTGTCAATGACGACATCGAACCNATCGATGCGGTTTCCATACCCATGAGCCTTGCGATGGGCGATCGCAANAACCCCACAACCATTGATTTTGAGCAACGGGGAAGCGTANTCGTTTCCACGCAAGCTCTCTCAGCGGAAGGTAATCCCCCNGTCATTCTNGAAATAGGNTCNACCGACGGCGGAGANATTCANTACGAACGCTTTCATCTCAACCTCGACACCTGCTCCGATTGTGAACTTAAGGAGTANGCCTGCATTTGTGGCCACGAACCACACAGTCATTGAATGCTGACAATTCGATGTCTGGTGATGAGGTCAACACGGCTTGTGCCGTGCTCGATCCGTAAAAGTGGGTGGACCAGGGCAAACGCAAATGACATTACCTGAAAGCANAAAGCCCACCCCACCGAGTTTGATGCATGCCCTGATCCCTGTGGTGGGGCTCATGGGGCTCATTGGCATCACTCTTCTCAAATATGATGGAGAAGCGCACATCCCTCTGCTGCTCNGCTCAGTGATCGCGGCCGTGGTCGGTTGGTCTCTGGGTGCCCCTTGGCAAACCATGGAGCAGGGAATCCTTGAGGGTATCGCCATGGGGATGAAGGCTATCTTGATTTTGTGCGTGATCGGCGTACTGATCAGCGTGTGGATCGCTGCGGGAGTCGTCCCCACCTTGATCCTCTACGGTCTGCAATTGCTCTCTCCTGATATTTTTCTGGCAGCAGGTTGTCTGATTTGTGCGGTCGTCTCTCTGGCGACAGGCAGCTCCTGGACCACTGCCAGCACCGTCGGAATCGCCTTGATGGGAGTGGCTGCCGGCTTGCAGATCCCCGCACCCATGGCGGCTGGAGCCATCGTTTCTGGCGCTTACTTCGGAGACAAGCTATCGCCTCTTTCAGACTCGACCAACCTGGCACCAGCAGTTGCCGGTTCAGAACTTTTCGAGCACATGCGTCACATGCTTTACACCACGCTTCCTGCTCTGGGAATCTGCCTGATAGTGTTCACGCTGCTTGGGCTTAGAGGATTTGAAGGAGCCAGCGAATGGGATCAAGTAGAGGCCATCACTCAAACCATTGAGAGTCAATTTCAGCAGAGCCGCTGGTTACTATTACCACCTATCCTGGTCATCCTCATGGTCATGATGAAATGGCCAGCCTTACCGGCTTTGATGATCGCCACCCTGGCTGGTGGGATCCTGGCCATCCTGATCCAAGGGGTCGATCCGGGTGAGTTGATCGCCGTAGCTCATTATGGGTATGAAATGCAATCAGGGCATGAGCTGGTCGACGAACTGATGAGTCGAGGAGGTCTGGAAAGTATGATGAACACCGTCGCACTCATCTTGTGTGCTCTTGCCTTCGGGGGATTGATGGAACGCATTGGACTGCTGCGCGTCCTGGCTCAGGCCGCCCTGGGCATGGCGCGATCCACCGGGTCGCTTGTCACAACGACCCTCTCGACAAGCATTGGGATCAACATCCTGGCACCGGATCAATACCTCTCCATCATCTTGCCCGGCCGCATGTACCGCGACGCCTATGAGCAGCGAGGGCTGGATGCCAAGAATCTGTCCAGAGCCCTCGAGGATGGGGGTACGATGACCTCAGCATTGATTCCTTGGAATTCCTGCGGTGCCTTCATGGCCGCCACATTGGCCGTCTCTCCTTGGGCCTATTTACCCTATGCCATCCTTAATTGGATCACGCCCCTGATCAGCGTGTTTCTGGCATACTCCGGTTGGACCATGACCCGAAGCAAGGATCATGCATCGGACCTCCTCTCCGGGATCAAGTCCGAAGGACGAAATTAGGTTTCAAAGCTCGTATTCAGGAGGCTAGTTCTCCGAGGTAGCGCTCAGCGTCAATGGCAGCCATGCATCCCATACCTGCAGCGGTGATCGCCTGACGATAGACCTGATCCGCGCAATCGCCTGCCACAAAGACCCCTTTGGCCGAAGTACGGCTCCCCTTTTCCGGTAAGATATATCCCGCTTCATCCATCGCCAGCTGTCCTTTGAAGAGCTGGGTATTGGGAACGTGTCCAATCGCCACAAAAACACCGGCACAATCCAGGCGAGTGGAGGCACCGGTTTTGAGATTCTCCAACTGAACCCCGGTGACCGCATCCTCTTCGACACCGTGAATATCGCTCACCACCGAATCCCAGACCATTTCAATCTTCTCGTGCCCAATGGCGCGATCCGCCATGATCTTGCTGGCCCGTAGTTCATCACGACGGTGAACCAAATACACCTTGGAAGCAAAGCGCGTGAGATAGGTTGCCTCTTCACAAGCGGAGTCACCCCCACCCACCACGACCAAGGGCTTGTCGCGAAACATGGGAAGAGCCCCATCACAGGTTGCGCAATACGTCACGCCCTTGTTCTCAAGTTTGGCTTCATTTTCGAGACCCAGGTGACGGTGACCTGCTCCAGTGGCAATGATCAGGGTACGCGTATCGAGAGGCTTTCCATCGACCTTGAGTTGCGGTGTCTCTCCGCTGAGATCACATGCATCCACCGTACCAAACTGAATTTTGGCCCCAAATCGCTCGGCCTGCTTCTGGAGGTTCTGCATCAATTCAAAACCGTCAATTCCTTCAGGGAATCCAGGGAAATTTTCCACAATACTTGTAGTCGTCAGCAGACCGCCAGGCATGGTTCCGGTGAGCACCAGTGGGTTCAGATTGGCCCTGGCCGTGTAGATGGCTGCGGTGAGTCCAGCGCAGCCGGTTCCGATGATCGTTACGTTTTCCATAGTCGATTTTGCGAAAAGTATGCCGCAACCCAAAGGCAATGCAATGAGAAGTCCAAAGGCCTGCAATCCCACCCCTGCATTTGGCTTGAGATCCGGTTGCGAATTTGTGAGATTGACCTCGACCCAAACCGAAAATTCCCATTTGAAGAATTGTCATGAAAAAAACCATTTCCCGTCGGGGCTTCATGGAAGCCACTGCCGCCACTTCCCTGGCCTTTCAATTCCTTCCCAGCCGCGTTTTCGGAGCCAATGAGCGGGTTCACGTCGCCGGAATTGGAGTTGGCGGAAAAGGAAGGGGAGAGATCAACGACGCGGCCAGGGAAGGCGCAGAGATTGTTGCACTCTGTGACGTCGATGATGTGCGCGCGGCCGAAACCTTCAAAAAATTCCCAAAAGCCAAGCGCTACAAGGATTTCCGGGTGATGCTCGAGAAGGAAAAAGGGATCGATGCAGTGACCGTCAGCACCCCCGACCACACACATGCGGTTGCCGGCGTCATGGCCATGCGCATGGGAAAGCATTGCTATTGCCAAAAGCCCTTGACTCACTCCATTCATGAGGCACGCCTGATGACCCAGGTTGCCAGAGAACAGGGAGTCGTCACTCAAATGGGTAACCAGGCGCATGCCGGTGAGCCCATTCGGAGAGCAGTGGAACTGATTCAGGCAGGCATCATTGGCGAAGTAAGCGAGGTTCATGTGTGGACCAATCGTCCGGTCTGGCCTCAGGGAATCGACCGCCCCACAGGAGAGCATCCCGTGCCGAACACACTGGACTGGGATCTCTTTCTAGGGCCAGCACCCTGGCGCCCATACCATCCCGATTATGCACCTTTCAAATGGCGTGGCTTTTGGGATTTTGGCACTGGCGCTCTGGGAGACATGGCTTGTCATATCATGGACATGCCCTACTGGGCACTGGAATTGGGTGCTCCCGATACGGTGGAAGCCTGGCAGGAGGGCATGACATCGGAATCGGCTCCCACTGCCTCACGCGTGACTTACCAATTCCCCAAAAGAGGGCAGCACCCGCCTGTAAAGCTGGTTTGGTATGATGGTAAAAAAGATGGCAATCAACATTACCCTCCCGCAGAAGTCATACAGGGTGAGGATATTTCCAAATACGGAGCCGTCCTGGTCGGCAGCAAAGGAACCCTGTTTTTCAATCGCGGAAACACCAACTGGTTGATCAAGGCCAATGGAGTCATGGCATCCACGACGGACATTCCCAAGCACATTCCTCGAGTAAAAAATGAGGACAAGGAATGGCTCGATGCCATTCTCGCAGGAAAGCCCGATCAGCCGCTCTCCAATTTCGCCCGATCCGGCCCCTTCACTGAAGTCGTGCTGCTCGGTAACCTGGCCATCCGACTCGGTAAAAAAATCCAGTGGGACAGTCAAAACCTTCGGGCGACCAATGCGCCTGAGGCTGATGCTTTGATCCAGCGAACCTACCGCAAGGGCTGGGAACTGTAAGCGTAAGAGGCAGGCAGAGCCATGACTCTTTGGCCCTGAGACATGCCCGATGATAGATGGAAGTGCGTAGGGGCAAGTTCCACGTAAGGAATGGCTTTCAAAGTTTTTAGATCTCTGTAGATTGCCGTTATGATCCCCTCGCTAAAAAGGCTGCAAGTCTCGAGAAAGGGTGGATTTACCCTCATTGAGTTATTGGTGGTCATCGCCATCATCGCCATTCTGGCAGGCATGTTGCTCCCGGCTCTTTCCAAGGCAAAGGAGAAAGCAAAACGTACCTCCTGCATCAACAATCTGAGACAATTGACCTATGCGGTTTTGATGTATTCCGATGATTTCAGTGGGTGGTTCCAACCAACAGAGAATATCAACCCACATTGGTATTCGGTTATCTTTCGAAACACCTATCACCAACAGTATGCGGTGCCACGCAGTTCGTTCTATTGCCCATCCAACGCCAAGTGGGGACGAGATGATTTCTGGGACTGGCCGGGGGGCAGAGAATCGGTGTTCGGATACGTTTACTGGGTCGGTAACAAGGCCTACAATGAGAACCAGAGTTATTATCCGGACAAGACCATTTTCCAAAAAGGAGTTCCCATTTTTGCTCAGAAAAATAGTGATAACCCTCACTACAAAGTGCTCTGGACAGACATCAACCGGAAACTCAATGGGCAGGATTGGAAGCGACCCGGAGATCCCGATCCCCTCATGCGGGGGGTGAACCACTTCAATCGCCAGGGCGATGAACCTGAGGGCTCCAACGAAGGCTACCTGGATGGCCATGTGGAATGGGTCACGGCTCAAAAATTCATTCGAAAACCCAAAGTCATGATCGGCTCCCACCATTTCTTCTACGGTGGAGTCGATGAGGAGATCGCAAGACCTCTTCAATAAAAGGTCAGCGGCGAATGCATCATAAAAAATGTCTGACCTCCAGAGGGGGATTTCTTATATCGAGATCCGCTAATGGCGATCATGATTAGCGCCCCAGGGCCAAGTGGTGGGTTCGTTTGGACTGCTAAACAAGAGGTTGGAAGCTACAGCATTCCAAGAGAACCTTTCCCCTGGAATGCTGTATTGGGTTGCTCTAGCAATGCTTACCGTTGTAAACAAGCAAACGCCAAAATTTGATGCTTGGTTGAGCCTCCACTGGATCCGTTAAGATGTCATGATCTCCAAAGACTTCGCGTTTCATGAAGACCTCAATTTTTTTGTTAGATAGAAGGGTGAAGACGTAATGCCTGAGGGCTTACTTTGGTAAAAAAGCGGCATTATTCTGCACTCTTCAGACAAAAAAATGACTCTCTAAATTCAGGAATTTGTTGGAAGATATTAACTTACATATTTACTTAAGTCTTGGCTTCCTCGGACTATTTTTATGATTTTTCCGCCATTTGATAATGAAGTACCATCCCAAACAGACTGCCTTTATGGAACAAATGGATGCGGTAGGAGCCATGCACTTGTTGTTTGATTCCCTAGCCGGTGTCTCCTTTTTCGCAAAAACCAAGCAGTTTGAGCTCATTTTTGCCAACCATTCCTTTCTAGAACGTATTGGCATGCAGCAAGAAATGGACATTGTAGGCAAAACGGATTTTGAGCTTTTTCCCAAGGCCATGGCGGACAATTTTCGCAAGGACGACACGTGGGTGGTGGATCATGGAAAACCCAAGCTCCAAATCATCGAACTTTTCATCCACTCGGATGGTCTTCCAGACTGGTATATGACCAATAAATTGCCGATTTTTGGGAGAAACAAAGAGGTGATTGGCATCATGGGTACGACCCAGAGTTATCAATCTGGCAAGAAATTCGTCAGACCCTACATGCAAATTGAGCCTGCTGTGGAATACATTCAGGCCCACTTCAGGAGAAAAGTAACCATTGATGAAGTAGCAAGAACCGTCAGCCTGTCAGCCCGTCAGTTGGATCGCAAATTTCAAGAAACGATCAAGATGAGCCCTCGAGACTTCATCATGAAGTTGCGAGTCAGGGCGGCTTGTCAGGCTCTAACTCAAAGCAATGACAAAATCATGGATATTGCTCTGAATCTCGGTTTTTATGATCAAAGTTCTTTTACTCTTCATTTCCGAAAGCAAATGGGGACCACTCCGCTAAAATACCGAAAACACCATCAAGCCGCAGCCGATTAAAGTGGAAAAAGATCCATCAGATTTCGGATTGGATGATATTTCGTTCAAACTTCTTTAAGGAAACCCTTTAGCCCTCAATTCGATGAGGCAAGGCTTGAGGCATGAATCGTTCTTTTTGGGATATTTTATTTAAAAATACTCAGATTCAGAAGGCGTTAACGATACACTTTTGCCATTTTGATAGTCTGTCCGTAATTGCTTGAAGGACACGTTTGTTGAACTGTTTCCGACCCAAAATCCTGCCAGAACTCGGGCTTCTTCGCCTTCATCCATGAGTTGATTCAAGGGGCACATGGACATGAAACGCCTAGCGAAATCCAGAAGCCGAGTGTTGAGGTGGCTCACAACCAAAAATCGCACTTTTGGAGTGCTTTCCCGAGACTCGCCTGAATCAGCTTCCCGGACGGTTGACTGCCCCTGAAGTCATTCATGCAAAATGGCAAAAAATCGGGAAACCCATGCCTTCATAGGTTCTATTCACAAAGGTTCAGACGCTCAAAATGCCCCCAAGAGAAGATTGACCCGTGAAACGTGGACCTTATATTAAGTGAACAAGGTCCCAGTCATGAAATACGTTCTCACTTTACTGGCCATTTGTCTGAGCTTCCACTTTGCATCCCGCGTTGAAGCGGGCGAGCCACTCATTCTCGAAGGGAATACCTCACTGAATTTGCCGAAAAACAAATTAAATCCGGACACCCTTGGCAATGCACTGGCCCCTGGTAAACGGAAAAATTCTTCAGTGGACGCGGTGGTCGCTCCATGGCAAAACCCGCTGAGCGGAGATGCCAAGAGAAGAAAAGCCATGTTGGAGGCGCTGGACAAAAAAAATAACTGGGCTTTCCAAAGTGAAGAGGAGTTCTTGGGCCTTAGCGCCTTGAACGGAGAGAGTTTGGACTCAGAGGCACTGCTGGATGGGGATTCAGAAGGCTCCAGCTCGCGAAGCCTCGCCGAGCGCGTTTATTACGGAAATCGCAAAAGAAACGCTCCAAAACCCGAGCGGCAAGCGCGGGACTTTGGAATGAAGGAAAAAAAGGATCAAGCACTCGTCGATAACAAGAAAGAGCTGACCGGAGCCGACTTGCTGGCGGCAGACGCTCTCGCCAACCCTGATTATTATCAAAGGAATTTTGAAAACCTCTTTCAGAGCGAGGACCTCATGGGAGCCAATCGTGGAATTGATGCCCTAACTCAGCTTTCAGAGAGGGATGTGACAGCCGCTAACATGTTGGGAATGGGCAATCTGATCCCCGATCAGCTAACCCAGGGGAACCCCAGCAGTGGACGCATGGCACAATTCAATCAGCTGCTTGAAGAGGGCGGAAGCCGCCCTGCTGCAAACCTGTTTGGCAACACGACCGGGAATGGTCTCACTAGTAGTAGCCTTCCCGCAGGTCCATCTTTTTCAGACGGTAGTAGTCTATCGATATCGGGGAGTGATCCTTCGCTGTTCAATTCTCCTGGCGGTAGCTCCCTGGGAGTTCTAAGCAGTTCCTTGGAATCGCTGAGTACCAGCCGCACCATGGGAATCGCACCATCTGGGATGGGGTTCGCACCTTCCGGGCTAGGCAACGATACTTTCAGGGGCACCCCTTCAAGCCCATCCCCAATGCGTCAGCAGGCACCTGTTTTCTTTGAGATCCCCAAAAGGCATTTCTGAGAAATCTCATCAGAAATCGCCCAAACGCGGCCACCGGATCACCCGAACTTCTGTTTGAGCCTCCAGCCGGGTTTGCTCCGGAATGCCCAAGAGACCATCAGAAAGAATCAGAGAGCCGAGCGCATGGGATGCCTGGCGCCCTTCGGCGAGCCTGATCAGCCCTTCTTCATCCATACGCACCCTCGCGAAATGATGCCGATCCTCTTGGTTTTCAATCGCATGAGCCAATTTTCCAACGCACTGAGGGAGATCCCATGAATGGCAACCACTCATTTTTTGCAATGCTGGATAGACCATGAGGACGAAGGTCACCGCAGCCGACACAGGATTGCCAGGAAGACCAAAAACGGGTTTCCCACGTAATTGGGCAAAGACCATCGGCTTCCCGGGCTTCATGCGCATGCGCCAGAGATGAATCGTACCACCCAGCGCTTTGATGGCTGGCTTGATGTGATCATGCTCCCCAACCGAAACACCCCCACTGGTGATCAGCATATCGCACTCATGGATGGCTTGATCCATCCTCTCCGTGGTGTCCTTCAGTTCATCCGAAACTATGGGAAACACGCAGGGGTTCGCACCAGCCTGGACGAGCAAGGACTGCAGTAACAAGCCGTTGGATTCGTAAATTTTTCCCGGAGGCAGAGGTTGGCCTGCCTCCACGCATTCTGAACCCGTTACGATGACTCCTACCTTGGGTGGTTCATACACTTGGCATTGTGTGATCCCAAGGGCAGACATGAGGCCCAAGTCAAATGGGGTCAGTCGCTTGCCCTTGTCGATCACCTGCTTGCCAGCCTGAATATCCTCTCCTCGAAATCGCACATACTCGAATGGACGAACGCATTCCATCACCAGCACGCTTCCCCCTGAGATCACTTTTGTATCTTCCTGCATGACCACCGCATCGGCCCCTGGTGGCATGGGAGATCCTGTAAAAACCCGGCAGCAAGTGCCTTTTTCAACAGGCTTCTGAGCCGTTTGGCCAGCAGGCACTTCCTCCTGGAGGAATAATGAAACCGGAGTATTGATGCTTGCCTGAGACACATCCTCTGCTCGCAGGGCATACCCATCAACACTGGCATTGTCCCAATGCGGCAAGCAGATTGGTGCCTGGATGGCATCTGCAAGAACCCGGCCCAGAGCACTTGAGGTGTCCACGGGGACTTTTTTAAGGGCTGAAATAAAGGGCAGGATCGTCTTCCTGGCATCTTCCACCGTGGGCAGCATAGGGAGCAGCATAGGGTGTTTCCGTATGGAAGAAAGCTTCGACTCCATAAAGGATGATTTGCATCTTGAATGAATGTGTTGAAGCTTTGAACTAAGCGTTGCATGGGAAGTATGAACAAGGTCTTGGACAATCATTACTATCAGCCTGGGGAGCTGCGTGGCACAAGGGTCATGAATCTTTTTGACCAAATCGCAAAAAAGTACGATTTGGTGAATGACATTCAAAGTGGTGGATTGCACCGATGGTGGAAACATCACTTGATCAGGGAAGCAAGCGTTGAACCTGGGAACTCAGCACTTGACGTGTGCTGCGGAACAGGAGACCTGAGTTTTGCTTTGTCAGCAAAAGGGGCAACGGTAACGGGAGTCGATTTCAGCCAAGCCATGCTGGAGGAGGCACACCAGAAGAAAGCTGCTGCTACCTCCAACTCAGACCCGAAATCCCAGCCAACCTTTATTCGAGCCGATGCCATGGATCTTCCATTCGAGGATGAGACCTTTGATATCGTGACCATGGCTTATGGACTGCGCAACCTGAGCCACTGGGAAAGGGGGCTACAAGAATTGCACCGCATCGTTCGGCCCGGTGGACGCATTCTCATCCTTGAATTTGGGAAACCACCCAACGCGTGGTGGAGGAACATGTATTTTGCCTACCTTCGTTTGGCTGTTCCATTGATTGGGTGGAGCGTGGCCGGTGACGCGGCGGCCTATCAATACATTCTGACTTCACTGCATCACTTTCCTGCACAACGAGGGATCGAGTCTGCCATGGTTCGGCTTGGTTGTCGGCAGATCCGGACAAAACTTTTTCTCGGCGGAGTCATGAGCCTGAACATGGCAAGGAAAGCTCCGTCAGAGAGGCCTATTTCAGCGGCCGAGTGAATATCCTTGAAGGGTGCGTGTAAACATTGAATCGACCCTCCCTTAAAAATCCCACCAACGTCTGATTGAAGGCTTGAGCAAGATCCACGGCCAGACTGGAGGGTGCAGAGGCACACGCGATGATCGGAACCCCCAATGAAATGGATTTCTGAACAATTTCAAAGGAAGCTCGACTACTGACGGCAAGCACTGCAGGGGGCCGACCATGAGTCGCAGAGTTTCGGATGTGATGGCCGATGACCTTGTCGACCGCATTGTGCCGCCCGATATCTTCTCTTAGAACCAGGCATTGACCATGGGCGTCAAAAAGGGCAGCCGCATGAACGCCGCCGGTTTTCATGAAAGCATTCTGAAGCGAATGCATGGAATCGAGCAGGGAACAGATGGTTGGTGCATCCACACCCTCTTCGGAAAGAATCGGTGGGAATTGCTTTTGAATCGACTCCATCGCCGTTTTACCACAGAGACCACACCCTCCATGACTGATGCCTCGTCGTCGATCGATCTGATCCTCCTGGGGCAGGCCCGGCCGAAGAAAAACATTGAGGATATTCGACTCGACTGCCTCTCCACGTTCACAGTGGGCTATCTCCAGAATATCCGAAACATGATGGATTATTTTTTCACTCCATAAAAATCCTGAAGCCAAATCATGATCGAAACCCGGGCTACGCATGGTCACCATCCAAGCCTTCCCATTCAAGCGGATTTCAAGCGGTGCCTCTATGGCAACAGCATCCTTCAGCTCAGAACATTCCTCATGCTCCACATATTTGGTCACGGGCCGATAAGTGACCGATGTGGGCTCATGATCGGAAGCATGATTCAAAGTTGAGTGTCCTTCCATAGCCAACGCAAGGAATCGGCAAGCATCCTCCCACCGGGTTGACCACTGTGACCGCCTTGAGTCATGACAAACTGGTATTCATAGCCTTTGAACTCAAGAGCTGCTGCCATTTCCTTGTTCGCTAGTGGCCAATGGCCATGGACGTTGTCCAAATCGTGTACTCCTTCCTGAAGAAATATTTTCAGAGGCTTCTTTTCGGTTTTCCGGATGAGATAGGGATAAGCATGCCCACCTCGGATATGGACAAAACTTCCGATATGACAGAGCACCTTTCCGAATGCTTCAGGATGTTCCCAAGCAACCGTAAAGGCACCAATGCCCCCCGAACTGATGCCACAGATGGCACGATGCTCTGGCTTTTTTGAAATGGGATATTGAGCTTCAATAGGAGGAAGAAACTCTTCCATGAGGAATCGGGCATAACGGTCACCCAGGGCATCGTATTCAAAACTCCTGTTTTTCCGGGGGGCTTTTCCAGGCTCTGATGATGGGATTTCTCCTGGATTAATGAAGATGGCGATCGTTGCAGGCATGGCCTTTTGATGAATCAGTCGATCCATGACTTCGGGCACGCGAAAGGCCCCTTGCTCGCTCATGTAGGATCTGCCATCGTTGAATACCATCAGGCAGAATGACGCAAGGCCTTGGTGGGAAGCGGGCACATAGACCCAATAATCCCGAGTCGTGCCTTGATATTGTTCACTGTTCCAAAGCCCATGATGCAGTGTTCCCTCTGGAACATTCTGTGATTCTTGAGCGCCCACTTCACAGCATGGGTGGAAGCCAACAAACCCTGTGAGGCAAAACAGCAGCAACCGATTGGAAAGAGTTGCAAACAAGCAATCAGGAAAGCGACGGAGCATCCTCCATACTTTAGGCATCGCCTTGGTGGACTTCCATCAGAAAAAACCGACTCAGAACACCTCGAGATGAGAGAGCCATGCCGTCCCCGGTCAAAAACCAAGGGAGCCGTGACAAAAGGCCATTATCCTGCTAAGAAGGCCTGAATCTTGCTAGTCCTGGGGTCCACGTCAAAAAAGCCTCAAAATCAGCCTTGTCATGTTTTTCTGGAAGCAACTGTTTCGGTCATGGGTCCTCTGGATAGGCCTTTCGCCCCTGCAAACCCTTTGGGGCCAGCAAGTCTCCATATCGGAGTTCATGGCTGCCAACCAGTCCATCCTTGTCGATGAGGATGATGATCGATCCGATTGGATTGAACTCTACAATGGAGGCCTGACTGAAATTAATCTCGAGGGTTGGGGGCTTACCGATGACCCAACCCATGAAGATGCGTGGATATTCCCCTCCATCACACTCTTTCCCAATGGATATCTGACGGTTTTTGCCTCGGGAAAAAATCGATCCAGTGCTCAAGGACCACTCCACACGCATTTCCGTTTGAGTCAGGAGGGAGATTATTTGGCACTGCTCACACCGGAAGGGGAGATTGCGACTGCATTTGCCCCAAAATACGCTTCTCAATCCATCGACGTGTCCTACGGCGCAGGTGTGTTACAAGCTGATGAACAAACATTGCTTCCCGCCCGATCACGAGCAACCGCCTGGATTCCGGATAGCAGCCAGTGGGACAGCACCTGGATGCGACCCTCCTTCGATGATGGCAGTTGGGTTTCTGGCACTTCGGCCGTGGGATATGATTATGCCGGACTCATCGGCCTGAATGTGGCCACCATGCGCGGAAATACCACCAGTGTTTATGCACGATTTCCCTTCGAACTGGATACAGTTCCGAATTTGGACCGCATGATCTTGAGAATCCGCTATGAAGACGGATATGTGGCCTACCTCAACGGCAAGCAAGTTGCCGCAGACAATGATCCTTCCACGCTGAATTGGCAATCTGGATCGACACAAAACCGGCCCGACGGCGAAGCGGTCAATCCGGTGGATGTGGATATTTCATCGGCCATCGACCTGCTCATGCCTGGAGAAAATGTGCTGGCGATACACGGCCTCAATCAGGGTTTGACCAGCTCGGATCTCCTCATTCTTCCTGAACTCATCGGACAAACGCGACCCGAAGGTGAAATGGGCTATGGCTATTTGCTCACCCCAACTCCTGGTTCACCCAACTCAAATTCGATCAATCACCTCACCCCAGAAGTCCGGTTTTCCAGAGAAAGTGGTGTGTTCACAGGCTCCCTTTCCATTGAATTGAGCTTCGAATCCGACCCCAACCAGAACCTCCANATCCATTACACCCTGGATGGCTCAAAACCCGATACCACCTCACCCATTTATCAAGGNCCGCTAAGCCTTTCCCAAACCACNCANTTGCGAGCCNTCACNTCAGATNAAGAGGGGGGNANCAGCCCGATCACCTCGCANACATATATTGCTCTGAGCCGGCAAACCAGTGATTTNAGNTCCAACTTACCNGTTATCATTCTGGAAAATTACGGAGCTGGTCGACCTCCACAGAACAGTCGTCAGTTNGCCTCGATGCTCCTTTATGAACCTCAAGGTGAGCGAATGNATTTCAACGGCCCACCCAGTCTGGCGGTAAGAAGCGGCATCAAGGTTCGTGGTTCCAGTACCTCCGGTCGCCCCAAACCTTCACTGAGTCTGGAAGCCTGGAATGAATATGATCAGGATATCAACATCGCACCGTTGNACCTTCCTGGAGAATCCGACTGGATCTTGTGGGGCCCCTACAATTTTGATCTCACCTTGATGCACAATCCTTTCATCTATGAATTGAGCAATCAAATAGGCCGTTACGCCTCACGTACGCGCTTTGTGGAGGTATTTCTCAATATCAACGGCGGCGCTCTTTCCGATAGTGATTATTACGGTGTTTATGCGTTGACTGAAAAAATCAGTCGTGATGAAGACCGGGTTGCCGTGGATCGCCTATTTCCTGAGCATGGCCAGGAACCAGCCGTCAGTGGCGGGTATATTTTCAAGATTGACCGTGCGGATCCCGGCGATTCCGGATTCAATGGAGCTGGGCGGTCCATTCGATACGTCTACCCCAAGGAAGTGGCAATCGAACGCCCTGAAAGAGACCCTCAACAAAAATATATTCAGCGCTTCTTTCAGGATTTCAGCCGGGCGCTTTCTCGAACGACTTTGGCCGANGGCGATTCCGGCTATGCAGGATTGCTCGATGTCGATGCAGCCATTGATCACCATTTGCTCAATGTCGTCGCCTTCAATGTCGATGCCCTTCGACTCAGCGGCTACTTTCACAAGCCCAGAGGCGGCAAACTGACCTTCGGACCCATTTGGGACTTTGATCGTGCCTTGGGATCCACCGATGGGCGCGACAACAACCCNTTGGTCTGGCGAAGTGCTTCNGGAGATCGCGGCACTGATTTTTTCAACTACCC
Source organism: Pedosphaera sp. (assembly GCA_002686885.1). Classification (GTDB taxonomy): domain Bacteria; phylum Verrucomicrobiota; class Verrucomicrobiia; order Limisphaerales; family AAA164-E04; genus UBA7971. Next base: position 19,820 of record NYYT01000011.1, read on the forward strand.
CTGGTGGAACANTTTGTTTCGGGATCTCGATTTCTGGCAGCGCTACATTGATCGCTATCAGGAACTCCGAGCATCTTTTTTCAGTGATTCGGCTACGCATGCTGTGATGGATTCCATGGCAGCCGAGCTTGCCGAAGCCCAGGTACGCAACCTTGAGCGNTGGAATCAGCGACCTCGTGGCACCTACGGAGGGACATATCAGGGTGAGGTCAACCACATGAAANAGTGGCTTTCCGATCGATTGGCTTTCATGGATGGTCAGTTTGTCGATCCACCCACCATCCGATGGGATTCCCTGCCCAATGGCGATGGCAGGAGTGTTTTCATGATTCAACCCGATGGAGCCCAGATATACTACACGCTCGACGGCAGTGATCCNCGCGCCATGGGAGGAGATCCATCGGAGCATGCCAAGCTTTACACCAGGCCATTGACTCAGGCAAAAGGAGAGACAGCCACCCTAGTGGCTCGAGCATTCGATGCCGGTCACCGGAGCCGCACCGGAGCCAACAACCCGGCCCTGACCAGCCTNTGGTCGGGTCCCCAACGGGCATTACTCAGCTGGGGTAAACATCCACAACCCGGCGATCTGCTNGTCACTGAAATCCAGTTTCATCCAGGCGCCTTGACCGAAGTGGAACTTGCTCAGCAGATAGCCCTGCGGGAAGAGGATTTTGAATTCTTCGAAATCAAAAATATTTCTTCCGAACAAGTCGAATTGGCGGGCCTGAGCATACTGGGTGGCGTCCGCCTAGAGCTGGAGGGAGATCCTTCCATCACAGTGGAGCCGGGAGGCTACATCGTCTTGGCCAAGAATCCGAGTGCTCTCCCGATACGGCATCCAACACTATCGGTTCCTTTACTCGGCCCCTATCAAGGCAACCTCTCTAATGGTGGTGAATCCATTCAATTCATCAACCAGGAAGGCCAGCTTTTGCTCGATGTGGATTATGATGATGACTGGTATACCGAGACTGACGGAGAAGGTCACACTTTGGTGTTGAGGAATGAACTTCAAATCCCTGCAGCGAATCTGGGAGCCGACGCCTGGCGCAGCAGTACTTCGGTTGAAGGCTCACCTGGCCTGGAGGATCCCCAGGCAGCCGAGATTGAAATGCTTGCTATCGAGATGCAGGAAGGTGGGGTTTCCATTACATTCCTCCAAACGGCAGGAGTCCGTTACCTCCTGGAGACTACGACCGATTTACAGCAATTGGACTGGTCGATTCTGCAGACTATCCCCGTAGTAGATCAGGACAAAAACACTTCCATTGTCGATGCCAACCACATGGAACCACAGCGCTTCTATCGTTTACGCGCGGTAGCACCCTGAGAAGCCATGGCTCTCAAGGGCGCCAGGCCTTAGGTCCATTCGGTTTGGCTTGAAGAAAGGCAGCATCCACCTCCCGGTACCAGCGATGCAGTTCGGACCTCAAAGAGGCAAGTTTTTCAGGGTGTTGACTTGAGAGATCATGAGTCTCCCCTGGATCATCAAGCAGATGATAGAGATGAACTGTTCCATCCTCATATCGTTCGATCGCCTTCCAGGGCCCCGAACGGATCGCTCCCCCAGGGAACCCTCCCTGATTGCTGTAATGCGGGTAGTGCCAGAACATGGACCTCGAAGGGAGTGTTTTCCCCTCAAGCAAAGGGACCAATGAAACCCCATCGAGATGTTGATCGGGCTTGAGGGGCAAGCCGGCCAACTCGAGCAAGGTAGGGTAAAAATCAACGCTGCTGACAGGGTAAGAGGAGGTACTTCCGGGGTGATGCATGGAAGGCCATTTAATCAGATAAGGTTCTCGAATGCCTCCTTCGTAAAGCCATCCTTTGCCACCTCTGAGTGGAAGATTTGAGGTGGGCGATCCTTCGGAAGTTGAAAGGCCACCATTGTCCGAGGTGAAACAGACGATGGTGTGATCGGCGATCCCCAAACGGGTGAGAGCATCGAGCACGCGACCCACTTGAGAATCCATGGACTCCACCATGGCTGCATAGGTGGCATGAGATTGAACAGATCGCACCCTCCGTGGCGATTTGGCATTGGGCCAAACCTGTTCTTCCGACTGAAAGACTTCTTGACGATCCAAACCAAGTTTCCGGGCTTTCTCCCGATATTTGGCCACTAGAGCCGCAGGAGCCATCAAGGGGGTGTGCACCGAGTAAAATGACACATAAGCAAGAAAAGGTTTTTGCTTTTGGGCTTCCATGAAGTCGATGGTTTCAGAAGCAAGGCGCTCAGGGAGATGTTCGCCAGGAGGACCGTCTTCCAAACGCGGATTGGCATATGGGGTAAAATACTTTCCCTCCTTGAAAGGAGCCCCAGCCTTCCAGCCTCCTCGATTGACATCAAATCCTTGATGCTCGGGCCAGAAAGCTTCATTCGGACCCAAATGCCACTTGCCGGCAAAAAAAGTCGCATACCCTGCTTCCTTGAAAGCTTCAGCGAGGGTGATTTCTGAAAGCGCCATCGAGTCCTTGAAAGGGGCTGGGGCATATCGGCCCGAACGTTTACCAGAGAAAAACTGAGTGGCACCGGCACGAGTGGGATATTTTCCGGTCATGATACTATAACGCGTTGGGCTGCAGACCGGATTCGCTGCGTAGCCATGGGTGAAGCGCATGCCTTCAGCAGCCAGGCGGTCAATATGGGGTGTCTCGTAAAACGTTCCAGGATGATTGGCGCCCACATCCATGTATCCGAGATCATCGACGAGAAAAAAGAGGACATTGGGCGCCACTTGCGCCGTTGTAACCATGGCCCACGCCCACAAAGTGACCATTGGAATGAAATAGGATTTTGAAGATTTCATGGGGAGAATCTCATGAGTGAGGGAAAAAGCCGTTGAAAGGTGCCAGGGATTGGCTTTTGGGATGGCCACGCGAATGCAACGCTTATTCCTGCGTATCCATTCGCAGGGATGCCTCTTCCAGATGCTGAACAATGGCCGTGGGTAGTGAAACGGCTTTCATGACACCCTTCTCACTTTTTTGAACGCATACCACTGTCATCGCCCCGGTGGCCACTTCCACAAAGGTCTCATCAGGCAAGCGTTTCAGGAATCGAAAGCCATAGCGTATGGACCGATTTTTGAGTTCAAGAATGCTGAGCTGAATTTCCATTTCATCTTCAAAGCGCAACGGATGACGATAATCACAACTGGCTTGAACCCGAGGCAAACCCATCATCTCATCCATTTCATTCAAGGTCACTGAATGCCCAAAGGACCGAAAGAACGCATGCTCTGCCGATTCCATGTATCGAAAAAAATTGGAGAAATGCACAATCCCCGCCATATCGGTTTCCGAAAACTCAACTCGCCGCCGATGCCGCCAATGGACTGCCATGCCAACCAATATGTCTTTTCGCCTCCAACCAGACAAGCCCCTTCCTTACAGAGTGACTGGAGGAGCGCCCACCCAATACAAAGGGGCACGACCATCATTTAAGCATCGATCATTCCGAGGATTTATGACTAAAAGAAAGTATGCGTTCCAATCGTCTCCACACCCTCTTGTTGGCCACTCTTCTTGCTTTCTTTTCAGCGACCTCGAGGAACACCATCGCCTCAGATCGCCCCAATGTGCTCGTAATCTTGGTCGATGACTTGGGCTATGGCGATTTGTCCTGCTACGGGGCAGAAGACATGCGTACGCCGCACATGGACCAACTGATGCAAAGAGGGGTGCGTCTCAATGAGTTTTACGCCAACTGCCCGGTTTGTTCGCCCACTCGAGCTTCCCTGCTGAGCGGCCGTTACCCCGACCGGGTTGGTGTACCCGGGGTGATCCGAACTCACGCTGGCGATAATTGGGGGTTTCTGGATCCCTCAGCGATTTTGCTATCGGAGCTCTTCCAGCGAAATGAGTACCATACGGCATTGGTTGGGAAATGGCATCTGGGACTGGAGTCTCCAAACACCCCAACGGAAAGGGGGTTTGATACCTTTCATGGATTCCTGGGAGACATGATGGATGATTATTACCATCACCAAAGGCATGGACATCACTACATGCGTAAAAATAAGGAAGTCATCCATCCAAAGGGACATGCCACGGACCTGTTTGCCCAATGGGCCAACAGCTTCCTGCTGGAGCAGGCTTTGCAAGAAGAGCCTTTTCTATTGTATCTGGCTTTCAATGCGCCACATACCCCCATTCAGCCACCCAAATCCTGGCTTCACAGAGTCAAAGCAAGAGAGGATGGCATCAGTCACAAGCGTGCCTCTTTGGTCGCACTGATTGAACACCTGGATGCTGCCATAGGATCGGTTTTACAAACCCTCGATCGAACCAAACTCTCGGAAAACACCATCGTGGCATTCGCCAGCGACAATGGAGGACAGCTCAACGTGGGTGCCCGATGCGGACCCCTTCGCGGAGGCAAGCAAGATATGTACGAAGGAGGCATCAAGGTCCCGGCGTGTGTCCTTTGGCCGAGTAGGATTTCACCGGGTCAGACAAGCAATCAGCGGCTCTTGACGATGGATCTCTACCCTACGCTGTGTGAAGCCGCTGACATTGAAATCTCCCATACCATCGAAGGTGTCTCTTTTCTACCCATGTTATTGGGCAAGGAACAGGAGTGGCCCCAACGCGACCTGGTATGGATGCGCCGCGAAGGAAACATGCGCTATCAGGGCCGCGACTATTACGCACTGCGTCGTGGTCCATGGAAATTAGTGCAAAATTCCCCTTTCATGCCCTACGAATTGTATCATCTTGAAAAAGATCCTATGGAAGCCACCAATCAAGCCCATAAGGAAACTAAAGTGTATCGGGAACTGGTTCGGGCACTCCAATACCACGTACAACAAGGAGGAAAAGTGGCATGGCAGTCCCCTCGGTAATCGTCGCTTTTTGTAGAGGCAATTTCAGCAGGCAATGAATGCAAAATGGATCATTCGTGACACACTCGGTGCGCTGATTCTACTCAGTGCGATTGTCACCCTCCCTGTGGCTGTTTCAGATTATCTGTCGCCCAGGGAAATGCCTTTTCAGCCCCGTGCTCCTCAACAAAGCCTGGATATTTCACGAAGCTCCCCAGAAACCAATCGAGCCATGCGAAGCTGTGTCGGCTCACAGCTCCAGCTGATCCAGCGAAGCCAACTGTCCGAAGCTTATGCGTATGCTTCTGAAGGTATCCAACAAGTCTTATCGTTTGATGATTTCATGGGGATGATCGATGAGCGCTTTGCACCGATGAAACATTATGACACCATCGAGATGAGTGACGGATTGGATGACGGCACCCAAGGGATCCTCCGAGTGCGATTGAGTCGTCATCGCGAGGTCATCGGCGTTTACACTTACATCCTACTACTGGAGGAGGATCAGTGGAAAATAGGGGGTGTGATTCCTGAATATCCGCACCCTGTCTCCTTAGAACAGGGCATGGCTCCACCCGAATGATCAATCCCAAAGCGGATTGGCATGAAAAGCAGCCTGGGCCCAGGGAGACTCCGGTGGGCGATCTTCTTTCAAGGGACCCTGATATAGGACGAGATAATCCAACACCTTCGCCTGAAAACTATCCGGCAGGGCTTTCATGCCGTTCTTCTGCATTTTGAGCAGTGTTTTTTCCCACGCATCTCGATCCCGATGATGGTGAGTGATGAGATAGGGAGAGTGACAACTGCCGCAAGTCGAGACCACGAGGGGCGCCACAGGATCAGCCACCAGTCCCCACGGAGTTCTCGCTGCTGAACCCTCATCACCTTGTACTGAAATGACCGCCAGGACTCCGCCGAAGCAACTCAGCAAGATGGCTCTCATCGGATGGGGTCTCCTAGTGCATTCATGTTTGGAAGGTGTGGCATTCAGATGACCTGTACAGCGATACGATGCATGGCATTGTTAAGATAGCCTTTGGGGTTCCAGCCAGGAACGACCATGGGCTGATGACGCCCCTGTTCATCCGTCGCCCTGGCCCAGACTTCAAAATAACCTTTCCCGGGAAATTGAAGCGCACAATGCCAGGATTGCCAGGCATAAGGATTGACCGGTGCCTGAAGCTTAGCTCGCTGCCAGGTCGATCCATAGTCGATGGTGACATCGACTTGACGCACCTTCCCTTCGCCACACCAGGCATGCCCACCCACCTCAAGGGGCTCGGCTTTCAAAGTTTGAAACAGGTGGGCTGGCCTTGTGATCAGGGATTTGACAGGCATGACACCGATGATTTCAAAATCTTCTTCAGGAACCTTTTCTCCCGGAAAAACGGGATGACGAGGCACGCGATAGGAAGTCCCTGTCATCTTGGGGCCATCATGCACACGATCGCGCACCTGAAGACGTTTCAACCATTTCCCACTGGTCGATCCGGGCCAGCCCGGACAGATCAACCGGAGAGGAAAACCATGCTCGGGTGGCAAGGGAACTCCATTCATTTCCCAGGCCAAAAGCGTGTGTGGGTCCAAGGCCTTCTCAATAGGAACCCCTCTTGAAATAGGAGTCTTCCCCGGTTCACGGTTGAGGGTAGGATCTTCTGCATGGTAAGCGAGATAGACAGCCGAATCTCGCACACCAGCCTCGCGAAGCACATCTCTCAAACGTGCCCCAGTGTAACGGGCACAACCCACAGCACCCAACGTCCACGGGTTGCCTCCTACCTTTGGATAAAACCCAGCTCGACCATTGCCCCCGCACTCGATCACAAGCGCAGCCGAAACGTGTTTGAAACTGCCTTTGAGTGCAGCCATGTCGAGGTCAAGCACCTGCTGAACTTCGCCATCGACTCGCAACGACCAGTCCGAAAGATTGCCCTCTTTTGCGCGATCTGGAATCAGCCCGTTATTTCTAACAAAATGCCGGTGGTTGGGAGTGATGGGATCATCCAGCAACGTGGCGTAAGCCTCTGCATTAAGAGGGCGATCACTGAGCAACCGAAGCTCTTCTTTCCCTGGCCAGCCCTTCTCCATAGCGCTCTGCGCAAGGGCTCGAGGGAAAACCCCAGATTGTGAAAGGAGGTCGGCAAACACCACAGGCGCACCCAAGGCCAGGCCGAGTTGCGCTAAAAACCGTCGACGCCTGCTGGGCACCATTGACCGGAATTGGGATGCCTGATTGATCCAATCACCGTTGACCATACCGATCATCTTATCAGGGGAGGGTGCATATGTCGACTGCATCCCCATTCTCAATGAGGAAAAACTTCAGAGTCCAACCTTGGATGCCAGCAAGGCCAAGAAAGCGGCCTCATCCAATACTTCAATCCCAAGATCTTGAGCCTTGGTCAGTTTTGACCCGGCAGCTTCTCCTGCGAGGACATAGTTTGTTTTTTGGCTAACACTCCCGACAACCTTTGCACCGATGGACTCAATGCGCTCGCAAGCCTGCTGGCGAGTCAAGGTGGGCAAAGTTCCCGTCAACACCCATGTGGTTCCTGCCAGAGGGTGGCGATCCGAAGGATTATCTGCCTCGATAAACAGGGAGGAGCACATGGTTAAACCGGCGGATTCGAGGCGATGAATCAATTGTCGATTTCGAGTATCTTCCAACCACCTGACCACACTTTCGGCAATCACCCCACCAACTTCCGGCATGGATACCAATTCCGGGAGACCATAGGACATCAGAGCCTGCATGTCCCGAACATGTCGACAGATGGTTTTGGCAACACCTGCGCCCACATGAAGGATTCCCAATCCGAACAAGAGGCGCCAAAGGTCCTGCGATTTGGATTTTTCCAATCCGGCCAAAAAGTTTCTTGCCGACTTTTCACCCATGCGTTCAAGCGACTCCAGCTCGACTTGTGTCAGGCGGTACAGATCCGCGACATCCAGAACCAAACCCCGAGCCACCAATTGCTCAATCAGCACACTCCCCCCCCCCTCGATATCCATGGCACCTCGACTGCACCAATGCTCCAGTCGCCCCCGAACCTGAGCTGGACAATCGGGATTAGGACAGCGCCAGCCCACACCCAGAGCACCCGTTGAGACAACCTTCTGCGCAGGCGTCTTGCATTCAGGACAAGAGGTTGGGAACTGGAAAATGGCAGCATCAGCAGAGCGTGCTTCGGGCACAACTCTCACGACAGCCGGAATGATCTCGCCGGCTTTTTCAATGATAACCTGATCTCCTTGCCGAATGTCCTTTCGGCGTATTTCCTCCGCATTGTGAAGGGTGGCACGGCTTACCATCGTACCGCTGACATGCACCGGCTCAAGCTCGGCAACGGGGGTCAAGGCACCCGTGCGCCCAACCTGAACCGTAATGCGCTTGAGGCGAGTCTGGGCTTGCTCTGCAGCAAACTTGTAGGCAATGGCCCATCTTGGCGCCTTGGCCGTGTGGCCCACCTGTTCACGCAAATCCAATTGGTTCAGCTTGATCACCGCGCCATCGGTTTCATAGTCCAACTCAGGTCGCAACGCTTCCAATGAACCAAGGGCATCAAAGATGGCTGAACTGCCATGGCACGCCCAGTGATGGGGTGAAACCGGGAGGCCAAGGGAGTCCAGGATCTCCAGTAGCCTTAGCTGGGAACTTGGCTGCGCCTGACCCAGCCCTCGGCATTCTCCCAACCCATAGAGCATGATATCGAGCGGTCTCTGGGCAACCTCCCTTGGATCAAGCATCTTGAGAGATCCCGCGGTGGCATTTCTAGGATTAGCAAAGGGATCTTCACCACGTGCACTGCGCTGTTGGTTCAGGCGCAGGAAGCCGGCACGACTCATGAAAACTTCCCCTCGGACTTCAAGCACCTCAGGTGCGGAACCACCGCCTATTCTCAGTTTGCTTGGAATGCGTCGCAGGGTACGCAAATTCTGGGTAATATCATCGCCGTGAGTTCCATCACCCCGAGTCAAACCCCGTACGAATAAACCACTTTCATATCTCAAACTGATAGCGACCCCATCAATCTTAGGCTCGACCGTCCACTCCAAAACCTGATCCGGAAGCCATTTCTCAACCCGCTTTAGAAAGGCCTGCAACTCATCGCGGGAATACGTATTGTCCAGGCTCATCATCGGTAAGGCATGAGGCACCGAATCAAATCCTTCCAGGGGTTTGCCGCCTACTCGCTGAGTTGGAGAGTCGGGGTCCCGCTGTTCAGGAAAAGCCTCCTCCAGCTCTACCAACTCACGATAGAGACGATCGTACTCATGATCGGAAATCGTTGGTTGGGCCAGAGTATAATACGCGTAATCCAGCTGACCGATGAGCTGCACCAGCTCGCGATAGCGTTCCATGGAAGGCGAAGGCTTGGTCATTGAATCACAGGATTGAAGAGTGATGTCTGGCAATGTGAACCAACGATTGCAGAAAAGGAGCGGCATTCATGAGACAAAGAATCGTTCGATCAAGGAGGCAATCTCCGTTGACTCAAGCGGTCGGTCGGCCCCATCAAAGACTGGATCGGAGGAAAGCATCATCGGGTAATTGACCTGCTCATCTGGTAAGGTTCCATGCGAGCCCTTCACCAAGGATGCATCCAAAGGAATGACATCCATCAACATACGCATGCCCAACTCTTTCTGCAACAGCCTCCAGGCTACTTTCAAGCGAGGCCATCGTAGGGTTGGATCCATGAAAAGCTCAACAGGATCGTAACCGGGTTTGCGATGAATATCGACGCAACGCGCAAAGTCAGGTGCTCGTTGGTCCTCTTCCCAATAATAGTAGGTAAACCATGCCCAATCCCTGGCAAAGACCACAAGATCGCCGGCGCGGCCATGATCCATGCCATGGGCTTTCTTTTCTGGTTCTTCCCAGATCATGGCAATGCCTTCCATCGTTTCCAGCATAGGGCGTATGGTGGAACGCTTGGATGGATCCTTGAGATAAACATGGGCAACTTGGTGATCACATACGGCAAAGACCTCAGAAGCTCCAAAATCAATCAATTCCTTTCCCAGCTCCTCCTTGATCGTCAACCATCCCTGCTGGCGAAAGAATCGATTAAGATGTATGGCATGTCGGACTGGAGTGATGCCGTATTCTGAGAGTATGAGGGAAGAAACACCCCTGGCCTCGAGGTCCTCGATCAAATCCACAACCAGATCATCCACTAACGTAAGATCAGCCAAGATTTGTGGATCATCAGGGCCCAGCCGCTGCAGATTGTAATCCAAATGCGGCAAATAAATCAGGTGGAGATCCGGCCGATGGCGCTCCTCTATCCATCGAGCCGCCCTTGCAATCCAATCCGACACCGCTTCGGGTGGTCCTTGGGGAGAATCCACCCCAGCCACAGGTCCCCAGAAGGTAGGAAACGGGAAAATTCCCAAGTCCTTCTGTATCGCAGGTCCTATATCGGCAGGAGAGGTGTAAATGTCAAAAACCTTGCGGCCGTCGGCAGGATACATTGGACGCGGTGTGATGCTGAAATCCACAGACGCATACATGTTGTACCACCAAAAAAGTTGAGCGCAGGTAAAGGCTGGATCAGAGGCCTTCAGCCGTTCCCATATTTTGGGCGCTTGGACAATTTGATTGGGCTGCTTCCAAAATTGGACTTCTGCCAATTCACGATGATACCAGCCATTGGCGACAATCCCGTGCTGCGAAGGAGGTTGACCTGTGAGATAGTTTGATTGGGCCGTACACGTGACTGCGGGAAGGGCCGGTTGGATCAAACGTGAAACACCCTGATCAGCAAGCTGATTCAAGCGGGGCAATCCTCGCTTGAGCAAGTCCGACGTCAGGCCAACCACATTAAGAACGGCCAGCCGGTTCTTGACCTTAGAAGCCATCAAGCTATGAGTTGGCCAGAAGGATTTTGGAGCTGGAGGACTGAAAACGATCTCTCAAACGATGCATCGCCTGAGTCATTTTAGGAAGATTCACTTCATGTACCTCGACACCGCGACCGATTCCCTGAAGCAAGGTGATCGTCAATTCGCCTCCCAAGTGTTCCCGAAACTCTTCCAAACCATTGAGGACCATGTAACTTCCATCGGTGCTCGTGAAATGCAATTCATTGGAGTAAAGATCAAATCCGAGGCGCTCAAACAAGCTCAAGACTCGCTCAACATGGTCTTCGGGTATCATGCCCATCAGTCCTGAGTATATGACATCGAGGCAAATACCAATGGCAACTGCCTCACCATGGCGAAGTTCGTATCCGGAAAGCTGCTCCAGCTTGTGTGCGGCCCAGTGACCAAAATCAAGTGGGCGGGCAGATCCAAATTCAAAAGGATCTCCACCCTGTGCAATGTGATCCATGTGCAGTTCTGCACAGCGATAAATCAACGACTCCATGGCCGGCAACTCAAATTGAGCCAATGCGTGGGCCTCGGCTTCGAGAGCTTCAAAGAAGGAAGCATCGCGAATCAAAGCCACTTTGACTGCCTCAGCATAACCACCACGTTTGTCACGCTCACTGAGTCCCAACAACCATGCAGCGTCATTGATTACCGCAAATGGAGGGGCGAATGTTCCAACAAAATTCTTCTTCCCGAAGGCATTGATGCCGTTTTTGACACCCACGCCCGAATCTGCCTGACTCAAGGTCGTCGTCGGAATACGAATGTGACGCACACCCCGATGAGCTGTGGCCGCCGCCAAACCCACCATGTCCAGTAAAGCCCCGCCCCCAATGGCGATCACATACGAATGCCGATCAATATGATAACGATCGATTGGTGACTGAATTTCAGAAACATGAAAATAAGAGTTTTTAACCCTTTCCCCCCCCTCGGCAACGATGGGAGGACATACCAGGTGAATGCCTTCAAAGGGCTCAAAATAATCCTGTATGTTGCGCCTGAGAGAAGGGTAGGCCTTGACGAGACCATCATCGACCACAATCAGCACTTTGACAGGTTGGGAGCGGTTGGGATCGGCCAGAACATCGTGAAGCAACCGATTACTGCTTTCAAAGACATCTTTGGTAAACAACACCCGGTGCTGGTACGACACTTGGATCTGACGCTCGATCTGGATCACTTTTCTAATGTGATCCCAGCAAGGTTGGATTGCCAGCATTAATTTAACCCCCTGGCGCCCACAACTAGTTGATGCCTAAGACATGCCAGCGAAAAGATCCATTTGGGGAGAAGGCTCCAAAGCTCTTAGCTTTTGACGCTCAGCACGATGTCGATTTTGTGCAGGTTGGCTCCCTTCAGGAGTCAGATCGACTTCCTCTAAATTCGAAAGGATTTGTTTGGCACGTTCGATGACATTCAGGGGAACACCAGCAAGACGAGCCACCTGAATGCCATAGCTTTTGTCGGTATTACCGGGTACGATCTGGTGAAGGAAGACAATTTTATCGTTCCACTCCTTGACCGCCACATGGTAATTGCGAATGCGCTGGGCCTTGTCTGCAAGCTCAGTGAGTTCGTGGTAGTGGGTCGCAAAAAGGGTTTTCGCACCCAGATGGTGATGAAGATATTCCACGATAGACCAGGCTAGACTCAAGCCATCAAAGGTACTCGTCCCTCTACCAATTTCATCGAGTATCACCAAGCTGGAACGTGTTGCATGATGTAGAATATTGGCGGTTTCACTCATTTCCACCATGAAGGTCGATTGACCACGGGCCAGATCGTCACTAGCCCCAATACGAGTAAAAATCCGATCAACTATCCCAATACGGGCTGAGCGCGCAGGAATGAATGCACCAGTATGAGCCAACAGCACCAAGAGGGCTGTCTGCCGTATGTAGGTGCTCTTACCTGCCATGTTGGGCCCTGTCAAAATGGCGATCTGCTCTTTTTCGAGATCAAGGCTCGTATCATTAGGAACAAATCGATCACCTGTGATGGATTCCTCCAACACGGGATGGCGGCCTTGGTCAATGTAGCAAACTCCATCCTCTGTTATTTCCGGGCGACAATAGTCCCGCATCAATGCCAAATTTGCCAAACTGGAGATCACATCCAATTCTGCCAAAGCCATGGCAGTACTTTGAATGGTTTTGAGATGATCAAGGGTTTGCTCTCTTACGCGAAGAAAAAGCTCATACTCCAGCTTGGAGGCTTTTTCCTCTGCTCCAAGCATTTTACCTTCCATCTCCTTAAGCTCATTGGTGATGTAGCGCTCGCCATTGGCAATGGTCTGTTTCCGCTGGTAGTGAGAGGGCACCTTATCGAGGTGTGTCTTGGTCACCTCTATGAAGTAGCCAAAGACTGCGTTGAATTTGATTTTAAGAGAGGGAATGTTCGTATTTTGAATTTCATCGGACTGAAACGCTGCAATCCAGGCCTGACCATCTCGTTTGGCACTCTGCAATTCATCCAGTCCCTCATGATAGCCAGTTTTGATGAGATGCCCTTCCTTAAGGGTAGGAGCCGGTTCTTCCAAAATAGCTTTTTCGATGAGCTCTACGACTTCAGGACACTCAACCAGTTTTTCTGCCAGGATTATCAGAGATCCAAAAGGCAGGTTTTCCACCTCGGAAGCAAAATCTTCTCGATGCCTGGTTGCCCTTGATGCATCGCATGCTTGTTGAATCATCGCTCTGATGGTCGGAATTTTTTGCAATCCTAGCTTGAGGGAAATCAAATCACGCGCGTTACCAGATCCCACACTCAAGCGACTGATCGTGCGCTCCAGATCCCTGACCTGTTTGAGTTCGCCTCTGAAGGCCTCCATCCATGCTGGCTGATTGCGGCATATCTCAATGGCTTTCTGACGTTCTCTTATGGACGCTGGTTGGATGAGGGGCCGAGCAAGCCACTCCTTGAGCCGTCTGGAGCCCATCGGAGTCACTGTTTGATGGATGGCATCATAGAGACTGGGGGATTTGTGAGCTACTCGACCTGGAGCCGGGAAGATTTCAAGATGGTTGAGGGTCGTGGCATCCAGCATCAAGTAGTCATCCGGTTGAAAGTGCGTCAACCGCGTGATATGACTCACGTCGCGGCGCAACTGCTGCGTCATGTAATGGAGCAAACCACCCGCAGCTCCCACACCTGATGGAGCGTTTTTGAGACCAAAGCCATCCAGAGAAGCTACCTTGAAGTGATCCATGAGAACGCGCGTGGCCGGGTCTTCCTGGAACGCCCAATCGTCATGGGGTGAAACGATGAGCCGTTGATTCTCTGCGATAGCAGAGAGGTGCTTGTCCTCGCAAGGAATGACGACTTCTGAAGGACTAATGCGAGATAACTCTGAAACAAGAGCCTGCTGATCTGAAAGAGTCGCGACGCGGAAATCTCCAGTTGTCAGGTCTACCATGGCAAGACCGTAGAGTTGATTGGAGCGCATCAAACTGACCAAATAATTATTGGCATCGGGGCGAAGCAACTTATCGTCGAAATGGGATCCGGGAGTTAAGATCTGGGTAACAGCCCGTTTAACCAACTTCCCGGGCGTGGCTTCTTCCACTTGTTCACATAGGGCCACCTTCTTGCCTGCCTCAAGGATTTTGGAAATGTAGGTGCTGGCTGCATGATACGGAATACCACACATCGGTGTCGTACCGCGTTTGGTAAGGGAGATGTTCAGAATACTGGCGCCTGCAGAGGCATCCTCAAAAAACATCTCATAAAAATCTCCCAGCCGAAACATCAGCAAGGTCTGCTCAGGAAGTTCCGATCGAATGCTCAAATACTGACGCATCATCGGAGTCGTTTTTTCTGATGAGTCACTCATAGGCTTCCGACAAAAAAAAAGGCGCGAGGCAAGCCTCGCGCCAAAAGACAAAGAGATGAAGGATTACTTCCTACGGCGCGCAGCTCCACAAAGCGCCAAAGCACCTAAGATAGAAAGTGCAATCGTGGAAGGTTCTGGCACAGCGCCGATCTGCGCAGCCAGGTTGGCTGTAGCCAACGGGATGTTACGCGTGGCCCAGTCGCCTGTGTCCGCCTGGACCCAAACATCGTCAAAGCTGGAACCGATGGAAGGTGGATTACGGAGAATCAAACCTACGTCTTGGGTGCCGGCGACATCAAATTCAATAGTGAAGGTAAATGTGTCACCACTGATGGGAACGCCTATACCCTCGATTTCAATGGTGTTGAAGTTGGCTTCCAGGGGAATGTGGTCGGTTTCAAAAAGAATTTCATCTGGTTCCAAATTTGAGCCAGNATTTGAACGAAATCGCACGATCGCATCACCAGCCGCTTCGGATGAGTAATACTCCAAGCGAAACTCGGTTATGACACGAGCATCCCCATCGAGAATAANCTGATCTCCAAACTCCAAGGANTTGTCGGNGGGAGCATACGTTCCTAAGACAGGATCTCCAGTGTTGTTGTAGATAACCTGAGTTTGTGCTTGGCCTGCGATAGCTGAGCTTAGAAGGGCAGCGGCCACAGCAAGCGATTTAAATTGTGAGAGCGAATTCATCAAATGTCTTTCCCTAAAATTGTTTACTCCTAACCGATCTATTTCTCACGGTTTGATGCCAATCTAGAAACCCGGTCCATTAGCGTCAAGATAAATTACACAAAATTTCGGATGTTTCACGAGGTGGCCAGCTTTCCAAGGGATCCGTCGAAGACATCCATGAAAGAGCATGATGCTTGACGATCTTTTTAAGGTCATTGCATTTCGGCAAATGGTTTCCAATATATTGTCCAGTCTTTGAATATTGGACGTATTGAATGCTTTTGGAACGCCATTCTCAATGTGCTGATTCTTTTCTCAGGGAATTTGGCATTCTGGCTGACGACCCTTGATGACTACCTATAATGGTCTTGATGAGACCTGAATTTTGGTTCAGTTTCCGTACAGACAGGTAGTTCTATGCAATTTTTCTACCAAAACCAAGCTGCCGCGCAGGTTCGCCCAAAAACCATCGTTTTTTTAGGTGCTTTGGGGATATTATGTTGGTTCGTGGCACTCTATCTTGATTCCGANAGNCGTCCTNGAAGTCCTTGGGTCGNGAGTGANGCNCAAGAGCTGATNGTTTATTGCGCTGCCGGCATTCGCAANCCGGTTGCCGAGGCCGCCAAGGCTTTTGAAGAGGAATATGGGGTGGTCGTTCGCTTGGATTATGGCTCCAGCGGTGAGCTCGANGGAAAACTGGAGCTGGAGAGAGCACAAAATGCACCACGCTGTGACCTCTACATCCCAGCCGACCTTTCTTTTTCGCAAAGAGCTCGCGAAAAAGGACTGATCGCCGAGCATCTGACCTTGGCTTCGTTCCAGCTTGTCCTGGCGATGGGTTCTGATGAGGAACTGCCGACTCAATCCCTGTCATCTTTGGCTACTTCAGGTCTAAGATATGGTATCTGCGACGAAAAAGCAGGAGCCGGACAAAAGACCCGCGAAGCTCTCAAGGCCTTTGGTCTATGGGAATCAACGCAAACTGCTGCAAGAGCTACTTTTCCACGTGTCACCGAACTGGCAGGAGCCATCCTCAGTTCAGACGTGATCCAGGCTGGCTTCATCTGGGATTCAACCGCCCATCAATTCGGCCTGAAAATCATTCCCACCCCAGAACTGGAAAATATNCAATCCACNATTTCCGCAAATGTNTCNGCNCAGTCCAGAAATCCAACTTGGGCACTTCGCCTGGCCCGTTACTTATCNGCTGTCGACAAAGGAGCCGCTTTTTTTGCCAAACACCANTACAGCCCTGCAAATGGAGACCGGTGGTCNCTCNCNCCATCCATTACCTTTTANTGCGGNGGTGTGAATCGCGAGGCAATCAGTCCATCCATCAAGGCATTTGAGNAACGGGAGGGGTGCGTNGTGGAAACTCAATTTGCCGGCTGCGGNACGCTTATTGGCAGCATTCGCTCNGGCCCTGAGTTCNTGCCAGATCTTTTCATGACCTGTGATGCNAGTTATTTATCCATGGTGGCAGACNATTTCCTTCAACCTCGGGATGTGTCATCCACTCGNGTTTGCATGCTCGTCCGAAAGGGAAACCCCAATGGTATCCGCCAACTAAGCGACCTGGAGCAAGCTGATTTGAAAATTGGAACCACTGACCCAGCCATGAGCACTCTCGGGGCGCTCTCTCATGCCATGTTTGAGGACCTTGGCATTGCGTCTTCGTTGCGAAAGCAGCAGTCGATTATCGTCACTACCCCTACAGCACATGAGCTCATTCTTCAGATGGAAGGGCATGACAAACTGGACGTCGCCCTGGTTTACGAGGCCAACTGCCAGCATTTGGGAGATCACTTGGAAATCATTCCGATTGACCATCCTTTAGCCCGGGCGACTCAGAACATGGCAAGCGGAAAAACCTCAGCCTATCCTCAGCTGATGGAGCGCTTCATGAACACCATTCTCTCAGACCAATCCATGCAATCATTTTTGCATCAAGGTTTTGAATGGATTGGACTCAACTCGAAACAGCCTTGAGTGGCCTCCATAAACACCTTTTCTTGCAAGCCCAAAGTCATCGACCCAAATCGGATGTACCCTTCCTTACCGGGATGATCTGCCTGGCAGGCTTCTACATNCTCATGATCTTACTCATGGTTTGTGCCGATCTCTGCTACACCGATTTTNAAAGTCTCAGGCAAACGCTCGGTGAGCCCGAGATCCAATATTCCATCCAATTGAGTTTATTCAGTTGCTCCTTGTCGACTCTCATGTCCTTGGCNGTAGCCGTCCCCATCGGCTATTTGATGTCTCGNTTCGAATTCAAGGGACAATCCCTGGTGGACGCAGTGCTCGACATCCCCATTGTGCTTCCTCCACTTGTGGTGGGCATCAGTCTCCTGGTTTTATTCAACTACCCTCCTTTCCACTGGTTGAGTGACTGGGTGGTTTTTGAAATACCCGCAGTGGTTCTTGCTCAATTCATGGTTGCCTGNGCCTTTGCGGTAAGAACCATGCGAGTCACTTTTGATCAAATTCCCCGGCGATATGAACAGGTGGCATTGACCCTTGGATGCAATCGATCGCAGGCTTTTTGGAGGGTGGTGTTCCCGCAATCTTACAAGGGACTGCTTGCTGCAGGAACCCTTGCCTGGGCGCGGTCCTTGGGTGAGTTTGGTCCTATTCTGGTTTTTGCAGGCTCTACCAGAATGCGCACCGAAGTGCTTCCAACCTCCGTCTACCTCGAAATGCAAAGTGGAGATCTCAAAGGAATGCTTTCTGTTTCCATTTTGATGATCGCCTTGTCCGCGGCAGTCCTGGTTCTGGCGCGGATCTTCGGCATGCAAAGAATCAACGCATGATCAAGCTTCAGAAAGTTTCCATCAAGCAGGGTGATTTCTCCATCGAGGATGTTTCCCTGCATGTCCCCGCAGGATGCTACGCAGGACTCATGGGCAAGAGTGGCTGCGGAAAAACCTCATTACTNGAGGCCATNGCGGGCTTGCGCCCCATCTGTTCNGGAACCGTGACACTCAATGACCAGGATGTCACGCACCTCAAGCCTGCATCCCGTCATTTGGGCTATGTACCNCAGGATCGAGCCCTATTTCCCAACATGCGCGTTGGAAGGCAGCTGGCCTTTTCACTAGAAGTGCAATCCATGCCACAAGCAGAGATCGATCAGAGAATTCGAGAATTAAGCGGTTTGCTTTCTCTCGATCATTTNCTGAATCGTTACCCGGATGGCTTGAGCGGAGGCGAAGCTCAACGCNTCGCCTTGGGACGAGCGCTTGCCAATCGGCCCAAAATACTGTGCCTGGACGAACCCTTGAGCGCCCTGGATGAAGGACTNCACGAAGAACTGTGTGAGCTGCTACAGTCCATCCACAAGGAATTGAACATGACCATTCTACACGTCACTCACAGCCGTCCTGAAGCAGAGCGCCTGGCCGAGAAAATATGGCACTTCAAGGATCATCAGGTGCAGCCNGTGGACTGAAAGAGAAGCACNNGANCNGNTCAAAGNAAATCTANAAGACGCNCGATCGTTTTTTGGCANCCCNCAGCATACCNGGCTCCGAAAAGGTGGAGATGATTCAACTCGTGGTAGAGCCGGTAAAGATGTCGGCGCTGCTCAAAGCCTGGTTCCGAGGGGCGAATCTCTCGNTAGGCATCTTGGAAACGCTCCGAGAACCCACCAAACATCTCCACGATGCCAAATTCGGCCTCTGGGTCTCCAAAATAGGANGCNGGATCAAAAACCACCGGACNNTCGTCTGAGAGCATGGAGNTATTTCCATGCCAAAGATCTCCGTGGAGCAAGGCAGCAGAGGGNTCATAGCCCGCAAANAAGACCTCCATGGATTCCATCAATCGTTCGCTGCCATCGAAAANATATCCATCCCGCCGAGCCAGTTCCAGCTGCCAGCCAATCCGCTTCTCCCTGAAAAAAGGCATCCACTCGGCATTCACATCATTGATTTGCAAGGTGAGGCCAATCGCATTGTCCCGATGCCAGCCAAAATGAGGCCGTGGCTCATTATGAAGCATCGCCAATTGCCGACCCAGTGCCTCATGAGCCAAGACGCTTGCAGGAACAAGATGCAGAAACTCGGTGACCAGCCATGCAAATCCATCGTCGACCCCATGGGCAATCGGCTTAGGCACCTGGAGTGTTTGAGTTTTCTCAAGTTGTTGTAGGGCATCAAATTCTGCAGCAAACATAGGTCCTTTATCATGGGTATTCAGCTTGAGGAAAAATTTGTTTCCCTGGTTTTCAACGCAGAAGGCCTGATGAATGCAACCACCCCTCACAGGGGTTGCTTTTGCTGTTAGCAAATCAACACCAGCCACCCGGGTGAGCATTTCGAATATGGCAGGCCAATGGATGGACATGCTCCTGCCTTAGATCAAAGCCTGCAAAAAAGAAAGCCTGTCTATGCATCAGTGAAGAGGACCTGCACACTTTCCAAGTGATGTGATAGAAGAGTGGAAGTTCATGCGAATCAATGCTTTTGGTTCAAACAACTCCTGTGAATCACCTAGGATGGAAAGATGGAAACCATGGCAAAAAAACCATTTTGGTCTTGAAAGACGGCTGGAACTGCCTAAGTTGCTCGTTCGCCTGGG
>NYYT01000012.1 GCA_002686885.1 Pedosphaera sp.
CGAGGGTCTCGGAAGCTCGGGAAAGTAAAGAAAGTCTTCATGGTGTTTTTTAGTGGCTTAAGGGCCATGATAGCGAAGGACTTTGGATGTATCACGCCCAAATGACTCTCGTCATGGAGAAGCGAATTGCCGGTTAAATATGCGGAAGATCGCTTGAACTGGAGACACCAGAGGCCCCTCCTTCATGAGCAAAAGGGGGCCCTCTAATGAACTATTGGCGCCTAGGATCTCCCTTAAGAAGACCAGACTAGCCTCGGGATTTTTCCAGAAAGACCATCATCAGGATCCCCATGAGGCAGAGAATATCCTTGTCCTGGTGGCTGTCGTTAAGTTTTTCAATATGGAACACGTTACCAAAAAGGCTGGGAGATTTTTTGATCCGAAAAAGCGGCTCCCCTTCGGAGGTTGTCAGCAGGTAGGATGGGTTGAAGACGTAATTGCAAAACAGCCCCACCAGAGGAATGTCACCAAAGAACGCATCAAAGACCTTGGCCAGCGGCTTCTCCTCGCGAAGGGTGGCAAAGGGTGCACCATCGGCCGTTTGAAGGTGGTAGGTGGCCTTCCAGAGAGACCTCAAACCCTCACGTTTGATCGATCCGAAAACCTGTTCAGCTTCACTGACGAACTGATAGGCCGCCCTGAAATCAATCACGCGATCGGCTTTGATGGTACATAGTTTTTCGTTGCGGCTCTTGTCGCGAAACACCTCCAACTCTTCCTTGAGCTTAAGCAGTTTCTGTCGCGCGTAGGCAATGGATTCACCGGATGCATCAGAAAGATGGGCTTGCCGAGCCAGGGCGATTTTTTTGAAGTTCAGTTTGATCGGGTATTGCATGAGGTCTCGCCTTTCAGTGTGGGTCGTTGAGGTTGTTGCGGGCATCCGAACTGATGCGGTTCATTTTTGACTGAATACTGTCAATCAAATTGCTGCACTGGGTCATGAAAATCAGGAACACTCGATCTCCACGAAGCGATTCGTGGGTCAATTCCTCTAGGGCTTGAATTTTAATCTGCATGACTTGACGCAGCATGCCCTGAAGATCTTCCTGGGAATGGGCATCGGCATACCGCCTTTCAACATCGACGGTCTGTGCCAGTAGTTTGTCCAGCTTTTCTTTGTCGTTGAAAAGTTGCTTGGCCAATTCTTTTTCCTGTTGGCGCCGCCAGCGATCCCACAGCAAATACAGCCCGGCTACCAGCGCAACGGCGAGCTCCTTCAAGGCTGCCAGAGATTCTATGACATTGGCCATGTAGCCGATTTGGTCAGCAGGATGAAAGTACTGCATCGCCCTCGGGTGCAAGCTCAGGTCCTGCTGCTGGCGCACTTCACGGGCATTGATCATGACCGGCGAGTGCAAGCCGGCGCTTTTCTCAAACAAGGTCACAAGCATTTGATCGATGACCTTCAGGCTGATTTTTTTGCTGGCGACCAAGAGCGCTTTGGTCGCCACAGTAGGAATGTCCTCCTGAAGTAAATCCTCGCCTATGCGGTACAACCCTCGGTGAATGGTGGCTTGCGTGAAAAAAGCATTTTTCGCGCAAAAGGCTTCCGAAAACTCCACCGGCAGAATGCGATACCCCCCTGTCAGCAACAGACGGTTTAAATCATCATTGAGAATACCAGCGGTGACGATGGCAGCGTCGATATCCCCGTTTTTTTCTATCTCAGTGAAGTAATCGTAGATCCATTGTGCATTGCTTTCATCGAGCCCATAAAATTGTAGCAGTTTCTCGGCACTGGAAGCCATACCGGAATCCGGCATCCCTACGAGAATGGCATGCCCCTTGAGGTCTGTAATACGTTTAATGGCGGCATCTTTACGTACAAGGACATGCACCAGATCGGAAGAGATGGGCGCAATGATGCTCAGACCGTTGAGATCGACCACGCCGCCCTGAATCAGGGCTAGATCGGCTTGAGAGGAACGAAGGGCATGATAGTTTTCCTGACTACCAGAGCTGGTGCGAAGACTCAGCTGACCCGGGGTTTGGCTTTCCCAGGCTTTCTGAAGGTGCGCTCCCACTTGATGATAAAACCCACCCGGCTGCCCTGTATACATCACTAGTTGGCGAGGAATGACGTCTCGGGTGAAATAATACAATGCGACTGAGACCAGCAACGTGGCTGTCATGAACCACTTGAGCTTAGAACGCATGGGCATCATGTATCTGCTTGAGTCATGGGTCATTTTTTCAACCCTCAAGGATGCCCCCGAAAAATGTTCGGGGGCATCCTTGAGAATCAACTACTCAGCCCCATCGATTTGTTTTTTGAAGACCTCGTCCACGATGGCTGCTCCGACCGAATCCCCGAAGCCATTGATCATTGTACGGAAACGATCCAGGAACCAATCCACCGGTAGGATGATGGCCATGTATTCGACTGGCAAGCCCACGGCACCGAGGACAATGGCCATGGTCACCAGACCCGCCTCGGGAATACCGGCGGCTCCAATCGCTGCCATGGTTGCGGTAACGGCAATGATCACCTGCGTGGCCATGGTCAATTCGAAGCCTGCCGCCTGAGCCTCGGGCGAGACCGCATAAAGATTGGCAATGAACAGGGCGGCCGCTGCTTCATAGAGCGCGGTGCCATCCATGTTGATCGTCGCGCCAAGAGGAAGAACGAAATCAATCGACTTCCGGGAAATTCGGGCATTTTTTTCAGCACATTCCATGGTCACCGGGAGCGTCGCAGAAGAACTGGCCGTGGAAAACGCAGTCAACAGGGCATCGCTCATCTGCCCCATGAATCGATAGGGGTTTCGCCTGGTNCGTATCCAGAGAAACAGGGGCAAGGTCACCATGAANTGAATNAACAGCCCNCCCAGGACCACCATCATGTAGGAAGCGAGGTTCTTGATGGTGGANACAAANGTCCCTTCGGCAAAAGCCTCGCCAAAGTTGGAGGCGACCAGACAAAAAATACCCACAGGGGCAAATTTCATCAAAAGCATGACAAAGTTTAACAAGGCATCATTGGAGGCAAGAACGAAGTCGGATACAGCCTTGATCCGGGTNCCCAATGTGGTGAGCATGCCTGCAAAGATCAGGCTNAAGACAATCAACGGAAGCAATTCAATGTTGACCATGGATTGCAACAAATTCTTCGTGAAGAGCATCAAGAGCAAATTCTCAAAAATATCTCCCAGACCTTTTTTTTGCTGACTGGTTTCCTCCACCACGGCCATCTGCTCGGCATGCGATCCGCTCTGAAGGGNATCCAGGCTGGAAACGACCCCTTGACCAGGTTGAATCAGATTGAACATCAGGACACCGGTCANTACGGCAAGAACGGTCGTCGTCACGTAAAACAGGACTGCAGTTCCACCAGGCCTCCCCAACTTGCGGACGTCCCCCAGGCCGAGAATGCCACTCATCACACTGGTCATGACCAGAGGTACCACCACCATCATCAGGCACCTGAGAAAGACTTCTCCTCCGACTTTGGTGTGTTTGGCCCACTCAGGTAACAGCCATGCAAAAAGAAAGGCTGCTAGAATGGCTNCGATCATGAAATAGGTATGGCTTTTGGAGCTGGACATGGAACTTGGTGGAAAGCTGAAATTGATGGAGNAAGGATCTATTCTACCCTTGTGTTCTGACAATTATAAAAACCGNATTCTTTTGTAACAACCCAANCAGTGGTGGCTTATATACCGTATTTGTCCTTCATGTCATCCAACAATCCTTGCTCATGCAGATCGAGCTGGATTTTACGGATTGTTTCGAGCTCCAGGTTGCCCTGCATCATGACGATGGCATAAAGCTGAGTTCGAAAGACGTCTCCGATCAAAGTAATCCTGCCCTTCCCCTGATGGTTTATGTAATGAAGGATACCCGGAGCATCGTTGATGTAGGCTTCCACTTGACGATTCTCGAGCAATTCAAAGGCTTCCGCTTCGTTGCTGACTTCGTGCAACTGGAAGCGATGAATTCTGGACAGCTGCTGCACCAGGGCTGCTCCGGCGGTTTCTGATTGATAAGCAACGGTTCTTCCCGACAAATCACCCAGCGATTGAAGGTGCGCTTCCATTTGGTCAATCGTCATCAAGGAAGACACCAATCCGGAGATGGAACCAATGACGATGAACCCGATCAAACTAATGGGTACGGTTGCGATACGCCCCAGCAAGGTTTTCGGAGTCACATCGCCATAGCCAATGGTCGTTGCCGTCGCATACGACAACCACATCCCCTCCCCCAGCCCTCGTCGAAGCCCTTGAAGGCGCTCTACTTTCTTGCGTTCGCACAACCAGAATACGAATCCGGAAATGAAAATGAAAAACAGAAACCCCAACAAGGTCAGCAGAATGGTGGGATCGGTGATTGCCTGAAAAAAGCTGCGCATGAAGCTGGCTTTGGTGCTTACAGCAGCAATCACCAAGCCTGATTCATAATAGGCATGGGAAAAATCAAAGAGCATTTCCCTTTCAGCAGTCATGGAAAGGCCTCCAGCTGCCATGTCTATCAAACCATCCTGAAGACCCTGCAGGCATTGGGGAATCGTTTCGAATTCGACCATTTCCACTGTGGAACCCATCTCCTTGGCAATGGCCTGAATGTATTCGATGTCAAACCCGCGGAATTCACCATCCTCTTGATAGGCAAAAGGTGGATAATCAGTGAAACCCAGCCGCAAGACTTTCCTTTGAGAAACAGGTGGTTCCTGGGCAAGCATGCCGGATATCATCGTCAGGCATGCAAGAAGAAAGGTCGCCACGGAAAGGCCATGCGTGAACCACAAGCCANCCACAACGCACTGATTGGCCTGATGCTGTCGCTCCATCATGGGATAGCCTTGCCGAAAGGGCGCACTGCAACCCTTGGAACACTTCTGTCCATGGCGAATTTGTGGAATCATGGGATNTTTCAGTCCAACACAATCAACACCAGATCACGACCAAAAAATCATTTCTCTACTGGGTATTGCGGGTTCCATGAAGGAAAAAGAACCGACTGCCCCTTGATCCGCGTGCCGTGATGCGTTACCTANCGGTCATNAGNCTAAGCAAGATGCAACCCCTTCACCTCGTTTGGTTCAAGAGAGATCTGCGAGTCACCGATCATCGTCCTCTNCTCGAGGCTTCNAGTGACCGAAACGTGCTGTGTTTCTACGTTTTTGAACCGGAGATCCTGGAATCGAGGGAATATGCGGCTCACCATCACCGTTTCATTCTCGAATCCCTCGAGGAGTTGNAAGTNTCTCTCCGCAAGCTCCAATCGNGGCTCACGCTCCTGCAAGGTGANATGGTCCAGGTGTTGAGCGACTTGCATCAACACCATGGCGTGGNCAGCCTACGGAGCCATGCTGAAACAGGTAACGGAATCACCTATCGGCGAGATCAGCGCGTCGCCGAATGGTGCCGCACCCATGGTGTGCCATGGCACGAATACCGACAGGACGGTGTGGTTCGTAGACTCCGAAACCGAAATGGTTGGTCGNCTCGTTGGGAAAAACACATGGCACAGGAGACTGCCCCCTCTCCCAAGGCGATACGGGGACCCAGGATCCACGGCATCCACCTGTCCGAAGCCGCCCAGCTTACCGGCATTCAACCNTCCNCGGTGCAGGATGCACAGCGCGGAGGTCAATCGCAGGCACTCGCCACCTTGGATTCCTTTCTGCATCAACGCAGCGNCCATTANCGAAGCGACATGTCCAGCCCNGAGGAGGGATGGACTGGCTGCAGTCGCTTGAGTCCTTATCTGGCCTGGGGCTGTCTTTCGATGAAAACGGTGACACAGGCAGCCCGAAGCCGACGGGAAACCTTGAAGGCCCAGCGGGCCTCAGGTGAGGNCATCCCTTCCACCTGGGTGCCTTCCATAAGNTCTTTTGAAAGCCGATTGCGGTGGCACTGCCATTTCATGCAGAAACTGGAGGACGAACCAGAACTGGAATTTCACAATCTGTGTCGCTCCTATGACGGAATGCGGGAAGATACCTTCAATGCCTCTTATTTTGAGCGCTGGAAGGAGGGTTTGACGGGATACCCCATGGTGGATGCCTGCATGCGCGCACTCCGGCACACGGGATGGCTTAANTTCCGCATGCGGGCCATGNTGGCTTCTTTTTCCAGCTATCACCTCTGGCTTCACTGGAGGGAACCGGCCATGTATCTGGGTGGATTGTTCCTGGATTTCGAACCCGGCATCCACTTCAGCCAATTTCAGATGCAGTCCGGGACCACGGGCATCAATACGATTCGAATCTACTCGCCAGCCAAGCAGGCGAGGGACCAGGATCCACAGGGAACCTTCATTCGACGCTGGGTCCCTGAGCTGGAGGGAGTTCCGCTCAGCTATCTGGCAGAACCACACCTGATGACATTGGACCAGCAGGATCAGGCGGGATGCCTGATCGGCAAAGACTACCCTCGACCTGTGGTTGAACATGCAACCGCTTATCGTGAAGCCAGACAAAAACTGGCTGCTTTCCGAAACCGGGCAGAGACGCGTCAGGAGGCCAAGGCCGTCTTCCTCAAGCATGGCAGCCGCAAGGGAAGACGCGATCCCANCCCAAAAACCGGCAGCTCCCCCTCCAACGAACAACAGCCCTTGCTCATCTAAGATGTCAGGGAAATCTGACGGGCCTGAAGTTGTTGTCCGGCAGACTTCCAAAAAGGGAAGAAGCCCTTTTTAGCGTATGGAAACCAGGTGGTGTCCCATTCGCGTTCCACCCATACAATGGCCACACCAGCGGCCTCCAATTGGATCTCAAGATCGGTCACTTGATCGTGNATAGATCCCACAAAAGGTCGATAGGCCAGGACGGCCTCCAGATGGTTTTTGGAGGCCCATTGCACCAAGGACTCCATCCAATGCTCGGATGGTTCAACCGTAGGAACTCTATCTCCGGATCCCATGAAAGACAGGACGCGCTGCCGGACATCATCGGCCACTTGATGTCGATAGCGTGGCGAAGGAGCGCTNACTGAGCTCCTCAGTGTTTCATGGACNCGACTCGTGCACAGCACACTCACAGGATTTGCTTTTTGAAGAGGCTTCTGGTCGGCAAGTCCGTCTTCAGGATGAACCCACCAGCCTACCCGACAATCCACCCATCGGCTCAAATCGGCCGTTGGACGACCAAGCGTTTCGACGCATGGGATAGTGAGATAAGAAGCGGGCCATGCCTCCACCACACCGTCCTCCAGGCGCTCCAATCCTGCCTGGTGGGCTTCCAGCAAGGATGGCTCACAGTACTTCCTGAGGTTGGAGGCTCGAACCAGATAGCTCTTCCCGGCCGTCTGCAAACCTGCCACCCAACGCCAGCCCAACGTGTTGCTGGCGACATCAGCATCGCAGAGATGACGCATGAAGAAGTCGGCACCCACATACCAGGGAAGGCGCTCCACATGAATCCAGAAGCTGGCCCACCACATGCGGGCATGATTGTGGAGGTATCCCGTTTGCGTGAGTTCCTGTGCAAAGAAATCCATGATCGCGACCCCGGAGCGACCCTCCATCAGGGCAACTGCCCTCTCCTGGGCGCGATCATCGGCACCATCATGCCATGCTTTCAGCGAATGCTTGTAATCTGCCCAGACCGAGGGGTGCCATTCCAGCCATCCTTTCCAATAGGTTCGCCAGANGACTTCCTGAAGGTACTTTTCACCCGCCTGAAAGGAGTGGTGATGCAATACTGCGTCAACTATTTCCGACTCCTGGATCAGACGGTGTCGGAGAGCTCCCGAGAGTCGGGAAACATCTTCATGCCCGGGGATGACGCGATTGCGCTTTTGCCCGTAAAACGGAACCTTGGGTAAAAAATCATTTAGAGCACTCAGCGCCTGATCACGAGACGCAGCCATGGAGATNGNAGGTATCATCAAAAGGATCCTCGATCGTGATCCATNGGAGCATCACCCGTTGTCCGTTCTGTCAATGCCGCCAACGCCTGATGCGCCTTCAACTCCTGGATCCACGGCCCGGGAATNCCCTCCTTACCCACTGCCGCCCCAATCANGGCACCCATGACCATCCCCCGGTGGCAGTTATCACCACCCAGATGGGTGTTGGCCATGAGNCCCGCCTCAAAATCATCTGCGTATTTCCAGGCAAGATACAANGTGACTGGAAAGGCATGTTCGATGTAGCAGGCAGCACTGAAGTGTCGGTCCATGACCACGGCATCTTCCTGATGGAGCCATGGACTTGCTTTGCGGGCTGAAAAAAANTCGTTTCCATGCCGCTCGANCGCCTCTCTCAACGGTTCACCCTCATGAACCGCCCAGAGGACACGTGCCATCACCTCGGCTGACTTCAGGACCCCTTCGTGGCGATGCGTCCANGCCACCTGNTGACGAACGATCTTCCGCAACTCAGGCCATGAACCCTTGTGCAGGGCAACCAGGGGCGCCACAGAAAACAAACCGCCAATGTGGCCATCGACAGCGCCGCAGCGTTCAAGTGCCCTTCCACGAGCGTGGGCTTCAAAAAATCGACGATGACATTCCTCAAGATAGGTGTCGCGATGGGAACCGGGGGTCAGCATGAAATCACNGTACGCCTCAAGGAAGGTCGAGGGAATGTAGCCACCCTGCTTCTTGATCTGTTCGGCCAGCATCAAAGCCAATTGCGCATTGAGGGTGTTTTCTCCTGCTTCGAGGAACTGGTGGTAGTGAATGCCGCGCTTGCCCCAAAAGACAGCTTGTTCATGGAGGATTTCACCGCGGTCATTCAACGGTTCATAATGGCTTCTCCAAAGGATACTGTCCGGGTGGGGGTTTGTCGGCGTCCGGTAATCGCCCATGACCCCATAGTCCCTGATAATGGCATCGCGCTGGTAATACCAATGAGCTGGCATGGCCAGGGCATCCGACACCAGGGATCCCCAAAGCATGCCTTCCTGAGCCGCCGTCATCACCGCAACAGGGCGATCATGATCTGTGGTGTGCGACATGGTGTTCCGGCAGGGGGGGGCGGCGCAGATCAGGCGAATCGATGCATAGCAAGCAGTATGACGTGATGGGGGGCATCCATGCTCAGCACTCCTTGGATGGGCCAGCGACCAGGGCACCGGAGTGGATGTAATCCTCCCTCATCTTGTCGTCTTGGGCCAGAAGGACTTTCTTGAAACAGCGGGAACAGAAGCGGGTGTAGGCATTGTCGCCCTCGGACAAGGAATCCCATTGGGTATCGCAGTCCTGCTCGGGACAATTCAGAATTTTGATCATGTTCTTAAAGGACACCCAAAAAGCCAAAGGTCAAGGAGCAGCGAGTCCCTTCAGAGACAAAAGTCAGGTTCAACAAAGGTGAGCCAAATAGAAGAGGCGCTCACAAGCACTGAAAGGAGTGGATTGAGATTCCACTCAAGAGAACGATCGATGCTTTTTAAAGAGGCGGCGAAGGATAAGCTGAAGAGACACACGGGCCATAGGATGCCNGGCAATGGATCCTCAATAACCTCCACGGATCTCGCCCTTGGTCTTGACCGCGTTTTCCACGATCTTGGCCATTTTGATGGCTTGAGCCACAGATTCCTCGATCACCTGGTCTTCGTTTTCAGGCCCCACCTTGCCCGAGGCTACTTTGGCGGAAAAAATNGCCGAGGCAGAATCCAGAACGCCGATTTCAGTGGGTTGCAAGTTGATGTATTGGGGCTCCAACATCCAGCATCTATACCAAAGGCCCCGATGACTGGCAACAGGGAAGGGTGGAAGCCAAAAACCGTGATTGCAGCCTCGTTCACTCCTCTTTTATGGTGATTTTATGAATCGTATCCGCCTGCTACCCGACCACGTAGCCAACCAGATTGCAGCAGGCGAGGTCGTCGAGCGACCGGCCAGTGTGGTCAAGGAGCTNGTGGAGAATGCCATTGATGCCCAAGCCAGGCGCATNACCATCGAGCTGGATGCCGGAGGACGCAGCTTGATTCGAGTCACTGACGATGGCGTCGGCATGCATCGGGATGATGCCTTGATGTGTCTGGAGCGCCATGCCACCAGCAAGATTCAGGAGGCCTCTGACCTAACGTCTATCCAGAGCATGGGCTTTCGTGGCGAGGCCTTGCCCAGTATCGCCAGTGTCAGTCGATTCACCCTGACCACCCGTGAACGGGATTCTGAGAGCCCNGAAGCCACNCGCATTCAGGTGCANGGGGGAAAGCTGATGCAGGTGGAAGCCGCTGCCAGCCCTCCGGGAACCACCATCGAGGTAAGGCAACTTTTTTACAATCTTCCGGCCCGCCGCAAATTCCTCAAAACCAAGGAAACGGAGAAATCCCACATTTCACAATATTTGAGACTTGCTGCACTGGCACACCCCGAGGTGGGGTTCAAACTCATCCAGGATCAGCGCACCCTGTGGCATCTCAATCCCATTAAATGCGACGGTTCTCCAGATTCCAGAATGCAGGCTCTGGAAGAGCGAATGCAACAAATCGAGAAAAACACCTGGCANCGTCTTGCTGTNCAATTCAAGGACACCATCCAAACCAAGGTGCACCAGGAATCCGGAGATCATTTNGAGGAAGAAAACATTGCCATCTGGGGATATATTGGTGCGCCGGGTGTCGGACGATCCACACGCAGTGACCAATGGTTGTTCATCAACCGTCGTCCGGTCGAGAACAAGGCCCTGAACTTTGCCCTGCGCGAAGCTTACCACACGGCCCTCATGAAAGGCATGCATCCGGTTTGTTGCCTGTTCATTGAGCTGTCCCCTGCTTTTGTGGATATCAATGTTCACCCAGGCAAAAAGGAAGTTCGTTTTCACAATGAATATGCCGTCAAACAATGTGTGATCCGAGCGATCAAGCGAACCCTGACCCAGTATGCAATGGCTCACCAGGAGAGGGATCAGCCCTTGGATCCCTCACCCGATGGTCTTGAAGACCGCCTGACACTCCGCGAGGTGTCTGCNCCATCTGAGTTTTCGAACGTTCCCGGCGAAGAACCTTCCAACAAGGACCTCACTCCACTCTATCCCGACTTTCACCGCTCGGGACCACGTGAATCGAGCAAACCGCCCCTCTCATCGCAGGAGAAACAACATGGTTTGTGGGAAGCGCATACCGCTGGAGATCCTCAGTCCTTCTCCACGGATGGGATTGCCGGGCCAAAAAGCTTCTCCCCCCAGCCCTCTTCAGCAGACCTTTCAAGACCACCGGGGCCCATTTTAACCAGACCTTTGAANCTGGTGGGCGTGATNGCAAAACTCTANGTCGTTNTGGAGTCGGATCTCGGGATGGTGCTCATGGATCAACATGCAGCCCACGAACGGGTTCTTTTTGAACAAATGCTTTCGCGCATGGAGGATGGGGAGGCTCCCTCTCAAGGCCTTCTTCTTCCTGAAACCATTGAGTGCAAGCCAACCGATGCTGATTTTCTGAATCGATCGATTGAACTGTTTCAAAAATTAGGGGTCGGCATCCGGGAATTTGGACAAAACACCTTCATTCTTGAAGCCCTCCCCCCCTTTGTGAAAACAAAGAAGTCACGCCAGTTCCTCCTCGATGTGATGGATACGCTGATGGCTTCAGGGGATGTCAACAAAATGCGTCTGGGTGAGGAAATGATTGCCAAGACAGTGTGCCGTCATGCGGTCAAAGCCAATGATGACCTTCGAAGCGAAGAACTGGAGAAACTTCTCCTCGACCTCAAGGCCTGTCACATGCCCTACACTTGCCCACATGGACGCCCGACCCTCATCGAGATGAGCTTGAGCGAACTGGACAAGCGCTTCGGAAGAATCGTGGGATAACTATCCGGGCAAAGGTTCTGATCTTGGCATTCGATAGCAATCTTGGCAGTATCCTCCCGCACATGCGACGAGGGCTGAAATTTCTTGGGGTTGTTGGACTCTATTTCTCACTGATCATGGGGCAGGCAGCCCAATGGGAAGATACCGACTGGGAGATCATCCCACANCGAGAGGGTGCCTTTGCCTACAGCCCGACCTCCAACATCACNGTGGCCTACGATGGTGTCATGATCAAGATCCGTGAAGCCCAACTCGGACCCGCCTCCATCATNGCGGACCGAGTGACCGTGGATGGCGATAGCGGCGANCTTCTTGCCGAAGGCAATATCACCATGCACCAGTCGGGACTGGTATGGAGAGGCGAATTCCTGCAATACAATATCCAGACCAGGCAAATACGCACCTCATCCTTCCGCGCCGGAAAATCTCCTTTTGTCATGTCCAGTGGGTCCATTCAATCCGACCCAGCCACGGGCGCCTATCTGATGGAGGATGCCATGGTCTCCACTGATGATGATCAACAACCTGCCCTCAAGGCGGAAGTGGGTTCTCTGAGCGTCCGGGACAGGGAGAAGGTTACGATGCGGAACACGCGCCTNATGGCTGGCAAGACGCCTTTTTTCTANATCCCTTTCCTGCGAGCCACNCAGGGAGAAAGNAGCAGCGCTTATCAGTTTACTCCAGGCTATCGATCGCGCTACGGGCTCTTTCTCCTCAATGAATATGAACTGAATTTGAACCCTCAACTATCGGCAANATTCAATCTCGACTATCGGACGGCAAGAGGCCTCGCAGGTGGACCGGATCTGGAGTATNATTTCGGANCGGAACTCGGCTNAGGNACNTTCGAAAGTTACTTCATGTCGGATAGGGAAAAAATCCCTGNCCCGGCAAACTTCNCCTCCNGCAAGGAAGATTGGCTCAATCCCAATCGTTACCGATTCGGCTGGTTTCATCAGGCAACGCTCAGGCCGAACCTGACCGCCAAGGCAGCCTTTCAGAAGCTCAGTGACCCACTCATGAATCGGGATTTCTTCGAGTCCTTTCATCGACAAAACACCCAGCCCAGATCTTATGTGGAAATCAATCAACAGTGGCGCAACGCGGCCCTTTCGATTGTGGCACAACCTCAGCTGAACACGTTTTTCAACCGGGTGGAACGCCTGCCTGAAATCAAACTCACCGGATTGCGTCAAAAGCTGGGCAACTCTCCCTTCTTTTATGAGAGTGAGACGACAGCTGGTTATTTCGCCAGGAATTTTCGCTATGAACGCGGAAGGTCCTTTGAGGCTGCTCGCTTGGATACCTTTCACCAAATCCTGATGCCAAGAACCTATGCCGGATGGCTGACGCTCACGCCCAAACTGGGAGGGCGCTATGGGTATTATTCCAACACCTTGAGCTCGGATCCGGTTCAGGACCACCGAGAAGCCAAGCGATACGTGTTTCACGCCGGCACGGAGATTTCCACCAAACTCTCCCGAGTGGATGCTGATTTCAGGAGCTCGTGGCTGGATGCCGACGGGCTTCGACATGTGCTCATGCCTTCCATCCAGTATGTTTTCGTGCCTGAGCCCAATGCGCGCCCCACGGCCCTTCCCCAGTTCGATTATGAAATGCCCACCCTGATGATGCTTCCTGTTGATTTCCCTGCCTTCAACGCCATCGATGCGGTGGATGCCCGGAACGTCATGCGCGTGGGGCTTCGCAACCTGTTTCAAACCAAACGTGGAGATGAGAGGCAGGTGGATTCTTTGATGGACTGGAATGTCTTTGCAGACTGGAGGCTCGATCCTGAACCCGGCCAGGGAGCCTTGGCAGACTTCACCTCTGACCTGCACGTTCAGCCCAGAGAATGGTGGAGTCTTCAGAGTATCGCCCGTTACAGCCTCGAGGAATCCGCCCTTCGTGTTGCCGATCAGGGGATTACTTTCCTACCCAACAACGTCTGGAGCATGAAGCTGGGTCACATGTATGTGCGTGATGATCCGGAGTATTGGGGTGAGGANAATANTACCCCCTGGGGCACGGGAAACAATGCGCTCTATTCNCGTTTNTATTATCGGATCAATGAGAATTGGGGTGCTCGCCTCAACCAGCACTACGAAGCCAGTGACGGAAGACTGGAAGAGCATGCCTACACTCTTTATAGAGATTTCAGAAGTTTCACCGGGGCATTTGACTTGCGGATGCGCAACCCGCGCGGAGGACAGGAAAAGGATATCACCCTTTCGGTGATGCTTTCCATGAAAGCCTTCCCTCAATTCGGACTTGGAGATGACGTCAACAAGCCATCATCCTTTTACGACAGTAAGTAAGGTCCCTCCTGAAGCAGGAATTTGAGGAGACTGCCAGGGATTTCACCCCCCCTTGTTTCCTTGTCGCTGCCGCATCACTTCATAGAAAAAAACCGAAGCTGCGCTGGCCACGTTAAGTGAGTCGGTCCCCTTGGCCATGGGAATCATGACCGAGCTCTCGCAAGCTTGCAGCACCGATGCAGAAAGCCCCTCGCCTTCGCTCCCCATGACGATGCAAATATCTTCTTTCAGGGAGACCTGTTCGACGAGCTGGGCATCGGCATGGGGATGGGCGGCAATATTGCGAAAACCTGTGGCACTCAGCTCATGCAGGGTATCGGCAAGTACCGAGGCATGATGAACAGGCAAGTTGAAAAGGGTTCCCATGCTGGTATGCACCGATCGACGCAAGTAGGGCGGACAGCAGGTTGGCCCCACAATCAGACCATCGGCTCCAAATCCCACGGCGCTGCGAACCACTGCGCCGACATTGTCCGCACTTGTCAGCCCATCCATGGCCACCAGAAAACGCGGGTGTGAACCCTGCTTACAAAGTTGCTCCAGCGTCGATGGAGTGGGAATGGAAGCCACTGCCTTGATGGCTTGAAAGCATCCAAAGCCTGTCAGCGCCTGAATGGTTTCCTTGCTGGTCACGAAGGCATCGATCTGCTCATGGCGCGCCTCCAATGGGGCCTTGAGCCTTTCCATCCATGTGGCGTCCAGTAACACCGAGTGAATCTTCAGAGGAGATTCCACCAGCCGCGTCACCACCTTGTGCCCCTCTGCCACAAAGAGTCCCTGGCCATGCGTGTCCGTCATCTTGCGCATCTGGCGGTACGGACGGAGCACAGGCGCGTCTGGATCCTGAATAGCCTGAATCCGAAGCATGGTTCAATTGCCATGCGACAAGCCGAAGTAGGCATCGGCGTTGCCGTAGCAAACATTCTGGATCATGGTGCCCAACAATTCGGGATCATCGGGGATCTGGCCTTCCTCGACATCCTGACCCAGCAGGTTACAGAGGACCCGGCGAAAATACTCATGCCTGGGATAGGACATGAAGGAGCGCGAATCGGTGACCATGCCGACAAAGCGCGAGAGCAATCCAAGATTGGAAAGCGCGTTCATCTGCCACTCCATGCCCTCCTTCTGATCCAGAAACCACCATCCGGAACCTAGCTGCACCTTGCCGGGGATGGTGCCGTCCTGAAAATTGCCGATCATGGTGGCAAAGAGATAATTATCCGCAGGATTCAAATTGTAGAGAATCGTCCTGGGGAGCTGATCCCTGGAATCCAGACCATCCAGGAAAGCCGAAAGTGCTGAGCCTTGAGTCTGGTCGCCAATCGAATCAAAACCCGTGTCCGGTCCAAGGGCCTTGAGCAAGCGTCGGTTGTTATTGCGCAAGGCCCCCAGATGCATCTGCATGGTCCATCCACGCCTGGCATAGCCCTCGCCCAGCCAGGAGAGAACATACCCTGTAAATTGATCTCTTGCATGGGCATCCAGCGCCTCTCCCTGGCACGCCGCCTGGAAAATCTGCGACACTACTGAAAAATCATCAAAAGGCATCGGGCAGCGAGCGAGGCCATGATCGGAGAGTCGACATCCCTGAGCATGAAAGAAATCCAGGCGCTGGTCCAATGCTTCCAAAAAGCCCTCGAGTCGAGTCACCTTCTCTCCGATGCATGCCTCGAGTTGACCGATCCATGCATGAAAGGCCTGCGGGTCATCCACAGCAAAAGCCTTGTCGGGTCTCCAGGCGGGAAGGACACGCGTCTCAAGAGGCAAGGTAGCCAATTGCTGATGGTGCCGCAGATCATCGGTCGGATCATCGGTCGTGCAAACGACCCGCACATCAAAGCGTTTCAGGATCCCGTGCGTGGTCAGTCCATCCCCAGCCAGCTGCTGGTTGGCCTGATCCCAGATCGTCTGCGCGGTCTGTTCATTCAGCGGATCGGTAATCCCAAAATAGCGAGCCAGTTCGAGATGCGTCCAATGGTAGAGGGGGTTTCTGAGAGTCTGTGGCACCGTTGAGGCCCAGGCCTTGAATTTGTCCAGCGGATCAGCCTCTCCCGTACAGTAACGTTCTGCCACTCCGTTGGATCGCATGGCTCGCCATTTGTAATGATCCCCCTCCAGCCAGATTTCGAACAGATTTTGAAAACGCCTGTCCGATGCAATGTCTTCGGGGGGAAGATGGCAGTGAAAATCAAAGATGGGTTGTTTGGCGGCAAACTGATGATAAAGGTCCTGAGCAGTCTGAGTCTGCAGCAGAAAATGATCGTGAATAAACGGTTGCTCTCTCATAGATAAAAGTCGGTTACTGCATCCCAAGCGCTGCAGGAAGCCAATTGGTCAGAAAGGGTACGAAAGTGACCAGCATCAAGGCAACCCAAAGAGCCAGGAAAAAGGGAATGGCTTCGGGAGTCACTCGCGACATGCGCGTCTTGCCCACGCCGCATCCTACGAAAAGACACGTACCCACCGGCGGCGTGCAAAGCCCGATACACAGGTTGGCAATCATCATGATACCGAAATGGACGGGGGTCATTCCCAGCTCCTGAACGACAGGCCAGAAAATCGGTGTAAAAATCAAGACCGCCGGGGTCATGTCCATGAAAGTCCCTGCAGCCAACAACAACACATTGATCAGTAACAACAGCATCACGGGGTTCTCGCTGATGCCCAACATCATGGTTGAGACTTGCTGAGGAATATCTTCCAGGGTCAGAATCCATGACATGGCCATGGAGGTGGCAATCAAAAGGAAGACCACAGCGGTCGTGATCCCTGCCTGAAGGAGCAATTCAGGCAGATCCCTCCAGCCGACCTCGCGATACACCCATGCGGAAAGGGCCCATGCATAGGCAACGGCAATGGCAGCAGCCTCGGTGGCGGTGAAGACTCCCTTTAAAATACCCCCCAGGACCACCACAATGAGCAGCAGACTCAGAAAAGCCCCCTTGAATGCCCGCCAGACATTTTGCCCCTCCTGAGAAGATTGCATGCCGTATCCCCGTCGACGACAAATCCAGGCAGCCGTCAGCATGAGCAGCAGCCCGAAAACCACCCCGGGAAGCAAGCCTCCCATGAAGAGAGCGGCGATGGATACCGTTCCCCCCGAAACCAACGCGTAAACAATCATAATGTTGCTAGGTGGAATCAAAAGTCCGGTCGTCGCTGAAGTGATGGTCAGGGCCACACTGAAATCCTTGCCATAACCTTTACGCTCCATCTCCGGAATCATGAAACCACCAATGGAAGAAACGGCCGCGGTGGCCGACCCACTGACAGCGCCAAACATCATGCAGGAAAGGACATTCACCAACGCCAGCCCTCCGGGAAATCGACCCACCAGAGCTGCGGCAAGGTCCATCAGGCGTCGCGCAATGCCTCCCCTGCCCATCAAAAGGCCACTGAGGATGAAAAAAGGAATGGCCAGTAGCGAAAAACTGTAGACCCCGGTGGCCATCCGCTGAGCCACGGTTGCCGCAGCAATGTCCAGACTCCCCATGGCCAGACAGGCAGTCAGCCAGGTTGCCAGGCAAATAGAGACCGCCACCGGCACATTCATGACCAGGAACAGGAGAAAGGACCACAACAGGACCCAGCCGGGTGACATCATCTCTTGTCCTCCGTTTGCGCACTGGAGCTTGAGGATGCAAGGCTCCGCTTGAAAAGGCCTGCCAGCGCATTCAGGAAAATAACAAGACCACTCAAAGGGATCGCGAGATAAACATATCCCATCTTGACCCCCAGCGCGGGAGACAATTGTTCGGTCAGCAAGGTCAGGGTCACCAACCGAACCCCACCCATCATCAGAATCATCAGGGCGAAGACCGCCACCAGAAAATGAATCCAACGTTCCATCAAGTCCTGAACGGATCTGGAACATTTCCCCATGAAATAATCCATTCCAAGGTGCTGCCCCCTAATGAAAGCGACACTGGCGCCGATCATGGCAACCCAGATGATAAGTAAGGTAGCAAGCTCGTCGGTCCATTGGCTCGGTCGCTGGATCACAAATCGGGACGTGACCTGCCACAAGACGTCCAGAACCAGAAGGCCCATGAGCAAGATGAGCAGGCGCTCCAGCCACCGAACTCCTATCTGTTGAATGGTCTTGAGAGGATTCATGGCTTGTTCATGGGAGTTCGAGAACCCGCTGCATCCACCTGCCGGCCTCCGTTCCCTCAAAACCGGCGTGCAGTGAAGCCACAGCTTTCTGAAAAAGGGACTTGTCCGGATGGATGATCTCCACCCCAGCCTCCTCCAATGCGGTCATGGTTTCCTTTGTTTTGGTAGCCCACAAATCCCTTTGGAATGGCACCGATGCATCCACCGCCTGTTGAAGCCACTGACGCTGATCCGGAGTCAGTCGATTCCAGGTTTCAGTACCAATCAGAACCACGTCCGGCACCATGGTGTGTTCATCAAGTGAGTAAAATTTACACACCTCGTAGTGGCGGGAAGAAAGAAGGCTTGGCGGATTGTTTTCCGCACCATCCACCACTCCCTGATCCAAGGCTGAATAAAGCTCNCCGAAAGACAACGGGGTGGCAGCTCCTCCCATGGAATCAATCATCTCCATGGAAGTGCGACTGTTCTGCACGCGTATCTTCAGACCTTTCAGATCGTCTGGGGAACGCACTGCTTTCTCCTTGGTGTAAAAACTCCGGCTGCCAGCATCGTAGTAACAGAGACCCTTGAGTTTCTGGTGGACCCCTGCCGAAAGCAGCTCCTGCCCGATCTCACCTTCGAGCACCTTCCAGAAATGTTCAGAACCCCTGAACACATAGGGGATCCCAAAAACACCCATCCCGGGGATGAATCCCTCGAGGGGCGAAGTCGATGTCTTGACAAGATCAACGGCACCCAGCTGCAGCAACTCAATGGTTTCGCGCTCGGAGCCCAGTTGACTGCCGGGATAAATCTTGATGCGCATCCGNCCAGCNGACCGGGTTTCCAGCTCCTTGGCCATGAAAACCAGAGCTGCATGCACGGGATGAGTGGTGTCCAGCGTGTGCGCAAGACGAAGGACCTTGATATCGCTCTCAGGGCGGCAACCCAACAACAGGCATGAGACCAACCAAAGTATCCATCCCATTTTCAAGCGAAACACAAAGCAGGTGGGATAAGGTTGGAGAGCCATGATAATTATTTATGCGGACTCTTCAGCTCAAGCACAAGTCATACCTCGCGGATTCAGACAGTCTTGTATCATGACTCGCTTGGCTACTTTTTACCGAAGCTCACGAACACCTCACAGACTCATCTGACGCAGACGCTGCTCAACCAATCGGCAGGGATGGGGAGGTCTGGCTTGCAGGTTCAGTTCGCCTGACTGGAGCCAGTGGTATTCGCCGCAAACCATCAAAAATAAAAACGAGTGCTCCTTGCATGGGGAATCTTTTGTTGGGATCCTCGTAAAACAATGCACAGAGCCTCATGGATCGGTCTGTTTCGAGCGGGAGCTTTTTGGATCATCCGCTTCGCCGTGCGGTTCCGCTTTGGCCGAGTGACTCAAATGGCACCAAAGGACTTGTTGGCCTGGATGCAGGATGGCAATCGCCAAGGACCCGTGCTCTTGGATGTGCGCCACCGGGAAGAATATGAGACGAGCCATCTGACTGAAGCCAAACACGTGGACCCCAAGGTCTGCGTGGAGGTCATACGTCAAATCGCCGACAANAACACTCCCATCGTTTGCTACTGTTCGGCTGGATATCGTTCCTCCAAACTTGCCAATGACCTAATNGNTGAAGGCTGGCAACAAGTGTTCAANNTGGAAGGNTCCATCTTTGCNTGGGCCAATCTCGGCTTNCCTTTGGAAAAGAACCGAAGGCCTACTCAGGANGTCCACCCCTACCACTCCTTTTTTGGCTGGTTGATCGCACCTCCGAACAAAGAAGCAAAGTGGGATACCACAGATCGCGGGTGATTGCCTGATTGAAGATTGAGTGCCCTCTTGGCTTGAGGCATGCTAGGTAGATGACTCAACGCTTTGAACGAACACAATTGGATGAAATTGATCCGGTTCGCTGTCCGTGCGGGTTTGCCAGACGAGCCTTTGACCACCCTGAAAATCAGACTGCGACACTCCATCTTGTGGATATTCAGGAAGATGCTCGAACGCACTATCACAAANGCCTGACTGAGATCTATCTGGTGTTGGAAGGGGAAGGTGAAATCGAGTTGGATGGGGAACGTTTCCCCNTCAAGCCGATGTCGGCCATCATGATCAAGCCAGGCTGCCGCCACCGCGCGATTGGCAAAATGAAGATCATTAACATTCCCGTTCCTGCATTCGACCCTGAAGATGAGTGGTTTGACGATTCCGAAGCCGAGTCATGCAGCTCATGAGAAAAAGGTTTTCATGGCCTGTAGGATCGCCATGGAAGATCCACTTTCCTTGCCTGGTGATACTGAGTGCCATTTTGAGCGCCATTTTCCCGTTTGGGCCTGGCACAAGGGTGCANGCTGAGGAAGAATCGTCTTTGATCGAAGAAGTATGGACATGGGGAATCCTGGGGCCTGAGCAACAGCCCTATGTCTCGATCATGCGCCTGTNTCGATCTCCACAGGGACCGTTGATCCGCGGTACACTCCAGCAATCCGGACAGCCGCCCCTGCCGCTGAAAAATCCGATCGATCGTGATGCCAGCTTTCGGGCTTCCTTGGAACTCGATGGGGATCCTGGCCCCCTGACTGTTTTTTTTGAGGGCTCGGTGGATCGTGACCTGATGGAAGGTCAGATGATCCTTCAGCGATTCGACCAAAACACTCCCTTGCCATGGAAAGCCTTTCGGCTTCCAGAATTTCCATTGAATGGTTCGTGGAAGTGGGAATTGCACACCAGCTCCGAGACGACCTTGAAAGCCACTCTTGAAATCGAACAAAGCACCGACATTCTCGAGGGCAAATTGATCTTTGAGGAACGAACCATCCCGCTGGAAGCCATGGTCTTCAAGGAGGGCATGCTGAGGTTTACCTCAAGAGGTGANGCCAAGGCCGTCTATCACTNCNGGGGTTTTTGGGTGGAGGGTCGATTACTGGGCAGTGTAACTTCCGAGAGTTTCGGAACCGATCGCCCACTCCGGTGGAATGCCTCCAGGTGATCTGGCCTGAAGCCACTTTCTTCAGATGACCGGTTCCCCGAATTCGCAATTGTAAATCTGGTCACAACGGGTGCATTCAGCATCCTTGATGTGTAGATCGGGAGTCCAACGGCAGGCCTCCCCACAATTGGGACAGGTGACCNTGTAACCCAGCACTTGCTCAAGCTGGCTTTTGGCCCCTAAAGAGACTCCAGGCAAGTCAACCGCATCCAGAGTCGCCAGATCCCCACTTTCCTGGCTGGCATTTTGAGCCAGCCTTGTCGCCTGATACCTGACAACGCGCTCGAAACAATTGCGGACCAGACGAGCATTCCCAAAACGAGGTTCCCTTGCCTCATAAAGGTCATGAAAATGGTGAATGAGCAACTGCTTGAAGGCCGGGGTCATGCGCAGATCATTCTGTCGACACATCAAGCTGAAAATACGACAAAGCTCCGTAGGTTCATAATCCGGGAATGCCATAAACCGGGTGAACCGGCTTTCAAGCCCGGGGTTGGATTGAACAAATGTTTCCATTTCATCGGAATACCCGGCCACAATCACAATGAGTCGCTCACGGTCATCTTCCATGCGCTTGAGAAGCGTATCAATGGCTTCCTGACCAAAATCCTGATCCTGCTTGGCCAAGGTGTAGGCTTCATCGATGAAAAGGATGCCATCCAGAGCCGAATCGATGATCTGATGGGTCTTGATGGCGGTCTGCCCCACGTATTCTGCGACGAGCGAGGCGCGGTCGCATTCCACCACATGCCCTTTCTTGAGGATCCCAAGGGCCTGGTAGATGCGCCCCATCAGCCGGGCAACAGTGGTCTTGCCCGTACCGGGCCTTCCTGTGTAAACAGCATGATAACTGGTGGGGATGGGTTTGAGGCCACGAGCCAGTCTCCACTGCTGCACTTTGGCAAAATCGGCGGTCTGATGCACCTTTGCCTTGATGGTCCGCATGCCGATCAAATCGTCCAGCTCACCAAGTGCCTTTCCGAGGGCCACTTCGCAGCCCTTGAAAGAAGCCGTA
Organism: Pedosphaera sp.; assembly: GCA_002686885.1. GTDB lineage: Bacteria > Verrucomicrobiota > Verrucomicrobiia > Limisphaerales > AAA164-E04 > UBA7971. Next base: position 22,140 of record NYYT01000012.1, read on the forward strand.
TCCGAGAAAGGCTGATCCTCACAAATATCTGTGATACGCCTCTTCAGATAGACGATAAAACGATGTTCGTGTGCATCGACACTNCCCTCCAGATAGGCAAAAGCATCGCATGTCTGCTCCACAAGATGGGCGATGAACCGGAGACATTCAGNAGGACATTCCACTTTTTGAAGCGTCTGGGCTATTTCGGNAAAACACACATCCAAACCCTTCTTGATGCCTCCCTCGACCGCTTGATGGAGCGCCTCAAAACGTTCACGAGCCCCTTGGATGTGCTCNGAAAGGGCATCGGAAAGTCNTACCCCTTTGGAGGGAGCATGCCCTGCATTGAGCACCATGAAACGCTCCCGAAAATGGGAAAAGAAATACCCCTGAAAACTGGAAACCATTTCATCCGGTCTCTGAGGATACATGAAGGCGGTCCAGAACTGCCCGGATGCATCGGCACTCAACCCAAAGGACTCCGGTGGAAAAAGCACACCCCAGACGCCTCCAACGATATGGCGAAACTGCAACTTGAGTTCCTGGATCAGATCGCGCGTCCCATCCTTGGTCTTTTCGAAGGATCGCTCCGGATTGACCATGATCTCCAACCATTCCCACATTAGGCGTGCCGATGCCAGACTCCGTGCGAGCTGCTTGATGGCAATTTCATCGCCCTGAGTGACCAGGGCAATCTCATGAATTTTCCCCTCCAGTTGCTCGAAGGCATCCACGAAAACCCTCTCTGAGCGTTGAATACGTTCAGAAATCTCANGGTCCAGCCAACCCTGCTTTTCCAGATGCAAGTAAAGCTCCTTGCGCTTTTTGCGGTTGCAATCTTCCAGGGCCGAGAACCATGCCTCCCGATTGTCTCGCTCCGACTCACCGGCTACCAAAGAAGCCAAAACTGCCCCGGGAATCAAGGGATGCAGGGAGTAATCGGTAAGGATTTGCTTTAGGAGCGCCATGAAACCTGAGCAAGGCTAGAGCCAAGGTGGAAACCTTTCCAAGGACAAAAAAAGGATGCAACCCATGAAGGGTTGCATCCTGAAAGCAGGACCGATCATCGATCAAGGAAGAGATCGCACCCTCAGGCGCTGGCTTCTTCCTGATATTCCCGATCACGCACAATCCCTGGTTGAGGGATAGGGTATTTACCATCCGCATTCTTGCGAAGAGGTGCATCGGAAGTCATCGTCAATTTGTCCAGATTGGGAGCAAACTCATGATCACTGTTGAGGATTTGGTCGAAAGTGACTTCCTGCCCGGTATGAGCCGCCATGCGCCCCATCGAGGTCACCAGGCTGGCGGTTGCCCCACGCTTGATTTCGTTGTAGGGCTTGTCATTGCGTATGGCATCCAGCAAATCATCCCACTCCAGTTGATAGGGATTTTTTTCAGGTTGAGGGAAGGCCCAGATCATGTTGCGACGCGTCATCTTCTGGCCGTTGAAGGTACGACAGCGGCCCGGAGAGTGGGAAGAAGTCGATACAATCCCCAGACCCTTGGAACCATGAGCGTAGCTGGCAAACTGGTCNTGGCAACCGATCATGGTGCGGCCATTGAGCTGGAACGTGGAACCATCCTCGAAGGTGTATTCCACCGCGTANCTNTCAAAATTCTGATCCACAGCATCAGCGTCTCGATAGTGCCTTCCGCCCAAAGCATGTGCCTTGATCGGCCAGGTGTTCTTCATCCAGCAACACTCATCNACCTGATGGATGTAGAAATCACTGTAGAGACCACCGCTAGCCCAGAGGAAACTGTGGAAGCGACGGATTTGATAAAGGAGGTCATTGACATCCCCCGGGTTGGGCCCAGAGAAAGCGGAGCCCACAGGACCATGCATGCGGTAAGCCCTCATGTTGATGATATCACCAATTTCTCCGTTCTGAATGCGGTCAAAAAGCTCCTGACGGGCACGGCAGTGGCGAACCATCAGCCCAACACCCACCTTGATGCCTTTGGCATCGGCCTTGTCAGCAAGTTCATACATACGACGGGTGGTTGGACCATCCACCGTCACGGGTTTTTCCATGAACACATTGACACCTCGTTCAATGGCATAGGTGAGATGCACCCAGCGAAAAGCAGGTGGAGTGGTGAAAATNGCCACATCTCCAGGATTGAGGCAGTCGATTGCCTTTTTATAACCATCGAAGCCAATGAACTTGCGGTCATTCGGCACCTCCATCTGATCTTTGTGGCGTCGGTCCAGGGTATTGAAACTCCCATCCAGACGGTTTTGGTAAACATCTGCCATGGCTACCAGTTTGGTAGGGCCGTTGGAAACCGAAAGGGCATTGGCTGCCGCTCCAGTGCCTCGGCCACCGCAACCCACCAAGGCCACTTGCACTGTTTCACCCCCTTGAGCGTGCACATGGGGCAAGGACACCCCGGCGAGGGCACCGGCAGCCGTCGCCTTGCTGGTTGTCTTGAGAAATTCACGGCGATTGGGTTGAGCCGCATCACCCTTTTTGGAAGNTTCTTTCATATCCTTCTACTTTCTGGTCATGAGTTTGATACTGATTGCGAGGAACTTGTNAAAAGTATCCGTCGATTGGACGGGCTTTGGCAAGCAATTGTTCACCCTAAGTCCTGTCAAAGGTGAGGAACGAGCAAGCACTTCCCATTTCAAGGTTGAACGGGCGCCGGAAAAAACAATTCGGGTGTCGAAATATCTTTTTTGACTTTCAGACCTATCCAATGCCCACCCGCGGCATGGGCGGGAAATCCACAGGCAATGGCAAATTTCCCTGCCTCGTCCACCACAAAAGTGAAGGAGTCTTCCTTGACCAAACCTTTCAGGGGCTCCTTGGAAGCTCCACCCTCAAAATAAGGCTCTCCTACCTGCAATTTGCGCGTCATGACCTCCTCCACCACAACGGCGCTGTGNGGAACCGGGCTCATGTTCTTGAAGGAAACGGTCACCTTCCAACCCAGAGGGATGGTGTAATAGGCCTTTCCCTTGAAGTGCCCNTTAAAATTCATCCNATAGTTGGCATCATTGTAGGTTGCCATGATGGANAGGGTCACGTGCCGNGCATCCTGATCCACCTGGATGAAGTCATCNACCTGCTCGGGNCCCGGCGAAGCAAGTTTGCGCCCCGTGGCGGGATGATCCCCATGATCCACATCTGCATGCAGAAACCCGGTGCTCCACCCGGGAACGGAGAANAGCAAGGCCCAAGCGAAGCTCAAGCTCATGAGGGATGAAGCGTGNCGATGCATGGTATGCCCGAATGCTNTCTGATCGCCAACCAAGAGCGNCTACTGTGATGCAACTGACTTGGTTTTTTCCACCAGTCGCCACAAGGCACCTGGTTCGCTATCGTANGGATTGACAGGCCCCCCATAGTTGGAAGTNGCCGTTGTGAGGTAAAGGGTGCCATCNTCGTCTTCACCCGCACCGGTAGGCCGCACTTCGGTATCCAGCAACTCCTGCATTTGCCACTGGCCTGACTTGTCGCGCTCCATGCCCCAGACCTTGCCAGAGCCCCAATCCGCCACGAAGTAGACACCATCCATGGACGGGTATTTAGTACCGCGATAGACGCCAATCCCAATCACACAAATCCCATCGGTGACATGGGAATACTCGCCAATGGGCATCACACCCACTGTGGGGGCATCCTTGGCCGAAATGGGGAAAGGGTGCGTACCGCACATGAATTTCCAGCCATAATTTTCTCCTCCCTTGCTATCAGCAGCTTGGAAGTTGACTTCTTCCCAGTGATTTTGGCCCACATCGGCNATNTAAAGATCTCCCGTCTTNCGATCNAAGGTCATCTTCACGGGGTTNCGCACTCCGTAAGCCCAGATTTCCGGCCGNGCATTGGGGTGAATTTGCGCAAAACGTTCTTCAGAGACGCCAAAGAGCACCATCTGCTGCAAGGGTGTGATCATGGGGTTGTCTGTNGGAATCCCGTAGCCACGGTCGCTGCTGCTGGTATTGACATCAATACGAAGCACCTTGGCCAGGAGGGTGCTGAGATCTTGCCCCGCGCCAATGACATCCCCTTCCCATCCACCATCTCCACTACCGATGTAAAGGTATCCGTCTGGACCGAAAACCAATTCACCCCCATTGTGGTTGGAATAAGGCTGCTCGATTTGCATCACTACACGGACCGAATCGAGGTCCGCTCGGTTGGGATTATCCGCCGAGGCTTGGTATTCCACGATGAAAGAATCTCCATTGAACCACATGTCCGAGTAGTGGACATAAAATTTGCGGTTNTTCTTGAAATCGGGATGGAACTCCAGATCGTAAAGGCCTTGCTCCAGAAAGGAACTGACCACTGTTTCCTTGATGTCNAGGAAGGGNCTCTTGAGGACTTTCCCGTTTTTATCCACGATTTTGACCACACCAGGACGTTCGACGACGAACAAGCGGCCGGAACCATCACGCGGACTGACCACGTTGACGGGATCGGCAAANCCATCGGCGACTTTCTCCANGGAAACCTGGATNGGCCTGGAGAGNTTACCGCCCGGACGAGCNGTCGTGGATTGAGCATGGAGGGTTGTGGCACAGGCCAGCGCCCAGACCATGGACGCAGACGATACAAACTTGAGGAGTTGGGATTTCATAAGATGCGGAGGATTTTTGAAATTAGACCAGCGGGTAAGCCCAGCGTCGAGTGCTTTTTTGAAAGGGTTCTGCNAAGGCTTCAGGACTCCTTCATTTGATGGTGCTTNGCCACCGGCCCAACCANATAGTTNGCAAAAAACGCAANNACNAGCAATCCAGCCATGGCATACATGGTGGTGTTGTANAGCGATGGAGTCGGGTCCACGGTTCCCTCTGGTACGTGCTCCATCAGACGCGCGACAGTGACGGTCTTGGCTTCGACCAGGGCCTGCAGCTGATCCTTNCCGGCTCCGAAGGCCTCCTNGAAGCGGGTGGCATCGATCTNGTCCACCAAGTCGGTNATGGACCGNGTGACCGATGCTTCTCTNAGNTAGGTAATGGCCAGCGGGCCGAGCACTCCTGCCGTGCTCCAGGCAGTCAGCAGACGACCGTGAATCGCACCCACAAAGCGCGTACCAAAAATGTCTGCCAGGTAGGCCGGAATGGTGGCAAAACCTCCGCCATACATGGTAAAAATGATCATGGTGGCTGCATAAAAAAGCACCAACCAGGTTACCGTGGGGTTGGCACTCACCTGACTGGCTGCCCAAGGGATGGAGCAGTAAAGCAAGGTCCCGAGGACGAAAAAACAGTGGTAAGTGTTCTTGCGGCCGATGACATCCGATGCACTGGCCCAGATAATGCGGCCCACCATATTGAACACAGAAATCATCAACACGTANGTCGCAGCAAAGGAGCCATTCACCACAGCNGGCAGCGTGGTNCCGAAGATTTCATTCATCATGGTCTTGGCCACGCCGATGACCCCGATACCGGCAGTGACATTGAAACAGAGGACGATCCATAGAAAATAAAACTGTGGCGTGCGCAGGGCTTGGTCCGCATGCACGTGGCCCAGGGTCATCATGCGTTGGGTGGANTGCCCCTCGGTGGGAGGTGTCCACCCCTCAGGACGCCAACCCTCGGCTGGAACGCGATAGGAAAAGGCCGCCACCATCATGACCACGAAGTACACCACACCCAGCGTTGAAAAGGTGGCCGCGGCNCCTGTGTTGCCACTCCCNACCAGGTANACCCCCTCCTGCAAGGAGGCATGGACCCGCGACACGTCAGCAACTGAGGCCACNACCACTTCCTGCCATGCTCCGTCAACCTCGGCATAGCGAATGCCCGCCTCGGTTTTCATGGAAAGNTCTGAAGCACTACCGAGATAANTGGGTGCCTTGAAGAAAGCAGAGAGCAANGCCTCCTTGACGGGAGCACCAATCATGGCACCGCCTCCAAACCCCATGATGGCCAGGCCCGTGGCCAATCCACGGCGGTCGGGAAACCAGCGAATGAGCGTGCTCACGGGCGAAACGTAGCCAAGGCCAAGACCACATCCNCCCAGAGCACCGTAGCCCAGGTAAATCAACCACAGCTGATGCGTGGCCACTCCAAGACTTCCCACCAGAAATCCCCCACCCCAAAGCAATGCGGCNGTCACACCCACACACCTGGGGCCCACACGNTCAAGCCACTTGCCAGCCACTGCAGCAGCCAAGCCAAGAAAGACGATCGCAACAGAAAAAATCCACACCACCGAGCTNAGGGACCAGTCCGANGCAGCNGAGCCAACNACTCCCAATTCCCGNATCAACGCTGGATTGAAGATACTCCAGGCATACACGGACCCAATGCAGAGATGAATGGCAATCGAAGCAGGTGGTACACGCCATCGATTGAATCCAGGGGGAGCCACAATGGACTCCTTGAGAAGGATCTTGGGGATCATGGATTAACCTTAGGCAGCCATCCTTGGGAGGTAAATCTCAAAACCTCAAAGGAATCCTGATCACCAGACTACATTGTGAAAAACAAAAAAGGCGGATCCGAGGACGGATCCGCCTTGCACACAATCAATGGATTGGAATGCGCTGAGCTTATTCAGCGATGTAGAACTGGGCTGACTGGTGCGGAGCCACCGAGTAAGGAGAGGTGGCACCAACTATCGGCGCGTATGGGCCCGTAACACCGGAGGCGCTCTTCAAAACCCCTTCAAACTCGATCACCACCGCCCCATCGGACAGAGCAATGGAGTTGATCTGGCCATCGCCGCCACCGGTATCGGGAGTGAAGGGCACTTCGGTCATTCCGGCATCGTAATGAGCTTTTACTTGGCCCTGACTCAATGCCACATTGTATAAAGCGAACTCATCCAGCCATCCATCATAATAAAATTGGTCAGATGAATCGAAAACTTCAGGTGCGCCACCACTGTTGACAATAAGATCATGGAAAGAAACTTCATTGTTACGACGACCTATTGCTATGCCATCAGTGTGATTAAATAGTTTATTCGCACCCTCGATTGTTCCAAATTTCGAACCATTGATATATCCGGTTATGGCTCCAGATAAATCTCCGTCCTCACTGGATCCTTGGTAAACAAGTGCTACGTGATAAATGTTACCAGCCTCTACAGTGGTACTAATAGCTATAGATTCTCGATCAGTTCCAACACCAACTGTTTCGTTATAAGGAAGCACTCCACCCCATGGAGTAGCCTCAGCTCTATTAAGAACGTTGAACCATAATTCAGCCTCATTTGGTGTATCGCTATTTTGGCTACCAGCCAAATATACATTGATTCCTCGCGTAGCCCCTCCTTGCTCGTAAATCACTTGCCGCTGAGTAATATCGTAGCCAGGAAAATCATTTTGTGAACTCGGCAAGTTCCTCGGTTTAAACCAAAATTCGATAGTTTTTTCTGTCCATGAAGGATTCCCTGTCAGGCTGTTAATATTAGAATGGTTTGGAATTATGACGCCATGCTGCTTACTGCTATCGAAAAGAACAGAGCTTGACGCTGCACCTACAACTAACCTTTCTTCACCAAAAAAAGGATTGTTTTGATATGTCCCATAATTCGCTTCCGACACGCCGTTGATTAGAATGTTGCCGTCAGCTTCGCTTAAACCGTAGTATGCAAAGGGGCCATCAAGAAGCACGCTCGGCATACCAGTAGGTGAGATAAATACGTTTTCTACATTTCGAGAAACAAGAGGATCGCTTACTTCAGTATAGCTCAAGACAGCTAAATGCTCCCCACCTTCAAAGTATTTTCCGTGGTTGTATGTAATGTCTATGACATCACCTTTTACATCGACATCAAAAGAAGTTAGCAATTCGCCATCAAGCGAAAGGCTGATTGAATTTTGGTCTACCTTTATGTCTCCGTTACTCAATTGAAAACTAATCTGATCGGCCATAATACCTGAAATGGGCCCAAAGTCGGAAATATAGGGTCGTGTCTTGGCTGACTTGTAGGCCTTGATCGCATTGGGATTGTCTCGATCATTGATCAGGATTTTTTGCCCGTCGACCACACTGAAAAACTCGACGTTGGCGCCACCCGTACCTTCAAACCATAGAAGTCGGGTTGGGTAATACCCACCTTCTTCGACATAGACTTCAAACAGGGAATCGGAAGACCCTCGCCCACCATTGAAACTGCCCACACTGCTGGCGAGCAGATCACGGGAGTCAGGGCCGATGGTCACGTCAAAACCATCATCACTGTTGACGCCCAAGGTGTGAAAACCCTTGGACAACTCCAGGTAAGTCAGGAACTCGGCAGCAATTCCATCGGTGCTCTCATTGATCCCAGGGATGTTGGGAATGAAATCATCGGCAAAGCCGGTGTTTTCATTGAAGTTACCCGCTGCGGCACCATCCTGTTCCAGGTTTACGACAGCGATATCCACCGGAGAGAATTCCCACGAGGTCGCATTGATGGGCCCTGCCTCATTCAGGTAGGGCACCCCATCGGCATCGGAATAACCTCCCGCCAATTGACGATTGGCGTTGTCAATGTTATTGCCATGCACATTGCTCGAGATCTGGGAGACATTTGCCACGAAACCTGAGCTGGAAGTGTCGACACTGGCGTTGGCCGAAGAGGGCGAGACTTTGGCGTAGATGTCCGCGACGGTAAACCCGAGGCTGGCACTCTGGGAGGCACCCGCACTGTCGGTATAGGAAAGATCGATCACATGGCTGCTGAGCGAATCCGGTATGGAAGGAAAGCTGTAGGTGATGGAAGTCACACTACCCGAGGTGGAAACCGAAGCCTCCACGGCTCCACCATTGAGGAGGACACTCACCGAATCTGCCACCACTGACGAAGAGTATTGCTGGATACTGATGTAAAAACCTTCACGATCGCCCCCGAAAGAGGTCACGCGCGGGGCTGAAGTGAGAGTGGCTGGATCGAGGGAATTCTTTTTGATCAGTCCTACGATGGCGGCTTCGTTGGAAAATTCTTCAATCCCCACATAACCAGTCTGCCCCTCACGCTGGGTGCTGACGGTCACCACATCGTTGGCAGACAGACCTTCCAAAAGGATCGAAAGAGTTCCCGAAGCTGAATTATGGCCGTTGCTGTTGCGGATGTAATGAGTTTTGGTCTCGGCACCCGGAACGGCCTCACCATTGACTTCCACTGTGATGCGCGGATTTGGGCGAGTGGCAGAGCTCTGTAGCAGATCGTTGTAAACCAGAAGATAATCCCCTGCCTGCTTGACGGTGATGGCCTCGCCGGACTGGCTGTAGGTGCCATCGCTCAAGCTCGCACTGCCCCAAACGATTTGTTCCTTGGAAGCAGCATTCCAATCAGTAGGGTCGCCGTCATTGGTGGTTTCCGAACCTGAGCTGAGGAACACGCCGCTATCCCCTATTTTTTCCACAAAAATGGAGGCCTGTTTGCCATCGGGCAGCACGGCATTGCCGGTGTTACCCGAATTCAGGTAACGCACGAGCTGAGTGGTGAGAGTCTGATTGCCGCTGACCTCAACTACCCCGGCAAAGTGAACCGAGGACTCAATGTGACCGCTGGCGTTGCGGTTGTAACCCTGACGCGACTGACCGCCTGGGACAATCTGACCGTCTAAAAGAATTTCCAAACTGGGAGAAAGTCGTGAGGATGACGTGCGTTGCAGCGGGACGTTGACATAAACCAGGTAAGTGCCGGCAGAAAGTTGGACTTCTGAGTTGCCATTGGAGTGGGAAAAGCCACTGTCCTTGCGATTGGAGGCCCAGACCAATTCCACAGGATCTTCGCCAGCACCTTCGAAATCAGGGTTCAGATTCACACCGACTAAGGCATCATCCGAAAGCCCTGAAAAAGCACTTCTAGATCCATCGATTTGTTCGACGTAAAGACTCGCTGTCTGAATTTGCAATCTCGTCGTCGGTTGCGCAGTCCGTATCGCTTTCATTTCTATAATATCGCCTGCATTCAAGCCCGGTATCAGCAAATGAGTGTGACAGGAGGTTTCACTCTGCATATTGGTATTGCGAGGTTGATTGCGGATGTAACCCGACTGCCCCAGGGAACCAGCTGCAGGGGCTCCATTGACGTAAACTTCCAAACCTGCACATGGACGATTATCCGGCGTATCGACAGCTATAACCGGCATGGTGGCAACTATTAGATAATCTCCAGCTTCGGTGACTTTCAGCTGATGCAGGTTGTTGATGTCGTGATCAAAGGCGGACGGATCGATGGAGGATCGCTCGTTGAAGGCAATGGAAATAGGGGCTGAGGAAGAGAGGAATTCGCCCCCTTCCTCAACCTGGCTTCCTTGCAAAAAGGCTGCTTTTGAAACGCCGGCTTGGGAATCGACCGTCGCAAATAAGGTCAATGCGGTAGCCACCAGCGTACGCAGAAAAAGGTGTTTTTTCATAATACGATGAGTTGATTGTAGTTACGTGGAACAGATCTATTTAATAAACCTGAGGCATGTGAGGTCAACCGAATTCCAAACCCCAACCATTCCGAATGGTCCCATCTCATTGATGGAAAGAGTTTAACAAAGTGGGAAGATGTGTATCTACCGACGGGACAACATCGGGCGTTCCTTACCAAGGATCCATGGATTCCAACATAAGGTTGGGAAGAGGAAGAATGGTTTCATAGCATCATCCCTGTCTTTCATGGCTCCAGATTCACCAGATCACACACTCAGGAAGACTCCCAACCCACAGCAAGAGGAGGTGGTGGCCAAAAGGCCACCTTGGAAGCGAATACTAGCATTGCTAGGTTCGATGGCGCTCCTGATCCTGGTCTTTCGCAAGATCCAAGTTCCTCTGCTCTGGCAAACCCTCAAAGAAACCCATCCGGGCTGGCTCGCAGCCGCGCTCATGGCATTTGGAGGCCAATGCCTCTTTGCCGGCATCCGCTGGCACTTGGTATTGAGCGCGACCCGCACCAGCATCCACGGGCTCCAGACCTTGCGCTTGGTCCTCATGGCCCACGCCTTTGGTTTTGTCTTCATGGGACCTTTGGCCGGAGATGTCTTCAAGTGCCGCCTTCAGAGCACGTGGGCTCGGCAGCCCATGGCTCCCCTGCTCTCCACCACTCCGCTGGATCGACTCTTCGGCCTTCTGGGTGGGCTTTGCTTTGGCTTCCTCATGATCTTCATGGGCTGGCTCAATGACGGGCTACCTGCCCTGCCTGCCCCAAAGAAAGGCTGGGGCGTCATCATCCTGGTGAGCATCACGCTTCTGATCTGGCTTCTGAAAAAAGCGTTGAAAGAGCCGCCCAGAGATACGAGCCGCAAACAAGGCATCATGGGCCCATTCCTGGAATCCCTCAAAAATCACTGGCATGGCGTCCGATCCAACCCGCGGGTCGCTGTTGGTGCCATTGGCTCCGCCATCATGGTCCATTTCTGTCTGACCTTGGTCATGGTTTTCTGCATCCTCTCCAGCACACAGGTGGAATATCCTTGGTGGCAGATCCTTTGGGTCTTTCCAGTCATTTCGATGCTCACTGCCATCCCAGTCAGCATCAGTGGGGCTGGCGTTCGGGAAGGCTCGACGATGATTCTTTTGAGCTTCTATGGCATTCCATCGGAAAAGGCTGTTGCAGCCGCCATGCTGACCTGGTGTGTTCAGGCGCTATGGGCCCTGGGCGGATATGCCTTGTTGAAGAGGGAGCGTCGTGCATGGAGACACAAAAGCGAACAAGAGCTTCCCGGCAAAACTCTCATCTCGATCATCCTACCCACCTGGAACGAAGCCGATCAAATCCCCCGGCTGGCAAAGCACCTGCAGGAGCGCGCTCCGGATTGTGAGTGGATCCTGGCCGATGGCGGTAGCCACGATGCGACATGCTCATTGGCAAAGTCGTTTGGTTTTCGTGTCATCAACTCCGAAAAAGGCAGAGGTTTGCAGTTGGATCAGGGGCTTCAGGCTGCCAAGGGCGACCAGGTTGTCTTCATGCACGTGGATACCCGACTACCCGATCGATGGGAAGATGCGATGCTCCGATGCCTCAAGGACCCGAGGGTGGTGGGTGGTGCTTTCTTCAAACGCTTTGACCACCCTCATTGGCTGATGCGTGGATCGCGCATTCGCTGTCTGTTGATGATGGTAGTGATGGGCAGGGCCTTTGGTGACCAATGCCTGTTTGCAAGGCGAGACATCTTGATGGCAAGCGGCGGAGTGCCTCGTCTGCCATTGATGGAAGATCTGGCCATGTGCCGGCAACTCAGGCGGCATGGCAACCTGGCTCTGGCCGATGCTTGTGTCATGACCTCAGCAAGACGCTTCCGTCAGCGCGGTGTCCTGCGCACCTACGGTCTGATGGGGTGGCTGTGGTTGCGATATGCCCTGGGCTCCCCGGCTGAAGCACTGGCTTCCCGCTACCACCCGGAAGAAAAGACTCCAACCTGAAACAGGGCCTGGAGTGCTGGCGGCCGGAGCTTCTTGGCTCAAAGGGCTTTGCTTCATGCATGCGCATCGTTTATCAATGAACCATGGGTCAGGCATCTCAACGCCACGTCGACGTGGCCATTCTTGGAGGAGGGAGCGCAGGCTATGCCGCGGCACGAACGACAGCGGCCGGTGGGCTCAAGACAGCCGTCATCGATGGCGGGCCGGAACTTGGGGGCTTGTGCATCCTGAGAGGCTGCATGCCAACCAAAGCCCTGCTCTATGCCTCGGAAGTGAAGCACCTCGCCGAAAAAGGAGGCACCTGGGGGCTCCAAATCCCAAAAGTCTCTTTTGACTTTCAGAAGGTCATGGCTCGCAAGGCAGCCATGGTAGAGGAGTTTGCTTCCTACCGAAGGGAACAACTGCAGGATGGCCGATTTGANCTGATTCGCTCTAAAGCACGCTTCAGGGATCCCCACACCCTCTTGCTGGAAGATGGTTCCCTGGTTCAGGCTGATTCGATCCTGCTGGCTACCGGATCCAGCGTGGCTCCCCTCCCGCTACCCAGCTTGGANTCCATCCAGCCATGGACCAGCAACGATGTCCTGGATCTCAAACGACTTCCCGCATCCATCATCGTGCTCGGAGGAGGGCCTGTGGCTCTCGAGCTGGCTCAATTTTTTCTCCGTTTCGGGGTCAAGACGACACTGATTCAGCGTAGCAAGCAGTTGCTCAGTGGCTTTGATGAAGACATCGCGTCTCCGCTTCAGCAGGCCCTCGAGGAAGAAGGCATGCAGATTTATACCCATACCCGGCTTTTGAGTGCTTCCCGAAAAGGAGGCATGGATTGCATTACCTTCGAACACGAGGGGAAAACCCGAGAGATTTATGCCGAGGCAGTCCTTCATGGCTTGGGAAGAGTTCCCAACCTCGGAAGCCTGAACTTGGAAAAAGCAGGGCTGAACCTGCAACAGGGACGTCTGAAGACCGATGCTCAGATGCGGAGCCNGGTCTCTCANATTTATGCAGCTGGNGATTGTGCGGGCCCTCATGAAATCGTTCATATTGCCATTCAGCAGGGTGAAACCGCCGCGCACAACATTCTCCATCCGAAGTGCCCCCGTGCCATGGACTATCGAGCACTGGTTTCCGTTGTCTTTACCGACCCTCAAGTAGCCATGGTGGGATTGAGCGAGGCAGAGGCCAAACGCTCCGGAAGGCGAGTGCTTTGTGCTGATTACCCTTTTAATGACCACGGAAAATCGATGCTGATGGAGGCCATGCATGGANAGGTCAAGCTCATCGCTGATGCGACAAGTGGTGAAATTCTGGGGGGCGCATGCACCGGCCCCATGGCGGGTGACTTGATTCATGAAATCGTGGTTGCGGTTCATCAGCGCATGAGGGCGCAGGAACTGGCAGTGGTGCCCCATTACCATCCGACCTTGGCGGAGATCTGGACCTATCCTGCCGAAGACATCGCCGATGCGCTGAGCTGAACATTCATCACTGCACACAAAAAGCTTGGCATTTATGGGAGGTCCAAGAGGATGTGCCGCATGGCTCTACCAGCTGATTACCACATGCACACGCCACTGTGCCACCACGCCAAAGGTGAGCCCTGGGAACTGGCTGCTCAGGCTGTTCAGAAAGGCTTGTCCGAAATTGGTTTTTCCGAGCACAACCCCATGATTCGGGATGACTGGGATGATTGGCACATGGTCCGCGATGATTTGGAGCTGTACGTAGCCAATGTTGAAAAAGCGCGCCAGGACGTACCGGATCTTCAAATCAAACTCGCCTTGGAGACCGATTACATCCCCGGNCATGAGGCATGGGTTCGGGAGCTCAAGGAGNAGGCCGATTTTGATTACTTCATCGGATCGGTCCATTACATCACCGATACTTTTGACATCGACAATCCCAACAAAAAGGACCTTTGGGAACGTGGGGACGTCAACGCCATCTGGGAAGCTTACTTCGAGCGACTGGCCCAAGCTGCCTCCTCAGGGCTCTACGACATCATAGGCCATGCCGACTTGTGCAAAAAATTCAACTACCTGCCCAGCAAAGACCCTCAGCCCTGGTATCGGCATTTTCTGGAAGCCGCCCGAGACCATGATGTGGCGATCGAAATCAATACGGCTGGACTGCGCAAGGATTGTCAGGAAATGTATCCCTGCCCTGACTTGTTGGTGATGGCCCAGCAAATGGGGGTCGCCCTGACCTTTGGATCCGATGCCCACGCCCCCAACGAGGTGGGTTCGGATTTCGAAGGTGCGGTGGCGCTGGCGCGCCAAGCCGGTTACACGCACTGGCGACGCCACACCAAGGGAGAGCAGGAAGCGGTGATTCTCTGACAAGGCTTCCTGGAGGAAGCCGTTCATGGCATTGGGCTTTTCAACCAAAGAGCAAGGCNCTAGGGTTATCANCATGCTCCATAAGCCAGTGAAGACCGAGGCGTGGGCCCGCCANTGGGCCAAAGTTGCCTTGAAAGGGTGCCTGATCCTTCTCTGTTGGGCCGAGGTTTCGGCGGAGGGTTGGAAGGCAGGCTTCAGCCGAACCNTCATCACCCCGCAAAAGCCCATCTGGATGAGCGGTTACGCATCCAGGGATCATGCGGCAGAGGCCACGCGCACCGAACTGTGGGCCAAGGCCATGGCCTTGGAAGATGCCCGAGGGCATCGTGCCTTGCTGATCACCCTCGATCTGGTAGGTGTCTCCCGCGACGTCACCCTCCCCATACGCAGAGCTCTTGCCAAAGATCACGGCCTGGGCATGGCCGATATTCTCATCAACTGTTCCCATACCCACACAGGGCCGGTTGTCGGTGNAAACCTGCGGACCATGTNCGTGCTGGATGCCTCCCATTCGCAAGCCATCCTCGACTATACCGAATGGCTCATCGACGAGGTGATCACCCTCGGCATCCAGGCGGTGGAGGCGCTCCGGCCTGCCTCTCTCCAATACGGTCATGCCCATGCCACCTTTGCTACCAACCGTCGACAAAACCCCGAATCGCTGGTGCCTGCTTGGCGAGCATCCGGGCGCTTGAAAGGTCCCGTCGATCATGAGGTCCCCGTCCTTTCCATTCGTGATTTGGAACGGGCGCTCATCGCCGTGGTCTTTGGGTATGCCTGCCATGCCACCGTATTGAATGATTACCAATGGTCCGGCGATTATCCGGGTTATGCCCAGTCAGCGCTGGAGCGACGCTTTGAGGGCGTTCAAGCCATGTTCTGGGCAGGAGCCGGAGCGGACATCAATCCACTTCCTCGCCGATCCGTCGAACTGGCCGAAGGCTACGGAGAAGAACTCGGGATGGCGGTGGCCTCCACTCTGAAAGGTGTCATGAGCGAGGTGTCTCCAACCTTGAAAACTCAATATACCGAAATCGACCTGCGTTTTGACTCATTACCAAGCCCGTCAGAACTGCAGAAGGAGGCCGATTCTGACGATCCTTACGCCGCTGCCCGAGCTCGCAAGTGGCTCAAGGTCCTCGATCAGGGGGGACGCTTACCGACCACTTACCCTTACCCTGTGGGAATGTGGCATCTGGGAGATCACCTCCAATGGCTGAGCATGGGAGGTGAGGTGGTCGTCGATTATGCTCTGAAGTTCAAGAAGCAGGCCACCCAATCTCTTTGGGTGGCCGGCTACTCACATGACGTGATGGGCTACATCCCATCACGCCGCGTCTGGAATGAGGGAGGCTACGAAGGCGGAGGCTCCATGGTGTATTACGGACAACCTACTCGCTGGTCGAATGCAGTCGAAAAAGAAATCAGCGAAGTCGTCGAATCCTGGTTGAAGCCCTAATTCATCAAGACCTGCATCAGGCTTGTGGCCAGGGACGGGCATGGACCCAACCTCATTTATTGGCGACCAGTCTTGAGTTCGACAATGTCGTGAGGCGCCGCTTCTCGTTGACCCGCAGGGGTGACCCTGGCATAGCGGGCCTTGGAGCGCAAACCTGGTAAATCTGCGGCTCCCAAATAGCCCATTCCCGATTGTATGCCTCCAATTAACTGGGCCAGCACTTTGTCCACAGGGCCTGAAACCTCTTTCAATGCCTCCACTCCTTCGGCAGAAATCTTGCGTGTGCGATCCTTGATGGAGTGACCGTATCGAGCAGCAGACCCTGCTTTCATGGCAGCCAGGCTTCCCATACCTCGATACTGCTTATAGAGCTTACCGCTGATCTCCAGAATTTCCCCCGGGGCTTCTTCACAGCCTGCCAGCAAATTGCCACAAATGACGGCGTCAGCCAGGGTCAGGGCTTTGACAATGTCCCCGGATTTGGTGATTCCACCATCGGCCAGGATGGTGACGCCCAACTGCTTGGCAGCTCGACTGGCGATATAGAGCGCCGTCATTTGAGGAACGCCTACCCCGGCGACCACGCGCGTCGTACAGATACTCCCCGGGCCCTGACCAATCTTGATACAATTGGCACCGCATTCGGTCAGGTAGGAAACTCCACTCCCCGTAGTGACATTGCCGGCGATGATCGGCAGGTGCTCAAAGGCATCGCGAATCANGCGAACCGTCTCCCCCACCCCACGGGTATGACCATGAGCCGTGGAAACAGCGANCGCGTCCACTCCTCGCTCCACCAATGCTTCCACATGGTGCAGGGTTTTTTCGCGGTCCANNTCACCCGANGACGTCCTGGAGGCTGAAACGGCAGCACCACAAAGCAATCGAAACTCCCTGTCGCGTGCCGGCTTGAATTGCTCCTGTCGCTCATGGGTGATCCGATCGACATCGGACAGGGTGAACAAGCCTCGCAGGTGGTCCTGTGCATCCACCACCATCAGCTTGTCAATNCGCGGATGCTCGGCAAAGACCCGATCTGCCACGGCAATGGGATCATTGCCCAGATCCTTCTCAGCCAGAGTCATCACTTCATTACGAGGNAGGAGTGCCTCACTCACGGAGCGATTTGCATTGCGCGGACGTACGACGTTTCCAGGCAACAGACCGATTAATTTTTCACTGGCATCCACNACGGGAAAGGTACTGAAGGTGAACCCCTTCCGTTCGATCAATTCGAGCACCTCGCCAATCAGGGATTCAGGCCGCACAGTAATGGGGTCGGTGATCAGTCCATGGACGTGATTCTTGACNCTGGACACCTCCTTGAGCTGGTCCCGGGCCGTCATGTTGTAGTGAATCAAGCCCATGCCCCCATGCTGTGCCATGGCAATGGCCATACGGGATTCGGTCACGGTATCCATGTCGGAGGACAGGATGGGAAGATGGAGCTCGATCCCTTCAGCCAAGCGGGTTTCCAATTGGGTTTCCCGTGGGAGGATGTCGGAGTAAAGCGTGCAGAGACTCAGGTCGTCGTAGGTNAACCCACAATCCTTGTGGGCAGNAAAGAAGTCGTCTGCCTGGAGAAAAAAGTTCTTGTCGAGAACGTTTGGCTGCTGCGTGTCTGCCATGTCAAAGTTTCACAAAGCTCACTGGGGCTGGCAAGATGGAACTTAACTATTTTCGAAGGCACCCTCATGACATTCCTTAGGATACGAGGGTTCCCAAAACCAGAACCCATTGCTAAAGTGCTTCCGGGTCGGAATCGNGANATGATTCATCGGTGATCTTTCAAAATCGATCAANAGGACCCAAACTGCCACAGGCACCATCCTCGCGCAGGAAACCTTACGACAGGGCTAACATGACCAGAATCAACCATTCGAAACCAACCATGCACCGCTTTGGGTGCAANCCATGGATGATCCTTCTCTCTGTATGGGGAGCCACCCTTCAGGCCGACTCGGGTCGCCCTGAACCGGCTGTTCCTGTGTTCAAGGATGGAGAAGCCCAAATCGTGGAACGCTTTGCCGATCCAGACATGTGGATCCGCCATGACCTGTGGGTGGAGACCTCCTTTGATTCCGATGGAGACGGACGAATGGANCGCATGCATGTNGATGTCACGAGACCTCGACAAACCGAAACCGAGGCGCTCAAGCTGCCNGTCATTTACGTCACCAGCCCTTACTTTGCCGGAACAACNGGAGCNGGTACCGAGTATTTCTGGGACCCACACCAGGAATTGAGTCAGGCNCCTCCAGAACGCCAAGCCGCTCCAGCGGTGGAGCGCNGAGGNGANCGNCCGATCATTTCAAANAGCCATGCCAAGACGTGGGTTCCGAGAGGTTACATCGTAGTNCATTCCTCCTCACCCGGAACAGGACTCTCGCAAGGCTGTCCCACCGTAGGGGGAGCAAACGAATCCCTGGCNCCCAAGGCAGTGNTCCAATGGCTNACAGGCCATGCCAAAGGCTACNCCTCCATGGATGGCACAGAGACCATGGAGGCTTTCTGGTGCAATGGCAAAGTGGGCATGACCGGCACCTCCTACAATGGCACGCTTCCNCTGGCAGCTGCCACCACAGGGGTCGAGGGACTGGNGGCCATCATTCCAATTGCACCCAATACNTCGTATTACCATTACTACCGAAGCAACGGNTTGATTCGCCACCCGGGAGGATACATNGGTGAGGATATCGACTGTCTCTATGATTTTATTCACAGTGGCAATCCTGATCGAGCCAGCTACTGCGATGAGACCATCCGCGANACGGAAATGGCCCAAGGCATGGATCGAACCCATGGGGACTACAACGATTTTTGGGCTGGCAGGGATTATTTGAATCATCTGGGCCCCATGAGGGCAGCCACCCTCATGGCCCATGCGTTCAACGATTGGAACGTCATGCCCGAGCACAGCGTGCGGATTTATCAGGCCCTCAAAGAAAAAGGTCTTCCCGTGCAGGCCTACTTCCACCAGGGAGGCCACGGTGGAGAGCCCCCACTGAAACAGATGAACCGATGGTTCACNCGCTATCTCCACGGCATTCAAAATGGCGTGGAGAATGAACCTCGNGCATGGATCGTGAGGGAAAAGGATGAACGNACCAACCCCACCTCTTATTACGATTATCCAAATCCGGCAGCCGAGGCTGTGACACTCTATCCCCATCCNGGTGCCCCCGGGCATGGCTCCCTGAGATCCACCCCCGTTTCAGAAAGCGTCATGGAATCGCTGGTCGACAATTACTCCTTCGATGGCGAATCGCTGGCGCGTGCGGAGTGGACGCAGCATCGNCTTCTTTACNTNAGCGAGCCCCTGGAGGAACCTCTTCATCTCTCCGGCNCCCCCACGGTCACCATCCGCCTGGCCAGCAGTCGTACGGCAGCCAATTTGTCCGTCTGGCTGGTCTCCCTTCCATGGGATGATGGAAAGAAAAGCAAGATCACCGACAACATCATCACACGAGGTTGGGCCGACCCTCAAAACCAGGATTCTCTAAAGGANAGCTCACCTCTNACNCCGGGAAAATACCNTACCCTCACCTTTGAGCTGCAACCGGATGACCAGATCATTGCAAAAGGACAACAACTGGCATGGATGATCTTTTCAAGCGACCAGGATCATACCCTGTGGCCGCGTCCGGGAACCGAGTTGACCATCGATCTGGAAGCCTCGTCCTTGACACTCCCCATCGTCGGCGGAAAGGGTTCCCTCGCTTTTGCACTCGATAAAGTGGTTGCCTCCGATCCGGCGCCGTCATCTTCCGGTGAGTAATCAGCCCTCCAAGCGCGGGATCCTTGTCGTCGGAAGCATCAACTCGGATTGGGTGGTTCCCCTTACCCGCATGCCCCTTGGCGGTGAAACCCTGGAAGCCTCACCCATCCAATATTATGCTGGCGGAAAGGGAGCCAACCAGGCGGTGGCTGCCGCTCGCATGGGCGCAGGTGTCAGGCTCATGGGGAGGGTCGGCGACGATAGGCATGGTCAGCAACAGCTGGAAGCCCTAAACCAGGAAGGGATTCTAACCAGCCTGGTGGGTGTGGATGACAAATGTTCGACCGGGACCGCCATCATACTGGTGGAACCTCAGGGACAGAACCGTATCCTGCTCATACCTGGAGCAAACCATGCCCTTCAGCCGGCTTGGTTGGCATCCCATGACGATGTGTTTCAGAAGGCTGAACTGATGCTTGTTCAACTTGAATTGCCCAATGAGGTGGTCGAACAAGCTCTTCATCTGGCAAACGAGCATGGGGCTCAGGTCCTGCTAGATCCTGCCCCAGTCCGTCCAATACCCGAAACGTGGAAGGGTTGGGTGACCTACCTGACGCCCAACTTGATCGAACTGGCTGGGCTGACCCAAGAGCCCCTCGATGCGAAGAGCCCGACAGGTCAGATTCATCAGGCCGCTCTGAAGTTATGCAGACNAGGGTTCGCCAAAACGGTCATTACCAAAATGGGAGAAAGGGGGGCTCTCATGACGACGCTGAAAGATTCCTACCACTGCGCGGCCCCCAAGGTTCAGGCGGTGGATTCGACGGCTGCTGGCGATTGCTTCAATGGCGTCTTTGCCGCCATGCTTCTTGAGGGATGTTCCGACCGCGAGGCCATGAAGTGGGCAGTCCGCGCAGCCAGCCTTTCGGTCACGATTCAAGGAGCGCAGCCTTCCATGCCTCACAAAGCAATGCTCAAGGTTTCCGGGGCCGGATCCGTGTAATCGAAAACTCAGGCCACTCAGGCCATCAACTCGGAGCTCTCTTCGCCGGAANCTTGAGCATCAGANAGAGGCGCAGGCTGAAAAAACACCGCCACATGCCCCACCACTGTCACCAGATGGCACCCCACGCTATCAGCCAGATGGCGAGCCATGGATTTGCGCTCATCCTTGAATTCCACGAACCGCACCTTCACCAGCTGATGCTGGCTCAGTGCTTCCTTGAGCTGGCAGCAGAAGGCCTCGCTCGCACCCTGCCGCCCCAACTTCANGGTAGCTTCCATGCGTTGGGCTCGTGACTTGAGGGCTCGCTTCTGCGAAGGGGTCAAAGGTTCCATGAGAGAATGCCGGAGGAAATCGATAGTTGATGAACACGCTCAAACTCGCTGGTAGACATCCACGCGAGCTGGAGGAAAATTAGCCCAAATGATACGCGTTTCCTTGCGACGAAAGGCGGATAGAACCGGATTGGCCCGTGGACGGATATNGTAGGTAAATTGAATGAATCGCCCCCCAGGAGAAAGGGTCTGATACACTTCCGATACAATCGCATCGACCACCGGGCCTGGCAGGGAACGCANGGGCAAACCGGAAACAATCGAAGNAACAGCATCGACACCCAAGCCGAGATGTTGCTTGAGCAGGACCCTNAGCTCGCAGGCATCTCCCTCCAAAACCGTCACCTCCGGGAAGGTTTTCCTGAGGTGCTCGGACATGGCATTGGACCGCTCCACTGAAACAAGCTGATGCCCTTCAAGACCGCTTTTGAGCAGCTGACGCGTGATCGCACCGGTACCGGCTCCCAACTCAACAACCACTTCGCCCTCATCCAGCTTGGGCACTTTGGAGGCCATGGCTTTACCAAGAATCGGNCCGCTGGGGGCTGCAGCTCCCACAAACCTTCTGCTCTGGACGATTTCCTTGAAGAAGAGTCCCAAACCGGAAAGTTCGTTTTTGGATTGATTGGTGATNAGTGCCATACCGCAATGACCCGTGGAAAGACTTCCGTCGCTACCGATCTAAGTGGAATCCTGCGACCGAGTCTCCCTGCCNAAGGGGCGCAAGCTAGCAACATGAGGTGAGGATGTCAAAGGTTCTCATTGCACCCGGAGCGGATGTGCCGGCAAAGTCCCATCAGAATCCATGAAAGCAGTCTGCCGCCACCCCATACGCTTTGTCATCAGGCTNGTCCGCTTCACCACCCTGCTCCTTTCAGCCGGCTGGGATGCCTATCAGATGAAAAAACGCGGCAATGTTTCGCTAACCGATCGAGGCCGATGGCTCTCCAGATGGAGTCAGAGAGGCCTTCAATCGATGAAAATCGAGGTCNTTTCAACCGGTACCCCACCCACCCAAGGACTGTGGGTTTCCAATCATCTGAGTTACCTCGACGTGATGGTCCTTGCAAGCGTTTCACCCACAACTTTTCTCAGCAAGGTAGAAGTCAAGAGCTGGCCCATCGTTGGCTGGTTCGTTGATTTCGCCGGGACNCTNTACATTCGCAGGGAAAGCAAAAGAGAACTGGTGCGCCTTCAGACTGCCTTCACTGAGGTATGGGATCAAGGAAGTCTCCTGACCTTGTTTCCTGAAGGCACCACCACCAATGGTGANNAGTGTCTNCCGTTTCATCCATCACTCCTCCAGCCAGCCTGTCAGCAAGGTCAGTCTGTCACCCCAGTCCATCTTCGATACGAATGCCGGGGTGGCGATGTGAGCGAGGATGTTCACTTCTGGAGGGACATGACATTTTTACCACACCTGATGCGCCTGCTTTGTGTGGCAAACATCAGGGCAGAGGTGCGCATGGGGATTCCGAGGGAAACCCGGGGGCAAGACCGGAAGAAACTTGCCGCAACCTTGCATCAGGATGTGGAGTCCTTGAAGCAAGAGGCCACCCGCAACGATGCATTCCGAGGCCTCTGAGCCAGAGGCCAAGAGCATCTTTACGACGCCTGTCGCTTCCGCGCCACCACAAACCCATTGAGCATGCCGTATTTCCACGGGCCGGCGTTGAGACACAGATCCAACCACTTGGCCACAGGTCGATCGGTGCAGGCAATGGACACGATGGTNCAACCGGCATGCTCCAGAAANGCTGAGATTTCCATCGGGTTGGTGGCTACCACCGCGTCATCATCCGGAGAAAATGGTTCCCTTTCAATNGGCTTCATCTTATCGAAACACCAACCCGATTGAGGGCCCTTGAGTTGACGGCGCTTTTGCATCAGGCGAAGAAAGTTCCGCCACTTGTTGCCCCATCCGCGCATACGAGGATGATAGTCACGAAAGCCAATGCATCGAAAAAAGTTAGGACTGGAAACCACNACCACACCCCCTGGTCGAGTGACCCGCACCAGCTCATCGAGGAATCCTGAGGGATCATCCACGTGCTCCAGCACATTGAAGGCACCCACAGCGGTAAAGTGTCCATCTTCAAAGGGTAGTCGTTTACCATCGTAACATTGGCAAGTCACCCCTCGGGCTAAGGCTCGCTCGATGTTGGGGTGCGAAATATCCACTCCCAAGGCATGNACTCCGGATTGATTCAGAGCTTCGACCACCTGCCCCACCCCACACCCTACATCCAACACAGGGCCACCCTGGGCATGGTCAGTCAGAGTATCAATATACTTGGCAAAGAAAGACACATCCCAACCGTCCAGGAAGGTAGCGTAGGCCTCGTTTTGATGATAGGTCTCTTCGTGCCCCATGGATCAGGTTTCGGTGCCCTTAAGGTCATGTTTGACGACTTCATCTTCCGAGCCCTCGCCACAATGAGAGCAATGAGGTAGGAGGCTGTGCCGGGAATGACCACATTGTCTGCAATCCTCGAAGAGGGTCGTCCCGCACGAAGGACAGGAATAAGGCTCATCCTGCAGTGGCTGTCCTGAGGATGCTTGAGGAGGTATGGTTTTGTGCACCGTTCGACGAGTCCAGTAAAGAAACCGTCTGGGACCGGTGCGAATCGGATATTCGCAGACCGGACAAAGAAAGCGCTCGTAGGCCTCCCGATATTGCTTAATCAACCATTTTTTCCCCGGTGACAGGACGAGTCCTATGGAATACATGAGCAGTTTGCCAACCACCGCAAGGAGCAAGAGAATCAGGACGTAGTTGACATAGCGGGCGGGAAAATATCGATCCACCACAAGATAACACTTGAACAGTGTTGCGAGGCCAAAAGCCAGAAANACAGGGTAATAGCCACTCTGAGGGCGCTTGAGCAGCAGTNTTCCACTGGCCAGGAGGAGCGGTATGAGCACCAGTAACTGATACAGGGCCAGACGCATGCGAAATTGCCTGATCTCCTGATCATACTCCCTGCGAATCGGGGCGGTGGCTTGTTGGACCTGATCATCCACACTCCGCTTTTCGTCTTCCGCCAGCCGCTTTGTTTCGTGCTGATCCTGAAGCTGTTTATTGAAGCTCTGATAACGGGTCTGTGTCTCAAGAAATTGATTGAGGGCCGTGGACAGGTTGGCCTGATCACCTTCTGACATGGCCACTTCCTTCTGGATGGAAAGGCGCTGAAGCTCCACCAGCTGCNGCATGGTTTCCTGCAGATTTCTGGAACCATCCTGAAGTACCCGCTGTTCTGCTTCCTGTCGCTTGATCTGCCGATCCAGATCTGCCAACTGACGACCAAGCTCGCTGCTGCGCACCTGAAGTTCGCTCAAGCTCTGGTCTGAGCGTTGAGACCGGTAGGTTTCCCAGTCCGGCTGGCGAATGGTCTCAATATCTCGAAGAACGAACCCCTCAAAAATAAACGTGAGCAACCCAAAACAAAAGGTCAGCATGCCGATGAAGACCCGATTCAACCATGGACCCTTGGGGCGATGGGCTTTTTTTCTCTGGTCGTGAGTTTTCACCTTGGCGCTCANGNTACAGAGNTTGGGTTAAGTCCCGCCTCAGGTCCAGCCTCGGTTTGAAACGCTCATGGAGCATCCGGCTGCCTGAGGTAGGCCATGAGGTCGGCAACTTCCTGCGGCGAGCGTCCTTCAAGAAGACCCTCGGGCATGGCAGAAAGACTGGACCAGCTGCGCTCGACCAGATCGGCTTGCTTGAGCTCATGGGTGTTGCCCAGCACATCCAGCAACAAGAGGGAGTCCTGGTTTTCCTCTCTCAACATTCCACTCAAACTGCTGCCATCCCTCAATTCCACATTCAGGAGCCGATAAGCGGGATCCACCCATTGCGAAGGGTGCAACAGATGTCCCAGTAAAGCTTGCCGATCGTATTTACTGCCAATCCCATCCAGTGAAGGACCAAAGACCCTGCCACGCCCGCGAACCTGGTGACAGCTCCCACACTGCAGGGCTGCATCTTCGTGAAAGAGCCGTTCACCGCGGATCGCATCAGCATCCAGTAACTGAAAGGAAAGAAGACTCTTCTCAGCGGTATTTTCTTGCCCAGGGGGGAGAAAGCGTCTGAGGACATCCCGGACCATGGGGTGNCTCAGTTCAGTGAATTGCGTCTGAACCCAGTTGGCAATCTCATCATCGAGAAGCGCCTGATCCAATCCTCTGGCAACTCCCAGTGCACCCGGAACCGTTGCGAGCAGNGNNTGGAGCCTTTTCTGCCTCACCTGAGACGAGTCCGCGTCACGCAATGCCTCCACCTGCCGCATGACCGAGGCTGTCAGGTTCGATTCCAATTTCGAAGGCTTCAGGGAGATGATCCAATCGAAGATCTCATTCAGTGCCGGCGCATCGACATCCCTTGGCCCAATCAAAGGCATGTGGCCCGCTCCTGTCTTGGCCATGCGAAGATAGAGGACCGAGCGAAACGGGTCTCCTGGTGCAACGATTCTCGCATCCGGTAATTCCAGCGCCCCACGCATGGGCTTTTGATCCAGCAATCCGGCTTGCTTCAGGGGCTTGTCCAGATAGAGCATGGCATCCACCATTCCNCCCGCATTCTCGCGATGACATGGNGCGCAGTTGGCATGAAGGTAGGATCTTGCACGGTACGTCAACGGATCATGGTTTTCCTCTGGGAGCTTNGCAGGTCGCGCCTCAGGCTTGATGTAAGCAGCTGCCTTCAGTTCCTCCCAAGATGATGGCAGGTCATCATCGAGAAACCGATGCGGGCTGAGCTGAAGAGCATTCCATCCAAGTGCAAACCCATTCCACGAATTGTGACAACGAAGACAATCCGCCCTCGAGGCCACTTGCCAGCGTGCGGGGCCTCCCAGGGACTGCAGAGGCTTCAGTGGACTCTCGGGCGTCTCTGGATCCAGCCATTGTCCCTCTTTGGGAGCCAGGAAAGCATCCGACCCTTGCGCATTCCACACGTAGGCATAGGCAGCCCACTCCTGGCCATCAAAATGGAGAATTTGAGTTTCGATGGGAATGCCGCGGGAACCATCTGGATTCGGCCATGAGAGCGTTTTTGCCAGAACACTTCCCTTTGGAAACACCGGGGACTGCCCTCGGATCTCTACTGGGATAGGCTCGGGAACGGCAATCCAACGTCGGGATTCAGCGCCATTTTCCCATGGTTCCATGGCGACCCGATAGGAAATCACCCCTTGGGACGGTCGCTGAAGCCGGGTATCCTCAAAAAGNCCCGTCTGGCTCAGTTGGGNGGGGAAGGTGGCTGTCTTGATGGACGTGTCCTGAGGAGCCAACTGATACATGNCCCCGCCATAATCGAAGATCCATAATTCACGATCATGGTTTTCGGCAAAAGTGACGATCTGTAGGGAGCTATCCAGTAATTCCTGTAACTCAGTCACCCGATCTCCTTCATTTCGAAGAGCCCAAATCTTGCCGGTCTGCCAGTCTCCATAGATGTAGGCCCCGCGCCACTCAGGAATNCGCGAACCTCGATAGTGAAAGCCACCGGTAATGGAGGCAGCCTCGGAATGAGGGTGTTCGACCAATGGGTCCATGAAGTCACCGGGTCCCTTCACGGCGTCGGGCTGTATTGGGTGGCTTCCCTCGCGGATGGACCAACCGTAATTGCCGCCCTTACGCACACGCGTCACCAATTCCCATAGTTCCCAGCCGACATCTCCGACCCACAAATCGCCCGAACGGGATTCAAAACTCATCTTGAAGGGGTTTCGAAAACCAAAGGCCCAAATTTCAGGTCGAGCGCCCTCTGNATGGACAAAAGGATTGTCTGGAGGGATGCCATAAGCCAGAGNGNGNGTGACCTGNTCCACATCAATCCTGAGAACNGAAGCCAATAAATCCGAAAGATCCTGCCCGGTTGCAAGCCCGTCAGGGGGNACCGGCCCGCTTCCATCACCCGTGCTGATATAAAGCATCCCATCGGGGCCAAATCGCAAACACCCTCCGTTGTGCCCTCCCCCTTTCCAGGTCAATAGGATTTCCTCACTTTCCATCAGTAATCGGGGTGAGTCTGAGAGATCCACCTTGAATCTGGAGAGGCGGGTTCCATCCTCGGCACCTCCACCCATGACATAGCAAACAAAGACTTGGTGGTTTTCTTCAAATCGGGGATGAAAGGCCAGACCATAGGCCTCAGCAACGCCCGGGGTCGTTTCCTTGAGTCGAACGACCGAATGCAGGGTGGGTTCCGCATTGTGAGCTTGAAAGGCGTGGATGGCACCTCGCAACTCCACCACCCACATCCATCCGCCCTTGCCAGGCATGGCAACGCATTCCACCGGCTGGTCAAACTTCAATGACGGAAAGATGCGCTCAAGCTGGTAAGCCGGCATGGCATCGGGTCTGCCTTGGATCCGGGATTGACTCCAGCGAAGAGTAACCGAATCAGCCGCATCTATGCGCGGTACAAAACCCTTTCCGAACCACAAGCCAAAGCACAAAGCACAGCGCAGAATGTTCCTGAGAACAGATGGCTTGATCAGCACTTTGAGCATGCTCGTAATGTAGGCAGGGCCAGGCTCCATGGCAATCCCATTGAAGGAGATAAACTTCTCATTGCTTACAGGTTGCACGGAGTTTTACCACGTGATACATCAAGGCTGGTTGGNGTTGAAGTAAGCATGATCACCCATTGGAATACGGTCGACTTGTGGATGGGCATTTCGGCGCTGCAGATCGCACGCTACGGAATCATGGCCCTGATCGCCTGGTCTCTGGCTTATGGCCTGTTTGCCTCCAGATGGTTTCACCGGAAAATCATTCAGCGCTGGCCCGATCGTTGGGACGTGCTCCGGGAAATCGGTTACAGCCTGTCCAGCGCATGCATCTTTGGGCTCGTTGGAGCCCTGACNCTGCAGGCCGCGCGCCAGGGATGGATGCGGATGTATTTTGACCTCACCCAATACAGCTGGAGCTGGTTCATCACCAGTATTCTGCTCACGATCCTGCTGCACGATACCTATTTTTATTGGACGCACCGTTGGATGCACCGACCGGGCATTTTCAAATGGATGCATCGTATTCATCACCAATCCAAGAATCCCAGTCCATGGGCTGCCTTTGCCTTCAGCCCATGGGAGGCTTTGGTTCAGGCAGGGATTTTTCCACTCACCGCTGCACTCATGCCAATTCATCCGCTTGCCTTTGGTGCCTTCATGAGCTGGCAGCTACTCAACAACATCCTTGGGCATGCCGGCTTTGAAATTTATCCCAACTGGCTCGTCAAAAGCCCGTTCCGATGGGTTTTCAACACACCCACCAACCATGTCATGCACCATGAAAAACCTCATGGTAATTATGGTATTTATTTCAACTTTTGGGATCGCTGGATGGGGACCAATCACAAGGATTATGACTATCGACTGGAGGAAGTGACCCAGAGACACCAAAAAGCATGAGAGACTGTCACATGCCCGGGTAAGGAGCCCCCTGTTGTTTTGGCCTCAGTCAACCCCTGAGGCAGGGGGTCCCTGCACCGGGTTTGAAATCAGGGACGCCTGGAGAAGTGACTTGGAATAGTGCATGGGTTCCCCGCGAAAAACCACCAGACAATCCTCGCAGCACAGGCGAACCAACAAGCCCTGATGATTGTAATCAAGCGGTTGACCAAAGGCATCCAGGGGCTTGCCGTCCACGAGGCATATCTGAAGCGGGTATTGCTCTTTTTGCTGACGCAAGGCCTCATCGTAAGCGTGGTTCACGGCAGGTATCACACGCTCGGCCGGCTCGCGGTCTCCACGCCATCCTCCACCACCCCTGCCTCGCCCCTGCCATGAGCGGCCTCGTTGCTCCCACTCCTGACGCACAAAAAGGAAGGCTATCACCAGGCAAGCCGTTCCATAGAGGAGCACCCTGCCCACGATGGCCCAGATCCAACCGAGGACGCGACGCAACGACATACTACACCTCCTTGACGGTGCCCCAGTGGACATCCAGACGTTTGGTCAAAAACAGACGGACGGCCCGCACAAGGGCCTTCGTCTCTTTGGCCTGTCCGGCAGCTACCACGTCCTTGAGGGTCATTTTTGGCGTAATGGCAAAAGATTCCTGAGCAATGATGGGGCCTTCATCCAGGTGC
The DNA here is from genome assembly GCA_002686885.1 of Pedosphaera sp. Lineage (GTDB taxonomy): Bacteria > Verrucomicrobiota > Verrucomicrobiia > Limisphaerales > AAA164-E04 > UBA7971. The sequence goes on from NYYT01000012.1 coordinate 51,387, forward strand.
ATGTTGACAAAATGAGCCGTCACCCCGGCCACCTTGACTCCGTGTTCATAGGCTTGGCGATAGGCATTGGGCCCGGGAAAGCTTGGCAATAGCGAAGGGTGGATGTTGATGATCCGATTTTTGAAATGCCAGACAAAGGTCGGAGAGAGAATTTTCATGAACCGCGCCAGCACAATAAAATCGACCTGATAGGACTCCATCCACTCCAGAGCCTTTTTTTCCGCCTGTTGGCGCTGGCTCCAATCCACATGACGAAAGGGCACCTGATGCTTGCGGGCAATCTTCTGAAGCGATTTGTGGTTGGAAATCATCACCACGGGGTCTGCTTTGAGCGTGCGCTTGGCAACCGCCTCAAGCAATCCCTCGGGGGCATGGGGCTCAAGGGAGGCAAAAAGGGCCATGCGCTGGCGGCCGTGGGATGGGTTGAAGTTCACCTTGATTTCCATCCCCAGGGCATTGGCTAGGTCCTTGAGATCGGCCTGGATCCACTTGGGATTCCATCGGCTGGCAGGCCAGGACGCCTGAAGGGTCATGCTGAATTGCCCTCGAGTCACCTGCTCTTCCAGGGCGAGGATGTTGGCACCCTGGACAAACAGACAATGGGTTACCTTCGCAACCACACCACTTTTGTCTCGGCCAATCACCGTGATGGTTCCCACTCTCAATGAAGACATAATAGATGATTTGAGCCTGCAAAACCAATGCATGGCAAGTTCTTTGCTCGAAGAAGGGCCTGCTAAAAATCAATTCTTTTGACCTGCATCGCAACTTTTTCTATGTTCCGGCGTTTGTAGGGGCATAAAGAACTCCATGGCTGCGCCATTTTTATCGATAAAAACCATCCTCCAAGAGGCGGAATTGGTCTCTCAGGATCAGTTCGAGACTTGGACACAGCAATGGAGAACTGCCGTTGAAGGGGGCTCAGAGGATACCATGCTGGAATTTTTCTCCCGCGAGAAAGGTGTCACCGATGAGCAATTCCTCAAGCAGCTCGCCGATGCCCTGAAGTGGCCCTTTGTGGATCTTCAAAGCCTTAGCATCGCTTCCGAAATCCGGTCCCGTATATCGACCAAAGTCGCCTTCCAATATGGCATCATGCCTGCCTTTGAGGAAGATGGCGTGCTGCTGATTGCCGTCAGCAACCCCTTCACCGCCGGTATGCTCAATGCGGTTCAATACGAGGCATCAGGCCCTGTTCGCTATGGTCTGGCAACGGCGGTAGAAATCGACAAGGCTCTCAAAAAATATTACGGAGTCGGCGCGGAGACCCTGGATGAACTGGAAGAGGATGAGCCCATCGAGCTTGTCGTCAGCGAAGACAAGGAAATTACCGAGGGGGATCAGGAAGCCAGTGTGATCAAGTTCATGAACCAGATCATCTGGGAAGCCTTTCAGGATCGCGCCACAGACATCCATTTTGAGCCGGCCGAGGATGAGTTACGCATTCGTTATCGAGTCGACGGCATCCTCCATCAGGCACCCATGCCCCCACAGCTCAAACGCTTTCAATCGGCCCTCATCTCCCGTGTCAAGGTCATGTCTGGTATGGACATCGCCGAGAAACGTTTACCGCAGGATGGACGCATCAACGTTCGCATCAAGGGTGAAGAAATCGATATCCGTGTGTCCACCGTCCCAACGGTCTATGGCGAAAGCGTCAGTCTGCGATTGCTGACTCGCGGTAAAATTTTTCTCAGCCTTGATAAACTGGGCTTTGACCCTGCTCATGAGGCCGCCCTCCGCGAATTGATCGTCAAGCCTCACGGGATCGTTTTGGTCACTGGCCCCACCGGCTCCGGAAAATCCACCTCCCTTTATGCCTTTCTGAGCACCATCAACTCGGTCACCAAACGGATCATTACCATTGAGGATCCGGTGGAATACGAGCTCAAGGGGATCAATCAAATTCCGGTGAAATCGGATATCGGCCTGACCTTTGCCATGGGTTTGCGTCACATCCTCCGACAAGATCCCAACGTGGTCATGGTTGGGGAAATCCGTGACCTGGAAACAGCTGAAATTGCCATACGCGCTGCCCTGACGGGGCATTTGGTTTTCAGCACTCTCCATACAAATGATGCGCCCAGCGCCTTTACCCGATTGATTGATATGGGGATCGAGCCGTTTCTGGTCGCTTCCTCGGTGGAGGCAGTCATGGCCCAGCGCCTTGTGCGTACCATTTGCAAGCATTGCAAAACCGAGCAAAAGGTCGACGAAGACTATTTGAGGAAAATCGGTTTTCCGGAGGAAGATATCGGTCACACGACCTTCTATTACGGCGCAGGTTGCGAAGTGTGCCACCAGTTGGGTTATCAAGGCCGACTGGCCATCTATGAGCTGCTCGTGCTTACCGAGTCGCTGAGGCCACTGATCCTGAATCGATCCGCCGCNTCGACCATTGCCCAGAAGGCCATGGAACAGGGCATGCGGACCCTCCGAATGGATGGTTGGGAAAAAGTCAAAAANGGCATCACGACCATCGAAGAGGTGCTTCGAGTGACTCAGTCCGAGGAACACATGGAATTGCTTGCAGATTGAGTTTGAACCATGGCCACAGGCAAAAAGAAAAAGAAGCCAAAGCTGCAGAAATGGAATGACTGCAATCTCATTCAATTTCGAGAAAGCGAGGCACGCCTGTGGCACTTTGCCGTTTCTGAAAAACAGGTGACGCAAAAATCCCAGCTCACACACTCGGAATCCACTCCCCTTCCCCAGGCGCAGGTCGAACAAGCTTGGCGCCAATTCTTCAAGAAACGACTGAACCTCTCGTGGATTCCATCCGAGCACCTTTATTTGCGCGTCATTGACATGCCCGCGTGCGAGGACAGGGAGGAAACGAGGCAGATGCTCGAATTCCAACTGGAAAAAATCAGTCCTGTCCCTGTCCATCAAATTGTCTGGTCTTTCCAAAATCTGCCCTGCCCTGACCCTGAGCAGCAGAGCTTGCTGCTCGTATTGGCCGAACGCAGTGCCGTCGATGGCGTCCTGAGCCAATTGGAAAGCATCGGTTACCAGACCGATCAAATCACTTTCTCCGGACTGCAGGGTTTGGTGGGCTTTGAGCCCCCATCCGACTGCGTCCGTATTTCCTGGGAACCGAGGGATGAACATTCTGCGGATTGTCTCATTTCCTGGCACATCGATGGATGGACCAAGGATGCGGGCCTGGTGCATGTCCCNATGGACGAACGAGGCGCTCAGGCACTGGTCAATCATCTGAACAACGCAGCGTGGTCCGGCGAGTTAGAGGGCTGGCTCAAGCAGGCACCTGAGGTCAGGTTTGAAGGCCCTGAAGAAGAGCCCGGCTCGTGGATCGAGGCCGCCAAGAAATGGTCCAGCCTCGGCGTCGAACATGAGGATGCCCCACATTCCGAAGTCCGGGCCCATGAATGCGCCGAACGATCGGTACGCGGAAAGTCGACGGTGAACCTCATGCCNGAGGACGTTCATCGTGGATATCGTCAGAGCTATGTGGACGGTCTTTGGTGGAGCAGCCTCAAAGGGGTTGGGCTTATTTACATTTTTGCCGTTGGCATCTACTTCGCTGCCATGGAGTGGAGGAAAACCGAAAACCTGGACCTGCAGGTTGCCATGAGGAGCCGCGCCAACGCCTTTACCAACACCATGGCACTACAGGCAAAAGTCAANATCCTCCAGGAGCAGGTGGATTTGAAATACTCAGCCCTGGATTCACTGAGAATGATTTCGGAGCTCATGCCCGATGGGATGTCCCTCCTTTCGTTCAATTTTCGCCAAGGTAAGATTGTCACCTTGCGGGGCAATATACCTACCGACCAGACCGCAAAAGTGACCGATTATCACGAATCGCTGATCGGGGCCCAGGTCGATGGAAAGCCTCTTTTTGAAAGTGTCAGCGATCCGACCATCAGTGCTACCGGAACATCGCGCCGCAACCCTGTGCAAAGCTCCACCTGGAGTTTCAACTGCGAGCTCAGACGCTCAGGATTTGAATAATGCAGTCCTTTTTTGACAGTTTATCGAGTTCGGAAAGACGCCTGGTAGTGGGTGTTGGTTTCATCATCTTTCTCATTCTCAACATGGTGTTTGTCTGGCCAAGGTTCAAGGATTGGGGAGAACTGGGCAACCGGATGGATCAGGCAAAGCAAAAGATCGCCGGCTACAATCGGCTGATCAATCGGGCCACCGAATTCAAGGGTAAGCTGATTGAATTGGAGGGCATTGGCTCCAATGTTCCCAGTGAATCCCAAGCCAACGAATTGATCCGAATGATTCAGGACCAGGCACGCAAGAGTCAATTACCAACGCCCAACATCAGTCCTGTGCGACTTTCCAATGAGCGCAGTACCAATAATGTCTTCTTTGATCAGAAGGCCTACCGACTCACCGTCACCACGGAGGATATGAACCTCGTCGACTTTCTGGTGGCCATTGGCAGTGGCGATTCCATGATTCGAGTCCACGATCTGGATCTCAAACCCAAGCCCCCTCAAAATTCTCAATTGATTTGCAACATGACCCTGGTGGCCAATTATCAAAAGCAACCATCAGAAGAATAAGGTGTTTCAAATGTTAGACATCGAAAAAACATTTCCTGACAATCATCCCACATCCAGCTCAAGTCACTTCCATGACCACCCTCAGCCGACCTTGCCGTCCATCCATGCAGCCATGAATCCTACCATCTCATCACTCAAACCGAAACACCGACTGGGCATGCAAAGCGCCTGTTTGGCATGGACCATTCTGGCTCTCATGGGGAGTTTCACCCTTTCGATACAGGCTCAAACGCCTCAGGAACTGGATGCGCAATTCCAAGCTCTGGTGCAGCGCGCCATGGCGGGCTCACAAGCAGAGGCAGCATCATTCCGCCCCCTGGCTGAGTCATTGGAGAATGCTGATGAGATATCAGAGGTGAATGACCAGGACTCCGCAGCTCCGGATACGGCAACCCAACCAAACCCTTCCAACACTACCCAAACGACGCCGGCGCTGAGTGGACCTCGCCCCTTGTCTACCCTTTCCTCCACCAACCGCGCCATCAATCTGCCCTCTCTGAGTCGAAGCAGTTCCACCAACGCTTCGCCTGCAGCGGGAAGCTCGAACTTGAGCAATGATCCGGCGGCCTTGCCAAGCAACACAGTCAGCGGGAACGACGATGCAGGCAACAACACCATCGCAAGCCCCGGCTCTCAGAACGGGATTCCGGATGTGGCAGGTCTTCTGGCAGCAGCGGCAGGGGGTGTGGATGCAGCTGCTGAAGGAGAGGAAGCCGAAGACAATCTGCATTCCTTTAATTTTCCAGCCATGCCGTTTGAACCCATTTTCTCCATTTACAGTGAACTCACTGGAAAAATGGTGCTTTACTCGCCAGAGCTGACGGGAACGGTCAATCTCGTCACCGCGGCCGGGCTTGAACTGACCACCGAAGAAGCCGTTGAAGCAATCACGACCAGTTTGGCGCTGGCCAACGTCGTTCTGGTCCCCATGGGTGAAAAATTTGTCAAGGCCGTCCCCAAGGAAGAGGCCATCCAGCATGCACCAGAAATGACTCCGGAAAATGAAGCTGATATCCCGCAGTCAGGTGTTTTTCTGACCCGAACCGTCCGCCTGAGTTCATCAACCCCTTCGGAGGTCGCTGAAATCTTGCGTCCCATGAGTGCCAATCCCGATGGCATGATCGCCATTGATTCGACGCAAATCCTCATTCTGCATGATTATGCCGTCAATATCCGTCAGATGCTCGATGTCATCCAGAAAATCGATATTGAACCCGAACTGGACTATTCGCTGGAGGTCATTCCCATCAAATACAGCAAGGTCACTGATCTTTACGGCACCATGAATGCGCTCATCAGTGGTGGGGGTGCCGCTACAGGTGCCGGGATGGCGGGCGGTGTCAACGGTGGTTCCATGGGCATGGGAGGTATGGGCATGGGAGGTATGGGCATGGGAGGCATGGGTATGGGTGGCATGGGAAGCATGGGCATGGGAGGCATGGGCCGATCCTCCATGGGAGGCTTTGGTCGATCCTCCATGGGAGGCATGGGTCGATCCTCCATGTATGGAGGCGGTTACCGACCCTTTCAAAGCTCAGCACCCGTGACAGTGAGGAGCGGCAGCTCAGGGAGCAAGGCATCGGTGAGCAGCAATCGAAGCAGCTTTCAGGATCGACTCAGGCAGGTGATCGACAAGGCGGCCGATGGGGAAGAAGAAATCGAATTGCTCGCCAATGCGCGCATCGTGCCTGACGAGCGTTCCAATTCTCTTCTTATCTTCGCCAACAAACAAGATCTCACCATGATCACCAACATGGTCTCCAAGGTCGATGTGTTGCTGGCCCAGGTCCTCATCGAGGCCGTTGTCCTGGAAGTCGAGATCGGGGACGATCAAAGCACGGGTGTTAAAGTGACTCAAAGCAGCGGTGCGGGTGATCGTTGGCAATATGGAGGAGCCATTCCCCAGACGGCTGCCGATGGCTCCGCTATCACCGAAGCCCCCAATACGATGGGTAGCGTTGGCTTCAACTACCTCATGAAATACACCTCTGGTGGAGATACTCTCTCCATGGCCATTGACGCCATTGCCACGGAATCCACCACTCAAGTGGTGCAACGGCCCCGCATTCAAACCTCACACGGTATTCCAGGCTTCTTCACTTTGGCGGATCAAATTCCCTATGTTTCTGGAGGCTCCTTTGGGGGATTTTCAAACTTTGCACAATCCTTCGTGCAATTCATTCAAGTGGGTCTGCAGCTTTCAGTACAGCCTTTCATCACCCCGGAAGGTTACATCGTGATGGAAATCATGCAGAACATTGATATCGACAAGGGGTTGGTCGAAGTCAGCACCGGAGACAATCGTCAATCCGCACCAAGGGTCAACCAGCGCTCTGCCTCCTCCACTCTGACCGTACGGGACGGTGATACCATCATGCTGGGTGGTTTCATCAAACAGTCGCAGGAAAACGGCAATTCCGGGGTTCCATTGCTGAAGGACATCCCTGTCCTGGGCAACCTGTTCAAATCGAAATCAAGAAAGAACACTTCAACTGAATTGATCATTTTGTTGCGAGCAACCGTCCTGGAAACTCCCGAAGAAGCAGCCATGATGGCTCGCCAGGAAAAACAGTCCTTACCTGGCATCAGGGACCTTGAGCAAACCTTGGGCGAAGAAACACAAAAACGCTCGGAAAAGCTTCTGCGCTNCAGAAAATAGGGTATGGGCCATGGGGTCCTNCGGNNGTAAGGGTCGTTTTTAAAATAAACACCCTGCCGAACCACCAAGCACTCCATGCGAGATGGTTTTCTTCATCAACAGCGTCTGGATGGCGTTCACGACACTGGGCATACCGATCATCGCCTCCAGGAGNATAGGACCCCTTGTTTTGAGTTCGCATGAAGCGGCCCATGAATTGGGAATCGCAGCAGGAGTCATCGGATGTGCTTTCAACCTCTGGATGCTACGTCGAGGGCGCCACAAACCNANNCAAAGGATNGCNTGCAAGGGCTGGATGGGACTGCATGTCGTACTCATATTGGCTTACACCGCCGCTCTCAAANGCTGGATTCCTCTAGGCTANGGAGGGCATTCGAGGCGTTCCAGCATGACCGNCCCTGTCTGCTGGNACTAGNGCCTTGATTCCAGAAAGGCCAGCAGATCGGCAAGTTGCNCNAGAGTGAGCAGGTCCCCCAACCCAGAAGGCATCAAGGAAACCTGGGAAGGCAACAGAGCGTGGATGTCTTTTTCTTCGATGAGAAGTTCGGACTGCGGACCCGTCATCAGGCGAACAAGACCTTTGTTTTCCTGCTGCATCACGCCACTGACGGTTTCCCCATCCACCAGTTCAATGTGAACAGGCTCATAACTGCGAACAAAACTGGCATTGGGATAGAGAATGGATTCGAGGAGGTCACGACGATCTCGAACCGCACCAATTTTGGAAAGGTCCGGGCCTGCATGCCCTCCCACATAACCGATTTGATGGCATTTTGAACAAGCCGCTTCCTCAGCCTTGAAAACTGCCTGCCCTCTGCGCACATCTCCTCCCGGTAACTTCGCCAAAACGCTTTCCAGATGTTTTCTTTGACCTTCCAGATCCATCTGACGCGTCTGTATCCAAAGGCGAGCCTGTTCTCGAATGGTATCGGGAAATTGCTCCACTGCCCGGAGCAGGACGTTGACTCTGAGTGATCCAGCTGAAGGAGTCTTTGCCAAAACACGAAGAAGCCCCTCCCCCAAAGCTGGCTCCTGAGCTCCGTTAAACCATTGAACCATGCGATTCAAATCCAAGGGTCCTGCTTCCACCATGGCATCGAGTAGCGATGGAAGGGAATCCTCCTGGAGTTGGGATTGTTGCCAAATATCCATCACCCGATCCTGGGCCCCTTCTTGCTCGGAATACAGGTATTGCTCGACAAGCCAGCGCATGTCCACATTTGCCAGCGGCAAGGAATCCGAAAGATTGCATTGGAGAAGCTTCAGCCTGTTCTCAGGTGATGCAGGATTCTTTGAGGCCATCTGACGCAACACCTGTTGCAGCTCTGGGAAGGAGGACGCATCAAGCTTCCAATCGATCATCCAATCCAGAATCATGGATTGTTTCCACTCCGGGAGCTCGGAGCGCGCAAGAAACCGCGATACCACACCCACCCAGGCATGCGGCATTTTTCGAAGTTTTCCCGGGGCCATGGTATCGAGAATCGAGACCATCAACCGATGAGAATGTTCCTGATCTTCTTCCAGCCATTCGCCGAGCAACACTTGAATGGATGGGTGAGTAACCAGTGGTTTGCATAGCTCCAGCAGTGCCAGTAAGGACTGCCCTTCGGGATCCTGGGATGAGCTCATGGCACTTCGCTTTTTGCGCATGACTGCCGCCAGAGTTTCTCCCCATTCCGGATGAAAACCCGAAATCCACAGGGCGGCATCGCGCAGCGTNGATGCTTCTGCAAACAAAGACTCACCCACCAAAGCAGCGACTTGTTCCGAATCATTGAGCTGACTCAGAGCCAGCAGGGCGATTCTTTTCGCCTGAGGCTTGTCCGAGGAAGTCACGACATCGACGAGGGTTTCNGAATCGGCATCGAGTTGCACAAGAGCCTGAACGACCGCATGTTCCAAAGCTCGGNTCTGCATGGAAGGCGCGCTCTCAAGAAGAGGTTCGATGGCCTCAGCAATCTTCATCCTGCCCANGGCCTCCGCCGCTCGGCGTCTGACCTTGGGATCGGCATGCCGCAAACAATCCATGACTGCTTCCGATGCCCGTGCGTCATGATGGATACCAATGGCGTGCAAGGCGGNGCATACCAANCTTGCTTCGGAGCTCTTCAGNACGCTTNGGAGGGCCTGAAGGGNCTCNGTGGAATGCATNCGGCACAAAGTCCANACAATCTGCTGCCTGAGCTTGGAGGAAACATTGTCCAGTTGNAGGCGCTGCAAAAGCNTGGGAAGCACGGNNTGNCCCTGACGNACCAGCTTTTGCATGGCTTTTTCCCGCACCCGATGCCTCTCATCGATGAGAAGATCGATATGGCGTGTCAGACTCAGGTGATCCCAATCCACCTGANTCCCATAAGGATCCGNTACGNNNGAAGGCTTCTCCGGACGGACTCGGTAAATNGCGCCCAGGATATCGGGTTTGTATAGCTGGGAGGTTGGGCAACAAAGCTTGTACCACCCACCGGTATCCAGCACCAGAATGGATCCATCTCCGTCTTCCAGCACATCGGTGGGATGAAAATCATGGTGCGAGGAAACGAGAAAATCCTCATCTTTGGTGATATAAGACCCTTCCTTGGGAATGAGTTGATGCCGTTGAATACGGCGCAGGTTGAATTGTGTGCTGAACAAGTTCCCCTGAAATCCTTCACCGAGAAGATTGGACTGGTAGGTCATCAACCCGCTGGGCGCAGCCGGCCCCAGGTGGGTCATGGCATCCAGATATGGCCCCGTGAGAATCAATCCATCGAGCACTCCATGTTCCTTGGGATAAACCCCTCGATACAGAGCGTGCACCAATCCNTCNCGCTTTCCAGATCTTGGGTGGGAAACAAATGTGGTGGTGAAGAAGACCTCGCCGGTGGCATCAAAGGTCACCTCTACGGGATTGTCCATGCCTCCACTCATCACCACATCACGCTCGGTACCATCAGGAAGCATGCGAAAGAGATGGGCCGCAGAATCATCGATGGTGGAGCCGTCAAACAAGGTATGCTGCTGCCGGGCAAAAGCGCCCTTGGCCCAGTAAATCCATCCATCGGGTCCAAGATAAGGACCATGAAGATCATTGGCACACCCCGTCAAAGTCTTGCCATCCATCCACACTTCCCGACGATCTGCCTGACCATCCCCATTGATATCCTCGAGACGAAGGATTTGAGGAGGGGCGGCACAGTAAACAGCCCCCTGGTAACAGAGAATGCCCTCGGGAAACATCAACCCATCAGCAAAAACCACGCTGGAATCATATAGACCGTCACCATCCTGGTCCCGGAGTCGAACGATGCGATGGGGACGTTTTTCCAGTTGCTGCGCCACCTTGTCATTGGAACCGGAAGAATCAGCAACATAAAGGTCTCCACGGGCATCGAGGTCTGCGACGATGGGGCGATTCACCAAGGGGGGCCCAGCGACCTTTTCAACCACGAGTCCTTCAGGCATCCAAAACACGTGATGGTCCAGCGCCATCTCTCCCGCATGCATCCAGCTGGAGATGATCCAACCTACGGAGAGTAGACGAAAGGACATCAAGGAGCACCTCACAGGAGATGAGATTGGCATGCGAGCAGATTAGGTTTTGTGGGATGGCTGGCAAGAAGGATCTACTGGCCTCGGGCCAGAGTTGCGGCCAATCGCTTCTTTCCATCCAAGTATCTGCCCGTTAACCTGAGGCCGTGTTCCAGGNAGCAAAACCATCCAGAGAAAAAAGGCTCACTCCTTCAAAGGTTTACTTTGTATGCCAATACATTTGCCTTTTTTTATGGATGGCAGCTACTTCAAGCTGCCGAACCATCGAAAAAAGAAATGCCTCATGGCATGAGCACTTTGAGGAACAGCTTTCCCTATTGGGTCATCGAAATTGGATCATGATCGCCGATTCGGCCTACCCCCTCCAAACCAGCTCTGGCATTGAGATGATTTACACTGGGGAAGATCATTTCACCTTACTGCAACAGGTCACCCGTCACCTCAAGACAAGAAACCACATAGCCGGTAAATACTACCTCGATGCAGAAATGCAGCACCTCGAAGAGACTCAAGCCCCTGGCATCGATGTTTTGCGGCAAGCGATTGCCCATCAACTCAGAAACGAGTTNGTCCGCCATCTTCCACACGCTGCCCTGATGGAAAAGTTGGCTCAAGCTGGGAAGGATTATCAAGTTCTGATCCTCAAATCCGAAGGCACNCTTCCCTACACCTCGATCTTCATCGAATTGGATTGTGGATACTGGGGTCCTGATCAGGAACAACAACTGAGGAAAAAGATGCCTTAGTGCCTCCAACCCCATGCGTCCTGGCCAGCTACCAGAATCCAATCCAAAANCTGAAAGTCACAGACCCCGGGCAACAAGGAGGCATCTGGAGAGCCTATGGGCTTACTTGGATCANNGGGGCTTCTCCTGATTCGAACAGACCGATGTCAGCGGCTGTCTGNCCNTNTTGAGTCAATGCCTCGATCAAGGAACTTGCCTTGTCTGGACTGACTGCAAAGAGGAGACCACCGGAGGTTTGCGCATCACACAGCAGGATGGCCTCCAAGGCACTTACATCAGGATCCAAACGCAGATGAGACGCGATTGCAGCATGATTGCGGCGCGTTCCNCCGGGTATGCAATCCTCTCCCATCAGTGCCATCACCCCATCAAAGACAGGCACCTTGGAAAAGCCTATCGAGGCCTGCAATCCCGGCTTGAGCATTTCCTTCAAATGCCCGAGCAGTCCGAATCCTGTGATGTCTGTGGCGGCTTGGACACCCACTTTTCGGCCTGCTTCAGCCGCCTTTCGGTTGAGGGTTTTCATGGAATCTACCGCGGCCTGCTCCACAACAGGATCGCAAACTCCCGCTCGAATCGCCGTGGTGATCACCCCGACTCCAATGGGCTTGGTCAAAATCAGTCGATCGCCAGGACTGGCTCCCTGATTGGTCCAATGANAGCCCGGTTGAACCGTTCCGGTCGCACACAGACCGTACTTGGGTTCCGGGTCATCAATACTGTGTCCTCCCACAATCGGGATCCCGGCTTCCGCCGCCTTGTCGCTTCCACCTCGCAGGATTTCCTTGAGGACAGAAAGAGGAAGTTCCTCCGATTTTCGGGGAAATCCAACGATGTTCAGCGCCATCAGGGGATGGGCTCCCATGGCATACAGGTCACTGAGGGCGTTGGCCGCTGCAATAGAGCCAAAAAGGTACGGATCATCCACAACCGGCGTGAAAAAATCGACGGTCTGGACGATCGCAAGCTGATCTGAGAGCTTGTAAACAGCCGCATCATCAGCTGTTTGAGCCCCAACCAACAAATTGGGATCGTCGAACTTTGGCAATTCGCTCAGAACCTGAGCGAGGTCCTCCGGACTCAACTTCGCCGCTCAACCAGCGCAATGACTGTAGCGAGTCAGGGCGATGGAANGTTGTTCATGCTTTTTNGTCATAAGANNNTCAGTTAGTAGCATAGTTGGGTATCGAAGGAAACGAATTGTTGAGGAACCTCTCTGAGNCCTGCGNTCCATCAAGAATGCGGATTGCNCTTCCCAANNCGAGCCTCTAGACTTTCNTCATGAATGATGCGCAGGTGCACATTTCTCTGAGAGAAGGTAGCGAGAATGAGGCGCGCGTGGTGACCCGCCCAAGACCCAAGGATCCCCTNTCGCAGGAAATCCTTCGACTGAAGGAGGAGCTCAACGCCGTCTTNTTNGCTCANAATTATCAGATTCCGGAAATNCAGGATCTGGCCGATTATGTCGGGGATTCCCTTGGACTTGCCAGGCAAGCGGCCGAAACTTCAGCCGAAGTCATCGTTTTTTGTGGGGTTCACTTCATGGCTGAAACAGCTAAGATCCTTAATCCCGACAAACCGGTCCTCCTGCCCGACCTGGAGGCCGGATGCTCACTGGANCAAAGTTGTCCAGCAGAACAACTCAAGGCTTATCAGGAGGCGCACCCGGGTATTTACACGATCGCGTACATCAATTGCAGTGCAGCCGTCAAAGCACTGAGTGATGTGATTTGCACCAGTGGAAACGCAGTCAAGATCGTAGAATCTGCGCCTGAAGATCGAGATCTTCTTTTTGTGCCAGATGAAAACCTTGGCGCATGGGTGATGGAACAAACCCAACGCCCCATGGAGTTGTGGAAGGGCAACTGCTACGCCCACGTCGAATTCACCGCTGACAGTATTCTGGCCATCAGGGAAAAACACCCGGATGCCCTTCTGGTCGCTCATCCTGAATGCACACGCGCCGTGCGCATGCTGGCAGATGAAATTTGTTCCACTGAAAAAATGGTCCACTTCTGCCGAAGCAGCGAAGCCAGTGCCTTCATTATTGCCACTGAAATGGGTATGCTTCATCGGCTGGAGAAGGAGTGCCCTGGCAAGCAATTCATCCCCGCACCCACCGACCACTGTGCCTGCAATGAGTGCCGATACATGAAGATGAACACCTTGGAAAAACTCCATGCCTGCCTCAAGGGGCGGCATCCCGAGGTCTCCATGTCCGCAGAACTGCTTCAGAAAGCCCGTGAGCCNATCGAGCGCATGCTCGATTGGTCTNAGTAGGTCATNAAAGGCNTCAGGGACATAANCGCTGAAGCTGCCANGGCCCCTCAGAGGACATCTGATAAGAGACACGATCGTGGAGTCGACCCGCCCGNCCTTGCCAGAATTCCATCTTCGCGGGTAGAACNCGATAGCCGCCCCAGAAACCAGGTGCTGGAATGGGTTGNTTCTCGAAGCGTAACCTGACCTCCTCGAAGGACGCCTCCAACGCTTCGCGGCTGGCTACAGGCTGACTCTGCCGGGAGGCCCAGGCGCCTACCTGACTCTCGCGTGGGCGGGTTGCGAAGTAGGCTTCCACTTCAGCGCGAGGCAGGAGGCTCGCCTTGCCATAAACAATGACCTGCCTCTCCAGGGCTATCCATGGAAAGAGCAGGGAAACCTGCGGATGGGAGTGGATCTGTTGTCCCTTCTGACTTTCCAGGTTGGTATAAAAATCAAATCCCTGCGGTCCGTAGCCCTTGAGAAGCACTGTTCTGAGCGATGGCTGCCCCTCTTCCGACACCGTCGCAAGACTCATGGCATTGGGTTCATTCAGGGAGGCTTGACAAGCTTCCTTGAACCAAGCGGCAAATTGCTCCATCGGATCGGAATGCATGGCGTGCTCATCCAATTGCCCCTGGGTGTAGCGTCTCCTTAACTCTTGAACTGGTGGCTCCTCCATGACTTCAATATGAAACATCCTTGGCTGCTGCGCAACGATCACAGCTTGGCCGACCAAGGACCGGTTACATGGCCTGGGATACTTCAGCAATGGAAGCTTCCAGAATATCCATGGCGTGATCCATCTCCTCANGTGTGATGGTGATGGGTGGGGTCAATGTGAGGATGTTCCCCATGGTGACCTTGAAGTTGAGTCCACGATTCAAGCAAGCATACATCACGGCTTCAGCTTCCTGAATGGCTCGTTCACCCGTATGCTTGTCCAGGAGCAACTCCATTCCCATCAATAACCCAAGGCCGCGAATATCTCCAATCAAAGGAAATCGAGTGGCCATGTCCTGCATGCGCTTTCTGGCATGNTCTCCCATNTCNAGTGCATGATCCAGCAAGCCTTCGGCCTCAATAACCTCGATGGCTGCAAGACCCGCTGCACAAGCCACGGGGTTCTTTTCATGCGTGTAATGCCCAAGGGCCTTGTGTGGCATGGCTTGATTGAGATCTTCGCGAGCCAGCAATCCAGCCAGAGGAAAGACCCCTCCGCCNAGGCCCTTTCCGATCACCAGCATGTCCGGCACAATGCCATAGTGTTCACAGGTGAACATGCGCCCAGTTCGACCAAGACAGTGGGGNATTTCATCCAGAATGAGAAGCGCACCATGGCGATCACAGGCTTTTCGAATGCGCTTCCAGTAATCCGCGGGTGGAATGAAAGGCGTGCAACGCACGGTTTCTGCAACCACCGCCGCCACATCTCCCTCCTTTTCCAGNACGTATTCCACGTAATCCGAGCAGGAGAGGTTGCATTTCTCACCGCACTTGAATGGACAATGTCGGTTGTCGGGTGGAGGCACATGCTCACATCCGGGCAGAAGGGGCCCCATGCCAGAACGAAAAATNGCCTCNCCACCGATGGAAATGGCATCCAGAGAAGCACCATGAAAGGAATCCCACATGGAAATGGTCTTGTGCCTTCCGGTCGCCGCTCTTGCCAGCTTGAGTGCCATGCCCATGGCGGCTGTTCCCCCGGGAGCAAAAAGAACGCGGTTGAGATCACCGGGTGCCAATGAAACCAATTTACGGGCCAGATCAATCGCAACCTGGTTGGTGTAGCGTCTCGTGCAGAAAGACAAAGAAGCCATCTGCTGCTCAATGGCAGCGATTACCTTGGGGTGTGAGAATCCTAGTTGATGAACGTTATTCCCATGAAAATCCAGCAAGCGTCTGCCTCGGGTATCAATGATGTAGCTCCCTTCGCATTTTTCGAGGACATTCAANCAGGGTGTCGAAAGGGATTGATGCAAGAAAACCTCATTATCCTCCTGCAGGACTTTTTGCGTCTCCTCATCGATGTGATGGAGCGACCACTTCTGACGCAAGGGACTGATGTTGATGTCCCCCTCTGAGCGCAGGTGATCTATNTCATGGGATGGATCGGTCATGATAGGCGTTCAGCAACCTCATGGGGACGGCAGGGAGAGAAGCACCTGGCGCATGGCCAGGAGCTGATCGGTATTGAGAAAATCAAGACCGGCCTGGTAGGCAGTCCTCCAGAAAGTTTCCGTTTCAGGTGTGGCCCAAAAGCGCACCTTCCTTCCCTGANCATGGGCCTGATCAATCCAACGACGCAAGGCCTTGACCTCGGCCTCCGGCATGACGCCCGTGCCGTCCCAGCTGAAGTGGTTCTTCCAGTTTTCACTCACCCAGGGAATCAGGCTGCTGGGCTTTTGATTGGACTTCATATCGCTGAGACGACCGTCCACAAAGACCCACCGTTCGGTTTGATGTTCAATCAGNTCGATGGGGCGGTTGCCAGATATGACAATGGTGACGGGCCCCTGATGGAATCCCTCCGCATTCACATGCGACAGGATGGATCGATAGGGTTGGATGACTTGCTGGCAAATTTCATAAGTCGACGCACCCTCGCTCTTNAAATCAATCATGAGGTAGAACGCCGTCTTCTCATCGTAAACCGCCCCACCCTGTTGCTGAATAAGCTTTTGCAATGGATCCAGGTAGAGGCTGGTCAATGTGCGTTTCGAGTCCAGATGGATGCGGTCGTGGGCCACCCACAGGGCACCGTCAACTGCAAAAACATCTGCTTCGACACTGCAGAAACCCGCATCCAGGGCATCTTTCAAGGGTCGCTCATGCTCATAATCATTATGAGCATGAGCCCGTGACAGGGGGGATACTTGAGCCCAGATCCATCCATGCCACGGCATCAGCAAGCATCCGATCAGTAAAACTTTTTGCAGACTCTTCATCGACAGGGGCATGAGTGGATTCAAATGCATCTTTGCATGGACCATCGAACTAGAGGGAAATGTGTAGGTCGTTCAGCGTCGCTCCGATAGCACCGACCAGTGCCTGCACATCTGAAACAAAAATGCGACCAATCGAGCCGATNCGAAACAAATCGACCTGACTGATTTTGCCGGGGTAAATGATCATCCCCCGGTCACTCAGTTGGCGGTAAAAGGCATCAAAGGTGAAGGTCGGATCATCGGGATAGTGAAAACTGGTAATCAAATAACTCTGCGTTTCAGGGGGAAGGTAGGAACGAAACCCCAGTCCTTTCATTCCCTCCATCAAGGCTTCATGGTTGGCGCGGTAGCGATTGCCGCGGGCCTGGATACCGCCTTCCATCTCCAATTCGTGCAAGGCACGTTCAAAGGCAAGCAGGGAGTGAGTGGGAGGGGAGTAACGAAACTGTCCGTTTTTTTCGAAGCCTTTAAGCTGGGCCATCAAGTCCAGACTCAGGCATCGAGGCATCGAAGGGTTGGCTTCCAGACTGGTGCGTCTTGCCAAGACGATGGAAAAGCCTGGAACTCCCTCAAGGCACTTATTGGCTGAGGTGATGAGGAAATCAATACCGCATCGCTCGAAATCAATCGGCATGCCACCAAAACTACTCATTGCATCCACAATGAANGTGCGTCCCGCCTTGCGGGTCACATGGCCGACGGCCTCAATCGGATTGAGGATGCCAGTCGTCGTTTCGCAATGCACCATGGCGACATGCGAAATGCCTGGATCCTTCTCCAAGGTTTCGGCAACCACCTGCGGATCCGGAGTCACATCTTCGGCGGTCCTCAGCACCACATGATCGATACGAAGGCATTCCAGCATGGCAATCATGCGCTCCCCGTAGGCACCATTGGCGAGAACCAACACCTTGCCCTCCTGAGGGACAGCCGTGGAAAAAACCGACTCGACCCCGAAAGTGCCACTGCCTTGCAGAAGGATGCATTCAAACCCAGCGGCTTGACTCACTCCGGCCAGATCGAGGATCTTTTCGCGGATCGCTTGAACCTTGGCATTGAACTCAAAGTGCCAGGACCCGGCATCGCGCAACATTGCCTGCTTGACATCCAAACTCGTCGTCAGTGGTCCGGGNGTAAAAAGCGTCTTATCCTTAGCTGAGGGAATCATGAGTTGTTTGTTNTAAACCTTCCGTTGGTTGGTGAGGCACTCGCCCCNCCTGCACTGAAGTCCAATCGAGANCAAGATCTGGTTTTNTGAGTATCACAACCGGCAATGCATGGCAATGCTGATTGCAGAGCCCATCCCCTTTTGGGTCGCGCCTTGTTCATCCATCTTACTTACCGNGAGTTTCTTGCGAACATGGCTTGACACTCANANGGAAGCTTTTAAGTCTTTCGTCCGTGTTTTCCANCGTTAGAAACTTAAAGGGCATCCATATGTTGAGCCTTNTCTTCGGCTTTTGGATGAATCCCATTTGCAAGGCTCAGGAAGCACTCAAGATTCAAATTGATTTTTTCGATTTGAGGCCTCTGGGTCAGACATTGAAATATTTCGTCACTCCAGGTTTCCATGCACTGCTGGAGGATCCCTCCCCAGTCCCCGTTTTGACCCTCCACGGGCATCCAGACAACCGCTATCNNATCGATGTAACCTCCCAGTTGCAAGCCCCTCAGAGNTGGAAAGAATTAGGGGAGGTGGAAATAGGTNCCGATCCTTTCATCCTGATTGATTTGCAGGGCAGAAATCAGACAAGCCGAATCTATCGAACCACCCCAATTCTCATCAANCCACAGCCGGATCAATTGGTCTGGATTCCNCCCGGCACCTTTGACATGGGAAGCCCTTTCGATGAACAGGACCGTGATACCGATGAGAACCCCATGACTCGGGTCACGCTGACTCATGGATACTGGATGGGTAAATATGAAGTCACCCAGAAAGCTTTCATGGAAGTCATGGGCTACAACCCGTCGCGATTTGCCTACACGTTGAACCATCCTGTGGCGAACGTCACTTGGGAAATGGCGATGGAGTTCTGCCAGAAATTGACCACCATGGAATCCGNATCAGGCATGCTGCCAGAGGGGTTTGTGTATCGCTTGCCTACCGAGGCGGAATGGGAATATGCCTGTCGAGCTGGAACCAAAACTCGCTACCCTCATGGTGATGACCCTGATTTCAGACTATTCGAAGAATTCGCATGGCATTCGGGCAACAGCCCGACAGGCACCCACCAGGTTGGCATCCTGAGACCCAACCCGTGGGGGCTTTACGGAATGTTGGGCGGGGTTTACGAATGGTGCCTGGGGTGGCATGCGAGATACCCCGGGGGAGAGGTCACTGACTACATCAGCCCCGTCGATGAGGACAGAGTGATGCGGGGAGGAGCTTGGAGCGACCACCCTCGCAATGGTCGTTCAGCAGAACGCCACTGGTATGGCATCAGCAAATCCTATGGTAATGCAGGTTTTCGAGTGGTACTCGGGCATCCCTATCCCTTAGCTGCCGAACTCAATTGGATGCCATGAGATCCAGAACTTTTGCGTGCCCTGANAACCTTTGGTCAGAGCAAACACGGAATAACCGGACTCGGCATTTGACAAAACAAGCCCCTATCCTTCAGGCTTGCGCGCGGTGAAAGGAATCCAGGAATTTCCCAAGCATTATTGTGGGGTGTTTGGCGTGTTNGACCACCCCAACGCAGCTGAAATTGCGTATTATGGCCTGTACGCGCTTCAACATCGCGGTCAGGAAAGTGCAGGAATCGTTACTTGCGATGGGAAGTCATTCTACTCTCACCGCAAAATGGGTCTGGTGCCTCAGGTATTCAANGGCAACGCCCTGGCTGATCTNAAGGGCAACAACGCGATCGGACACACCCGCTATTCGACGACCGGGGCTTCCCACATACAAAATGTTCAGCCACTGATTGTGGATTGCAATCGAGGCAAGATAGCGATTGCCCACAACGGCAACCTCACCAACGCAGGGGCTTTGCGTGACGAACTTGAGGCGGGTGGAAACATCTTTCAAACTACTGTTGACAGCGAGATCATCCTTCATTTGCTGGCGCGNCCCAATCTNTCTGCCGATGCCAACCCCCTGTTGGATACCATACGACGCATTCAGGGAGCCTATTCGTTGGTCATGCTGACCGAGAACGAAATGATAGGAGTACGNGACCCTCATGGATTTCGCCCCTTAAGCCTCGGGAAATTGGATGGCAAGTGGGTCTTGTCCAGTGAATCCTGCGCCTTTGATCTCATCCAGGCAGAATTTGTTCGTGATGTGCGCCCGGGTGAAGTCGTGATTATTGACAAACAAGGGATGCGGAGCATGGATGCCTTTCCAGATCAGAAACGGCGGGCTTTCTGTATTTTCGAATACGTCTACTTTGCCCGACCTGACAGCCAGATAGCAGGGGTGAATGTTTACCAGTCGCGCATCGAGATGGGGCGACAATTGGCCAAAGAACATCCCATCGAAGCCGATATGGTTGTTCCTGTCCCCGATAGCGGGAATTACGCTGCCCTGGGTTATTCGCTGGAATCAAAGATTCCTTATCACATGGCCTTTGTGCGCAATCATTACGTAGGGAGAAGCTTTTTGCAGCCCTCTCAGGTAACGCGCAGCATGGATGTGCGGGTCAAGCTCAACCTGGTCCCCAATCTGGTTGAAGGAAAGCGGNTCATCATCGTCGACGACTCGATCGTAAGAGGCACCACTAGCCAAAGTCGCATTAAAATACTCAAGGAGGCTGGTGCCAAGGAGGTGCATGTGTTGATCAGCTGCCCACCACACAAGCATTCCTGCGTTTATGGCATTGATTTTCCGGATCGAAAAAAACTCCTGGCAGCAACGGCGACTCATGAGGAGATTTGCCGACATTTGGGAGCTGACAGTGTCGGCTATTTGAGTGAAGAAGGCATGGTCGAGGCAACACATCAGCCAAAAGATCATTTTTGCCTGGCTTGCTACAACGGAGATTATCCCGTTGCTTACGATGCGGATGTCGATAAGGAAATCATTGAACGGAGAAGCGTGGAATCGGTCAGCTTCGGTGAANTGCTCGATAAGGAAGCTTCGCAGTCAAAGCTCATCTAAGACTCTTTCGTTCAAAAAATGTATTTTTCCTTGCCTTTATGGCATCCTTGCTTCGTTTTAGAAACAACATTGTTCGGGAATAAGAAATGGTCATCACAGGTCCAGATTTAACCAAGGCACCACCTCGCAGCCCACGCGTTCGATTGGGAGGATTTGTCATTCTCCCCAGATTGCTGGATAAGGGAAGGGCGACCATTGCAGCCAAAAACGGGGATTACGTTTTCAATTGCCCCATGGATCGGCGCTTCTTTGACTTTGTCGGCACCAATGCCAACACCTTGATGAACCAGCTTTCCTGTGGAAAATCNGATGGTCAGGTCCTGGCGTGGCTTTTGAAATCCGCCACTCACAGACNATCAGNTCATGAGATCAGCGCCTGGTCAACGCTGGAAGAAAACAGGGCACCTCTGGACGTCGAATCCAGGGCCTATTTCAATAGCATTCATCAGTCCATCGCCCCACAACGATTGGACATCATGACATGGTTTGATTTGTTGGACTTGGATGATTACGCCACTTTCGGTGGGCATCCTTGAATCACCCACCCTGCCGGCTGGTTGGGTTTGAGCCAGTTGCAACGCGAGTGCCTAAGGATGGGTAGAAGCCTTTTTACCCATGCCTCTGGGCTTTCTGGGCTTGATTCTGGGGGCATCTCCCCAAAGCCCTTCCAAGTCATAGCGAGCTCGTGTGTCTTCACTCATCACATGAATGATGACATCGTAGTAATCAAGCACCACCCATTGTCCGGACCCCTTCCCATCGGAGAGATGTGGCCTGATATCATGGTCCTCCTTCAATTTCTGCATGATCTCTTCGGCAATGGCCTTGAGGTGAGGCGCACTGGATCCAGAAAGTATGATGAAAAAATCAGTCAGCGAGGAAATGTTCCTGAGGTCGAGAATCACGGGTTGCTGGGCTTTACGATTGTCTGCATAGGCGCAGCAGTATTGTGCAAGTCGTTTTGAATCCATGATCAAGAATTGGCGGTGGACCGCCGGATACCCTTATCCCTAAAGGTAAATACCCCGCTTGACAATATCCTCTTCAACTTTTGGATGGACCAACCCCCTTATGGAGAGCCTTTCGCGCAACCGCAGGCGAAGGGTGGAAGATGAAACTTCGAGCGGAAATCCCTTCAGGTATTGCCCTGAGAAGGGTTCGGAGATCGAGCAAGGCGCTTCTCCAGGTCGTGGAACGATGAGGAATTCGACCAGTTGGGCCAATTCCGGTGCCCTGCGCCATTGTTGGAGTGTCGGCACGTGGTCGGCTCCAATCAGATAAAAAAGCTGAGCATCAGGATACCGATCCCGATAACTGAGCACCGTTTCAATCGCATAGGAAATCCCCCCCCGCTGCAGCTCCTGATCATCCACGAAGTAGTCCGAACAACCCTGCAAGGCCAATCTCAGCCACCGAAGCCGATGCTCGGCTGAACTGGCTTGATCGTCATGCTTGAAGGGCGACTGGGCGGCCGGAACAAAAAAGACCCGATCCAGACAAGCTTCCTCCATGGCCGCCTGTGCCACCAGAAAGTGGCCGGCATGAAAGGGATCAAAGCTACCTCCAAAAATACCAAGTCGCATGCGGGGCATATCAGGAATCAAGAGGACTCGGTAGCCGCCTGAGGAACCACGTTATCGGAAGAGTGTTCCAAGACTCCCTTCACTTTAGGGAACATGATCAAGGCCTCGATAAGCATCCACACTTCCAGAGCGATGGTGGTGATTCCGACCCCGACGAGGAGCCAATGACCGGAGGCCAGCCAACTTTTCCCTGAGCCATTCCCAAAAAACAGCTGCAACAACATGGCCCACATGGGCATGACGAGCATGAACAGGGCGGGCAGTATCAGAAACCAAACGGGCTTATTGCGGCGCCAAAGGTGGAACGTGATGACAAGAAAAGCCAGACCTGCAAGCAGCTGATTGGTCGCACCAAAAAGCGGCCAAAGTATCAGTCCGCCCTTGCCGCTGGTAGCCAGCGACCAGTCAGCCTGACCAGGTGCCGGGGCGGCAGCAACCACCGCTGCAATCAGGATGCCGAAAAGAGTGGCACCGTGGCGATTGGTGAGCCATGACCACGGCATCGAAAATGAAGAAGTCGACACGGTGGATGCCAATTCCTGGATCACATAGCGCTGCAGGCGGCAGGCGGTGTCCAAGGTCGTCCCTGCAAACGAAGCGACCAATACGGCCATCAAGGCCAGAGCAACCGGCGCAGCCAGCCCGATAGACCGCAACAAATTGGCAGCACCATCCACAAAGGCCGCGACTTTGGCCCCCAGGGAACCAGCAGCTCCCCAGGTAGCATAGCGTGCTTCCCAGGCTTCCACTCCAGAGACCCACTGACCTTGAACTTCCAACCCCAATCCCAAACCCGCAGCACAAGCCACAATGACCAGGGTCGCCAGAAAACCCTCCGTCAACATGCTACCATAGCCTACGAAGCGTGCATCGGGCTCACTTTTCAGCTGCTTGCTGCTGGTGCCGCTGCTCACAAGGCAGTGAAAGCCACTGATGGCACCACAGGCAATGGTGATGAAGAGAAAAGGAAAGATGAAGGGGGCTCCCTCTGGATGCCATTGGAAAGCCGGAGCAACCCATTCCAAGGGAGCTCTTTCGCCTCCACCGGGTGCCGAAGCGCCGCCCAAAAAGGCCGCCCCCATCAAACCAAGGACAATCAATGCCAAAGCAGAAATCAACTGCAGGGAATTGATGTAGTCCCGCGGTTGAAGCAATGTCCACACTGGGAGCACCGATGCAACATACGAATAAACCAGCAAGAGGATGACCCAGGTGATCAAATTCCAGGACTGCATGGAGGCATTGAGTGTCCCCAGCCAGCCCTCATTTCCATAGAGGACGGTTCCATACATGATGACGAGGGAAATGAGTGAAGGCAGCAGCAGATTCACCCCTTTGCGGTTTAGCCAGAAACCAATGAGCGTCGCCAGAGGTATCTGAATCAGACAGGGGAAAATCGCTGCAGGATACATTTTGAATACCGAGGCAATGACCAGGCCAAAAATGGCCAGAACGATGGTCAGGGCCATGAAGAGAATAAACAGAAAGAGGAGTCTCACCCTTCGGTTCATCACCTTGCCTGCAATATCCCCCACCGTCTGTCCACGATGCCTGAGACTGACGACCAGAGCTCCGAAGTCATGTACGGCTCCAATGAAAATGGACCCAAGAACCACCCATAACAGGGCAGGGACCCATCCCCACATCACGGCGATGGCGGGGCCGACGATCGGTCCCGTACCGGCGATGGAAGTAAAATGATGACCGAAGACAACTCCTTTGGAAGTCGGCACATAATCGACACCATCTTCAAGCGCAAGGGACGGGCAAACCGTCTTGGCTGAAAGTTCGAAGATGCGGCGACCAAGCCATCGACCGTAGGTGTGGTAGGCGACCACAAATCCCAGACCAGCCAGAAGAGCCACAAAGAAGGGTTGCATCGTTTGGATGAGTTTTCAGCGAAAAGTCGGGCCCATTACTGGATGGGTGAATAGTCGGTTGCCGAAAGAAAGACTGAATCCACTTTTTTAACAAGAGCGCCATCCTTTCGAGAATCAGCAAACGCCTTCTTCCAATTCGGATCCGCGCCAAAGGCTTTCCATGCAGCCTCTCTGGCTTCCTTGCTGGGGTAGGCAAGGATATAAACAAGGGTATCTTCACTTCCCTCAGGAATCCAATAACCCACCAGGCTCATACCGTGTTTGACAAAAATGGCGTTGGTATGTTCACGAAAGCGCTTGTTGAGAGCACTCAATTTCCCAGGGTGCGTGTAGTAGGTACGCATTTCAAAAACCCGGTTGCCGGGGCTCTTGTCAGATGACTTTTCCAGATGGTGATCCGCCAAAGTGGTGAAAAAAGCTCCGAAGGACAGGACGATGGACAACAATGTGGTTCGAATCATGAATGACGTTTTTCTATGGTTTGGGTTTGAGACACTCACTTACTGAGCGTTGCGGTTGATGGGTTCAGGGACAACCAGGTGATGAGGGAAATCCGATGCCTGTTGCCCACCTCGAGGCGCCAGGCGCTTGTTTTGAGAACCTCCTCTGGGCTGGTTGAGCGGGATGGCCATGCCCCCTTGCTCCTCAAGCATGGTGTAAAGTTGGTTTTCAAACTGCTTGGCAATGTCCCTGAACTTGGGATCAGCGATCAAATTGGTTGTCTCGCCGGGATCCTTGCGGATGTCATAAAGCTCATCGGTATCCCAAAGCCCATAGTAGGTGGTGTACTTGTATTGATCACCTCTCAAGGAAAAGACGGTCGGTGACTGAGGAAAGTTCTTCTCCCAGTAATAAACATAAAGGAAATAATCTCTCCAGCGAGTTTGCTTTCCCTGAGCGAGCGATATGAAACTCTGTCCATCCATATGGGCGGGGGTTTTCAGCCCTGCAGCTTCCATAATGGTGGGCCCAATATCAATGTTGGCCACCACTTCTTCAACCACTCCACGACCTTCAAAAAGTTCGGGACACTGCATGATCATCGGCACCCGGATGGAGGTTTCGTAAGCAACACGTTTGTCAATCAAACCATGTTCACCAAACATGAAGCCATTGTCTCCCATGTAGATCACAAGGGTTTCCTCATAGATCCCCATCTTCTTGAGCTGCTCGACGACACGACCAATGCTGTCGTCAACCGACAGAAGCGCTTCGCAGTAGCGCTTGTAATACCGCTCAACATCCAATTCGCTGTGATAGGGAAAATCAACGCCATGCCAGCTGTTGCGCTGATCCCTGAGCCAACGGGGTTTACCTGCGTAATTGGCGGGTGTGTCGGCTTCACTGGAAGGGCGTTCCCATTTGGCATCGGTGTATCGCCCTGCGTGTCTTTCTGCGGGGGTGAAATTGGCGTGCACCGCCTTGTGCGAAAGGTAGAGGAAAAAAGGAGCTTTCTTACTTTGCTGCTGCTCCATGAATTCGATGGCATAATCCGTCAATTCGTCGGTGATGTAACCTTTCTGCTTCACCCTGTCTCCATTGACATTGAGCGTGTAGTTGGGATTGGGTGGCAAGTAATGTCCCTGTCCCCTGAAACTGACCCAATGGTCAAATCCTGGGCGGGGCGCATCGGTTTCTCCACCCATGTGCCATTTGCCGATGTAGGCGGTTGTGTAACCAGCCTTCTGCAACCATTGTGGAAAAAAACGTGTCCCTTGAGGCACCAGTCGATTGTTATCGATGACCCGATGCTTGTGAGTGTAAAGCCCCGTCAGGATGGAAGCTCGACTGGGGGAGCAGAGCGAGGTGGTCACAAAGGCATTCTTGAGATGGACACCATTTCGCGCGATTGCATCCATATGCGGCGTTTCCAAAAATGGATGGCCCATGAAGCCCATCGCATCGTAACGATGGTCATCGGCAAGGATAAAGATGACATTCCGCTGCTTGGCTCCCGGGACGGGTTCAATCTCCACAGCCGAATCAGCGGCATGACCCGGCATGGATCCGAAGATGAAATGGATACATAAAATGAGGCTTCCCCATCCCTGCGGGCGGACAAACTCCGATGACAAACCTTTGATTTGTTTCATGATGCGTTCGAAAAGTTTACTCTACCCCCAAAGGATGCCAAGTGTGGAGTGCTGAGCCTTGTGCCTCCGGTTCCTTGCGAGGGGAAATTTTCACGGAAAGGAATTGCCACAATCCGAGCCTCCCGTTTTAATCAAAAGCACTCCAGAAAAGATAATATGATGATCAAAGCAATAGGTGACAAGGCTTGGCTGGGACTACTGATAGGCGGTTTGATGGCGTTATCGAACTTGCAGGCACAGGAGGCCGAACCCCCCGCAGAAGAAGAAAAGGCACCTGAAGTATCCATTTTTCCGGACAAAAACCTGGAGGATGTCGTACGGCAATCCGTTTATGAAAAGCGTAACACGGACAAGCCGATCACCGCAGAGGATGTGGTCGACGTCTCCACCATTAAGGGCCGGGGAAAAGAAATCAGGGACCTCTCCGGTCTCGAGCACTGCAAGAGCCTGGCACTTCTTGATCTGGCGAACAACCAGATCACGGACATCTCCCAGATCGCTGGCCTCAAAAGGCTCCAGTCTTTGGACCTTTCCAATAATGACATCTCCGATATTGGCGTCCTTGAAACCGTTCCCGCGCTGCAATACATCGAGTTATCCCACAACAAGGTGAAGGATCTTCGCCCATTGGCTGGGTTGAAGAACATGTCTGCTCTTTATCTGGGCTACAACCAGATCGAATATATCTACCCCATTCTTGGGCTTCCCAAGCTGGCCTCTCTCCACCTGAGCGTTAATCGCATCACCTCTATTGAGGGGATCGGTCAGCTCAAATGGCTGAGTTCCCTGTCTTTGGATGGTAATCAAATCTATGACCTCATCCCTCTGGACGGCCTTCAGAACCTCAACTTTCTCTTTCTGGAATACAATCAGATTCAGGACATCAGCCCACTGATCTCCATGGCCCGATCCGATCAGGAAGGAGAGAGACGATTTGCTCCCTTCCTCAAACTTTACCTGAAGGGAAATCGAGTCCGAAAAAGCCAGATCGAAAAACTCAAGGAATACGGTGTCCGTATTCAATATTAGGTAATGGAAGGCCTTCAGATGAAGGCCATCGAATGAAAAGGCGATGGATTCAAGGTCGACTCATTCCCAGATCCTCTTCAAGAACGGCGCTTGTCAGGGCGCCGTTTTTTCTTTTTAAAGGCCTTCCAGCGATCATGCACCCAAAACCAGTTGAGCGGGTCTCGATGAATCGCCTGCTCAAAGACATCATTGATCTCTCGCGTAATGGATTCGACAGGTCGCCGCTCTCCCTGATCAAACAAGGGAATCTCCTCTCCATACTCAATATGCCATTGAGCGGGTCCTTCCCGGTAGCAGATGGCGCTGACGAGCCGGCATTGATACCGCTGCGCCATGATGGCGGGTGCAGTGCTGCACTTGCAGTTCTTCCCGAGGAATGCCAAGTCCAACCCCGAACCGGTTGTCTGATCCGCCAGCAACCCCATGACCGTAGAACCTTTTCGCATGAAGCTGCGGAAAGATTCCACGTCCTTGCGTCGATCAAAAAACTGGACCCCTGAGCGCTCTCTCAGCTCACGCAAGAGGCGATCGGGGCCCGGCTGGTTGAGCCCCCGATAGGTCGCGCCTCCCTGGTATCCCTGAATCTGGCTCATGGTGCGAACGTAAAGCTCGAAATTACCAAAGTGGCCGATGGCGACCACCCAGCCTCGATTCCACTCAGGGGGGCTTCCTCCATCAGTCTCCTGATCGAAGACCTCAAAACCACTGTAGCGGATATGAGGGCTTATCGCCTGATGAGACATGTGAGCGGTTTTAATCGCACACAAATAATTCTCCCCCAGACGACGGAAATGTTCGCGCGCCCAGTCGATGGCATGGCCCTCTCGCTGATGCGTTTTCAGATACCAGGCAAGCTGGCCTACCGCAACCCGCCGATGCCGACGGTCGACCATAAAGGCCAATTGCCCCATCAAACGCCCCAAAAAAGCAACCCATCTCAGGGGAAGGATGGCAATCCCCCAAACAAGACACTTGCCCACGCCGTAAACCATTCCGTTCAACCAACCCTTCATGATTCAGTGGAAACAAATCTTCTTCACGCAGTCCTGAAAGTCCGTAGCCCCTTCGATGATCTTGATTTCCACCCGCATGAAATAAATCGGCAGATCCCTTCGATCCAGCTTGGGAAAGCGTACGGCATCCTTTTGGGTCGTTATCAGGATTTCAGCCTGTCGCTTGACACCGCGATTGATCACATCCAGCACTTCCTGCTGAGTGTAGCGATGGTGATCGGCAAACCGTCTTTGATAGACAATTTGATTCCCCAACCGAATAAGGCTCTGCTCAAAACTCTCGGGCTGAGCGATGCCACTGATGGTTGCCAATCGACGATGCCGGACGTGCTCCAATGGCAGCTGTTCTCCGGTGAACAAGTCTTCAAAGAACAATGGATGATGCACACACTCGATGATGCCAGCTTTGGAATTGATCTTCTGTATCCGCTTGCGCAGTTCTTGGGTGGAACCATCGATTTTGGTAATGAAAATGGTGTGGGCACGTCCGAGATGTGACGGGGGTTCTCTGAGCGTGCCCCGAGGCAGCAGATGGCCATTGCCGAAAGGGTCCTGGTAATCGATCAACACCACGTCGTGTCGCCTGCCGCGCAATTTCCAGTATTGGAAACCATCATCCAGCAATAAGGTATCACATCCGAATTTTTGAATGGCGTAGCGGCCACTTTTGACCCTGTCCTTATCGACCAGCACCACTACATCGCGCAAGTTGGAAGCCAGCATGTAAGGCTCATCGCCTGAAGATTCCGAATCCAGCAGCAGCGACTGACCGTCAGAAACCACTTTCGGCGGAGTGATATCCTGTCTCAAAAGCAATTTATTGAGCAATCGCTCGTGAAGTGGCCGAGGCTTGGAACGATACCCACGCGAAAGAATGGCCACTTTCCTGCCAGCATCCTGGAGTTCGCGAGCAAATTTTTCGACCACAGGAGTTTTGCCCGTACCTCCCACGGTTAGATTTCCAACGGCAATCACCTGCACGCCGAGTGTCGCATCGCGCATCAACCGTAGATTGTAGAGTGCCCTGCGGCACTTGATGGCCACTTTGAATACCAGGGAGAGCACGTAAAGCACTCCTCTGATGAGCGAGGCTTTTCGATCCTGTCGATGACCTGAAATCACCTCCAGCACCAGTGTCTCAATGGACTCTGTCCAATCCCTGATCAATAACCGCATGTGAGGTCTAAGCTGCCAAATTGTCACCTTCTCGGCAAGAGGTCTCCGAGCATCTACATTTGACTTTACCTCAAGCAAAAGCTGATCAAACTCGGCGACATGCAATCAAGTCGCCCTTACCGAATCTCCATGGGGTTGTTTTCGTGCTTACTGTTGAGTTGCCTGCCAGTAACAGCCAATGCTCAGACAATCCAGGATTGGGATGAAATGGGTTACATCGGTCACAGGCTCAAGGAGGCATCACCCGAATGGCTCGAATGGCCCCTGCCCTCTGCCCAAATCGCCTCGGTTTCTCACACTTCTACGGCAGGAAGGTCGGTCAACCTTTCCTTCAAGGACTTGGGGCATGGCAAAACCGGCATCGCACTCCCTTCCCAACGAGAGGGCCATCTTAGATTCGAAAAACTTCAGCCAGACCAGCAACTTTCTGATGGTCGCTGGCACCTGAAAGGAGAGGCTCCCAAAGCTCATCACCTGGAAGGGGTGCTGAAGGCTTCAAGACCCGGAACTTACTCTGTAGAGGCTTGTTTCAAAATCACTTCTTCTTTCGAAGGCGCCATTCGCTTTGAAGTGGGATCTTCTCATACCAACCTGGAACTGAATCAAGACGCAGTCAACGGGCTCTCGATCAACCAATCTCTTGGGATCGTTCGGATTGAGCGCCCCGGCGACCACCCCTGGAAATTGACAGCTCAGAGCGCCTCGGTTGAGACCGAAGGCATCGTTCTGATGCATGTGATCCTGCGAACGGCTCCCGAGGGCGAACCCATTTCCCAATTGGCAGATGGTTCCATTTTACTACATGCGCGCGATGTGCGTATTCATGGTACCAAGCTTCAATACGAGCCCTTGCCTCACAAAAATACCGTCGGTTATTGGGTGAATGAATCTGACCAACCGAGCTGGTTCTTTCAATGCCTGCGCCCGGGGAGGTATGCCGTAGAGATTCTTCAGGGCTGTGGCAAAGGGCATGGGGGCAGCCTGGTTCACCTTTCCATCGATCAAACCATGCTCCCTTTTCTGGTGGAAGAAACGGGTCATTTCCAGCATTTTGTTCCTCGCATCGTCGGAGAAGTACGGTTACCACGCCCGGATTCATATGAATTGAGACTGATTCCGATCAAGAAAGCTGGAGGCGCGGTCATGGATGTCCGACAAATTCGGCTCATTCCCTTGGCAGAAAAGCCATGAGCCCTCAGATCAGGACCCTATCCTACAAAACAAGTCCTGATTTCACGGACTTATGGGAACAGTTTGTCGTACAGCTGATAGAACCCGACGGAGGTCATGAGCAGGCTTGAAATCCACAGCAGAAGGACCC
The DNA here is from genome assembly GCA_002686885.1 of Pedosphaera sp. GTDB lineage: Bacteria > Verrucomicrobiota > Verrucomicrobiia > Limisphaerales > AAA164-E04 > UBA7971. Next base: position 82,268 of record NYYT01000012.1, read on the forward strand.
AGATCTTTCCGGGAAAAAGCGCACGATGGGTTTGAGCATAGTGAAAATAGAGTGCCGCAAAGCAAAGAAAAGGCAACATGAGGGCCTGAGCCAGCGCACCAATGAAGACCAGTGTCAATGGCTGGCCCACTGAAACATAAAAGATAAAATAAAGCAGGGGAATCAGGATGCAGGCACGACGTACCAGGGCATTTCGGTCTCTTGCTGACCCCGAAACGGAGGGAGTGAAGAGCATCCACAAATCAGCGGATAATCGTGCGTTGGAAGCAGTCGAGATAAAAACAGTCGAGTATAGCACGACCAAGGCCCCTACCAGGAACAGCCAAAGCCCAAGGGATCCAAAGGACTCCTGATACAAGTTTGAAAGTGTTGGAATAAGATCATTGTTCGTCACTTCCAACCCTTTGCCGTTAAGCACCGCAGCGCCCAGTAAATAAAAGGCTACGGTGGCTCCAGTGTAGATGACCATGGATACCCAGGCATCCCACTTGAGCACGCGCATCCAGCCCTGCGCCCGTGCCTCCCACTCCGGAGAATCTTCCTTGGGGCCAACGAAGCGGGCATAGCCTTTTTCCAAACACCAATAGGGATAGTAAATCAGCTCGGCAGCCCCCACCCCAATCACTCCGAAGGCAGCGAAAGCCGTGATGAAGTTTTCTGGCAACTTGAATTGCAGACCTGTGGCCAGCTGACTTGGAGTGATGCCATATTCAGTGCGGTAGAGGGCAAAGACTGCAAAAATGGTAAATAGAGTGAAGGCCGCGACCATCCCCGTCGAGAACCGTTCAATGAATCGGTAGCGCCCCATGAGAAGCAGAAGGGCGCACGAGCCGGTGATGCAGAGGGCCCAAGCCTTGTTGAGTAGCTGTTGCCACTGATGAGCCAGTGTTTCCTCAGGGAGCCCCACCCCTGCATCCAGTACGTGGCCTTCTGCATACCAGGCGGGTGGCTGAGAGAGGGAAGGAATGCCTGTTTCAAAAACACCGGCAATACCGCCCACCATACCTGAAACCTGGAAAAACGTGGCCACAAACATGATCATCCAGCACCACACCAGCCAGGATGCTTCCGCCCTCAGGTTAAGGTATTTCCAAATAAAGGAAAATCTGGGCCCCGGCACGGCATCCATGGCCTGCAGCGTGGTGCGACCGTGGGTGATGGCATAGCGCCCCAGTTCAACCTGGAGGAACACCTTGATCATGCAGCCCAGAATAATGAACCAAAGCAGGATGAAGCCCACGTCGGCTCCAACCTTGGTCGTTACAATCAATTCTCCTGAACCGACAATATTGGCCGAAATAATCAAACCAGGTCCCAATTGACGTGCGATGCCTTTCCAATCCTTGGGAGGATCCTGATGATAGGTCGATTCCATGATGATAGGGTGGATTGCGGGTAACGGTGCGTCCAGTATCACTCCTGAAAGAGAGGATCACAAGGCATGTTTTAGTGAGAAGATGGCGCACTTCGCCCCAACCCTTCCCGCAGATGCAAGCGCATGGAGTTGACCGAAGTCAGGCCATTGCATTTGACCTCGGCTACGGGTCGGGCTTTGATAGAGAGCAGGATGCAGCGCAGATGGATCAACTGGATCGGACTCTTCTCTCTATGGGCAGGAGTCCTCTCTCTGTCGGGAGCCCACCCGAGCCATGAGTTACCTATGCTTCGCTACCCCATCCGTGTGGTACTATCGGCTGATGAATCCGAGTTGGTCGTTGCCAACAGTCGGTCTGGAACGGTGTCTGCCCTGGACCTGGAGAAAGGAAAAGTCTACCAGGAATCCTATCTGTGCCCGGAGATTTCCGACATGCACTGGGAGCCGGTCAAAAAGGAAGGCTTCTTCCTGGATCCTCAAAATCATCGCCTGCTGCGTGCCATCCAAAACAAGGAGGGAGGTTTTGATCTGGAAGGATCCTGGAAGACAGTCGGTGATCCACGCTACCTGGAAGCTTCGCCCGATGGCCGCCAGCTTGCCGTAAGCGGCACTTGGTCCAGGCAGATTCAAATCATGAACGTTCCTGGTGATTCTCTTCCCCCGGAGCTATTGCTGACCCTCGACTTGAGCTTCAACCCGGGCCCCATGGTATTTGTGCCAGACGAAAAACTTTTGCTCGTCATGCACGCCTTCGGAGGGCTTCTTGCCTGGGTCGAGCTGGACACGGGAAGCGTCCGATCGGTTGTCGAACTCCCGATGAACAACTTCGGGCGGCCGAAGATCCAAACGACCCATCAAGGGCCAGTGCTCTGGCTGGCCGGGCAGTCGCTCAACCCAAGGGCCACCACGTTTCAAACCGAGGTCATGTGGGGGGTCTTGATGGACAATCAAATCCGCTCCATACCCGTGAGCTTGGCCCTCGATCCCATGACCCCTGTCCACCAAATGGGACGCGTGTATGGCATGGGGGATGAAACCGGTCCCGGTGGCGATCCGGGCAGCGTTTGGAGCACCCGAAAGGGCACTTTGATCGCTGCTTTGGAGGGGGTGGATAAGATCGCCCTCAGACCGCGATTGGATCAACCCGGCGTTCAACGGGTTGCTGTCGGAGATCGACCAGTGGACATGGCAATCAACCGGGAAGAAACCCGATTGTATGTAGCCAACCAGTTTTCGGATACCATATCCATTGTCGACCTCGAGGAGAACCGAAGCATCATGGATATCTCACTGGGAACTCAGCCGATGCTGGAAATCCATGAAAGAGGAGAGCGCGTTTTCTACGATGCCGAACTTTCTCTGCGCGGATGGTTCAGCTGCCACAGCTGCCATCCAAAGGGGCATTCCAGCGGATTGCTGAACGACAACTTGGGAGATGATCATTTTGGTGCCCCCAAACGTATCTTGAGCCTGTTGGGCATCAAAGATACAGCCCCCTTTGCATGGAAAGGAAGCCTCTCCACTCTGGAAGATCAAATCAGCAAGTCCTTCCGTGACACGCTTCTCCATGCCGATAACACACAGGAAAAGGCCCTGGAAATCGGAGCGTTTCTTCGAACCCTCAAGTCTCCGCCTTCCTGGAGAACACTTCGGGATGAAGTGGATACAGATCAAATCATCAAAGGAAAACGCCTTTTCAGAGATCTTGGCTGTCAGGAATGCCATCGCCCCCCCACCTACACTTCCGATGGTCGGTACAAGGTGGGTATCCAGGACGAGGCCGGCGAAGCAGATTTCAATCCGCCCAGTCTAAGGGGGCTCAGCCAGAGGGATGATTTATTTCACGACAACCGTGCCCATTCCATCGAAGCTGTTTTGGTGGACCATGGTCACCCCGATCCGACCGCCCCCCCCATTACTCAAAAGGATCTCGAGCCCTTGATTCACTTCCTGCTGAGCCTGTAGGCCATCAGGAAAGGCGCTGCATCCAGTAGATCACCCGCTCACGCAAGTTACCTCCCCCAACCCTTCCAGGACCGAAGTGATCACGCTCGATTTGTTGAATCTCCTGGACCAATTCGATCTGTGCTGGATCCTCTGAAAACCGCGAGGACTTGAGCTGTCTAAGATACGCGATGGCCTGAAAAGGAGTCATGTCATCGGGTAAGTTGATCTCGACAGTGGCATCGTCGAGCACTGGTGTCGATGGTTGACGGTAAAGAAACCAGGCAGTCATCAACGCAACTCCGACGACGGCCAGAATCCAAGGCCATTGGCTGCCCCCGCCACCATAGCCACCACTGAGCAGGATTTCCGGACCCACTGTTTCCAGGTCCGCATCTCGGTAGGTCAGATAGATGGCGTCCTTGACCGGAATGGAAGGCTTGGGAAAGACAAACCGATCGGGGCGCTCAGGCAAGGATGGCTTGGCCTTGAACTCCAACAACCACTGGCGTTCACTGAGGGCTGCCAGATCCTCGCTCTCCCCATCCAATTGACGCACCAGAACCCCTTCATCCTGCATGCGGATCCTGTCAAAAGCTTCTTCCTGAAAAGAAACGAGATGTTCGATCCCCGGCACCAGCCCCCTGGCGGTGGCCTTGATTTCAAGCACAAGCACCCCCTCATCAGATCTCCTTTCATCGATGGTCTGGGTCAAGGTCAGATCTCTGTAGGGTCGTTGCGGTTGACCGTTCTCCTCCGATTGCAGGGAAAGGTGAGAGGAGGCCACTGGGAGCACGACGTATCCCGAGGTATCCATGAAATCCAGATCCATCTGCAGACTGGGCAACATGTCCACCTCAGGGCCAAGGGCACGAAGCAACAGGTAGGCATAGGGTGTTCGTCTCCAGCCGGGTTGAGCATCCCCCACCGATCCGGTTTTTTCATTGTGAAAAGTGACAGAAAGAACCTCGAAGTGCTCCTTGAGCGTTTCACGAGCCGCCTCCTCAAAGTCGTCTCGATAATTCACCGTGGGCCTTCCATAGTTGTAGTAGTAACCGACGTTGTTTTGATTCTGCAGATATTTGGAAAAGCCGCCTGACTCGCGCTCTACTTCTTTGGTGTGGCGGATATCCACAAACAACCCGAAAGGTTCCGTATGCCCCACCTGAGCAGATCCATCCAAACGGGCTTCGAGCTCAATTTCCGTCACCAGATCCTGATAATAATCGAACAACTTGCGGGCCTGAAGGGCCTTCTCGTGATCTCCAGCGATGGCAAGACCCGATTTGAGGTATCGGTGCTTGAGCTCGGCCTTCAGCGCCGAAATGCGAGTCGAAAGCGAATTGGCAAAACGAGCCAGATGCCGCTCGGAAGCGGGTTGTGGCAGCTGTTGGATGGCTTCACGAATACGCTCTACCTGTCGCCCGTCCGGTTGATGATAGTCCCTGAGTCCAGCCAGGTCTGTGGCCCCCAGGCTGGCATAAAACCAGAAATCATACACCTCGGAGGATTCATCCTCCTGAGCCATCGAAGGTAATTGCTTGGCGTAGGAGGCAGCTGCTTTCTCAAATTGCTCAAAGGCAGAGGCTCGCCTCTGACTGAATTGCGTGTCTTTGCTGAGCTCATACCGATAGGTGTTTTCATCAAACAGGATGCAGGCATGTGCCAAAGCCATGGACCAATGCTCCGGGTAGCGCTGTAACCCTTTTCGGAGAACCTCGCCAGCTACCTGGTAACCACGAAAAACCTCAGCCTGTAATTCCTGGTCTTTGCGTTGTGTTTGATTTTTTTTCTGCACGTCAGGCTGACGCCACACCGTTGCCAGATTGGACCGCATGGTTTGAATCATGCCTGCCAGGGTTTCCGGTTCGAGGGTGTCCGCGCTGCCAAAAACATTCTCGATATCTTCAAGACGATAGACTTCGGCGACGCTGTGACAGGTGGTGAACGCCCTTGCCAAAAGCTTTTCATCCACCCCTTTGATGGGAAGGGCTCGCAGCCGTTGGACCCATTGAGTCAGCTCCTTCAAATTGCGAACCTGCTTGGAGCGCGTCAATGGGATTCCCTCGGCATTACGGTTGTAACCGTAGATATACATGTAGGTGCTACGACGATTCTTATCGGTGTTTGGATCGTGATTTTCTGTCCATATTCGAACGAATTCGTTGGCCAGCTCATGCGCCAGATTCGGGTGTGTCCGGGCCAGCTGCTCAATATAGGGAAAAGCGCTCTCCTCTTCCCTGACCTTGAGATGCAGCTTGGCCAGCACTTCCATGAAGCGTGATTGGATACTCGGCTCGACCGATTGGAGCCAAGGTTGGGTAGGTAAGTTCTTGAGCAGATCCCCTGAAGCAATCGGCTGCGGTTCATTGGGGCGATTGGCCGTCGCTGAGGATTTTGGACGGTAGTATAGGTTCCCGTACATGTCATACTGCATGAGCGGAGAAGCACTCTTTGAGGGGTCTTTTTCCAACGAATACTCTGCTTCGGACAACCAATTGAGAGCCATGAGGGAAAGAGCGTGCCTGGCTCGCCCATTGGGATCTCCCAAGATGCGAATCCATAACTCGGATGCGCGAGATTGCAACACCAAGGCATCCAGCCGCTGATCGGCTTCGCGTTGTTCACGCTGGGCTGCTGTCATGGAACCGATGAGGCCCAGAACATCCAAACCGACGGCAGGTGAACTCTCAAACAGATCCTCAAGCCATGATTGACCGACCTCAGGTGGCAGTTGATGGGTCAATTTCAGGGCGCGCTGAAGTGCCAGCAGACGCTCCGGCTCGTCCACCTGCTCCAGGTCCAGCACCGCCTGAGAGGCAGACCAGGCAGCCTGAAGGTGCTGGTCATCGGGAGATTGACCATGCTTGGCAAGAAAAGCGACGGCCCTGAAATTCAGGGCTTCGGCATCTCCTTCCTGGATGGCCTGCTCCTGCGAGGGGATGAAGGAAAGCATTCGAGTCTCAAGCCCTGAATGGAAAAGGAGCCGTGCCGCCGATCGACGGCCTTCGGGATCATCCCCCCCCACCCTGCGCGTACCTCGTTGGAGGGTATCTAGAATGGGCTCTGGATCGTATCCCTGGGTAAGCATTTTCCTCAGCAGGACTCCCATCTTGGTCCAATCATCGGATTCCATGTCCCCCGGCATGCTGTCAATGAGTCCAAAAAAATCATCAGGTCCCAGGTCGTGATCTTCGGCCCGCTGCCGATTGGGTGGCACGGGCTGTCCTGGACGAAACCCCGGTCGGGTCGAAAGTTGCTGCACCAGGTGCCGCCAGGCGGCTTGCACGGACTCAGCTTCCATGGACCAGAAAAAACCCCTCACAGCCTCCCATTGACCCAGAGTCACTTGCCTGGAAAGTATACGTAATTCTTGCCCAATGGCATCTTTCAGCATCTGGGTTTCATCCTTCTGCTCACTCTCAGTTTCAGCATTTGCCGATGCATCTCCCGGGGAGTCTTTGCCCGTATCAAACCCGCGTAAGGTTTCAAGGATCACCGAAGGACGTCGGTCAAAAGATTGCTTGAGGAATGCCTGAGAAAGCAAAACCGAACGACTGGGTTTGGCAGCCGGGGCATTGGTTGGCGTCGTGAGGGTAGCGGAAGTCGCAAGGGTGGATTCCGCTCCAGCAGGAACCACCGAACGCCCCGGGAGGGTGGAACGCTCTTCAACCACCTTGGGCTGAGATGAAACACCCGGAAGAACCTTGATTGCTGGAACCATCTGGATCGCAGGCCCCACGCCTTTAGCTGCACTGGATTGAGCCAACATGGCTTTGGTCAGCCATGCATCCATCGCAATGAGGGAGATCAAGATGAAAAAAATGCGCATCGTCCCGTAGGTTCAGGTTGGTTCAGGTTTTCAAGAACCCTGACCATCGGGCGGCGGCCCTGAACCTGCGCCCCGACTGTCTTCGGGAAGTGCCCCTTGTTGCCCCTTTCCTTTGCCATTGCCTCGACCGCGACCGCGACCGCTACCACAGCCCTGTCACTGGCTGGGAAGGGGGAGTCCCTGCAGGTCCCCCAGGTCCATTCTCGCAAGCTGAATGGCCGACTCCAGATCCCTCTGATGTTGAGCTCTTGTGGATTCCTTGTCTGGGGTTGTTGGCTGGGTCGCCAAGAAACCATAATGCTGCCGAGCCGACTCGGCATGCCGCCTCCAGGTAGCCTCATCCACACCTTCCAGGCGCATCAGCCAGGTGAGATAAAATTCAGCATTCGCCAAAGATTGACGCACCTCATCACCCAAAGCAGCCTCGGACTGTTCATCTCCTGAAACTTCATCCATCAAAGCCACGAGTGACTCCCGGGCTTCGGGCAGTTGAGAGGCCATCATCTGGGCTTTGGCTTTCTCGAGGCGTATACGACGCGAAAGAGCCTCTTCACCCTCCGGCATACTTTGCAAACTTTGATCATAAAGATCGATGGCCTTTTCCCACTGCGCATCCTCCGAGTAATGATGGGCCGCCTGAGTCATGAGGGCGACTTCATCCAATGCGGACTGCTTTTGGCCTGGACCATAGTGGTAGGCAAGCAGAAGAGCAGGCAGTAGGAACCAGGAGGATAAAATCAATCGCTTCATGAACTTCTTTGCTGAAGTGAACCATCGTAATTTTTGCGATGTGGAATGCAACACCAAAGATCAAATAGGGTTTGATGGAAACGCCTGCTGTGCTTTGAGGTCACTCAGAGTTGCCATGAAGGAGCAAACAAACTTCTGGCATTGCACCCTAGTTGCTCTTGAAGTTTCTGATGTGAGATGCCCCATTCGCTGGAGACAAACTCGTAGATGGCCCTTATGTTGCCGGGATGATTGATCGCCTTGCCGGATTCGGTGTCACTCAATGGACAGAAGCACCAGTCTGATGGGGGGAGCATCTCCGGTGCATCGGTTTCCAGAAGCAAGCGTTCCATGGGGATGGTCTTGAAGACCTCGAGTTGCCGAGATTTGCGTGGGTGCATGAACCCGCCAGAAAAAGAAAAGTAAGCTCCCAGGTTCAAAAATTCGGGCACCATCTCTACAGGTCCTCCGTAGGAATGAAGCAGAAAACCCGGGCCTTCATGCGGATGGCTTTCCACCAACTCCAGCAAGCGGCCCCAAGCCTTGAGGCAATGCACGGTCACCGCACGCTTGTGTTCGTTGGCCAAACTCCACTGAGCAAGAAACACCTCGACTTGTTCTTCCAGATTGTCCTTGCGCAACCAGCGATCCAGACCAATTTCCCCAACGGGTGTTCCATCCTGCTTCAACCAATGCCCCAGGTTTTCCAACCATCGCAGCGATCGCTCATGAATATACCAGGGATGCAGTCCATAGGAGCAAAGAATGCGATCGGATTGTTTACCCAATCCATGCACCTTGGCCCAATCCTCCTCTGAGGTTCCATTCACAACGGCCATACCCACCGATGCGGTCGTGAGGATTTGCCTCAGATCAGGCAAGCACCGCTCAAGGCGCGGGTCCTGCCAATGAAGGTGTGCATCGACCAGCATGACTTGATTCAATGAAGAAAGAACTTGGAGTGAAGGGCCAGCCTAGCCCTTCCCACATCATACCAGAGGCAGGATCTTGGAGAAGACGAGGATTTCAATCAGTCCCACAATCGCAATCACCGTAAGCAGCACGGTCCATGTACGTAGGGTTTCCTTTTCGGTAAACCCGCTCAATCGCTGCACCACCCAAAACCCACTGTCATTCATCCACGACAGGGTGATGGAGCCAAACCCAATCGCGAGGAAAACATAAAGCGGATGATAAGGCAGTCCACTGCCATCGCCGATCACCGCGGACATCAGCCCCACGCCGGTAATCATGGCTACCGTGGCAGAGCCCTGGGCAATCCTCACCACGGCCGTCGCGACCCAGGCCAGCAGAATGTAATTGAGGCTGAATTTTTCTGCCAAACCCTCAATGGCCTCTCCCACCCCCGCCAGACGAATCATCCCGCCAAAAGCCCCACCAGCGCCGGTGATCAGGATGATGACTCCAGCCGTAGCCAGGGGAGATTCCAGTTTTTCCGAAAGGGCCTTGGCCAGCTTTCCCTTCAATTCGGGCTGGTTTCGCAGCATTTGACGTGCATAGGTGAAGATCGAAAATCCAGCAGCAATGAGCATGGCAATATTTGGTTGCCCAACAAATTCGAGCATGGGGAAAAACCCAAAATCCGTCGTCTTGAGAAGTTTTAAAATGGAAACCAAGGAAATGACCACGACTGGAAAAGCCACGGGAATGGACGAAACAAACAAGCCTGGCAGCTGATCGTCCTTTTGATCAACGATGCTCTGAAGATCCTGATGCGAAGCACCTGGTGTTTCCCGCATGGGGATATGGAGTCGATCATTGAACCGCCTTGCCATGACGAGCACCACCCAGGCTGGAAGCACACTGGCTGCCAGGCCTGCAACCATGGCGATGCCCAATTCTATTTTGAGGCCATCGGCAATCATGAGTGGCCCTGGAGTCGGCGGCACCATGGAATGGGTAATGGCCCCGGCACCCGCCATGGCAATCACATAGAGGGTGTAGTTCTTGCCGATGCGCAGACTCAAGGCACGAGCCAGGGGGATGAGGAGGAAGAAAACCGTATCAAAGAACACAGGTATGGAGAGCAGAAACCCACTCGAGAGAAGGACCAAACCTGCCCGCTTTTCCCCGCATAAGGCCAGCAAGGCACGAACCACGCGATCGGCTGCCCCACTGCCCATCATGCAGGTTCCAATGATGGCGGCCAAAGCGACGACCAAACCAATGCCACCCGCAGTATCTCCAAAGCCCATAAGTGACCAGGTCACGGCTTTGTTCCAGTTGTTGCCACTCATCTCGGAGGTATCCAACGCCACGCGACTGTGGAACAAGCCTTTGTTGAGGTTGTTGGTATCTGGAAGATCTCCTGTCATCAAACCCGCCAGAAAGGCTGCCAGAATGAGGGCCAGAAAGGCATGCACCCGCAACTGGGTAATGGCGACGACAATGAACACGACGCAGACCATTAAAATCATGAAAGGCCAGAGAGAAATGGGCGTCTCTGAAGAGACCTGAGCAAGGAAAGGAATCATGGAAGCAAGATCGCTGGGTTTGGCTCAGTCCGTCACAAAAAGCCCAAACGGTCAAGCGTATCTTGAACCTCGGCAAATCAGCCTCCAAAGAGGGGGGCCCGTAGCTCCATCACTTAGTTCAGTGAGAAGCCCAAGGATCTTTGGGGATGAAGAGGCGCATCCAATTATCCGAAATTCGAATGAGTTGTCTTTTTTTCAACACCTTTCATGAAGGCTCAGCATCCCCTTTCAGAAATAATCAGAACAGGTGATCCAATCACCGTTATCAGGCTCGAAGTGGCCGGGTGTGCCGAGTATCCTTTGGTAGGGATTTTGGATGGCAGCCCGGCCACTTTTTATGGACTGCCCAGCCGCTTACATGAGCGGGCATGGCCCTCGAGCGTCTTCTGGGCCAACCTGAGTCATCCATGATGCGACTCATTCCCTTCTTGGCCATCGCTCGAAACTACGTTAAGCCTACAGAGTGTCGGCGCCACGTCAGATTAAAAACATTGCCCTGACAGGATTCATGGGAGTCGGAAAATCCACCATTGGAAGACATCTTTCCGAACTCCTGGGTTTCACCTTCATCGATACGGATGAGAGGATTGAAACACAGGAAAAGTGCAGCATCAGTGAAATATTCACCCATCAGGGTGAAAGCGCGTTTCGGCACATGGAACAAAACCTCGTCCGGGAGATGAAGGACTGGAGCCAATGCATTATTTCCACAGGTGGTGGCCTGGTCACTTACGAAGACAACATGGATTGTCTGAAGCAAAGCGCTTTTGTCGTGTGCCTGTGGGCTTCGCCCGCAACCATCTATGAGCGCGTTCGAAGGCAATCGCATCGACCCCTCCTGCAAACGCCCAACCCCCTGGAAACCATCACCCACTTACTGGAAGAGCGAAAGCATGCCTACCAGTCCGCGGACCTCATGATCAACACGGAAGTCCGCCCCATGCGTCAAATGGCACAGATCATCCTTCGATCCTATCAGGCGGCCATCCGACGTTGGAATCGATCTTCGACCCCGAGGAAGGAATCCACCCCCAGAAACAATCCTCAGGCATCTTCAACAAAGCATCCATGAGCTCCTCCCTAGAGCAGCCCATTCGTGAGGCAGCATGGAAATTGGGTTTCGGGGCCTGCCAGTTCACTCATGCTGGCCAGCCGGACCGTTTCAGTGCTTACCAAAAATGGATTCAGGACGGCATGCATGGGGAAATGAGCTATTTGGATCGACATCAGGAGAAAAAGGGAGACCTCCAAAAAGTCCTTCCGGGAATGAAGTCGGTCATCACTCTGGCGACTTCGTATCTTCCACCAGAAAGTTCAGCACCTCACCCTGAGACATTCACCGGCAAGGTGGCTCGATATGCCCGGTTTGAGGATTATCACCATGTGCTGGAAGCGCCCTTGAAGGCGCTTTGCAAGGAACTTGAAACCCTTGGAGGCAAGGGGCACACCCATCTTTATTACGTCGATACCGGCCCCATCATGGAGCGGGACCTCGCCCAGAGGGCTGGGTTGGGGTTCACGGGCAAGCATACCAATCTCATTTCCCGTAAGCTGGGCAACTGGTTTTTTATTTCCGAGATACTCACCACCCTCAAACTGATACCGGACAAACCGGAGCCCAATCGCTGCGGTCATTGTGCACGTTGTTTGGAGGCCTGCCCGACCGAGGCGATCACCGAACCCTTCAAACTGGACGCACGTCGCTGCATCTCTTACTGGACCATCGAATACAAAGGTTCCATCCCCATGGAAATGCGACCGCTGATCGGCGACCGGGTCTTTGGCTGTGACGATTGCCTGGAAGTCTGCCCCTGGAATCGTTTCGCGAAGGAAAGCGAACGTATGAAACCCGTCTACCTCGAGAGACTGCATCAACCCGATTTGTTGGAGTGGCTGGAGCTGGATGATGAGGGGTTTAAGCAAAAGTTTCGAGGAACGCCCATGATACGAACCAAACGTCGCGGCCTTTTGCGCAACGTCTGTGTGGCACTAGGCAACACGGCCAATGCACAAGCCCTGCCCGCCCTTGAAAAAGCTCGGCAAGACCCCAATGGCCTGATTGCCGAACATGCACGGTGGGCGATCGACCAAATCAAAAAGCGATTAAATTCGCGTTGAGTTGGGATCCGCTTGGGCCTAAGGTGGAGTCATGGCTGAATTCGTCCGATTCGTGAACAATGGTGCTTCCCTCATCACACCGGCCGTTGTCGAGAAGGTGATCCGACAACTACCCGTCTGGAAAGCAGAATTCACCCAAATAGAGGCACCTAAATACCCTCATTTGATCGACCAGCTGGAGTTTCTGGCCAACGCCGTGGAGGACACCTACGAGGGTGCCTACAACGAGCTCCCCTACTTCGCCCTTGCCGAGGCTGTTTTTGCCCTGACCTACGCCCATCGGAAAGTCGATATCATTCCTGATTCGATCGTGGATCTAGGACATGCGGACGATTCGAGTGTGGTCCGGGCGGTCATCCTTCAAAACGAGCGTGCCTTAGAAAAATACGCCCGAGCCCAGGGCGTTGATTGGAAAACCATCACAGCCGAGCCCTAAACACTGCCGGCATCATCACTTCCGGCATGGGGCGCACCCCCAGCAGTCTCAGGGCTGGGGACATATTTGAGGAAGTGAACACCCAATGGAGCCAGAGAGAGTAAAAGGCTGTTGGATCGCCAATTCCACCCTTGGTCACTTGTGTGAATGGCCCCCAAGTTTCCTACGCCACTCCCTCCGTAGTGTGATGAATCGCTGTTGAGGCACTCCTGCCAAAGCCCTGCATGCTGCACCCCCACACGGTATTGATGTCGGGCCACTGGAGTGTAATTGAAGACCACCAGAACAGCTTCTCCCGTATCGGGGTCCTGCCTCTGCCAACTGATCACGCTTTCATCGGCATTATCGCAATCCACCCACTCAAATCCCTGTGATGAGCAATCATTCCGATGCAGCACTTTTTCCTGACGGTAAAAGCGATTGAGATCGGAGACCCATCGCATCAAACCCCGATGCGACTCCATGTCCAGCAAGTGCCAATCCAGGCTCGTGTCATGATTCCACTCCCTCCGTTGACCAAACTCACCTCCCATGAAGATGAGTTTCTTTCCGGGCTGCGCAAAAAGATTCCCGAAGAGCATCCTTAAATTGGCAAATTGCTGCCAGGCATCACCTGGCATCTTGTCAATCAGGGAACCCTTTCCGTGAACCACTTCATCATGCGAAAGGGGCAACATGTAGTTTTCAGAGAAGGCGTAAAGACCACGAAAAGTCAGCTGATGGTGGTGATGCTTCCGGTAGACCGGATCGCGTGAGAGATATTCCAGTGTATCATGCATCCATCCCATGTCCCACTTGTAGCCAAACCCAAGACCTCCAAGATACAGGGGGCGGGAAACCAGGGGCCACGCGGTCGACTCCTCGGCGATCATCTGTATGGATGGAAAGGCATGGTAGACTTCCTTGTTCAAGCACTGAAGAAACTCAATGGCTTCCAGATTTTCATTCCCTCCATATCGGTTGGGAATCCACTCCCCTTCCTTACGGGAGTAATCCAGGTAAAGCATTGAAGCGACTGCGTCCACCCTCAATCCATCCAGATGAAAATGGTCCAACCAGAAAAAGGCACTGCTGATGAGGAAACTCCGAACTTCATGCCTGCCATAATTGAAAATCGAACTTTTCCAATCAGGATGAAATCCCTGCCTTGGATCCGCGTGTTCATAAAGGTGCGTACCATCAAAGAAGCCAAGACCATGGGCATCGCTTGGAAAGTGAGAGGGTACCCAGTCGAGGATCACGCCAATGTCATTCTGGTGAAGGGCATCGACCAGAAAGGCAAAATCCGATGGCCCTCCATAGCGACTGGTTGGAGCAAAGAAACCCGTACTCTGATAACCCCATGAACCATAAAAGGGGTGCTCCATGACAGGAAGGAATTCCACATGGGTGAAACCCATGGCCAACACATGCTCCACCAGCATGGGAGCGATTTCCCGATAGGAGAGATGCCTTTCGGGTTCGGAAGGATCACGCTTCCAGGACCCAAGGTGGACTTCATACACGCTCATCGGGCTTTGGTGTGAGGCATGCTGCATCCGCTGATCCAGCCATGCCTGATCTTTCCAGGCATGGTCCATGGATGTCACCAGGGAATGCGCATCCGGAGGCAGCGCATGCTGGCGGGCAAAAGGATCCGCTTTCTCAACATGATGGCCGTTCAAAGCGGATTGAATATGGTATTTATAGGCGGCTCCCGCCTGAACTCCTTCGACAAAAAGCTCCCACAATCCTGATTCACCACAACGAGCCATGGCATGCTGCGACCGGGACCATTGATTGAAGCTTCCCATGACATGCACCTGCCGTGCATTGGGGGCCCACAAGGCAAAATAAACCCCCGATCGTCCATCCTGCTCAGTCAGGTGACTACCCAGTTTTTCGTAAAGCCGGAAGTGCCTCCCCTCGTTGAACAGGTGCAGGTCATCATTGGTCAGTCGACAGGATGGAGTTGGTTGCGAATCGGACATGGCCCGGTTAACTGGCGAAAGGCACGCGTCAAATGACCGTGTTATCCGGCACAATGGCGTTTTTAGGGATGATGACAATGCCGTCTCTCATGTGGTAGAGCTCATGATCCATGTCCTGAGGTTTACCATCCGGAGTGATCTGACAGTTTTTTCCGATCCTGGCATTTTTGTCGATGATGGCATGGCGCACGGTGGTTCCACTTCCTATGCCGATTCTTGGACAGCCTTGGACCTCGGACTGCTCGATGGAATCCTGACTCTCGTAGAAATCCCCCCCCATCATCACAACCTCTTCCAGGTCTGCGTCAGCCCCAACAATGCTGCGGATCCCCAACATGCAATCCTTGAGACGGGCTCCCTGCACGATACAACCGTCGGAGAGAAGACTGTGCGCAATATGCCCTCCATTAACCTTGCTTGCGGGTAAAAATCGAGGGCGGGTAAAAACAGGAGACTGCATGTCAAAGAAGTTGAACTTTGGAACGAGCGATGTCAGATCGAGATTTGCCTCGAAAAAGGCCTTGATGGTTCCCACATCTTCCCAGTAGCCCTGAAACACATAGGAGGAGAGCTTGTGAGTCTGAATGGCACCTGGAATGATGTGCTTGCCGAAATCAGTCTGGGCATTATCCAGCAACTCAAGAATGGTTTTACGGTTGAATATGTAGATTCCCATGGAGGCCAGCCACAGATCTTTGTCGGAAGAAATATTCAATCGTTCATACCAGGTTTTGGGCAGCTGAAGGGCCTTTTGTAGCTCAGGATCCTTGGGTTTCTCCTCGAATCTTGTAATTTCGTATGCATCGTTCATCTGCATGATCCCCAACCCGGCCACCGAGTCCTGCTCGACCGGGATCGTGGCCACGGTGAGATCGGCTTCTGTTTGGATGTGATGGGCAAGCATTTGGAGGTAATCCATGCGATAAAGCTGATCGCCACTCAGAATCACCAGATATTCGAAGGGCTGGCTAGTCAGATGCACCAGATTCTTGCGCACGGCATCAGCCGTGCCTTCATACCATGAGGTGCTGGTCGGCGTCTGTTCCGCTGCCAGAATTTCCACAAAACCTCGGGAAAAATGATCAAATTTGTAGGACTGGGAGATATGTCGATGCAGGCTGGCGGATAAAAACTGCGTCATGACAAACACACGATGAAGCCCCGAATTGATGCAGTTGGAAATAGGAACATCCACCAAGCGATATTTGCCCCCAAGTGGCACCGCAGGCTTGCTGCGCTCCTTGGTTAAAGGAAAGAGACGAGTACCTGCCCCACCTCCCAGAATCACGCTTAGGACGTTTCTGGAGAGGAAGGAGGCGGAAAAAATCGGATTGGATGCCATAGGGTGTCGTTGAATACGTTGGACCGTTGACCCATAGACTAATAAAAACCATGAAAAAACCACAAGCAGCAAAGAC
Organism: Pedosphaera sp.; assembly: GCA_002686885.1. GTDB lineage: Bacteria > Verrucomicrobiota > Verrucomicrobiia > Limisphaerales > AAA164-E04 > UBA7971. Next base: position 98,585 of record NYYT01000012.1, read on the forward strand.
TTCGAACGATGCTTGCAGCCTTGGAGGTTCATGAGCCACTCTTAACACATGACTTCCAAACGAGTCATCATCACCGCAGGTCCCACCTCCGAACCGATTGATCAGGTTCGCAGGCTGACCAATCATTCCACCGGTTCACTGGGCAGTCAACTTGCAGAGCGCTGCCGTGAAGAGGGGTATGAAGTGGTGATGCTTCGAAGTCGTCATTGCGTGGTTCCTCCACCTCGAGGGTTGGATCAAGTCATTCCTTTTGAAACGACCGATGATCTGCTGGCACGACTCAAGGAGCTTTCCAAATTTCCTGCATGTGCCCTCTTTCATGCGGCAGCGGTAAGTGACTTCAAACCCGGAGGCATTTTTGTTGAAGGCGAAGGTGGATGGAATGCACTGAGCGAAGGAAAAGTCAGTAGCCGACAGGAACAGGTAATGCTCCGACTGGTTCCCACCTCCAAGATCATTGCTCAGCTTCGGAGCTGGTTTCCCAATGCCTGCCTGGTGGGCTGGAAATATGAGGTGGAAGGCACCTGCCAGGAATTGGCTCAAAAGGCCATGCACCAGCTCTCACAATGTCAGACGCATTATTGCGTGCTCAACGGGCCTTGCATCGGTGATACCTATCGGGTGTTTGAAAAGGATCTGACCCATCCCGCAGAGCTGATTGACAAAGACCGTCTCTGTGAGCACCTGATTCATTGCCTCTCCAAATTCACAGGCGCGTGAGCAAGGAATGCCTCACATGGAATCGGGTGTCTCGATCCCCAGGAGCTCAAGGCCCTTGTTGAGGACACGGCGAGTCAACAAACAGAGCAACAGGCGACTGGCGCGCAGCTGGCCTTCGGATTTGAGAACGGGACAATGTTCGTAGAAGGCCGTGTAACATCCAGCAAGCTCATACAGGTAATTGCAGAGAAAATTCGGACGATGGTCTTCCAAAACCGATTCAAGGATCAGGCCAAAATGAATCAACTTGCGAGCCAGGATTCCTTCCTGCTTCTCTTCCATGACAAGTTGGAGGGCCCCTTGGCTCCACTGGGCAAGGAAAGCCTCCTCGTTCAAATCAGCCTTCTTGAAAATACTTCGAATACGGGTTGAAGCGTATTGCAGATAGGGCGCGGTGTTGCCACTCAGGGAGAGCATCTTATCCCAATCAAACACATAATCGGTCTGTCGGTTGGGGAGCAAATCAGCATATTTGACAGCTCCAATACCAATGATTCGGGCAATCTCCCTGGCGCTGTCTTCTGCTAAATCCGGGCTCTTGGCGCGGACCGCTTTCAATGCACGCTCCTCAGCCTCATCCAGAAGATCGTTGAGCTTGACCGTATCCCCGGAGCGGGTCTTGAAAGGTTTACCGTCAGGACCCAAAATACTCCCGAACCAAGTGTGGGAGAGTTGGATACCGGACTCAGGCTGCCATCGCTTGAAAATTTGAAACAGCTGTTTGAAGTGGAGCTGTTGCCTTCCATCGGTGACGTAGATGATTTCATGGGGTTCCCAGCTCTTACGTCGATAATCGAGCGTCGCAAGGTCCGTCGTGGTGTAATTGGCACCGCCATCCTTTTTAAGGATCAGCGCAGGGTGATCCTCCAATTCCGGAATCCCTTGAAAAAAGACAACCTTGGCGCCCTGACTTTCGACAGCAAGACCCTGATCTATCAGCTCACTGACCACCGCAGGCAGTTGATCGTTGTAGAAACTCTCTCCCAATGTGTGATCAAACTGCACCTGAAGGCGTGCGTAGACTTGATCGAATTGGACTCGTGAAACCTCCTGCATTTCCTTCCATATGGAAAGATTGGTGGAATCGCCCCGCTGCAATGCCACCAATTCCTGGCGCGCCTCTTCCAAGGTAGTCGGCTCCTCTTCACAGGCCTTGTTCACCAGGCGGTAAAGCCGTTCCAATTCTCCAAGTGCGTCCGTTGCCAGCGCATCTCGATCCAAGTGGTTCTTCCAACCCACCAGCAACTTACCGAATTGTGTTCCCCAATCGCCGATATGATTGTCGGTGATCACCTCGTGGCCGAGGAATCGCGATACCCTTGCCAAGCAGTCCCCCAAAATGGTCGAACGGATGTGCCCCACATGCATGGGCTTGGCCACATTGGGCGAACTGAAATCGATCACCACCCGTTTGGGGCTTGTCACAGGTTGGGTAAAAGCCTGTCCGGATACAGCGGCTTGAAGAAGAGCTCGGGAGACAGCTTCCGACTTGAGCCGAATATTGATGAAACCAGGTCCAGCCAATTCCGGGTCATGAGCCACTTCGGAAATATCGAGATGGCCCAACACTTCTTCCGCAGCCTTTCTGGGATTGAGCTTGAGCCGCTTGGCAATCGCCATGACCGACGTGCACTGGTAATCGCCAAAGGCAGCATTGGTGCAAATCTGAAGACGGATGAGACGCAAATCCACGTCGGGAAAAACCGCCTGGATGGCCTCCTGAAGACGGGTTTCAATCCATTTGGTCAATACCACGGTAGAAACATCCTCAGTTTGGCTCATAGAGAAGTAGCAGAAGGATCCAGAGCCCTCTCAGGAGGGCGATCCGGCCTGTTGCTTGAAGAGCGTTTCCATGGCATCAGCATCACTGGCTTGCTCCAGGGACTGTCGGAAATCATTGTTATGGAGTATTTTTGCAATGTTGGCCAGCGTGTGGAGATGTTTCTGAAATTGCCCTTGAGGGACCAAGAAGAGCATCACCAGGTTGACAGGTTTGTTGTCTAGGGCATCAAAGTTGACCCCTGCCTGAGAACGGCCAAAGGCCCCAACCACATCATAAATCAAATCGGTCGAAGCATGAGGAATGCCCACCCCGAAACCAATTCCCGTGCTCATGCTGGATTCACGCTTCTTGACGACATTGGCAATGGATTCACGATCAGCTGGGCGAATCTTGTTGCATGAAACAAGTAAATCGATCAATTCCTCAATCGCCTCCCAACGCGTGGTGGCCTTCATCGAAGGAATGATCTGGTCTTTGGTAAGTATTTCGCCCAGCAACATACGCTTTAACAAATTTGGCTGCCTATTTCGCAATAGAATCACTGGCTTTTCAAGACCGAATTCAAAAGCCCCTCATACTCCCCAACAGATTCAATGCCGGAGAATAGCCTGGCTGGATTTGAAGAGCCCTCTCGGCAACTCGCCGGGCTTCCTCCATGCGCCCCAAATTGAGAAGAATCGTGGATCGGGCATAAGGGATTTCAGGATCAAAAGGGTTGGCGGATTCCGCGCGAATCAAACTCTTCAACGCCTCCTCCTTCTGACCCTTGCCATTTTGAGCCAGGCCCAGGTTGTACCATGCACGACTGTGGCCGGGATCCACCCTCACAGCCTCTTCCAATGCGCGCATGACTTCCTGCTGATTCCCCATTTCATTCCAGGCCAAAGCCAGTTTGTAGAAATACTCCCCTTCTTCGGGGTCCAGTCGACAGGCCTCCTGCATTTCCTTGAGTGCTCGACCGGCATCGCCGCTCATGCTGCAAACCACTGCCAGTTCATGACGCAGCGGAGCACTGTTGGGATCCCAATCCACCGCCTTTTGATAACGTTTGAGCGCCTCGGGTAAATCTCCTCTGGCAAGGTGAAAGGCTCCTTTCTGCATTTGGCCTGAAGGTTGATCCAAATGGAGATTGAGAAAATGTTCCAGCTCCTGCCCCGCAAGGGAACCGGATCGGACTTCGCCTCTCAGAGACCATGCGGCATTGACCCTGACACTGCGAATGGGGTCCTCCAACTGCCGTTCAAGAGCGGCGATGACCTCGCGGTGGTCCGCCTGGGCGGCAGGCCCCATGGCGATGGCCGTTTGGGATCGTACCAAGGCATCCTCATGACGCGATGCTTCCACCAGAGCTTCGCTGACTTCATCCTCAAACCACCAGATATCCAACATGCGAGCAGCAACTGACTTCCAGAACGCAGTGGTTTGATCATCTTTCAGCATGGCCAGCATGGGTCGGTGCGAACCCTCTTTGGAAGTGCGGGCAGCAGCCATCCAACGTGCTCTCTGTCGGGTCGGGCGATCCATGCGATCTCCATACCATCGCTCGGTCGCCTCAATCGCCCAGTCAGTGGTCTGATCCTCGTGACAACGATTGCAAGCGTTGGGCACCCCAAGCTCCTGAGTCAACAAAGGATCAGGTATGGTGAAACCGTGGTCGCGTCGGGGATGACGCTGCATGTAGGTGGTTTGAGGCATGTGGCAATCCACGCAGCGACCCCCCGGGGTTTCATTGGGGTGGAACATGTGTTGATCCGGTTGGATGACCGGTGAACCTGGATAACCGCCTGAATGACAGCGCATGCAAAGTGCATTACCCGGCAGAATGGTCTTGTTGGAATGAGGATCATGACAATCCAGGCAGTGGACCCCCGCATGGTGCATCCTGCTGCTCAAAAAGGAGGTGAAGACATAGTTTTCTTCCCGGACCTGCCCATCAGGGTAGTAGATATCCGAGGCATCGGGAACCACCAGCGAGTAATGATCCAAAAAGGGTTCACCGGGTGCAAAATCACCCGTCAGTTCGGTGCGCCTGGAATGACAAGATCCACAGGTGTGAAGCACTTGATCCGCGTCACGCTTGCCAAGAGGCACTTCGGGTGGACTTTCTCCAGGTGGCGGATTGCGATAAAACTCGACATGCTTTTTCAATGGACCATGACAGGATTCACACCCAACGGACATTTCCGCCATGGTGGTATGATAGCTGTCGGTTGATGCTTCATAATTTTTGCGGAGTCGGGTATTGTGACAGCCTGCACACATGCTGTTCCAGTTCATGCCCCGGCCGGTCCAATGACCCCACTCTCCTGCAGCGCGATCCTCTTCTCCGTAGACATTGAACCAATCTTGCTGATGAGGGTCCCAGGAGAGATCCACGGCCTGCATGCGCCCTTGGCCCTGGTCCACCAGAAATTGTCTCAAGGGATCATGTCCGATGACTCGCTCTACAGCGTGCGGACGGTTGGTGCGTCCCACTCCTTGGGTTTGGATTCGGTAGGACTCACCTTCTGCAGACACTTGGGATGCCACCGAACCAATATCAAAACTCTTGCTCGGCTCAAAAGCTTTCTGGTCCACCGAGGGATGAGGAAGTCGCTCCGCCATGCCATGATTGGAGGGTTGCCACTTGTCGAAGACGTCCTGATGACAGTCCACGCAACTGGAGGAGCCAGCATATTGGGCAAAGACCGACGCATCGCTCTGTTGGAGACGATCCATGCTTGCAGGTGGCAGGCTGGAATCACCCAGGTCAAGGTGGGCCTTGGAAGCGTCCTGGGAAACGACCAGAGGCTTCTCAGAGAGATCCTCCTCGCTGGCGAATTTCCACCAAAGACCCAGGCAGATCAAAACCGTCAGACTCAAGATCATCCCCCCACCCAAACCTGCCCGGCCATCGGAGCTGGAAGGAGCTTGAGGCTGTTTGGATTTGGATTGCGACCGAGGCTTTGCCATGTGGAAAGAAGACTAGCAGATGGTCAGAGATGATCAACCAGGGGTTCCAAGCTTTGATATCCCCGAACAAAGGTACCAAGTTCTACCTGACATCGGTTCGAGAACCTGAAATACTTTTCTGATTCATACATGGCCAAATCAACCTCAGAAGCCCTCGAGGGAACCCTGCCCGGTGAAGGCATGCTCTTCATGGTCCCTACCCCGATTGGAAACCTGGAGGACATCACCCTGCGTGCGCTGAACACACTCAAGACGTGTGATCTCATATTGGCGGAGGACACCCGACACTCAGGGATCTTACTCAAGCATTATGGTATCCAGAAGCCTCTGCTGAGTTATCATAAATTCAATGAATCCGCCCGCCAGGAACAAATCCTCGGCCGCCTGGCCGAGGGCCAGCAGCTTGCCCTCATTTCCGATGCGGGCACCCCTGGGATCAGTGATCCGGGCGAACGCATTGTTCGGGAGGTGATCCATCACGGCTACACTGTTCAGGCTCTTCCCGGGGCTTCGGCAGGTATTTCGGCACTTTGTGCCAGCGGGTTGCCAACCAGTGAATTCCATTTTCTGGGCTTCCTGGATCGGAAAAGTGCCCGGCGAAGACGGAAACTGGAGGCTTGTCTGGAACTACCCGGCACTTTGGTGCTTTATGAATCGCCTCATCGCATGGAAAAGCTGCTCGAGGAACTCCATGATCTCATGCCCAAACGCGTCGTGGTCATCGCCAGGGAGTTGACGAAAAAATTCGAACAATGGACGAGAGGACGCGCAGAAGATCTCTTCGCAAGACGCGAATCCATTCGCATCAAGGGCGAATTCGTAGTTCTGATCGGGCCTGATGGCTTTGATCCCTTTTCCGACATGCCGACTCAATGAGCATCAAAAAGGCTGACCGGTCCGATGGGCTCGAGTTGAGACGGGTCGAGGATCATGTGGCGTACGCGCTTTCGATTCCACGTGTAGGTGATGTGCACCCGGCCGTCTTGCGACTGAATCATGGACGGATAGGAAAACTCACCTTGATCCGCTGACTCAAGCAAGGCAACGGCTTGCCACTTCCTGCCATCGAGACTCATCGCCAAGTGGATGCGGTTGCGAAACCCCCATCCCTCATTGCGCCTGCCACCTCCCATGTGGTTGTAGACCAACAGATGTCGACCATCCTCAAGGGTCAGTGATTCAATGCCCGAATTGTTATTGGGCATGTCGGTAAGCTCCAGCGCAGTCCAGGTCCGGCCTTCATCGCTGGAAAAACTCTGCACAATCCGTTCGTGCTTGGATCGACAAAGGGCCTGAAGGGTGCCATCGGGATGCGTCAGGAAGGTGGGCTGAATGATTTGAAAGGGCTGTTCGACAGGTTCATGGCGCAGCCAAAGGTCTCCCAGTTCAGGATGGGCCAGATCCACAAGAGTTTCAAAGTGATACCGCCAGTCATTGCCATGCTCGGTCGAGGAAGGGCAGAGCAAGTGACCTGAGGACATGAGAAGGGGCTTGCACCTCACTGGCCCATCGATGCCCTCGGGGAGGCGGCGGCGATCCCTGAAGGATCGACCGCCATCATGGCTGAAGAGCACCTCTCCCCACCATTCCTGAGGATTAGGACCTACCTTGAAGAAAAGCATCAAGGGTTGGTTTCCCGGTGGCTGAAAAAGGACAGGATTCCAGGTGGGATACCTGAGGTCGGCGTGCTGCACGCCCGTGGCCCACTCGGTAGGCCCGGACCACTGCTTCCCATCATGATAACTACTCCAAATACCGACATCAGGATGCTTCTCCCGCGTACCGCCAAACCATGCAGCCACAAGGCCACGAGGAGTTTCCACAATGGTGGAAGCATGACACTGCGGAAAGGGTGCCTCCTGATAAACGAAAGAGGATGCCACCCAGCCCGGAAAGGGGGGCGCCTGCATGGCCTGTGGCCCCCTGGGTTCGAGAGCTTCGGGAGGATAGGCAATGCAGTCGTCATGAGCGATATGGTAAATGCGCCCGTTTTCTGCTCCCACCAGCAAATCAGGTTTGCCATCGCGATTGAAATCGCAAGTTGAAGGACTGGAGGTATGTCCAGCCACATTGCGCTTTGCCAGAGGCCCGATTTTCTTGAGAACGATCTTGCCGCATCGAGTTTCACAATTCCGATACCAGGTCGCGTTCTCCGAATTCACAAGAATATCCAGCCGCCCGTCACCGTCCCAATCCACCACGTCCAACTTGACGCGCCCGCTGCGCCCTGAGGTCTGAGCATTCAGCCGAATGGGATGTTCATCTTCATCCATGAAATGTCGTGGGTCTTCCAAGGCACGGCTCTGGCAGGTCAGATACCCTTCCTGATCCAGAACGATGAGATCCATTTGATCATCTTGATCAAAGTCACAGGCAAAGGGAGTGGTGCGCCACTGAGTCTGAGTGTCCTCTGAGAGGGTTTGCCACCAGCAAAAGCGCGGGGGCAGCGAGGACTTCCAGAACGGCAAGGGCTGGGCAGTGTAACGCCCCCCCTGGTTTTCGAGCATGAGAAGTCGAGCCAGAATGGAGTTGACGATGAAGTCCTGATCTCCATCTCCATCCCAATCCGCTACGGAAAAGGTGGTGTATCCCCACTTGGCTTCTGCGGGCCCTTGAATCGAACCGGAAACACCCGCCATCACCCGGAAAGGCTTGCCATCGACTTCCAGTTTTTCAGGCGCGCTCCACTGGATTCCGTTCCCATCCATGTTCGTAAAAACCCCAATCTCTCCTGCCGTGTTGCCGCACAAGATATCCTCATCCCCGTCTCCATCCCAATCGAAGGCAAAAGGAGTGGCCAGGGCACCAAACTTGAGCGTATCAGCCTCTTGCTTGAAATAAACCGGTTGCCTGAATAGAGGCATTCCACCTCTCAGGGTTCCCGTGTGTTCGACCAGGGCCACGCGACCATCTTCATCCCCCACGACCAAATCCATATCTCCATCCCCGTCCCAGTCTACCGCCGTCGGAGTGATCATTTGCAGATCCATCTTCAAGGCAGCCCCATCCGGATCGTTCAACCTTCTTCCCGAGGCAAGCACAGGAGATTGACGCTGACCGATGTTTTGAAAGTAAGTGAATCCATCGAGAAATTCTCCACAAAGGAGATCCAAATCTCCATCGCCGTCGAAATCCGCCAGATTGGGGCTGGGCCATCCGTAAACATCTACAGGCCCTCCCCCGGCTTCCACCTGGATGGGATGCTCCACATAGACACCGTCACGGTTTTCGATCCAGTAGACATGGCCGTGCAACGGGCCATTCTGCCAGCGCCCCTGGGCATCGTAGGCCTGATCCCAGACATAGTCCGACCAGTCTCCGATGCCGACCAGTAAATCCTGATCCCCATCCCCTTCCCAATCGACATAGCGCCACATTCGAGCCCGCGTTTGGCCTGCATAGAAACGCGCATGGGGATAGACGGTTTCTCGCCGAGCAAAACCATGCTGACGAAAATCCACACACTCCTTATTTTCCACAAGGACCCGCGGCTCACCTCCCACATAACTCACCTGCATGTTGTGGGATGCCTCTCCGAGACGAATGGCCTTGCGAAAAACCGGAAGCCGCTGACCTACCTTCAATCCCGGATTCTCAAAAAAGTAAACTCCATTGGAAGGCTTGTCCGGGCAGGCGACCACCAAATCAAGGTCGCCATCGCGATCGTAGTCCATGGGCATGGGCCAGGCCCACAAACCGACGCCCAGATCGACCTCGAGACCCTCCTGATGATACTTGAGCTCCTGTAATTTCCACTCCTGGGCCTGAGCCAGGCACCCGATACATCCAAGAAGAAAAACCGTCGTGATGTGGGAACGCATGGGCAGATAATTGCCCAAACCAAGTGACCGGTCACGCCTTAAAAGTCGCGGTGCATGCGGAGAGCTTGCTGATACAGAGTAGGACCCTATTCCAAAAGCTAGACACCTTTTAATCGAATATCTGAATCGCCAAAAGTTTCCAGAGAAACGCCCATGCGGTCCATGATGGAAAGATAGAAACTGCAAAGTTTGCGCTCTTCGTCCGATCGATTCAGATAATCAAGCACCCGCCCAGTCTCCAGCGATCCATCGAGTCCGCCAAGGGTGATCAAGGGCACCTTGGTGGAATCGTGTTTGCTTCCAGACCACATGTTGGAGATCCAGATCAAACACGAGTGATCCAACACGGTTCCATCGCCCTCGGGCATGGCATCCAATCGCTTGGCCAGGTGTGCCATCTGCCCGATATAATAACGCGTAATTCGTTCAAATTCATCTGACTCATCGTGATGCGATGCACTGTGGTGAGCGTTGCGGGCATCCAAAAAGGGGTAGAAAAGCCCTGAAATGTCCCGACAAAGAAGCAGGGTCGCCACACGTGTCTTATCCGTTTGAAAAGCCAAGGCAAGGATATCACACATCAACCGCATGTGTTCGCGGATATCTTCAGGAAGGCCGTTTTCCGGGCGCTCCATGGTAAAGAGAGCTTCAGGACGTTTTTGCAAGGTGAAGTTCGCTTTGTCCTTGATATCCCGCAGCGACTCAATGCGCTTTTCCACCTCCCTGACACTGGTCAGGTATTCATCCAACTTGGCCTTGTCTGCGCCACTGATCTGCCGTGTCAAATCATGAGCTTGTTCCTTGATACGATCGAGAATACTCAAGTGACGCATGTTTCCCTTGTTCTCGAACAAACTATCGAAAGCCAGGGACGGATACACCTCCATGGGAACAGGTGAGGATTCGTTTTGCCACGAAATGTGCGACCCGTAAGCCATGGAAAAGTTGGTCTCATGATACCCCGTGACAGGCTGTTCACAGCCCAGCACCAGACTGGGCTGCATCGTTTGTTTACCCAAATGGTTGGCAAGCACCTGATCCATGCTGATCCCACCCTTGAGCGTCGCCCCTTTCTGCAACGCAGCACCGGAGAGTAGGTTTCCGGTCTGCCCGGGATGAATGCCCACCCCCGTGGCGTTCTTGTTGAAAAGGCCCGAGATGACATTCATCTTTCGCCTGTATGGAGCAAGAGGTTCGAGACTTTTTCCCAAGATCATTCCCTCCTCGCTTTGCTTGGCCCAGAAGTGGTGCTTGTTCACACCATTGGCCATGAACAAGGCCGCAAACCGTTTGGGGTAGGAGGATCCTTCCTCAGTCGGCAGGTTGGATTCCTGACCAAAGACGGGAATCGATTCCATCCAGGGAAGTGACAGGACCACACCTGTTCCACTTAGGAATCGGCGACGAGAGAGCGGGGTCCGCAGACCTCTTGGATAGGATGATTTCATGGTAGATTGGAGCTGATGGTTTGGCGTGGTCCACGGCGATTGAGAAAATGTGGGCTGAGAACGATTTGTTCCATCAACCATTGCAGACGATAGTTTTCCTCTTCCCATTCGGGCATCAGCGCTTCGAAAAACAACTCATCGGATGGAATGAATGCTCGACCCATGGCGTAAGTGAAAAGTTTTTGTGCCAATTGTTCGAGGAAATCCCTCTGACGATCCGCCTTGATATAGGCCAGGAGCCCCTTCAGCCCGGCACCTTCACTCCCATCAGGAAACGTTGCCAGGTCGGCGATCGGCCGATCAGCCAGATCAAGGGTTCGCAGCTCTCCAACGGGTCCAAAGCCTTCGAAACTCAAGCCAATCGAGTCGAATTTTTCGTGACATTGGGCGCATTCTCTGACTTCGCGGTGCCTTGCCAGCATCTCAGGCAAAGACGCCTCCATGAGCCGTTCATCTGAGGGCAAGTCAGGGACATTGGGGGGTGGAGGTGCAATGTGCTCACCCAGCAGTTGACGCACGACCCAATACCCTCTCTTCACGGGACTGGTGCGAAGCCCTGGAGCATTCATGGTCAGAAAAACCCCCATGGGCAAAAGCCCCCCCCTGCCGGAATCTCCAACAGAAAGGCGGGCCCATCCTTGACTTGCGACCTGAGGTGGCATTTCCAAACCATAATGGTCCGCCAGCAAAGCGTTGACCATGGTATGATCCGCGAAGAGGCATTCCAATGCAGAGCCTTGATTCAGGACCAAGTCGCAGAAAAACCGGATGGGCTCCTGAAACATGGCCTCACGCAAAGCCGGGGTAAAAGCGGGGAATCGCTCACGATCCACGCTGTTGTGTTCTTCAAATCGTCGAAAGCCAAGCCAGTTTCCGAGGAATTCGATGGCGAAACGCTCCATGCGCGGATCGCGGATCATACGGCGAAAATGGTGCATCAGCACCTCGGATTCAAGAAGCTTCTCTGAGTTGGCATCGGCCATCAGCGCCTCATCCGGCATGCTTGACCAAAGAAAAAAACTCAACCGATTGGCCAAGGCAAGGGATGGAAGCGGATGCACCTCTGGGAGACCGGCCGGCATGTCCATACGAAACCAAAAATGGGGAGACACCAGAACGCTGACCAATGTATCGCGCACGGCTTGTTCATGACTCAAGCCATCCTCAACGATCAGGCGACGATAAAAGGCGCGTAGACTCTCAGCCTCTTCGCCTTCAAGGGGTCTCCGGTAGGCTTTTTCTGCCAGACGCTCCAAGTCTCTGAGATGATGATAGCGAGCCTCTTGTTCCCAGGATTCAACCTGGCGAATACTGCGGTTGATGTGGTCAAAGTGTTCCTGAATGGCCTCGACCGCCAGCGCATCAGCCCCAAGTGAAAGGGCTTTTTCAAGATACACATCGGCAAGACGACGTATTTTCGGCTCCGAGGTAACATCCTTATCTTCAGCTCTGGCAAAATCAAAGGCTTCATCGCGCATGAATTTTGAGTCGGTTCGTTCAAACCACACCAAACCCTGATGTTGACGCATGGGAGCGCGGGTCATGAAGTCCAGCTCATCCCACAGACGATCCAGAGTGGCGTTTTCCTCCTGCTCCAACATGAGGGCGCAGAGCGGCTGATCATCCCTGAAATATCCCATCATGCTGTGAAATCCAGCACTGAGCAAACGGCCTCTTTCTGCTTTTTCACGATTGGCATCCGGATCAAGGAATTCACGACCCCGTTCGGCGACGTAGAAACGATCCGGAAAAAGACGTCCAAAGAAGATCACGGATTCTTTTTCATCCTCACTGAGTAGGGTTGAGGCAGGGGCCTGCGCAGATGACAAACCAAGCCATTGCCGATCATCAGCGGAAAGCGCCGCCAATCGATCGAGATCGACTTTCATGCGATGAGCGGCTTTTTGGCGGTTTCTCCACATCACAAAGGCCTGAGCCCCGTTGTGAATTCCCTTGGATCTTACGTGTGGAATGTCGAATTGGATTATTTGCCGAGCTACGCTGACGTAATCTACGAGCGGCACCAAGGCCTCGATGCTGGGCTTTGTGCCTCCATCGGCCATGGGTTCCGGCAAAGCTTGCCACAGGGCTCGAAGCTTCTGGATCGGTCCATGGCCATGCAAGGTCCCTTCCAGGCACTCCCAGAGGGATTGAAGATACCTTCGACTCAACCCCTTTTCCGCAGCCAGGTCCTCCAACATCTGGCCCCCAAGCTCGAACCTGTCGCGATACTTCCATTGCCAGGCAGCATGGAAATAGTCTTTCAAATCGGTATTCTGTTGCCGATAGAATGCCACAATTCGTTGCACTCCATATTGATCCCTGTCGGTCTCTGTGGATACCGGCTGGGGAGCAAAGTGCAACCCACTGGGCGTCATCACCAGATGATCCACCACCTCTCGAGCAGCCTCCAGATACTTTTTGATTAACGCTGGGGAAACACTGAGCGACTCGCCCGTATTGTCAAAACCTTGCTCGTTGGCAGGATCCACGGGCAAGGGATAGGAAGGGGTCGAGGGGAGTCCTGTCAGATCCTGCAACACGTAGGCAAATTCGGAGTGGCTGAGTCTCCGTGCGACCACCCAACCAGGATCGTCCGCGTTTTTCTCGGCTTCCGCTCGTTTGACACGCCTCATCCACTGGATCATTCGCAACCTCTCCTGATCGGTAGGCATGGCTTGTGCATCTTCAGGGGGCATGTCTCCCAGCTCAAGGCGCTCGAGCATCAAATCCATATGGCCGAAATCAGCCACCAAGTCTTGTAATTCACGGTAGGGAGAGATATCGAATTTTGCCTTGGGTCGTTCCCCCTCATGACAAGTCGCACAGTAACGATCCATGAAGGGCCGAACATGCACCTGAAAGGCATCTTCCTGATCAACCGTGGTATCGCAAGAACCGGAAGAGGAAAGAAAGCACCACAGGAACCAGCATGGGAGGGTTTTGGAAATGGATCGGGTCATGCGGACTGGACTTATAAGAATACGGCTAAACCTTAAGCCGATCGCCAAGGACTGGCAACGGGATACTTCCAAGCATTGTCGAAAGCCATCGAGACCCTTGTCATCAAAGGCACCCGCGGCAAAGCCAACTTACAGCAGGAAATTGAACTCGCATCGCATCTGTTCCAATCCTAGCCTCGATTCGGAAATGTCAGACAAACCCATCATTGCCATCACCATGGGCGACCCGGCAGGCATCGGACCCGAAATCTGTCTCCGGGCTCTGCTTGCTGCGGAAGTCGATCAAACCTGTGTTCCCATTGTCTTTGGTGATGTTGATGTTCTGAGGAAATGTTCCAACCTCCTGGGGATACCGTTCAAGGCGGCAGTGGCACCTATGACACCAGATACTCCCGAGCATGCCCTGAACCTCATCAAGAACAGGCCCAACAATCCTCTGGTCCTGAATATCAAGACCGAAATGGGCGCTGACTGGACTCCCGGAGGCGTGAATGCTGAAACAGGTAGAGCCAGCTACACCTACATTCAACGTGCCATCGATGCCGCATTGGAGGGGCATGTCGACGCGGTCACCACAGCCCCCATCCACAAGGAAGCCCTCTCGATGGCCGGCATCCCCTACCCCGGGCACACCGAAATGTTCGCTGCGCGCTCCCACTCCGAGCGCTGGTGCATGATGCAATATTCCGAGATTCTCACCTGCACCTTCGTGACCGTCCATGTGGGGTACGCTGAAGTAGTTTCGCACTTGACCACCGAGCGTATTCTGGAGGTCATCGAACTCTCCGCAGAGGGCCTGGAACGTATTCGGGGGCAGCGACCTCGTATCGCTGTCTGCGGTCTCAACCCTCATGCTGGCGAACATGGCCTGTTTGGCAACAGGGAGGAAGAAGAGATCATTCTACCCGCCATTCAGAAAGCTCAGGAAAAAGGTATCGAGGTGGAAGGACCCTTGCCTCCTGACACGGCCTTTTTGCCCGGAAAAAGAAAAACATGTGATGTGATTGTCTGCATGTATCACGATCAAGGGCACATCCCTGTCAAAGCACTTGCTTTTGATAGCGCCGTTAATACGACGCTCGGTCTACCCATCATTCGCACCAGCGTCGATCACGGGACCGCGTTGGATATCGCGTGGAAGGGGGTGGCAAATGAGTCGAGTCTGATCAGCGCCATTGAACTGGCCACTCGGCTGGCTGGCAGTGGCAGTACAAAACCAAAGCATTATTGACCGCCTCGCCCCACCCGAATGCTCTGTGGCTGACAGCTGCGAAAAGCGAAATCATCCGGAACTTCCACCTCAAGGGCGACGGCAAAGGCCTCCTCACCTGCTTGCTGCGTCAGGTCGGCAACCACGCGAATACGGGTGGCATCCAGGGTCTCCAGAAGCACGGACTGGCCCTCGACACTCACTGCGACCACTTGCGGTTCGATCACATAACGGTTGGTATCGGTGGAGGAAGTCTGGATAATGATAGGAACATTCTGGATCTGACGAATGGCCATCGGACCTCGATTAATCTGACTGGCCTCATATTCTTCAACCACGGCAATCCGAATAACGATCCAGAGGCCGATGGAAAGCAGCAGAGAAACGATTTTCCAGCCCAAATTGTCGACCAACCTGGCCAGAAGGCTTCGAAACTGGGAACGGGTGATCATCGGGCTACGGTTTTCTTTTCCAGTTGCTTCTCCAAGGCCGCCTGCTGAGCAACACGCTTGTCCGAGCGTGAGGTTTTGACCAACAGTGTGCTTAGGATGGATCGCAATTCTTCACAGGAAAGCCCCCGGACCAATTTGCCCTCATGGGCGTATGAGATCATGCCAGTCTCCTCGGAAACCAAGACCACGACCGCATCGGTTTCCTCACTCAGGCCGATGGCCGCCCGATGCCGAGTCCCGAGAGATTTCTGAAGATCCTGGCGACGGGTGAGGGGAAAAATGCACGCGGCCTGGGCAATCCGATCACCCTGGATCACCACCCCACCATCGTGGATCGCGTTGTTGGGGAAGAAGATGGTTTCCAACATTTCCGGCGTGGCTTCGCAATCCACGGGCACCCCCTGCTCAATGACTTGTGAAAGATCGTGGTTTTGCTCAATGGCAATGAGTGCGCCTATCTTGACATCCGAAAGCCGGTCCACACTCTGAACGATGACCTCAATGGTCTCCCGCAATTCGCGAATGCGCGCAAAACTGGGTAAGTTCCCCAACCGAGCCAGGAGTCGCCGGATTTCAGGATGAAAGAGAATCAGGATGGCGTAAGCGGAGAAACCAAAGAATTGAAGAAGCATCCACTTGAGGACACTCAAGTCCAACAGTGCCGTCACCGCCAACATACCCAGAAGCACTAAAAAACCAATCAGCACGCCCCAACCGTGGGTCCGTCGCACGAACATCAAGACATAATAAATCCCAACAGCCAGGATGAAGATCTCAACCAGCGGGCGCCAAAGGGTTGACCAGGATGCATCTAAACTCATGATGAGGGCAGCGCTTTCAAAACTTCCCACATGTCAAGTGCCTGAACCGTCTCCGCGACATCGTGCGTGCGAATGACTTTCACGCCTCTGTCCATGGCCCAAAGAGCACAGGCCAGGCCTGCAGGCATTCGCTTGGCAGGCTCTTTGACACCAAGCAGTGAACCAAACATGGATTTTCTGGAAACTCCCAGCAGCAAAGGCCGCCTGAAGTGACCGAAACGTTCGAGAGATTTCAGAAGCACCAGATTATGCTCCAGAGTTTTACCGAATCCAATACCAACATCCAGAACAACCTGTTGGTTTTTGACTCCAGCCTGGTTTATTTGCTCCAGGCGCTGCGAAAAGAAGGTGTCCACCTCCTGCAATACGTCCCCGTAGCTCGGATCCCGCTGCATGGTCTGAGGCTGCCCCTGCATGTGCATGGCCACATATCCAGCCCCGGTTTGAGCCACCAGTTGCCACATGGCATCGTCCTGACGACTGGCTTCCACATCGTTGATGATGGCAGCACCTGCATCGAGAACGACCCGCGCCACCGCTACTTTCCGAGTATCGACACTGATGGGTTTGGAAGTCTGTCGGACCAACTCTCGGACCACAGGCAACACCCGGTGTACCTCTTGCTCTTCTGAAACCTCCTGGGCGCCTGGACGGGTCGATTCTCCTCCGATATCCAGAAGATCCGCACCTTGATCCACCAATGCCAAGGCGTGATCCACGGCTCGCACCGGGTCATCATACTGCCCTCCATCAGAAAACGAATCGGGAGTCACATTGATCACGCCCATGACCAACGGTCGCTGGATGAAGTCCAAGGCATGCTCTCGGCATTGCCAGTTGTCTGCGTTTTCCTTGGCGTCCATCAGCGTTGAAAAAGGGAGGTCATCGGGGAAGTCGTGTGGGCATGTCTGCCACGATCCACATCATGACCGCAGAGGCAGCGACGCACCGATTGAATTCATCGCGGTCCAGTTTGTCGACCGTATCAGCGGCAGTGTGATGATACCAAAAGTAACGCGTGCGATCGACATCAAGCCCCATGACCGGCACACCATCGGATACCAGGTGCATGATATCCGAAACACCTGCTCCCCACTTGAGGCGTTCGGCTCCCATATCAGAAAGCAGATGGCCAATGGCCTCGAGATACGGCATGGCCTTTTCGCTTCCCGTAAAGCTGAACCCTTCCGGCTCAAAGGTTCCAGCATCCGATTCGATGGCAAGGACATGATTGGTCATTTCCGATGCATGCGCCTTCTGGTAGGCGCGGACGCCCGCCATCCCGTTTTCCTCATTGGTCCAGAGAACGATCCGAATGGTTCGCCTTGGCTGTCCCTGTGAACGAAGGATCAGGCGAGCGGCTTCCCACATCGCCAAGCAGCCTCCTCCATCGTCCATGGCTCCCTGCCCCACATCCCAAGAATCGATATGTCCACTGACCAGCACCACTTGCTCGGGAAATTCCTTACCGGGAATCTCTGCCACGACATTCCGAGACAGGGTCGGCTCCAAGGTTTGCGCCTCCATTTTAAGTCGGACACGAACGGTCTCTCCACGAGCCTGCATGCGCTCCATCATGGAAGCATCCTCCAGCGTGATGGCTGCGTGAGGGATTTTGGGGACTGATGCCTCGTAGCTCATCATTCCGGTATGCGGCGTTTGCATGGAAAATGGGCCCACCGATCGAATGAGGCTTGCCACCGCACCGACTTTGGCCGCCTCGATGGCACCGCGCACTCGGAAGACCACTGTCGCACCATAGTCCGTGAAAGGTGCGTTGAAGAGCACCACGCGACCTCGAGCCTCATCTGCTTTTTCCTGCAAGTCCTCAAAGCTATTGACCACCAGGACTTCAGCCTCAATTCCATCTGTCGGTGTTCCGACACTGCCTCCCAGGCCAAGCATGGGGCACTCCCTGGGTGAAGAGGACAGCAGCAGCAGGGATTCGTTTCCACGAACCCACCGAGGGACCTCGACGGATTCTCCCCGGACATTGGAAAAACCATCTTCGCCCATCGTCTGCAGGGCCCAGTCGATGGCTTGCTCCAGGGATTCGGATCCACTGAAACGAGAGCCAAATCGATCGCACATCAAGGCCAGTCGGTCAAAACCTGTCGAACTTTGGAGTGCCTGCTCAATCAATCTTTCCGAGGTGCTCCTGTAGAGTGGCACCAGAGAAGATGCCTGAGCTGGCAATGCCTGGGCCTGGAGAACTTGAATCTGACAGCAGAGCCCTAATAACAGAGTTATCTTCAGAAGATCAGGGCGCAAGGCTTTGGTGAAGGACAGCATGCTTCCTTGTACCTTGTTCAGCCAAGGAAGGCAATGAGACAGCCGACAGTCCATGGTTGACAGAGGCCATTGAACCACTGCTTCCACGCGGGCTATACCAGATCCATCAAATGATCTTTCAGGAACTTCCAGGCAGCGCCCTGCATGGCCTTACTGAATACATGCCCCACATCATGCTCCTGGACATAAAGGCGGTCGTCAAAACCGGCCTTCACAAAGGCCTGACGCATTTGGGTGTAGGCGGCTCTGGCTCCTTCGTCCTGGAAGAACTGATCCTTACCGCCTCCAAGCACCATCATGGCACCGGGCATGGCCATGGATGCGAGGTCCGGCAGGTCCAGGTAACGCGTCATGCCTGGTATCAGCACCGAAAAACCCATGGTGAACTTGATGTCATTCTGGAGTTGATAGGGCATGGATGTCATCCAGCAGGCATTGACCGTCGCCTTGATGCGATCATCCAGAGCCGCCAGCATCATCGCTCGCATGCCTCCGGTCGAGAACCCCACGCAACCAATACGGTTTCGATCCACTTCGTCCCGAGTGTAAAGGTAATCCAGCGTGCGAACATCATCCCATGCGTTGATGCCTGGCCATGTCGCGCCGGCAGCCAGCAAGGTACGATCCAGCAAGTGTTCGTTATTGGATGAACGGATATTAAAGGCATTGACCTGTTCCGGAGGCAGATCACTGGCACGTTCCCACCAATCCTCGGAATCTCCATCCAGCATCATGCGACGATTTCCCCAATAAAGAGCATCGATCACCACCACCAGATAACCTTGTCTGGCGAGGTCAGAAGCAATGGATCGTCCCTCATAATACCGATCTCGATACTCTGTGATGACCGTATTTTCACCTGGCAGTGAGACCAACTTTTCCTTTCCCCAAAGGTAAAATCCGCCATGGTCGTGAAAACAAATGACCGCAGGAGTTCCCCGCTTTTGAGCGGTTTTGGGAACCAGCACAAAGGCGGGCACCGTGGTTTCCTGAGTCGAATGAAAAACCACCTCCTCTACCACGAAGTCGCCTTGATCGGTTTCTCCAATCACCGTCGCCTGGGAGGGCCAGGGGCTGGGTCGATAATGGAGCATTTCCATCAGACCCGCTCGCACCCCCTGTTTCCAGGCAGTCAAGTCCTTGAAGACATCCTGGGTAAAGGCATAGGGAAAGAACGGTTTCCTGCCTATTTTGCTGACCGTCGCCCACATCGACCCAATATCGGATTGATAGGTCGGACGATTCGAAGCCACCGGCACCGCAACGGTAAAAGGCGTGGATGCTGTTTGAGCCTGCCCATGGAAGGCCAAGGAGCTCCCGCTGACCAAAGCGCCAAGCTGAGCGAGAAAATGGCGGCGATCCGAACAATCGAGGATGGCTTTTTGAGAAGGATTACGAGATTTCATGAAGCAGCCTTTCTAGGGCATTCTGGGAGCAACTAGAGACGGTTGGTGTAGTAGATGAAGCCTCCGACCAGGGCAGACACCAGAATACCGACAACGATGGCCCACCGGACAAATTGTTGGTGACGGCGACGGTTGCTCTTCCCCATGCCTGGCAACAGGTAATAGCGATGCTCTTCAGGGTTTTTCTTTTTCCAAAACATGGATGGATCAGGCGACTGTCTAGCTCCACGCCTCTGGCTTCATTTATGGCCGGGCCCCGAAGGACCGTCAATCCTCAGTGCTTTCGATTAGAAAGAAAGTTCACTGAGATGAACCGAATGACGGTAAACCTCTTCATCATCGATGGTGACAATCCGGTAGGTTGCTCGAGGATCTTTCAAGGTCGTTTCAAACTCCAGCAGACCAAAGGAGCGTTTGGCATTGTAGCCAAAAAGGCTCCCCTTCATCACGGGGTGAACATGAATATTGGTCAATCGAGAGGACATGAACTCGTAGAGCGGATAGCCTCCCTCAGCTTCAATCTTCCACAAATCAGAACGATGGCGATCGGCGGCCATGAGCAACACTCCCTCGATATGGTGATCTTGGATATGGGCAAAGATTCGGGATCTCTCCTCGGGATATCCATCCCATGGATCACGACTTCCGGGTTTGACGCCTTTGGCAAAAGGAACTGGAGAAGCCAGGATTTTGAAGGTTCCTTTGGAATGCTCAAGCGTCTTGAGCAACCAATCGAGCTGGGTCTGACCCAACATGCTTCGTCCAGAGGCATTGGTTGGATCTGTGCGGTAATAGCGACCGTCCAAAAGGATGAAGTGGACATCACCGATGTAGAAATCATGATAACATCCCGGGTTCTCCTGGCCCAGTCCATAGGCATGGTTGTTCCAGTTTTCCCTGAACACCTTCCACACCTCCCGCTTGAAGCGTGGCTGGTTCGGATCTCCACCATACCAGCAATCATCATCCCCAAAGTCATGATCATCCCAAATGGAAGCCACATTCACATTGGAAACCAATGAGCGGTAAGGGGCGGAACTCTGTCGCCGGTAGTAACCGTAGCGCTGGATAGATGGTTTTTCCGGTTGATCCACATAGATATTGTCACCCAGTTGGATGAACGCAATAGGTTGCCGGCTTTTGATGGTGGTAAAGACGCGTTCGAATTCAGGGGTGTAGGCAGCACCTCCCCCGAAAGCCACGGTGAAATCCGATGGCCGATGCATCCTGGGAAAGGTCATGAAAGCATGTCCATCGGAAACAATCGCTCCATCCATGCGCACCTGATAATGGTACTTTTGACCCGGTTTCAACCCATGAATCTCCATGACTGCCGTATGGTCAGTCGAGGGTTGTGTCCAGACCTCGGGTGTGATCAGCGGCCTTTTTGGAAAACGCTCTCCGTCGGCTCGCAACAGCACTTCAACTCTGGAAGATTGGGAGGTGCGAACCCAGAAACGTGCCGAACGATCGGTAAGGCCACCCACCATGGGCCCGTGCAGTAGAACAGGTATCCATCGGGCTTTTCTTTTTTGGAACGCATCAAAAGTGTAGAGCGGCTGCAGCAAATCCCGGGGACCCGCCAAAAACCGCTCGAACGGGAGCCCCGACTCCAGTGCACGATCCAAAAAAGAGATCGAATTGTCTGCATGACCAAGCCGGGCATGCGCGACGGTTAATCCAAACAATGCTTCCTGTCTGTCTGAATCTGATGCCAGACGGTCTTCGTAATGCTTTATGGCCTTGGCTTCCTGACCTTCGTGAATCAGGATCATTTCCTCTCGCCCCTCCTTGTTCGCCCAGGGATTGAAAGACTGCCCCTCAAGGCTTCCAAGCCCACTTACCCATAGGAACAAGCAAATCTTCAGAATCCAACAAGTCGGTCGCTCCATCATCATGTTTGGAGATTAACACGACCATCGATCATCAGGCTGTAAAAAACACCCCGTCCAGTGAGTTAAACAGACCCCATAAGTCTGCATGACCGAAAAGATGACAAGAAGGGTCATACACCCTGTTGACAATGACTTTTTTGGCGGTTTTTGGACTGTTTTTGGTTTTTTTATATAGTATTCAATTAGTGAAGTTCACATTGGAGGGCCATCTTGGATCAAACCTCAACATAGAAAGGAATGATATCATGCACACTCGTCCAAAACTCCAAACAAGCTCAACCAAAGCTTCTTTTTTCATTCGCGCACTCTTTTTGATGTGCCTTTACCTGATCACTCATGAGTCCAAAGCAGGTGCACTGGGCAACATCATGAAGTGGGTTGGGAATGAAATCTTTGAACTGGCTCTAGACGAAGTGGAGGGCGCGGCCTTGGACGCAGCACGGGACATGGTCACCCGTCATGGAACCCTGACCGTCGAGGTGGATGATCTGAAGTTCGATACCGCGCTTGCAGCCCAAAGGATTTATTACCGGGATGACTTGGCTGGCGCCCAATACACCCTTCAGCTTAATCACCTTCAGGGAGTTTTAATCGGGGGCGGAGGGGCAGGCGGTTTGCTTGAGCGTAATTTTAGAGCGTATGACTGGCTGATCACCCAAGACGGTGAAACCTCCCATCACTTTGGGCAAGACTGGGCGGGTTTCAATGAATTTGGGCAAAAGCAAGAGGAGGTTTATCGAGATTTCGGGTGGTTGCAGCAGTGGGAATGCAAGCACGCACTCACCACCAAAATGTCCAACACTGGCAAGGAATCCCTCAAACTTCCCTACCCTGGGGTGCCCGATCACTTCACCATCCACATCCAATACAAACTGGCTGATTTGGTATACGAGGGATGGGGGCAAATCAAATCAACAGAGCGAGACAATCCCTCATTCAGGCAAGTACCGGTCAAGGCCACTATGCCCACCACAGTGACAAACATGGATTTAGTGAAAAAGGACAGCGAAATCATCCAAGGCCCCATTGCACTCGGCAAATGCACACGCCGATGGGAGATGAAATTCGATACCTTTGACCTTTCCAAGGTGGGCTTGGACGGCACAGGTCTAGTCGATGAGTTGACGCGAATCTTCGTTGACGACTCCGAATGGACCGTCCGCCAGGAAATGGATGCAGGCCTTTTTTGATTCTTGTGTTTGGATCCTAGGTAACCACCCCAAAAACCATACCCCAGCAAGCGATTCGAATCTTCCGCCACCTTCCATCATGCAGGATGCTTTTTCTCAAACCACAGCTCTGAAACGGAGAATTCTGGCCATCACCGGGTTAGCCTTCTTGGTCCTGGCCGGGTGGCTTTGGCTAGGGGAATACCAGCACGATAAATCCTCTGGCGAGAAAGCTCTCGATGAGGCTGGAGTCAGCACATCCGAGCCCGATCCATTGGTGCCCAAAGCACAGCCTGCTGGAACCAGGCTCACCATGGGAATCAGAGAGGGCATTGAGAAAGCCCGATTGGAGGCTGAGACAAAGCAGCAGGCTCAGCGGGCGATCGATGAAGCCGCCGAGGCTGAGGCCAAGCGCCTGGCACACTGGCGGGCTCACTTCCCCTACCCCAAGCAAACCAACTCCATCCTGGCGTATAACCCTTCTCGTTACGACGTCCTCAACCCGGAAACCTTCAACGACGACCCGGTGATGGAAAATGCGGTCGACGACCACGCGTTCATGACTTGTTTTTATAAAAACCCTCAGATTGACTGGCCTGAATTCGAGCAGCTCTATCATCTATTGGAAGCCGTGGACCGCGGCGACAACCCACGGATCACGGCTGAAATCTTCAGTTGCCTCCAGCTCTATCACAAGACGGTTTACTACGGACGGGATGCCTTCGGGCCTAAGACACCGGAAGAGGCTTATGAAAGTTATGCCGACCCCATCGTGGGGATGCTAGTGCTGGACCGATACTGGCCGGACCGCCCCCCCATGAGTCTGGAAGACGCCCGTCAATACCGGGATCGACTCCTAAAAGAAATCCCGCCTGATCGGCTGATCCCCAAACGCCAGCCAAACGAAGTCTTTGCCTTCGGCGACCTAACCATGGCAAATCTCAAAGCAGGAGATCCCCTGCTCACCTCCAACCCCAACATCCTCTATTACGGTCCCAGGTTCATGCCACCCAACCCAGAGGAGCCACCCCCAAAGCAGCAGGATCATTTCATGGATTTTATCCGCTCGCAGGTCCCCAATCCCTCAGAATGATGGGACCTCATGCCCATGCAGGCCGTGACCTCTCCATCAAAATCTCTGCACCGATGGGTAGAATCATTCCTTGAAGCTTGAGCGTTTTTATTCAGTCTGGTCTACCTGATCCCAACACTGCATTGAGTCAGGCAGATCAGGCGCTTCTCAATCAAGCTCTGCATGAGAATTGCCTGCCTTGTTGCCTTTCCTTGCCACGGGTAGGTTCTTCGTGGCAAATTCTCAGCATCCCATGCGGTTTGAACCCTTCACATCCTTGCTCTATGCAGGAGGAGTCCTCTGGATCCTTGGATGCTCAGGCCTAGCCCTGGGGCAGGAGGCAACCCCGTGGTCCTTCAGTCCGATGGTCAGGCCGGATATCCCGCAGGCACATGATTCAGATACATGGTCTGAACACCCCGTCGATCAATTCATCCAGGAAGCCCTGGCCGGACAAGGCTTGAGTCACTCACCTGAGGCCCCTCCCCACCAGCTTCTGAGACGGCTTTTTCTGGATGTCTGGGGCCTTCCGCCCGATACCGACCTACTGAAGGAACTCGATCACGACAACTTTGAAACAACCTGGACTCAATGGGTTGACCGAGCCCTGGCGGGGCCACAATACGGCGAACGATGGGCCCGGCATTGGATGGATCTCATCCATTATGCTGAAACTCACGGACACGACGAGGACGCGCCCCGTGAAAATGCCTGGCCCTATCGGGATTATTTGATCCAGTCACTCAATGCAGACAAACCCTACGCAACATTTGCCTTGGAACAAATCGCAGGGGACGCCATGGAACCGCATGATCCTGAGGCCTTGATTGCCACAGGTTTCCTGGCAGCCGGCCCATGGGATGAAAGTTCCCAGATGGGCATTCAGGACGGTACCCTCGATAAGGAGCTCGCCCAATATCTGGACCGAGATGACATGATCACCACCGTCATGTCCTCATTCCTGGGAGTCAGCGTTCATTGCGCGCGATGTCACGATCACAAATTTGACCCCATCCCATTTGAAGATTATTACGCACTGCAGGCCGTGTTTGCTGGAGTGGATCGCCACGATCGGCCTTTTGACAAGGACCCGAAGTTACATCGCCTGCGACAAGATCTGCTGACCCAAAAGGAGGCCTTGCTTGCTGAAAGAACCACCGAGTCCGCTCTCCTATCTTCCATCAACCAAGAAAGGACCCAATCATGGATCTCGGAAAGACAGGATCATCTGTCGCGATGGAAAGCAGGCAGGCCGCTGGCACCACCCTCATCGGAAATACCTCTGACACCCTGGGAAGTGCTTGAAGATGGATCCCTCTTCATTCAACCAACCGATTCACTCAATGGCAAACTGACATGGTCGCTCCTGTCTCCCTACCCAAAACCGACCGCGGTGGAATTGGAAGTCATGGCCGACTCCCGCCTGCCTCAAGGGGGCCCCGGCTGGTCAGATGAAGGTGATTTCCAACTCACTGAGTTCAAGGTTTATGGCAAAGGAAAAGATTCTGACGACTGGATCCCCATCTTATTGGAAGCTCCTGAAAATGATTTCAGCAAGGAAGGCACTTCAGTGCGTTATTTGATCGATGACGATCCTGAGACTCACTGGAGCATCTTCCCTCAAAAAGGTCAGAATCATCGCTGTTTCTTCCGCATTGCCTCTCTACCTGATGATAGGGATCTTCACATGCTCAGGGTGGAGTTGAACCACCCTGAGGAGCACTCCCAATGGGTGGGTCGCTGTCGAATCCGATGGAGCAATGTTCCCTCCGATAGGATCGAGCCCTTTTTGGAAGCCAACCTTCAGGAAGCCTTTGCTTACTCGCAAGAAACGCGAACCTTGGAGCAGAAACTCCTATTGACAAGGCATGCCTTGGGAAGACATCTGGATCAAACCCTTGAGGCGCTTCCCACACCCCCTCAAGTGTATGCGGCAACCAGCTACTTTTCATCCGAAGGAAATTTCAAGCCCTCATTAGGACCGCGAACCGTCCGCCAGCTTCGTCGCGGTAGTATTCAGCAACCGGGCAAGGAAGCTCAACCCGCAGCTCTCTCGGCCTTATCCCATATCCCTTGGAATCCGGAGGGTGCAGACCTTGCTGAAGAAGACAGCCGTCGATTGGCTCTGGGGAAATGGATCACCCACCCTTCCAATGGTCTTTTCTGGAGAACCATGGCCAATCGCCTATGGCAGCATCATTTCGGCTCACCGCTGATTCCTACCCCCAATGATCTGGGCAATGGTGGCCAAGCCCCCACTCACCCCGAGCTCCTGGACTGGTTGGCCTGTGAGTTGAGAGACTCAGGGGGATCGCTCAAGCATGTGCATCGTTTGATTCTCCACAGCCGCACCTATCGTCAGGCATCCACCTGGCGTAAGCAAGCCGCCGCACAGGATGCAGAGAACACATATTATTGGCGTATGTCTCCCAGACGCATGGATGCTGAGAGCTTTCGGGACAGCCTGCTTCAGCTGAGCGGTCAACTTGATGCCAGGATGGGAGGCCCGTCGGTCAAACAATTCCTCATGGATCCAGGCATCCACGTCACCCCCATCGTTGATTACAAGGGGTTCGATCCCACGCATGCTGCCATGCATCGACGCAGCATTTATCGATTCTTGTTTCGAACCCTTCCCGACCCCTTCATGAAGGCACTGGACTGTCCGGACGCCTCGACCTGGCACCCCGAACGCAATCGCTCCGTAGGGTCTCTCCAGGCGCTTGCCATGCTCCATGACCCTTGGGTGATTGCGCAAAGCCAAGCCATGGCAGATCAACTTCAAAAGGTATCCAAGCATTTGGAGCGCCAGATTGAGTTACTTTACGAATCGAGCCTGTGTCGAATGCCCAACCCGACGGAAAAGCGCCTGATGATTGAATACGCAGACCGACACGGTTTGGCCAATGCTACCCGCTACCTCTGGAACAGCAACGCCTTTGTCTTCATGCCATGACTCTGGATCATCACATGCAGCGCAGGGATTTTCTTTGGTCGACGGGTGGGGCCTTTGGCGCCCTGGCCTTGCAGCACATGCTTGGAGCCCCCAACGTCGAATCTCATGCGGGCCATTCCATCATCACCCATCGTCCCAAAGCCAAACGGGTTGTCCAGTTGTTCATGAATGGAGGGGTCAGCCCCATGGATACCTTTGACTACAAACCGGCTCTGAAAAAGCTTGATGGCAAGCCATTTGATCCGGGTGGTGGCCAACGCGTGGAATCGGTCACCCGCTCACCCGGCTTCAAGGTCATGAACAGCCCTTTTGCCTTCAAGCAGCACGGGCAGTGCGGTCAGTGGGTCAGTGAGGTGTTTCCGCATATGGCGCAACGTGTCGACGACATGGCATTCATCATGTCCATGCACTCCTCGAGCAATGTCCACGGAGTCGCCAGCTACATGCAAAACACCGGCTTTGCTCTTCCTGGTTTTCCCTCCATGGGGGCATGGATCAGCTATGGACTGGGGCGACTGAACCAAAATCTCCCTGAATTTGTGGTCATGCCCGATCCAAGGGGACTTCCTTACAACAATCTAGGCAATTTTTCCTCTGGATTCCTACCTTCCCAACATGGAGCCACCGTCATCGATTCAGGTGCTCAAGATCCCATCGCTTTTCTTCATCCCCCAAGCCATGTCACGGACATTACCAAGGAGAGTGAATCGGAAGGAAGATCCTTGCTTCGCCGGTTGGGGGCGATGAATGCCGAAGACCCCGTCACCCAATCTCGCATTCAATCCTACGAAGGGGCGGCTCGGCTGCAGTTGGCAGCCCCGGAAGTGTTTGATCTCGATCAAGAGAGTGACAGGGTCAAAAAGCATTATGGCATGGACAGGGAAGTCACTCGCGACTTCGGTAAGCGATGCCTCATTGCCAGGCGCATGCTCGAGCGCGACGTGAGGTTTATCCAGTTGTGGAGCGGAGCGGGTGGCCCCAGCAACAACTGGGACAACCATTCTAATATCCACAAGGAACTCCCATGGATCGCGGAGCAAGTCGATAAGCCCATCGCCGCATTCCTGAGTGACCTCAAAGCCACCGGCCTTCTGGAGGACACTCTGGTGGTATGGACGACTGAATTCGGAAGAATGCCTTTCACACAGGGAGAATCCGGTCGGGATCACAATGGTGGCACCTTTGTCACTTGGCTGGCAGGAGGAGGGATTCGCCCGGGATGTCACATTGGGCGCAGCGACCCATGGGCGTGGAAAGCAGAGAAGCCCATTTGGTGCTACGACCTGCATGCCACCATCTTGCATCTTCTGGGAGTCGACCACACTCAACTGACTTATCCTCATAACGGCCTTGAACGCCGATTGACCGATGTGCACGGCCATGTTTTGAAGGAAATCTTGAGTTAAACGCACGGTTTGACTTTCCCTATCTCGTTGAGGAGCAATTTTTTAACAATTACTGGTCAGCTTGAATGAAATTCTAAATGGATCTTGATATCCGTTCTTGTAATGGCAGAATTACAACGTAGGCGTATTATTTTTATAGGCTCAAGCCCTGTTTGCTGCGTCGACAGAATCATTCGAATATGAAAAATTTCTTCTCCACGATCGTCATTATTGCCGTTTTGGTTGGTGGTTTCATTTACCTCAAAAAGGGATCATCGTCCGAGACAACAGCTGCGGATGATCTGGCACAGCGGGACACAACGGCGGAAGTTCAGACCAAGGACATTGAATTTGTCGTGACCGTGGCCGGGGAGATCACTCCTGCGGAACAGGTATCCGTCAGGCCTGAGGTCAATGGTTTGATTTCCGAGCTTCCGGTCGATGTAGGAGACCAGGTGAAAAAGAATGATCTACTCTTTGCACTGGACGACAAGAACATCCGCATTGAAATCGAGCAAAAGCAAACTCAAATTGATGCAGCCAAGCTGCAGCTCGAGAAGGTAAGACGCATATTTGAGAACAATCGAAAGCTTTTTGAAGACAACCTGGTAGCCAAGGAAGAATACGAAAACAGCCAAACCGATTACAGTTTGGCGCAAAACAATATCGAGCGTGCTCAAAAGGATCTCGACCTGGCCATGGAGCGGCTGGAAAAAACCCAAATCCTGGCTCCCTTCGATTGCACGATCCTCACCCGCCCAGTTTCTTCGGGGCAGGCTGTCTCCGGTTCCGGAGGATTCAATAGCGGCACCGAGGTGCTGACGATTGCCGATTTGACCCGTATGATCATCAACGCTCACGTCAATCAGGCTGACGTCAGTAGACTCAGCGCGGGCCTCAAGGTGGATATTCAGGTGGAAGCCATCCCCGGTTTGGTCGTTCAAGGCCAGGTGGAACGGATTGCCCCTCAAGCCACCATACTTAACGGAATCAAGGGCTTCGCTGCTCGCATCCTGCTGACCGAGATTGATCCTAGGATACAGCCGGGCATGACGGCCAACATCAAAATCCCGGTTCAGTCCGCCGCGGGGGTGGTAGCCGTTCCGCTGGGAGCGGTCTTCACCGAATATAACGAGACTCTCAAAAAGCAGGAGCGTTATGTCTACGTCCAGCAGCAAGAGCGCTTTCAACGGCGGTTGATTCAAATTGGGGTGGCTGACTATTTTTTTGCCGAAATTTTGTCGGGTCTCAATCCCGGAGAAGTCGTCTCCCTCGAGATGCCCCCACAGGAAGCGATTGATGAGTTGGCAGGCGAGGCGGGTCTTGCCTCCAATCAAAGCTGATCCATATGGCACTGGTTGAATTACGCGACATCAAGAAGATCTACCATCTGGGAGGCGAAACCATTCGCGCTCTGGATGGGGTGAGCCTGGATGTTCAAGCTGGAGATTTCACTTCCATTATCGGCCCTTCGGGCAGTGGCAAATCCACCCTCATGCACATCCTGGGCTGTCTGGATACGCCGACTTCGGGCTCCATGAGTCTGGACGGCATGGACATCCACGACGCCACCCCCCGCCAGCTGGCAAAAGTAAGGGGTGAGAAAATCGGCTTCGTGTTTCAATTTTTTAATCTGCTGCCCAAGCTCAATGTGGCTCAAAACGTCGAGCTCCCACTTATCTACCAGGGCACCTCAGGGCGTGGTCGCAAGGAAAAAGCCATGCAGGCGCTGGAATTGGTAGGGTTGCAGGACCGGGCAGGTCATCGTCCTTCTCAACTTTCCGGGGGACAGCAACAACGGGTCGCCATTGCTCGTGCACTGGTGAACGACCCGCGCATCATTTTCGCTGATGAACCTACGGGAAATCTCGACACACATACCGGGGAAATGATCCTGGAAACCTTCTGCAAATTGCATCAGGAAGGCCGTACGATCATGCTTGTCACCCACGACCCGGAAATCGCAGCCCTCACCCCTCAGAAAATTGAGATTAGAGATGGCAAGATTGCGCAAAATGTCGACGCCAAGCTCGCTGGAAAAGAAAGTCGTTTCAAACTCAGCACCTCATCCCATCAGAGTTCATGAATCTGCTCGATACCATTCTGGTGGGCATCAAGGAGATTTGGGCGCATAAATTTCGATCAATGCTCACCATGCTGGGCATCATTCTGGGTGTCTCCAGTCTGGTCGCCATGTCCGCTCTGGTCAAAGGGATGGAAAATGGCATGAAGGAAGCACTCGTCGCCATGGGTGGACTGGAAAAGGTTCGTGTAGAGGCGCAGGACGACCTTCCGGCGTATCAAAAACACCTCACCGACCAGACCCCAGGCTTGCTCATGCGCGATGTCTATGCCCTTCAAGGTGGTGCTCCCCTGGTGGAGAACATTACGCCGATTGTCGAACAACATGGCTACCGATCTCGCATCAACATCACTTATCAAAACAAGCGTGCTCGGCCATGGAGGATTTATGGCACCTGGCCCGGCATCCTCGATTTGGAGGACCATCGCGTTGAACACGGACGCATGTTCAACGAAATCGACAATGGGATGGCCCGCAGCGTCTGCGTGATTGGTGTCGAAATTCGAAATGACCTCTTCGGGGATCCTGAAAAGACAGGCAAGGAAATCATTCCCGTCGGGAAGGTGATCCAGATCAATGGTCAGCCCTTCACCATTGTCGGAATGTTTGAACATTACATGACTGAAAAGGAGCGAAAGGAGAAGGAACTGGCCCGACTGGAGGCGCTGAAGAATCCACAGGCCCAGGTGGGTGTGGTTCGTGACAAGGGACGCAGGGGCAGTGGCCCCAGCGGTTATGTTTTCCGCTTGAAGAACAATTCGGTCTTCATCCCCCTTCAAACC
The DNA here is from genome assembly GCA_002686885.1 of Pedosphaera sp. Taxonomy (GTDB): domain Bacteria; phylum Verrucomicrobiota; class Verrucomicrobiia; order Limisphaerales; family AAA164-E04; genus UBA7971. The sequence continues at coordinate 129,795 of NYYT01000012.1, forward strand.
ATGATGATCCAATTCCGTGCAGCTGCCGGGGTGGATGAAACAGCCGACCCGAAACTCAGTGGAATCTACATGAAGGTCAAGGATATTGGAGTGCTGGAAACGGCACTGCAGCAGATCCGAAATGTCCTCCAAGTTTCCCATAATGGCATTGAAGATTGGACCTTTCGCACCGAAGAAGACTTGGCGGACGGCATTCAGCTGACCATCAGCAATTTTCGCATGAGTGGGGTCATCATTGCTGCCATCGCACTGGTGGTGGGAGGCATCGGCATCATGAACATCATGCTTGCCAGCATTTCGGAGAGAGTTCGCGAAATTGGTATTCGAAAAGCAGTTGGAGCCACCACCGCGGATATTTTCATTCAGATCATCATGGAAAGCCTCGTCATCGCCCTGTTGGGAGGAATGATGGGTCTGGCGGTTTCCATTGCGCTGGTGCAGTCCATCACCGCATTCACTCCCACTGAAAACAACCCGGTCATCACTCTTCAGGCAATGGTCTTTGCGTTTGGATGTTCAGCCATGGTGGGGATGGTCGCAGGCATGATTCCGGCTTTCAAGGCATCGAAACTCCACCCGATTCAAGCTCTCAAATACGACTGAGCTCTTGTCCATCTATGAATCTTTTCAATGCCATTCTTATCGGTCTCAAGGACATTTGGTCTCACAAATTCCGCACCCTTCTCACGATGTTCGGGATTGTGCTTGGGGTCTCCAGCCTGGTGGCCATGGCAGCAGTGATTACCGGAATGGAAAAAGGCATGAAGGAGTCGATGATTGCCATGGGTGGCTTGGATAAGATCCGTATTGACGACGAGGATGTCCCGACCTGGCAAGATCATTTAAAAAACCAGGCTCCAGGACGGCTGATCAAGGATGTGGAAGCTCTCAAGGCCAGCGCTCCCTTGATCACGACGATTTCACCCGAAATGCGTCTGGACTGGCGAGCCACGCGCGTGACCCGCCAGGGCCGATCCGCATCCACCTCTGAAATCGTGGGCGTCTGGCCGGCGGTGCTGGATATGAATCTCTACGAAGTCGAGCATGGTCGTTTCTTCTGCGACCTGGACGAAGAGTTTGCCAACAGCGTCTGTGTGATCGGGACAGGTGTGCGCGATCAGCTCTTTGGAAGTCCGGAGGAAAAAGGAACCGAAATCGTGCCCATCGGTGAAGTCCTTCAGGTCGGGGGCCAGCCCTTTACCATTGTTGGTATGTTCAAGCATTACGAAAGCGAACAAGAGCGTAAACTCAAGGAACTTGCGAAAAAGCAAGCCAAGGAGAACGAAGGGGGTGTGAAGCGCCAACGTGGCTGGAGCGGAGCCAAGAAGTGGGGCGATGCGTTCTGGAGGAAAAACAATGTGGTTTACATGCCCTTGAATACTGCCTGGATCAAGTTCAGAGCTGCATCCAATGAAGACCAGACACCCGACCCTCGCTTGACGGATATCGACATCAAGATAGCCGATCTGGATCTCCTGGAACCCGCTTTGCAACAGGCTCGCAACGTCATGCTGGTAACCCACAATGGCATCAACGACTTTGAATTCGATACTCAGGAAAACCAGATCAACGACATTCGCACCCGTATTCGAAACATGCGCATCAGCCAAGGAGTGATTGCCGGTTTGAGTTTGCTGGTGGGCGGAATTGGTATCATGAACATCATGCTTGCCAGCATCAACGAACGTATTCGCGAAATAGGCACCTGCAAGGCAGTCGGAGCGAGCAGTGAAGCCATCTTTACCCAGATCATTGTCGAAAGCATTGCGGTCGCCATGTTGGGCGCTTTAGTGGGTCTTGGATTTTCATTTCTGCTGGTCGAACTCATTGAGATCGCCTCCCCCGCACAGAATTCGCCCATCATTACCGTTTACCCCATGGTGATTGCGGTGGGTTTCAGTGCCCTCGTAGGAGTGGTTGCTGGGCTCTTTCCGGCCTTCAAGGCAGCAGGTTTTCACCCAATTCAGGCCTTGCGCTACGAATAATTATCGTATAATGTAGTGTACTGAGCGGGGTTGAGACAACACAGGTTAAAGTTGGCAGTGGGAGCCAAGATAAAAAGGTGGTAAAAAACACCAAAAGGCCGCTAAATAGAATTTAGCTAGCTCCATCCCCAGTTCTGGCTCAGGAAAACAGGAAATCAAAGAAATTATTATGGCAGACCTAGAAAATAAACAGCCTGAGAGCGTGGATGGTAAGTTTTATGTAGATGACCAGTGCATCGACTGTGATTTATGTCGCGAAACAGCACCTGAAAATTTCAAGCGCCAGGAAGATGGCGGATACTCCTACGTTTACAAACAGCCTGAGAACGACGACGAAGCTACTCAGTGCCAAGAAGCAATGGAAGGTTGTCCTGTCGAAGCCATTGGCGAGGACGGTTAAACCATCGAAGAGCCCTCAATTTCCATGGAAAAGCCCGGGTCAACCACCCGGGCTTTTTTTATCCCATGGGATCATGGGCCGGATGCCCTTGAAGTTCATCCAAAGATCCGTTTGAGACGATCCTGATCATAGGCACGCCTCTGTTGAGCGGTCATGGTTTTGAAATCGGGTCGCCCATCGGACAACATGGGCCAATCCACGGCACAGGGCGCTTCCCCTTGCCCGGATGCATCAGATACTTTGCCGGCAGGCAGTTCGGATTGCCTCTCTGCCTTCTCCGACCCGCGAATCGGGCTCTCTCCCATCATGACACGGCTTTTCCCAGAAGAGGATTCATCATAACTCATCGCCTGCTCGGTAATGGCCAGATCTCGGTCCAGGGATCGGTGGGCCTTGATGCCTTTCTGCTGAAGAACGCCATGATAGGCATGCACCGCCTCCTTGGGTCCAATCACACCTTCGGTGATCAAGCGAAGCATTTCAATGAAGGCTAATTGATGCTCGGCTTGATTGATTTTACGCCCATAGAGTGCGACCCGAGCGCCATATTTCTGAGCATCGTGAATCAGTTTAAAGGCATCGTAGGTCGTGCCCGCACTCCCACCCAAAACGCCCACAATCATGTTGGGATCGTATTGAACCAACTCCTCCATCGCCCTGGGTCCATGATAGGGTATTTTGAGGAAAACAGGACGTCCGGCATCGGTCACACCTGCAAGACTGCGCAAAATATGATCGTTGATGAACTCACCCATTTTTTCAGGAGCGACCCCGGATGGCACATTGGGATTGAAGACTTCAAGAAAATATCGAAATCGCTTGGCCTCTGCTTCCTCACGAAAAGCCTTGAAGGATTCCAGGGTGTGTTTATCCCGGGTCAGATCGTTCACGAAGGTCACCGAGTAGAGGCCCAGGTTGGCCCCAGGAAACACATCCACCGAACGGTCACACTCGATCTGACCACATTGAATGTGATCGATGCTCGCTGACCGAAAAGGCTGGGCAGGCTCTGCCGTGTAGCAGCCATGTCGAATGGCCCAAACATCCGTCGCATCATTGGCCCTGGCAGCAGGCGTGATGGGGGAGGAGTCAAACAAACCCTCCTTGATGGAGAGTAGCTCATTGACGTAAGCCGACATCAAAACAATGTCGACTTGCCCCTGGTGGACGACTTCACGAATGATATCGAGGAATTCAGGGAGATTTCGAAAACCAAACTCATCCCGCGACCATATTTCAGGGGAAAATCGTGCCGGCCGCTCTCCCTGAGCGGACAAATAATGTCGCCCTCCTGTCGCCCGAACCCCAAAAGCCATGTCCGCATCTTTGGCGTCGGCAATGATGAAGGCTTTCGAGGCAGGATTTGCCCGAATGGCTTCAAGCTTTTGATCCAGAGATTTGATCATCGACGACATGGCGAACGATGTTACTCACTTCACAGCTGAACCTTTGACATCGTTTCCTTGAGGGCGCGAGCCGATTGCTGCAGTCCTGTTTGTTCTTTGGGCCACAACTTGAGTTCTACCTGCTGATGCACACCACCACGCCCCACCACCGTGGGCACGCTCAAACAAATATCCCTGATCTGATAGGTACCCTGCACCCGTGAAGAAACGGGCAGCAGGCGTCTCTGATCGAGAGCAATCGCATGAATCACGTCCCTGATGGCGATGCCCACGGCCCATCCGGCCCCACCCTTGCGCTTGATCACTTCCGCACCACTTCCTCGAGTGCGTGTGAATATCTGTCCCTGAAAGCCGGGACCACAGCCGGGATATTCGGTCAGCGGCAAACCATTCACAGAAGAGGCAGACCAGATGGGAACCATCGAATCGCCATGCTCCCCGAGCGTCAAGGCCTTGACCTGAGTCGGTGCCAGATCAAGGGCTTCAGCGATCAGTGAGCTGAATCGAGTGGAATCAAGCATGGTTCCAAGCCCAATGACTTGTTGCCAGGGCAGCCCCAAACGCTCTCCTGCCAGATGAGTCAGGATGTCGACAGGGTTGGAAACCACAAAAACGATGGCATCCTGACGCATGCCGGCTTTTTGAATGCTCTCGAGGATTTGAACAAACAGTGCCACATTGCGATTGATCAAGTCCAAACGGGATTCATCGGGTTTACGACGAAGACCTGCAGTAATGAGGAAGATGTCCGAATCCGAAGCTTGTTCATAACTACCCGCGGTGATGCGCTGATCCGCCGTAAAGGCCGAACCATGCAACAAGTCCAGTGCTTCCCCCTCGGCCATGGCCTGGTTGGCATCGATCAGTTGGATTTCTGAAACGATGCCACCACATTGCAGAGCAAAGGCTGCACAGGAACCCACTCGACCGCCACCTCCTATTATGCTGACTTTCATGATCTATTAAAAAAGGTTGTCAGTGTTTGCAATCTACTTGTTCCCCAATTGAGACATGATCTGGTCGGTGATGGCTTGTACGGCTTGCTCAGTCGCCGGGTCCTGCGAGGCTCCCCCGCCCGAGGAAGCCGATGGTGTGGTGGCACAGGTCACTCCGGGCCGCCATTGTTCATTATCGCAGAGCTCACATTCCTTGAGCCCAAACCTCGGATCAGGGATGCCAAGGTTTTGTTTGATATTGAGTAAGTCCTTGAGTTGCTCGGGATTCATGGTGTTGAGCGGCGTGCCGAGCTGGGAAGCTACCCAGATGGTTCGGCAATAGGCTTCAAGAATCTCCATCTTGAAGTAGGCATCTTCCACGGTGAGGTGGCTCCATGCCACCGCTCCATGATTCCCCATCAATACGGTGTTGTGCTTGTCCACCAGATCCGCCACCAGCTGGCCCATCTCGGGCGTTCCCGGCGTGCGGTAGGGAGCAATGGGAACCTTGCCAATGAAAACCTCAATTTCAGGTATCATGCAGGTCGGTGGTTCCACACCAGCCACCGCGTAGGCGGTTGCGTGGGGCGGGTGACAGTGAACCGTCGCCTTGGCGCGCGGTTGACGTTTCATGATTTCCAGGTGCATGAGAATTTCGCTGGTACGCTTTTTTTCTCCTGCTTTCTGCTGCCCATCCAGATCCACCAAACATAGATCTGCAGGCTTCATGAACCCCTTGGAAACCAGCGTCGGCGTGCATAAGGCCAGATCATCGGCCACTCGGATGGCGATATTGCCACCATTGCCATCCACATAGGCGCGTTGCCAAAGCCTTTGCCCGACATCGCAAATCTCCACCTTCAAGGCCTCCATTTGGGGCGTGCGGAAAAACGTATCAAGCTCCCGCTGCGAACTCTGTGCACTGATGCCGGCAGTCACGGCAGCCTCCACCGCAGCACCCGCTGCAGGGGTCAAACTGGAGGAATGGGGCTCCTGCTGGTTTCGAATCAAGTCACGGGCAGAGGGTGTCAAAATGGCATCGGCAGTGATCGACTCAATGGAGGCTCCCTGCTTGAGTAAGGATTCAACGTCTTTGGCGCTGATTATTTTTTTCATGCGTCTTCTTTGGGTGTATAAAAGGTTTCATCGACCAGTGCTGCATTGATGGCATCAATGGGAATGGGAGGGTCAAAAGGTGAGGCGGCTTCTCGGCCTTCCACAAAACCCACTGTATCCCCCACCCCTCCTCCGAGGTTGTCATAAATCACCAAAGAGGGTTCGTCAGTGATTTGATTCAAGGGTTGGTGGCCTTGTTGAAAATGTTTCCTGTTGAAGGGGCTGATCAACAGCCAGCGAGCTCCCTTGAGTTGAGGAACGCTTTGACTGAGGGTCACCCTTCCGATCACCGTTCCAAGCCTCATGCAGCAGCCTCCTTTTCAGGCTCATCAATGATGGCAATGATGATCTGTCTCACAGGGCTTTTGTCATCCATGACCGCCAGACGAGCAGCCGAACCATCCGAGGAAATGATGACCTTCTGATGCATGCCCGCCCCCAGCGGATCAATGGCAATCACCGGGGTGCCCTCGGCAAGCCCACGGGCATCGAGGGGCTGGCAAATGAGCATCCGCCACCCTTGAAGACTCGGGTGTTTTCGGGTGGCGATCATACTGCCTTCGACACGTGCCAGTAGCATGGGCTTGTTTGAATGAAGTTGGTTATTTTCAGTAAATCCGAAGGTTGTCCACCATGACGCACCGCCTGACGCGTGTGAAGGTCCGTGGATTGGTCACTCCTTCGCCGGTAGGCGTCGCAATGGAAAAACTCAGGTAACCTTCGCCCCCCAGGCCCAGCCCTGCCATACAGGGACCATTCTTGATGAACAAGGTCGTATCCAACGCTCGTGCCATCGCAGTCATGTGATTCACATCATGCGAATGGATGATCGATGTGTGCTTGTATTGGTGCTCTGCCTTGAGGGACTCCTCAATCCCCGCCTCGATGGAAGGCACTCTCACAATGGGAATGAAGGGCATCATTTGCTCCTCGTCGACAAATGGGTGAGAGGCATCGGTCTCCGCAAATAGCAATTCTGTGCCATCCGGCACACGCAGCCCCGCAGCCTGAGCCAGGACCGATACGTCCTTGCCAATCAGGTCTTTATTGACGACGGCATGCGGACATCCTGCTCCCTGCCCCTCCTTGAAAGTGAAGGCAGCTTGAGTCAGCTGATCCAGTTGAGCGGCATTGAGGCGCACGGCCCCTGCCTTTTCCATCGCACCCATCAACTCATCAGCGATGTTTTCCAGAGCAAACACTTCTTTCTCGCCAATACAAAGCAAGTTGTTGTCAAAAGCAGCGCCCTGAATAATGGATTCAGCGGCTCGTTTCATACAGGCTGTGTCGTCCACCAGGACCGGTGGATTTCCAGGCCCTGCACAGATGGCTCGCTTTCCGGTTTGCATGGCAGCCTTGACCACACCGGGCCCACCGGTCACACAAAGCAGGCGAACTGCTTCATGCGAGCACAATTCCTTGAAGGACTCCAAAGTGGGTTCTTCGATGATGCAGACTAGATTCTGAATCCCGGTTTCATGCTCGATGGCCTTGTTGAATTCCCTTACGGCCATGGCAGCGCATCGCGATGCGGCAGGATGGGCATTGAAAACCACCGCATTACCGGCGGCGACGATATTGACGATATTACCTGCAAGAGTCGGAATGGAGTGGGTGGATGGGGTGATGGCCCCAACGACACCGAAAGGGGTGTATTCTTCGAGGGTGATGCCATGATCCCCACTACGCCCGTCGGGACGGATCCAGTCGACGCCAGGCACCAAGCCGATGATCTGGAGCTTACCGATCTTGTGATCCAGACGGCCGATCTTGGATTCTTCGAGCTCTATTTTACCCCACTCGTTGGCTCGATCCTCGCACATGGTTTTGACAATGCGCTCTACTTGCCGTCGGGCTTCAATCCCCTTTTTCTGTAGTTGTAGAAAGCCTTGTTGGGCGGCTTCACAGGCCTGGGCTGCTGTTTCAAAGACGCCGTGACGCCCCTTGGAAGAGGATGATACACCGCAAGAAGGAGGCGCGTAAGAGGGTGATGAGGCCACTACCGGCGGCGTGCTCGGTGCCGCTGGGGCCTGACTAGAGCCACCTCCCAACTTGCCGAGGACCTCTTGAATGACCTCCCGAATCAGGGTTTCGTTCATCTGCGAACTCATAACAGCCGAATTAGTTGAGGATGAGCGGAGTGGAACCACCCCATTGAATTAGATTTTGAAAACATGGCATGGACAGAAAAGCTCTCACTCGCTCTGTGCATTGAAAATTTTGGTTCCTTTGACATCCACGGTATCCACAATGCCAATGACCACGGCATCGACAGGAGCCTGCTTCAAGTTGGGTGCCAGCCGCGCACTGCTGCCCTGACAGAACAACACCATTTCACCCACCCCAGCTCCAACGCTGTCCACTGCCACAATGGTGTTTTTCCCTCCACGGAATTGTGTGGGATCCTGATCATCGACCAGTTGGGGACGCAACAAAAGCAACTTGCGGCCCGACATGGAGGGGTCCTTTTTGGTGGCCACCACCGCACCCTCGACTTTGGCTAGGAACATACCGTTAACGCTGTTGGCAAAGCTGATGCATCATCCGGGGAGCACGGCTCCGATATCAGAGTGCGGTCGAGCAATGACATGCACGCTGACCAATTCTCCGCCGACTGATTTGATGGCCTCGGCACCGGCGTCAGTTGCGGCCTTGACGGCAGCCACATCCCCCACGACGACCGCCGAAACGAGGGCATTGCCAACTTGTTTCATGGGACCTGCAAGGGTCACATTCGCTGCCTTGAGCATCGCATCGGTTCCTTCGACCAAGGCGATCAGACCACGCGTTTCAATCATTCCAATTGCTTGATTTGACATAGTATTTCTTGTGTGTTGTTAAGATTTGTTTTCCAAAAATCGTTTAACCTCCCGAGCCACCACCAACTCCTCATTGGTGGGAATCACCAAGACTTTGACGGGGCTGTTTGCGTCGCTGATGAAACCCTCCTGCCCCAGGCACCCTTCGTTGAGCGATTCATCGAGCTGGATCCCCAACGGTTCCAGCTCACGACAGATGGCCTTCCTGAGCTGAGGACGGTTTTCTCCGATACCTGCAGTAAAGACCAATGCATCCAAGCCTCCCAACTCGAGGTAATAAGCCCCCATCCAACGACGCACTTCGGCGACGAGAAAATCCAGCGCAAGCTGCGCATCAGCATGACCCTCTTCTGCCCTAGACTGCACATCGCGCAGGTCGTTGAAGCCCCCAGAAAGGCCACTGAGGCCGCCTGAGGAACAAAGGTCGTGGAGCACTTGCTCCATGGTCCAACCCTGTTTCTGGATCATGTATGGAATGGCCATGGCATCGAGGTCACCCACCCGATTGTTGTGAGGCAGGCCCGATTGGGGACTCAGCCCCATGCTATTGCCGATGGCCACGCCATCTCGTATGCCCGTCACGGAGGAGCTACCACCCAGGTGAGCGGATACCACCCGGAGAGACGGCCCTTTTACAAGAGATTGCCCCTGATTCACGTAGAGCTGTCGTGCCCTCTCAGCGACATCTTCCCTGCCAAGGAGTTCCGAAGAACGCTCAGCTATGAATTTGTGACTGGCCCCGTGAAAGCCCCACCGGCGCACCCCCGCCTCAAACCAACTTTGAGGCACTCCATAGCGTTTGGAAGTTTCAGGAATCCATTGGTAGAAGGCGGTCTCGAACAACCCCACCAGAGGCGTGTACGGCATGCGCTCGGCGAAAAGCCGAATCCCCGTCAGGTAGGGAGGATTATGGGCCGGGGCAATCTGGTTCCCTGCTTCCATATCCTTGAGAACCTCTTCAGAAAGAGCGACGCACCCTGTGACCGACTGAGCCAGGACCGTCTTAAAGCCAATGGCAGAAAGTTCTGATTCCTCCTCAATCGCGCCTGCCTCCTTGAGCTGTTCCAGACATTCCTGAATGGCCGAAGGATAGTCCTTGACCCGCTCAAGCCCACCACGATGCAATAAGGCAACTTCTTCTGAAGTGAACGCAAAAAGACGCCACTTCAAAGAAGTCGAACCTAAATTGGCAACGAGGATTTTCACGGATAAAAGTCTACCGCTGCGCCACCGATCCAAGGAATACCGTGGATCGTGCGATGCAGAATGGATCAGGATTGTTTGAGCCAGGAGCCCAGACCGCTGAGGTCTTCATGCGGGCGTGGAATCACCTGCACGCTGATCACTTCCCCCACTTGGGAAGCGGCTGCAGCACCTGCGTCAGTGGCTGCCTTCACAGCAGCCACATCCCCTCGGAAGAAGCCAGTAACATACCCACTGCCAATCTTTTCCCAACCCACCATAGTGACATTGGCGGCCTTGAGTGCTGCATCGCAGGCTTCGAGCATGGCGCAGAGACCACGCGTTTCGATCATGCCTATTGCTTGATTTGCCATAATTATTTTGTGTTTGGTTCTTTTAGAAATCGAGAGATCTATCCCTTTTTGGCTTTGCCATCAGGCACGAATGCCTTCAGCAAATCTTCGTGTGGTCTTGCCAGCAGGTGTGAACTGATCAGTTCACCCACCCGCGCTGCGGCATTGGAGCCCGCATCTACAGCAGCCTTGACACTGCCGACGTCACCCTGCGCCAGCACGGTGATCATCCCTCCACCAATGGGGATGGTTTTGACAAGGCGCACATTGGCGGCTTTGACCATGGCGTCGCTGGCTTCTACCGCGCCGACATAGCCTTTGGTTTCAATCATACCTAATGCTTCACTCATAGTATTGTTTTTTGGGGTTTTACGATTATTGGAAAAAAGGTTCTAAAATAGTTATCGGATCAGTTCGCACGACGTGTTGGGAAGCAGATTGCAGGCATTGCCTTCGTCCGTGTCGATGTGCACTTCCAATTTAAAGCTGGGATCCACTCGCACCAACATCTGTTCGAAAGTCATGCCACAGGCTCCTCCCACCCGCATGCTCATGAAATCGCCCTGCGAGACTTGGTAGAAACGGGCATCATCGGGATGCATGTGAACGTGCCTAAGTGCACGAATCACCCCTTGATCCATTTCAAAAAAGCCATTCGGCCCCATCAACATGGCACCTGGTGTACCTACAATGTCGCCGGAGCTCTTGAGTGGAATATCAAAACCCAGAGCGACAGCATCGGTGTAGGCCAGCTCGACTTGATTGAGTGTGCGGCAAGGCCCCAAGATGCGAAGGTTGGAAATGACACGACTACGAGGCCCCACCAGAGTCACTGTTTCCTTCGCAGCAAATTGACCCTCCTGGTAAAGCCATTTGTGGACTGAAAGCTGGTGTCCTGGACCAAACAAGGCCTCGACCGCCTCTTGAGTCAAATGACAATGCCGCGCACTAACGTTGACCACCAAGGGGTTGGGAGCCTGCGCAGCCTGAGGCACTGGCTGCCCCATCCGCTGGTAGACAGCCTGCCGGACCCAGTGCTCAACAACCGCACGATGAGGGAGACTTGATTGGCTCGACATCATTTTCTTATGCCTATCAAAATCTACCACGTCCATGATATTGTCAAGAATTATCTTCCAATTTCTACCAAAATCTTTCAAATAATATTTCAAACATTCATCTTAAGATAAATTTGTGTGAATAAGTTTGAGCCTGATGATAGATTTTGAAAGTTTTTTTAAATGACGACCGTGAACTTTCGTGGCATCTTTTCCCAAACTCTTCCTTTTCATGCAAGCTGAAGAACGCCAGAAACGCATCACCGATCATCTGCAAAAGGTTGAATTTTCAACCTTGGATGAACTGTCCGAGTTGGTCGATGCTTCCATTTCGACCGTTCGAAGGGATCTAACCCTCCTAGAAACCACAGGTCTGGTCAAAAGGACCCATGGAGGAGCTCGACTCCTGCAACCTCAATCCCAGGAATTTATCTTTACTGAGAGGGAAACGCGGGAAAACGACGAGAAGGACCTTATCGGAAAGGCCTGCGCCCGCTTGATCCCCCCGAACCAAAGCGTGATCATCGATGCAGGAACAACCGCCTTCCATGCAGCCAAGCACTTGGGGGGTGGAGCTCCTCAAATCATCACCAATTCATTACCCGTGGCCAACCACTACGCCTCCAACGGCAATGTAGAGGTCATTTTGTCTGGAGGTGTGATCTATCCAAGATTGGGGGTCATGGTCGGCCCCATTGCCAACGAAACTTTTTCACGTATGCATGCAGATTACGCCATCATGGGCTCTGGGGGGATCACCGAAGAAGGGATCACCAACTCGCACAATCTGCTCATTGATATTCAGAAGGAAATGCTTCGAGCAGCTCAAAAAGTCATTTTTTGCCTGGATCACACCAAATTTGGGAGACGCTCGGTTTCATTCCTCTGTGATCTCGGCCAAGTCGATTCCATCATCACAGACACCAAGGCCCCCCCTGCCCTGCTGGAGCACTTCTCGTCCAAGGGTATTGAGATCGTCCTTGCTCACTGAGCGAATCATTCCGCACAAAGCAGATCTTTCAATCCCAATAGGTGCCTTCCTGCAGGATTTGTTGCCGATAGGCACGAAGATTCTCCACCAGCTTCTCAGCTCTCTCCGGGTATTCCGCAGCACGATTGAAGCGTTCTCCGAGGTCCTCTTCGACCTGAAAAAGAAGCGGGGCTGCCTCGGATACCGTAAATCCATAATCATCCCCCAGCTGGGATCCAATGCGGATATGGCATTTCCAGGGTCCTTCTCTCAAGGCAGAGGCTTGATTGTCATGGTAGGAATAAAGGAATCGAAACGGGGATACCTCTCCGGAAAAGTGCGCCGGAGCCAGCCAGGGAAGGAGGTCCCTGCCATCCACGGAGCGATCGTCCGGCAGAGGCTGACCCGCCAAATGCATGAGTGTGGGGAACACATCCAGAGTCGAAGCGGGCTCAAGAATGCGCGTTTGCCCTTTAATGACTCCTGGCCAATAGAAAATGCCCGGTACCCGATGCCCGCCTTCCCAGGTCGAACCCTTCCCATCGCGAAACGGGTAGGCATTGCCTACATGCATCCGAGCCTCGCCATATTTGGGGTGTGAGGCTGTCTCCTTGAAGCGCAGCCAGGGGCCGTTGTCCGACGAAAAGACGATGAGCGTATGGTTGGTCAGTTCCAGCTTGGAGAGTCGTTTCAGAATGCGCTCCATCGAATGATCGATTTCAGCCATGACATCCCCCAGCAGTCCACGACGAGACCGTCCAACGAAAGCATCGGAAGCGTAGAGTCCCAGATGAGGTTGATTATGAGCCAGATAAACAAAAAAAGGTTGAGATGCGTTTTGCTCGATAAAGGACAAAGCCGCATCCGTGTAGCGTTGGGTCAGGGAAGCCGAAATACCGGGGTGCGATGGAAGATCACGCCCCAGCTCAACATAGCCCCTCACTGGTTGGTCGCCGTTGACATCACTCTGCAAAAGCTTGGCATTATCATAGTCATGGGACACGTTGGTTCCGAGCCACTGATCAAAGCCATGCGCCAGCGGGAGCGCCTCGGGGGTCCTTTGGTTTTTCTCATTCGGGTTCCCCAAATGCCATTTACCAAAGAGAGCAGTGGCATACCCACTGGCCTTGAACCCCTCAGCCAAGGTCCTTTCCTTGGGGTGCATGTGGCGTGCAGCACCCGGGCCGATCACCCATGATCCAAGACCGGACCGACCCGGCACTCTACCCGTCAGAAGAGAGTAACGAGAGGCCGAACATGCCGGCGAAGACGTGTAAAATTGAGTGAATTGGGCTCCCTCCCATGCGAGACGACTGATGGTCGGTGTCTCGATGGTAGGGTTTCCATGATGGGCAAAGTCTCCGTAGCCCGCATCATCGAGAAAGACGAGAATGACGTTGGGACGATCCAAGGCAGGACGAGTGGCAGCCTCGGCGGCCTTGGAGGCGGAAAGCACTCCTGTGGCGACACTCAGCAATAATGCGAGCCAGCATGGATACTTTGAAAACTCATTGAAGTAATTCATAATCCTTTTCCTCCCACTGGCCACCTTCCTTGATAAAGAGAATGCCCATATCTCGCCAGAAGCCCAGACGCGCGATGGTATGACTGATAAGGGCACTGGTCAGCTGATTCTGGGAGTTGATCAAGTCATTCTGAGCATCGACCAAATCGAGAGCAAGTCCCAGACCCAGTTCTCGCTTGAGGATTTCTTCATCTCGTCGGTTTTGGCTGAGCTCAACCCGCACTTGACTGATTTCAAACTCCCTTTTGCGTTGTTCTAGATTACGCCAGCCGTCCTGAATATCGAGTTTTACTTGGTCGAGAAAAAGCTCCTGCTGGCGACGCGCGCGATCGAAGGCAATGAGAGCTGAGCGGTAGCTGTTTCGTTCTGCCTTGCGATTGATGGGCAAATCGACTCCCAGGGCGGCCGTCCAAGAGCGCTGGCGAAAATCGGGGAATTGAAAACCCTCACCAGGGCGACTGGAGAGCTGACCAGAAAGCCGCAGATCGAGATCTGCTTGAAGCCCATCGGCCGCAATTCGAATACGGCGCTCCGAATCGATCAAACGATCGCGGGTATTGTCCAAGTCCAAACGCATCTTCAACGCGACCTCCACCGCCTGATCTACTGAAAGTTCGGGATGATGAATCTCAAGATCTTTAAGTTCCGTTTCATCCAAAATCATCAAAGTATCCATCGAGAGTCCCAGGTCCATTTTGAACCTATCCCGCGATAATTGATAATTGCGAATCGCGCTGATCCATCCCTGTTCGGTAGAAAGCAATGATTCTTTGAGGCGATTGAGTTCGGAGAGAGGTGTCTCACCTTCCGCGGCTCGAGCCTGTTCCCGTTCCACACTTACCTTGAAACTTTCATATCCCTGAAAAGCATTTCGAACTCGATCCCGATTTTGAAGCACTTGATAGTAGGAGGCGACGATCTCGACAGAAAACTCTTTGCGAAAACGGGTGAAATCTCGGATGGCATACAATAGATTACGCTCCGCCTGAGTGAGCCTCTCGATGGCAATCCGATAGCCTGCCCCTCTCAGCAAAGGTTGTGTCAAGGTGGCACCAAGAGCCGAAGATGTTGCCAAGCCCTCATCGTTTGAAACGAAGCGTACGAAATCGGTAGTGAAGTCAGCTGCAATACGCCCCCCCGTTCGCAACAACCAGTTGAAACCCACTCCTGCATTACTCTGGATCGTCTTTTCCTTAACCAAACCATCGACACCACTTTGGGCTTCTCCTGCAAGACGCTGTCGTTCCTGATAAGCCACATCACCACTACTCCCAAAAATCGGAGTGTATTGAAATCGTGCCAAGGACAGATCCAAAGCCTGCAAATAAAGATCTTCTTTTTGAGTCAAATATCTTCGGTTATAGGCAGTCGCTAGCTCAAGAGCGGCTTCAAGAGAGACGACACGAGCCCCTACTTCGCTCTGCCCAGTCTTGCCTAGGAATGCTTCCAAATTTTCGGAGACTGGCATGGATGCGAGATCCGAAGGATCCATTTGCTGAAGCTCAAAACTAGGCTCCGTGTTCGGTATGAGGGTCGACTTTTCGGCAATTAAGGAGGCCGCCTCTCGATTCGCACTTTCTTCGTAGTGTTGGGTCGAGCAACCCGTCCATGAGGAAACCAAGAGGAGGCACCAGAGGCAGGTCAACATGCTTCCAAAACCTTGTCCAAGACCCACCCCCTTACACTGCACGGGCGCCATGAACTGCATCCAGTAAGCGCTGGCTAACCGCATGTTCCAACCTTTGATGAAAGCATCTTGCTGCATCATTCAAATCATTCCTGTCTGACGGCTTCAACCGGACTCAAACACGCCGCCTTGTTGGCAGGATAAATCCCAAACAGAAGCCCGGTGGCGGCCGATACCGAGAATGCCAGAAGCGGCGACCACCAGGTCACGATCGTAATCATGTCCGTAGCCACTCCGACGACCCAGGGGATGAGCATTCCGAGCGAAACACCCACCAGACCTCCGACGCTTGCGAGCAAGGTGGTTTCCGTCATGAACTGGGAGAGAATATCCTTTCGAGTCGCACCCAAGGCTCGCCGAATGCCAATTTCCCGCGTGCGCTCCGACACACTGGCCAACATGATGTTCATAATACCAATCCCCCCAACCAACAAGGAGATGCCGGCAATGGAGCCTAGGACAGTGTTGAAGATGCGCTTGGTGCGAAGTGCCTGACGCATCAACATGAGGGGCACCACTACCTCGAAATCATTTTTCTCGTGGGTTTGGGACAGGCGCGACTTGATGGCTTCGGCGATGCTTTCCACTTTCTCGAGCCGTTCGACCTTGAGTGTGACTTCGTGCAATTCCACCGCTTCAGCCTGAAAATAGGAGCCAATGCGCTGAACGCTGGTCTCTCCAAAAAAACGCTTGGCTGTGGTGATGGGCAAGAACACTCGAGGTGGCACCTCGGCATCCTCCATATCTTCTTCCACTTCGCTGACCCCTTCCGAGGTAGCCGCATTGGATGAAGATTGGATCACACCGACCACTTCCAGGTAATGTCTGCCCAAGCGTATGGTTTTCCCGATGATTTGGTGAATGGGAAACAGTGGGTCTTCAAGCGACTCCTCGATCACACACACTTTCGCGTTTTCCTCGAGATCGCGAAGGCTGAGAAACCTCCCCTGGATCAAATTCATCTGTCGAAGATTCCCATACCATGGAACCGTGCCCACCATTTCGACATTGGCACTTTGTCGACCGCTGTAGGCAGTCCGTCGCTCCTTACGATCTTCCACCACCAGGGTGATCTCCGGAAACGTCTCTCGGATGCCCAGCACATCCTCATAGGTCAAACCGTAATTGAGAATGTAGCTGCCCTGCCGCTGCTGCTTGTTTTGCTCTTCGGGAGGCTTGATGGTTCGCAGAATGATGTTCTGGCTTCCAAGTTCCTGGATTTGCTGCTGCGCCTCGAAATTGGCGCCTTCCCCAATGGCGAGCATGGCGATGACCGAGGCCACTCCGAACACCATGCCCATGGTGGTCAGGATGGAACGCAGACGGTGCAGCATGAGACTTTTGAGCCCCAGTGCGAGGATATGACTCATGCGGGACGCCGAGAAGGAGAACATGACACCCTAGGAATCCTGGCCCGACAAGGTGAAGAGGGCCTCTTCATCAGATACGGCAGGCCACTGATCAAAGGTCTTGGGATCGATATCTTCTGGAATCTGGAGGTAGACAACCTCTCCTTCATCCACCCCCGAAGCAATGGCAGCAAAGCGATTGTTGTAGTCTTCCACCTGAACCGGTCGCAGCCTGCTACCCGAAGCCCCTTGAACACAGCAAAAGGTGCGGCCTGCATGATTGAAAACCGCCTGCACCGGAATCATCACCACCTCAGGCAATACCCGAATCACAATTCTCGCCTGAGCCGCCATGCCCGGCTTGACCCACTCCTGCAATCCGGCCATTTTGATGGAAGTACGATAGACCTTTTGATCGGGGTTGAATCGACGATTTTCGGAATCAGGGAGGACCCCCACGCTTTCCACCTCCCCGGTAAGAGGCCGGTCGGGTTCGGCATCCACCAAAATTTCCACGGGCATCCCTTTCTTCACGCGTTTGACTTGAGACTCGTGAATGCGAACCTTGACTGCCATGTGGCGCATGTCGGGAATGGTGATGATGGCTTGCCGCTCACGCACTCTGGCCCCTTCACGAATCACTTCATCAGGATCCCAACGATCGCTTCCATCACCGTAAACTACCAAGCCGGGACGCTCGGCACGGATGGTGCACGCGGCATATTGTTCGCGCAAATCATCAAGCTGCATTTTTTCCCAACGATACGCCCTCTGCGCACGGTTCAAATCTCCAACGCTGTCAGCCATCTCCGCAATGGCATCCTTCTTGGCTCGGCTCAAGCGCATAAGGGCTTGCTCGTAGTTAAGCAAAAACTGCTCGGCATCTTTCTGGATATTGTAGGCCTGGAAGAGCTGCAGCGAGGCTTTGGAGGAAGCCAGGGCGTTCTGGCTTTTGTCGAAATCGATTTTCTTGTTCTGCAGCTCATTCGGCGTGATGAAGCCTCGATCGGCCAGTCGCACAGCTCCCTCGTAGGTCTTTTTCTTCAATGCAAATTCGGCTTCGGCAATGAGCACGGAATCCTGCAGCTTTCGCAATTCCTGACGGGCATCCCCATCTCCCAGAAGCTGCTCGTTGCCCTCCTGAGTCAAGGCGCTAAAATCGACATCGTAATCTCGGATATCTGGCAACAAATCCTTTTCATCGGCTCCTCCCCAGCTGTTGAAGAGATCCTCGGGACTTTCCAGCCCACCCACAATAGACCCATCTCCTGCCTCGATGGCATTGCTGTTGGCAGCACCCATCAAACTTGAAGCAAAAAGTGATTTGCTTGCGTTGATGGCATTTCCCGCATCGTCGTCAATCGTTTCTTCTGAAAGACCAATGTCATCCAAGATACTCTGGGCAGCCTCCTCCCCGAGATACTTTTTGAAATCCATAAGGGCGAACTTGGCCTTAACGCTGGCGTCCTTGATACTGCTCAAATTCGCACTCTCACGAATTTCGCGCATCTTCACGTATTCCATCCAATTCGCAAGGGCGGCCTGAACATCGGTCTCCTGAGCTTTGATGCGCTCAACGATCGCTGATGAATCCAACTCAACGAGGACCAGGCCTTCAGCCACATCTTTTTCGGTGACCTGGTAGCCCTCATCGATAATCTTGAGGATGGTGGTTCCCTCTCGACCCTCCACGCGAGATTTGATGACTTGAGCCTGTGTTGCCTCAATGGCTCCACCCTCCACCACGTCGATGGACATGGAACCCTTGATGGCTTGAAAGGTCGCCAGATGAACCGAGTCATTGCCAGGTAAGAAAGCATAGAGCAACCCGACCAGCAGGGGGCTGGCCAAAAGCCAAAAGGTTGGATCGCGGAAGCGCTTTTGCATGTAAATCAACTGATTCGTGTGAATGAGGATACCGCTTAGACAAGCAATTGCAAATGATGGTTACCAATCCTTCAGATTCGAACCGATTCAAGGTCAAACCAGAGTAGGCGTGCGAGCTTGCTTATCTTCTGGAGATTAGCTAAAGACCGATCATGCTCCTCTGGCCTCAAAGGTATCCAACGAAACCAAAAGGGTTTATGCTGATTGAACTCCTGGTGGTGATTGCGATCATAGCCATTCTTGCAGGCATGCTTCTTCCGGCTCTTTCGAAAGCCAAGTCCACAGCGCACCAGATTGCTTGCCTGAATGGCCAACGACAGCTGGTTCTGGCATGGATGATGTACAAGGACGACCATAACGATCGATTGGTGGAGAATGGCCGAGGGACTCCGAATACTCGAAGAAGCTGGTGGGTTTCAGGCGGAACCCATAGCAGCGGCCTCATTACCGACCCCACCATGCTCGAGGGAGATCGTGCCGCTTTCAGTGCCTACGTTGGAGGCCAGAAGATCTATAAGTGCCCAGGAGACAAAGGCAAGGATACCCTCTTCAAGCGTGTGCGCACCCGCAGTTACGGACTCAACGCCTTCATGAATGATGTGGATCAGGGTGGTTTTGGAGGGCGCTCATCGAGCCATCGATATTTTGCCAAAGGATCGGATATAGAATCCAATCAGCCATCGGAAAGACTTCTTTTCGTCGACTTGCAACCTGAAAGCATTTGCGTGCCCGCCTTCTGGATCACCGTTCAAGGAGGAGGCAATAACGGGCATGCCCCTGGCTCTTACCACAAAGGCGGGGCGACTGTCAGCTTCGCCGACGGCCATGTGGATGTTCACCGATGGAAAGAGCCGGACACCCTCAAACCCATCCGTCACGGCTTTGGACGAACTGGGAGCGAAGATCATCAATGGGTGGTCGCTCATGCAACCGTGGCCATACCCCGACCGAGTCGGTGAAAAACAGCAGAAGCCGCGCACTCAGGCCGCCCTCCAATCGATGGATTCCAATCGATTCATGCGTGCTCCGAATCCATTCTCCAACTCTCAGATTCAAAGTGAAAAACGAGTGTAAGGAAGCCGAACTTCAAGGCAAAAAGATGAGCCCAATCCTCGTGAAGGCAGAGAAGTGAAGAATGGCTCCAGAGGTTGGACTCGAACCAACAACCGATCGGTTAACAGCCGATTGCTCTACCATTGAGCTACTCTGGAACCCAGACGAGGTTGAGAATCTAAGAATCTGGTCTCCATTCGTCAATAGCTTTTGGGGCTCTGAACAGGACTTTTTCTGCACTCTCCGATACCCGCAGAGCCTTTGCAGATATCCGCGGCTTGACTGGCCGAGCGGCTGATCGGGCGCTCGGCTTCTCTCTCCCTCTCCCAACCGAGCCATTGAGATCGACCCGAGAGGGTATCGTTCGATGAAAATTGCGCCCCCACAGGAAAGGGATTAACATTGCCTTATGAAGTTAGCGATTTATCAGATCATGCACGTGGGCTCACTGCTCATGCTCACGAGTTTCCTCTTCATGGCCTTCGCCAATCCCGATCCTTCTGGACGTCGCAAGACCCTCATGTGGACAGGTATTTTTTCGCTGCTCATGCTCGTTGGAGGTTTTGGCATGCTTTCGGTCCTCAAGCTGGGATTTCCTGCCTGGATCTGGGTCAAATTAGTCTGTTGGTTGATCTTGAGTGCTTTGGCAGGGATGGCCTATCGAAAGCCTGCATCCATGCTGACGTGGAAAGCCCTGAGCTGGGCTGCACTGCTGATCGGCGTTGCCACGGTCTATTTGAAGACAAGTTTTGAGTAGCCTCTCGCCCGGTTTCTCCGGATAAGCATGGATTCGTGCCAACGTATTCATGCAACCACATGCTTTCATAAGCTGATTGTCATCTGACACTTGCTTCATTCGGTGATTGCACCGAGACAGGAATGGATTAGGATGCGCCCATTCCCATGAAGGCATCCCATTCCATGTTGGCTCCGTGCGCTCTGGCCACGGTAGGCGCGATTGCATCACTGACCTTTGGCTCTCAGGCCCTGAGCCAAAGCACGAGTGTGACCGCCGAAGGCGCCGTCTTGAAAGAGGTCAGTGCTGAATTTGCTTTTACCGAAGGGCCCTCTGCCGATGCGCAAGGCAATGTTTTTTTCACCGATCAGCCCAACGACCGAATCGTACGGTGGGACGCCACCACCGGTGTATTGACCGATTGGCTCAAGCCCTCAGGGCGTTCCAATGGCACCTTCTTTGATGCCAACGGAAACCTCCTGGCCTGCGCCGATGAGAAAAACGAGCTCTGGTCCATCTCTCCACAAAAAGAGGTCCAACGACTGCTGGGCCAAGTCAAAGGGAAGGCACTCAATGGGCCCAATGATCTCTGGATCCGGCCAGACGGAGCGCTCTATTTTACCGATCCCCTGTATCCCAGAGATTATTGGGAACGCTCTGCTGACATGCAGCAAGATGGGCAACACGTTTACTTCCTTGCCAAGGGATCCTCCCAACCCGTTCAGGTGACCGATGATCTGGAACAGCCCAATGGACTCATTGGCACACCGGATGGCAAACTGCTTTACGTGGCAGATATCCGCGGCCGTAAAACCTATCGATATGACATTGAAAAGAACGGTCACCTCACAAACAAGCAGCTCTTCTGCAGCCTGGGATCCGATGGCATGACCCTCGATGATCAGGGAAACGTCTACCTCACCGGACGGGGGGTGAGCGTTTACAATCCCCAGGGCGAACGCATTCAACACATTGCCATCCCATCGGGATGGACGGCCAATGTCACTTTTGGGGGCAAGGATCGCAACTTGCTTTTCATCACAGCGAGCCGCTCGGTTTACACCATTGAAATGAAAACCCGCGGTGCGGGTCCCTTCTAACCTCACGAAACCACCCCTCCAGCCCATGTCATCCCATTGGATCGTGATGCTGGCCCTCTTTGGCCTTGGATTTTCCTCGCAAGGATTTCTGCTGGCGCAACGATCTCAGAGCCGTTCCTTTCGGAGTATGGAAACCCACCTTGCACTCCTTTGCCTGGAGAAGGGTGATCTCAATCAAGACCGTCAGTTGGACCGCAAGGAGTGGTTTTCATTGATGGGGAATTGGCAGCAGGCGCTGGGCTATGACAACCAACCCAGATTGAGCCGCCCTGAATTCCTTCGAGAGTGCGATCGCTGGCTGGTAGCGCAACAAGAGGAGACACCGCAACGATCCAGCCGCATGCTTCCCAGCCGCTACCTGGGTCTTTTCGAAGCCTTGGACAGCAATCACGATCAGCAGCTCAGCAAGGAAGAATTTCGGGAGACCATGATGTCCTGGCTGGAAGTCTGGTCGGAAAACACTGGTCGAATCGACCAAGACACGCTCGTCAAAGGGTGGCAGCGAGTCCTGCCACGAAACAACATGAGCGGTGTCGACCAACCCGACCGGAGACTTGGCGCAGGCTCCCTCCCCTCGGCGGGTCCCTCACCGGTCCGAACACCTCAGGCATCGATGGAATCGATGGTCCTTGAGGAGGGCTTTACCCTCACTCTGGCAGCTTCCGAACCAATGATTCAGGATCCAGTCGCAATGTCCTTTGATCCTGACGGAAGGCTGTATGTCGTGGAGATGAGAAGCTTCATGATGGATATTGATGGGCGCGAGGAAGGGGCTCCCATCAGCCGCATCTCCCGCCTGGAGGATCGGGATGGGGATGGCATCATGGACAGCTCCACCATTTTTCTTGATCACCTGATCGTCCCCAGAGCCGTACTCGCCCTCAAAGAGGGCGTTCTCTTCGTGGATCAATACATCCTCAAACATGCCACCGATACCAATGGAGACGGCACGGCCGATTGGGTGCAGATCATCGACAGGGATTACGGTCGCAGCAATATTGAGCATGCCCCCAACGGTCTCATGCCCGGCATGGATAACTGGATCTACAATGGACGCTCACCTTGGAGGTATCGATGCATCGATGGACTGTGGATCAAGGAACGCACTGAAATAAGGGGGCAGTGGGGCATGACACAGGATGCTCATGGGAGGCTCTTTTACAATGTCAATAACAGCCAGCTGCTGGGGGATCTGACGCCCCCCAACTACATGAGCCGACATCGGACCTACCCATCCACTGCCGGATTGAATCTTTTTGTGGCGGCGGATCAAAGCGTCCACACCCTGCGCATGAATACGGCGGTCAATCGGGGCTACTTACCCGAAGTGCTGGATGATCGGGGGCGCTTGCATGTGTTTGCCTCCTCCTGCAGCCCGCTCATCTACCGAGGGGATCACTTTCCACCAGGGCTTTCGGGCAATGCCTTTGTATGCGACCCCGCGGCCAATTTGGTCAAACGCAACATCCTGCATACGGGCCCCTTGCACCTCTCGGCAGAGCCCGCCCATCCCGACCGCGAGTTTTTGGCCTCCACCGATGAGCGTTTCCGTCCGGTTGCACTGACGCATGGGCCCGATGGGGCCCTCTGGCTGCTGGACATGTATCGAGGCATTGCTCAATACGGGATGTTCATGACGGACTACCTGCGAAAGGAGACCCTGCGAAGAGGTCTGGATCAAGGCATCCATCAGGGGCGCCTTTATCGTATCGGGCATGAGAGCGGAGGCAGGAGAACCCCCGCGCAACTGAGCAGAAGGCCACCCACTGAATGGATTCAGCTCCTGGATCATGACGATGGATGGCTTCGGCAAACAGCCCAGCGGCTCCTCATACAACAGGGCGATCAGAAGATGTTGGATGCACTCCTGCGATTCATGGAGCGCGCAACAACCTCTGTTGGGCTGGAGCATGCCCTCTGGACCATCGAAGGCCTGTTGATGTCNGTCGAACCAGCCTCGCTCGAAGCTTCTCCCTCGGGGCCCATACCCATCGTTTCGTCAGTCCACGCGCTTGGCTCCAGACCCTTTTCCCAACGCGTGTGGAAGGCGTGTCTGGGAGCCATGGAGCATCCTGACCCCATGGTTCAAACGGCTGCCATTCGAGTCTGTGAATCCCTGGCTCGCTCCTCCCAATCAAGGGCAGAAGACATGATNAAGCAATTTCGCGNAATCGCCTGGNGTGCTTCCGAAGATNTCTTGTTTCAAATCATCCTGACCCTGGGCAACCTGCCCGCTCCGGACAACAGAGCCCTCATGGCAGAACTGGCCCTTGAGGCATCCAAACATTGGTTACTCANGGAAGCCCTGATATCCGGGCTGGAGGGTTTCGAGTGGGATTTCATCANCCAACTAAACGAAAGCAAGGACTTGCCCAGCTCCTCAAAAGGGCTCCAGCGCCTCCTTCGAAGCCTGGCCGAGGCCACCGCATCTCAGTCCGATGGCGTCGATCTGGGCCATCTGATCAAATACCTCGTTGATCGATCGACCTCATGGAATGATGCGGATGCTGCTCTTCTGGATGGCCTGGACCGTTACTTCCGTGCACACTCCCGAGGCCCNAGATTGTTGACCCAATCGCCCTTTCCAACCAAAAAGGACGATTTGCCGTGGAATCCCGCACTTCAGTCCATACATCATCGCCTTTCACCATGGATCAGCTGGCCCGGTCACCCCCATTATGCCACTGCCCTTGAAAAGGCTGCCAAAACCCGGAACGAACGCATGGAGGATGCCTCGATGGCCTCCCATGCCGAGGCTTACCAAATGGTTTGCGCTGGATGNCACGGCTCCCGAGGAGAAGGCCTGAAAAACCAGGCCCCGCCCCTTCACCAGGCCGATTGGGTGCTGGGTTCGAAAGATCGTTTGATTCGGATAGCCCTGCATGGAGCACAGGGCCCGATTCATGTANGTGGCCAGTTGTATCAGTCGCCGGACATCCTGTCAGAAATGCCCCCACTTTCCGTGCTTGAAAATGAAGTACTGGCCTCCATTCTTACCTACATCCGTCAAGCATGGGGGCATGCATCCGATCCCATCGATTCAAACGAGGTGTCCCGCGTGAGGGCTGCCACCGCGGGTCGTCAAACCCCATGGACCGAAAAAGAACTCCTATCTATTCCATGAAACCCATCCATTGGATCCTTTGCCTCATCATGAACGCAGGTTTTTCAGCAGAACNCACACAGGCAGCCTCTGAGCCTGAATCCTTTCACCGGTTCTCCATGCGTCACTTTGGCAGGATGGAAGATGGCACCGCCATCCATCAAATCAGCCTCCGAAACCGACACGGCATGGAAGTCCGGGCCATCAGCTACGGAGCCACGCTGACCGCCATTGATCTTCCCCGAGAAAACGCTGAACCCATCAACGTCATTGCTGGAGAAGAAACCCTGCCTNCTTATCTGAAAGGGTATCCAGCCGCTTCGGTCATCGGCCGCTTCGCCAATCGAATCGCAGGGGCTTCCTTCCAGTTGGACGGTGTCACTCACAAGGTCACCCAAAATGCAGGTTCGCATCATATCCACGGTGGTCGCAAGGGGTTTGCCAGAGTGGTCTGGCAAGTCGAGCCCTTGCCACTGTCAGACACCTCGGCAGCCGTTCGATGGCATTACCATGCCAAGGATGGCGAGGAAGGCTTTCCAGGAAACCTCGATGTCCGTGTCACCTACCGGCTCGACGACAACAATGCCTTGTCGATCACCTACGAAGCAACAAGCGACAAGGCAACACCCGTCAATTTCACTAACCACGCCTATTTTAATCTGGCGGATCAAGGCGGTTTTGAAAACCACTTGCTCACCCTGNATGCCGACACCTACACGCTGGCAGATTCAGAGCTCATTCCCACTGGTAAAATTGGGCAGGTCAAAGGGACCGCTCTGGACTTCAATCAACCCCATCCCATAGGGGAACGAGCTGATGCCACCCAACCCCGTCCGCACCTCTATGACCACAACTACATCATTCGGGGAGGTGGACACTCGGTGGTCCCTACGGCGNTGGTCAAGGAGCCCACCAGTGGTCGCATCATGCGTGTTCAGACCGACCAGCCCGGGGTACAGCTCTACACNGGCAACCCCAGAGGGTTTTGCCTGGAGACGCAGCACTATCCAGACTCGGTGCACCACTCGAGTTTCCCCACCACGATTCTTCGCCCGGAGGAACGGTTTGAGTCGACCACCATTTATGCCTTTGAATTTCAGTGAATTCCCTCATGCGCTCAAGAAACCTGCTTAACTTGGCTCTAGCTCTGCTGGCTTGGCCTCCTGAGCCGCCCCTGAAGGCTGAGCAGCTCAGCCCCCATCTTGGGTTTGAATCTGGCCCCATCAATGCCGTCTGGATCCAGTCAGGACAGGAGCGGGTCTTCATCTACCGNGGTGCCACCGATGCCTGGCAAGCGGGAAGCTCTTCGTTGCTGCTGCCTCATGGAAGGCGTGACCTCATCTCCGGTATCGATCAGTGGATGCGCCCCAAAGCACTCATCGCCCCGGCAGACGACCGGCCGTGGCTTGAGCATCCCGAGGACTTCTGGGAATCCTTTACCAAAGCCCGGTTTCACGACTACGCACAACAGACAACCAAGGTGGGTATCCTCCCCGTTGCCATCACCCAATGGGTCGAGGGAGGTGAGAAACTCCAATGGCCTGCAACCCAAATCGAGGTATTGGACACACCAGGCTTCACACGAGGTTCGGTGTCCTATTTATGTGAGGTGGACGGGCGGCGTATCGCCTTTACCGGCGACCTGATCTATGGCGACGGGCAGCTGCTCGATTTGTACAGCCTNCAGGATGCCNTCCCCGAGGCAAAGGTTGGTGGATACCATGGTTACGCCGGCCGTCTGGGTGCGCTGATTGGCAGTCTGGAATCCATCCTCCAGGCAGAACCTGATTGGCTCGTTCCCGCTCGAGGGCCCGTCATTCGTGATCCAGCCTCCTCTATCGGCAAGTTGGTCAAACGCCTGCAGGCCATCTATCACAACTATTTGTCCACCAACGCGCTGCATTGGTATTTCAAGGAGGACCGCATGCGCATTTGTCATGAACAGGTTCTGGGGGAAAACACTCGTCTGGAACTGATGCCCTACGCAGCTCACATCGAAACGCCACAATGGATNAGAGGCTTTTCCACCAGTCGTCTCATCCTTTCGGATCAAGGCTATGCCTTTCTGCTGGATTGCGGGTATCAGTCGGTCATCGATGAAGTCTCCAAACTGGTGAAAAGCGGCCTTATCGAAAAGGTGGAGGGCATTTTTGTCACTCACTTCCATGACGATCACTCGGACAGGGTCCAGAGGGCTGCAGAGATTTTTGACTGCCCTGTCTATGCGACGCGCGAATACAAGGATGTCTTGGAACATCCTGAAGCCTATCATTTACCCGCCATGACCGACCACCCCATCAAAGATGTCGTAGGAGTGGTGGATGGCGATCGCCTGAAATGGCGTGAGTACGATTTCACTTTCCATTTTTATCCGGGACAGACGTTCTATCATGGTGCTCTTTGGGTTGAGCGGGCTGACCATGATCCCATTTTCATGGTGGGAGATTCCTTCGCACCCTCGGGCCTGGATGATTACTGCCTGATGAATCGCAATCTCATGCGCGATGGCACCGGCTATCTCCTGTGCATGGAAAAAATCCGAAAGGCCCAAAAGAACCTCTGGCTGATCAACGAACACATTCCTTACCTGTTTCGGTTCAATCCCGATGAACTCGACTACATGGAGACACGTTATCGAGAGCGAATGAGTTTGTTGAGCGAACTCTTTCCCTGGGATGATCTCAACTATGGCATCGANGAACAGTGGGCCGTTTTCTACCCCTATGGCCTGAAGGCTGCCGCACAATCCGTCGCCGAAGNTTCAGTGAAGATCACCAACCACTCCCCGCGTGCACGCACCTTCCATGTCAAACCGCGAGCCTGGAAGGGACTCAAAATCCATGCATCCGCNTTGAACAGGAACGCATTACAGATCACCATCCCGGCTCAGCAGACAGGGTCGATCACGATTCCTCTGCAACTACCGGCCGATCCAGGTCAGTATCTCATCACGGCGGACATTCAATCCGAGGGCATGGACTTTCTCGACTGGGTTGAAGCCCTGGTAACCGTTGAATGATCAACGAATGCANTAGAGATGTTCGAACGTACGAATGACGATGTTTCCTTCACTGATGGCCGGTGAAGCAAGCGTCTCATCATNCAGGCGGTTTTCAGCGACGACTTCAAACTCGGTNGAGGCCTTGACAACCTTAGTGTTGGCCCTTCCAGTCGTGAAATAAACATGGCCATCGGCNGCTACTGGAGAAACCTTCACATTTTCGGCAAAGAGCCGCTCCTGCCAGTGAGATTCCCCCGATGCCAGATCCAGACAGGATGCCATACCGTCATCGCGAATCGTGTACACCTTCCCCTTGTAGATGAGCGGAGTGGGACAATCAGGAGCATAGCGTCGCTGAGTCCAATCCTGAGTCAATTTTGGAGCCTTGCCTTCCGCCACAGGCGTCACTCCTATGACATAGCCCTGATTTCGNAAACCNGAGGCTACNGTGACGACCTTACCCTCTCCGGCGGTTGGGCCTGAAATGGTTCGACCGTAGGGATGAGGGACTTCCAGACCGCCGATGGACCATATTTCCTCGCCTGTATCCGGATTGTAAGCATTGAGATGCTCGGCTCCCGAGAGCACGATTTGCGCATCTCCCTCCACGTTCACTTTTACCGGTGTGGAATAGGAATCATTGCCCTCTTCACGGGCCGAAAGGTTGCGGTCTTTTTTCCAAANGGTCTTTCCGGAGGTNGCATCCATGGCAATCAAATAGGAAGGGCCNTGGTGCATGCAGGCGACGTAAAGCTTTCCATCATACAGGAGCGGGGAATTGCCCATCCCATGATTGGTGTTGTAGTTTGCATATTCGGTACGAAGNTTGCGCCGCCATANCTCGCTACCTTCTTCAAAAGTCAGACAAACCAGNTCTCCCGTCCCAAANAAAGCCCAGACATGATGTCCGTCTGTGATGGGGGTCGGTGTGGACATGTTGTGAAGCTCGTGGGTCGGAAGACGACCACTGCCCACTTTTTGATTCCAGATGAGTTCACCCGACTTGAGCCAGAAGGCCATGACATGAAGGTCCTTGTCATCGACCTGTGTGGTGACAAAGACACGTCCCTGATGAATGATAGGAGAGGACGTCCCCTTTCCGGGCAGGTTGACTTTCCAAACCACGTGATCGTCCTTGCCCCACTCCACAGGCAAATGGGTTTCGTGGCTGACAGCCGTCCCGTCAGAGCCTCTGAATGCAGACCAGTTTTCCGCCATGAGGTTCCCTTCCACCATCAGGGCAGTGAGTATCAACGAGTGAATGATTTTCATGATCTTGAAAAGAATGACGCAGAATGTAGTGAATGGGTGATTGNGCTGCATCAGATCAGGGAAGCNCACGGGAATCAATGCGTTTTTTCATGTCGTGACTTTCCATCCTTTGGGGAACGGACTGCCGGGCAGGCAAGAAACCTTGATGGCGCCCCTGAATGGATGTAAGGTTTCATNATTCCCACAGGTGATCTTTCACCCAACGTTGCCAGAAAACCACACCATGAAAACCATCTCCCAACGCCCACTGTGGCATCAAACCCTGTTGGCTGGATTCACCTTGATCGAACTCCTGGTNGTCATCGCCATCATCGCGATTCTGGCCGGCATGCTCCTTCCGGCGCTTTCCAAGGCCAAGGAAAAGGCCAAACAAATCAGTTGTGTGAACAATNTGAGNCAAATGTCTCTGGCTTCCCGGATTTATTCCGATGATTTTGATGGACGCTACGCCCCCACCTTTGCAGTCCGCGGCAGCAATGTGGANCGGCGAGCATGGTTCAATTTTCTGCATCCTTACCAGCAAACCACCAANATCCTCCTTTGCCCGACGCGAACTCGAAAGTTCAACGAACTTTTCAGCCTGTATCCAAGCGATAAGGCGGAACGGTCCCTTTCGAATTACAGCGCCAACTTNTCTCTCGGAGGATGCGATTGGCCCAATACCTGGGACAAAAAGGACTGGCCCCAATTGAAGGATACCGATGTTTCAAGCCCTTCCAGCGTGGTTCACATGACCGATGGAGGCAGCCAACCCAAGAACACCACCGATCCGGAACAATGCGTCACGGTGGATTCGGAGGAAAAGGCCGGCTGCTGGATCGTGCATGATCCAGGAAACAGCGCTCCCTGTGGAGGGTGCGTCACCTCGAGCGGCGATCCCAATTGGGGAGGGCCTCACCTTCGCCACAGTGGCGGCACCAGCAATGTTTCCTTTGTCGACAGCCACATCGAAAGTCTACAGGCACGACGATGGTATTGGGCAGGCACCCCATGGCTCAAACCCAAGTTGGGTGGTGGCGCGATGCCCTGAAGCATCCCCAAATCCACATCCATGGAAAGCATCGGAGAATCGTGACCGTCGGAAAAACCTCCATCACNCTCCCGTGGAGCTGCATTTGGTTCTATGCCTGGTTGTGCGTCTTTTACTCTCCTGCGTTTTCGCTAAAACCTCAGGCCCAGCCTCCCAATATTGTCCTTATCCTGGCGGACGATCTGGGCTACGGGGACTTGGGTGCCTACAATCCGGAATCGCGCATCCCCACCCCTCATCTCGATCGTCTGGCAGATCAAGGCATGCGATTTACCGACGCGCACTCTCCCTCAACCGTCTGCACCCCCACGCGCTACAGCATACTGACCGGCAGGATGGCTTTTCGAACGGGGTTTCCGGGGGTGTTCGATGGAGCGGGAGGGCCCTGCTTGATCGAATCTGGACGTTTGACCTTGCCTGGCATGCTCCGAGACCAGGGTTACCGGACCGCTTGCTATGGCAAATGGCACGTGGGGCTGACCTTTTTCGACTCACAAGGAGCTCCGATCCACCAGAACGGATTGAAGGCGGTTCAAAAGATCGATTACACACGAGCCATTCCAGATGGCCCGATTCATCGGGGGTTTGATGCCTTTTTTGGTACAGCATGCTGCCCCACGACCGATTGGCTGTACGCCTACATTNATGGAGACCGAGTGCCCTCCCCTCCCACACGACTGTTGGACCGTTCCCCCCTTCCCAAGCACCCCTACTCTCGCGATAATCGACCCGGAATGATCGCCGATGACTTTGACCTNCAGAAGGTCGACCAGGTGTTNCTGGCCAAAAGTCAGGCATTCATCAGGAACCACGCACAGCAATACCCAGAGAAGCCCTTCTTTCTCTTTCATTCGATGCAGGCCGTGCACTTGCCTTCTTTTGCATCCGAGGCATTTCAGGGAAAAACTCAATCCGGACCTCATGGAGATTTCATTCATGAGATGGATGCCATCGTTGGAGAGCTCATCCAGACACTGAAAGAGACGGGTATGCTGGAAAATACCCTGATATTGTTTACCAGCGACAATGGACCCGAAGTGCCGACAGTCGTTGCCATGCGGCGTGATCACCAGCACGACGGAGCTCGNCCCTGGCGGGGGATGAAACGTGATCAATGGGAAGGCGGGCATCGGGTTCCTTTCATTGCTTATTGGAAAAACCGCATCCCCGCCGGAACACTCATGCCGGAAACCATCTGCNTGACGGACATCATGGCCACAGTCGCCGACCTGGTGGGGGCTTCATTGCCAGAGGGTGCTGCGGAAGATAGTTTCAATATCCTGCCCTACCTTCTGGAGCCTTTCAGTCGGAACGAACCGATTCGTCCATTCACCCTTCATCAGACCATCAGTCTGAAACTTGCCATTCGTAAGGGCCCCTGGAAGTACCTGGATCACCTTGGATCTGGCGGCAACCGGTATGATCGCCCCAATTTAAAGGCCTTTGCCTTGCCTGAAACAGCACCCGAGGCAAAAGGACAACTTTACCGCCTGGATGTCGACCCCGGAGAAACTCACAATTTGATCGAGCGCTTCCCTTCCATCGCAGGAGAACTCAAGGAACAGCTTGAGACGTGGAAAAAGGCTGGGCGCTCGCGCCCACTTTGAAGCACGCTCGTCTCGGACAGATGAATTCTCGGGTGACTTTGAAAATGCTCAGAAATCTGTTTTGGCTGCGTGCGTGTAGAGAAAGTGCTGCAAATACCGGTAGTAAGCAAGGGCTCCTTCCGATTCCATGTGTCTGTCACTGGTCGTTGGCAAGGTATGCCGAGTGGCGGTGACTTCCGACTGGGCCAAAGCGGCCTCCAATGCAGAGGACTGAGCTGGCTGGGCCCATGCCATTTCCTCACCATGAAGAATGAGGATATTCGACTTCAGTGGTGCGACTTTATTCAACAAGGAAGCCTTCATCAGCCTGGTCACAGAATCTCGACGAGCCAATCCACTCAGCAAGCCACGATCATAGGCAGGTAATTCCCGCACAAAGGATGGCATGTCGTAAATTCCATTGAGAAGCAGGATCCCCTTGAAGATCTCCGGATGTTGGATCGCTGCCTCCAGCACACCATAAGCCCCCTCGCCTACACCTTTGGCAAAGATCTGATCTGGCTTGGCATGACCTTCGGCGATGACCCACTGAGCCGCTGCGTGACAATGGGCTGCAAGCGTCGCTGACCAATGCCCCGTCATCCAATGGCCTAACCGTTCCAAAGAGGGAACCGAAGGAAAAGAGAGTGTGAGCACCCCCATCCCTTGGTGAGCCAACCATTGAGTCTCTTCATCGTAAGCAAGGTGAGCGGGTTCTTTGTGCCCTCCTTCAGCTCGAATCAGGACACCTTGATAAGGATGATCGACTGCATCCAATGGTGGAGTCCAAGCGGCATGAATGATTTCTTGATCGGGTCCAGGGAAGGTCACGCGTTTGGTTTGGGCCAAGGTCTGACCGCGCAAAGCTGGTCTCTCCATCCCGAGAAGACGAATTTGATAACGGTCACCAAAGGAGAAGAGTTGATGCGTTGTCGACATGGATGCATCTCGATACGCGACCACCCAGTGCATTTTTTGAATACTTCTTGAAGGAAAAGACAGATTACCCGGATCAAACCGCAAAAAATCCATCATATCACCATAGGCATCACGGAACATATGCCAGGAACGCTGATGGTTATTCATAGCCACCCCTTCTGGCATTCCAGTCATCGGGTCGATGAGGCATTCCAGAATATTCTCCTGTGTTTCGGGGCCCAAGGCAGTGACGGTCAGAGTTGCCAAATCAATGGTCCATAAACGATTCCCGGAGTCCTGATGATGATCTTGAAAGCATGCGGTCTTCCCATCAGGAGAAAGGGAGATGAGTCGAGGCATTTGAGAGGTTGTTGGAAACTTGTAAGCAGTTTCCCATTGCGTAGAGTTTGCAACCCGACGCAAGAGCTCAAAAGATCCGCTTTCGTTGATCGAGATAGCTAAGCGGGCCTCTAAATCGGCATCGGCCAACCAGTCAATCATGCCTTGCGAATTCACATAAGTTAGGGAAAGAGCGCCATGATTGAGCGAAAGCCGATACAAATCATGACGAGAGCGGTTCTGGAGATTCAGCGCGATCAGCATTTGATCCGGGGCTTGAGCTCGATAAGCAATCAACCGAGCTTGCACACCATGAAAGGGGGTCAAATCACGCGTGTTAAAGCCCTTTAAATCGGTTTGATAAAGATGCCAGTTCTCAGCCCCATCCGGATCGTGAAGATAAAGCAAGTGTTGGCTGTCATATTGCCACCAATATTCACTAACCGATCGGCTTTGCTGAGTCACCAATTGGAGATGTCGTCCTCCTTTACTGCCAACCCACAGGTTGAGAAAACCTTCATGAGGGGCTAGGTGCGCCATGATGGCACCATCAGGGGACACCTTGAAATCAGAGACCTCTTTCACCGCGATGAGATTTTGATGTGGAAGCGCTTCCTGGGAATGGACCACGAAACAGATCTCAGAAAAAAAGCCACTGAGAACCGTAAGAAGCACCCATTTCATATGATTATTCTTCAACAAAGCATTCATCGATCAGTGATTTGTTTGATTGCAACTGACAGAGTCAATCGCTCTTAGGCCATAAAATCAAGGATCAGGTGACAATCTTACAATGCATCACTTAGGAAAAAATGATTCCAATAACTCCAATTCTGGAAAAGAGAAGGCCCACTCGGGTGAGTGGGCCTTCCTGGGTTACGAATTTGGTTCGATCAAAAGCACAATTGTTTATTCAGCGATGTAGAATTCAGCAGCCTTGGAAGGAGCCACCGAGTATGGAGAGGTTGCTCCATCTACAGCACTGTAAGGACCAGTCACTACATCGGCGCTCTTAAGGGTCCCACTGAACTCAATCACCACGTTGCCATCGGTCAGCGCCACAGAACTGATACCGCCAGAAGAAACTGCTGGCAAACCACCCACTGGCTGAAAGATCGATCCAGCTAGGCTTTCGCCGTCCATGGTCAGGTCAATGTTGGCACCACCGTGCTCACCGGCGTCGTTAGTCCAGTTACCGTTAAACCAAGCCACTTCGATCGGATACAAACCGGCAGTAGGGAAGAAGGCACTACCATCTGGTGCAGGACCAGGAGCACCATGACCCCCATCGTTATTGACGACAACCTGATTACCAACAAATACAACCGAACCATCGTCCGATGCGCTACGGAAGTCATGCTTTCCGGCGGTCTCAATATTGACATATCCCTTGAATTGGATCATGCCATCGTTGAGCTCGCCTTCAGTTCCAACAAAGGATCCGGCATCGTCGCCCAACCATTCCAGAATGGGTG
>NYYT01000105.1 GCA_002686885.1 Pedosphaera sp.
CAATACGCCTTTTGCCGACATGAATGACTCCGAACGCGAAACCCAGGCCACCGGCTTCGATGTGTTCGAGCGGCTTGATCATGCCCTGCCCCTGCTGGGATGTTTTGTGGCGGCGATGAAGACTAACAGGGCCTCGATAGAAAGCCGAATCCAGAAATCCATGGCGACCATTACCGAGCTGGCGGATACCCTGGTCAGGGCCGAGGGCATCGGGTTCAGGGCGGCGCATCATGTCGCCAGCAAACTGGCGCGCGAAGCGCTGGCGCATGGCATCGGCTTTGACGAGCTGTCATGGGACCTTTTTGTCCGGACGTTCGAAGAGGTGGTCGGGCGCCCCCCTCACGTGGACAGGGAGGTGTTGGCAAGCGCGACAAGCCCGGAGAATTTCGTAGCGGTCCGGGAAATGCCCGGGGGACCGGGGCCGCGGGTCCTGCGCGCGGCATTGGCCGGTTATACGGACAGGCTTGCAGCTCTGAAAGCGGCGGCCGAGGATGTTCGGAAACGGATTGCGCAGGCTAACGCGCTGCGCGACCAGCTAGTATCAGATTTCATTGCCGGGGAGGCGTAGGAGATGGCAGAAGTCATGCTTGATGGTGTGCGTAAGCTGTTCGGATCGGTGACGGCGGTGGAGGATTTCACCCTGTCCATTGGCAATGGTGAGTTCGTCGTCTTTGTCGGGCCGTCCGGGTGTGGCAAATCGACGACCCTGAGAATGCTAGCAGGTCTGGAGGATGTGTCGTCGGGATCGATCTCGATTGATGGTCGTGCCGTCAACAACATCCATCCGAAGGATCGCGACATCGCGATGGTCTTTCAGAATTACGCGCTCTATCCGCACCTGAACGTCTTCGAAAATATGTCATTCGGGTTGCGTGCGAAACGGCTGCCGCGCCTGGAAATTGAATCACGAACCCATGAGGCAGCCGAGATATTGGGGCTTGAGGACTTGTTGAAACGCCGTCCCGGGGAATTGTCCGGTGGTCAGAAACAGCGCGTCGCCATGGGGCGGGCGATTGTCCGGCAGCCAAAGGTATTTCTTTTTGATGAACCATTGTCCAATCTCGACGCCAAACTGCGCCACAAGATGCGCGCCGAGATGAAGCTTTTGCATCAGCGCGTGCAGACAACCACCGTCTATGTCACGCATGATCAGGTTGAAGCGATGACGCTTGCCGATCGGATCGTTATCATGAATGAAGGGCGGATCGAGCAGGTAGGCACGCCTGATGAGGTTTATAAACAGCCAGCCAGTCAGTTTGTAGCAAGCTTTATAGGGTCACCGGCAATGAATTTTGCCACTGGCGAGATCAGCAACTCTGGGAGAAAAACTGTTCTGGAGACCGACAGCGGTGTGGTAATCGCACTTGCCAGCTGCCATGTTCCGCAGGGTAGGCGGGTTCATCTCGGCTTTCGGCCCGAGCACATGCATCTTGCGGATGCTGCCAAGCCGCCCAAAGGTCACATTTCCATTAGCGGCAACATCACGGTCGTTGAACCCATGGGGCATGAAACTGTGCTTACCTGCGATGGAGGATTCGGCGAGATCGTTGGCAAATATGAAGGTGATAAACATTTCCGGCCAGGTGAGAGCGTCCAGTTTCATATCCGAACGGACAGGCTGCATTATTTTGATCTATCAACCGGGATCAGGATCTAAAGGCAAGCAAGTGGCATAAGGGCCGGGTCAAATTCTTTCTGTGCAAGGATTTCATGCCCAAATTGAAATGTTAGGGTCTTGAACAAATCCTGCCCCCGCAACCATGCATACCTTACCAAAACCAATATGAGCTTGGATTTCGTTTTTTTTCTGTCCTGATACTGGAGATGCTAGCGTTGCCAGCAACACGGTTTGGATGTCAGACTTTTTCTGATTAATCTAACAGGTAAAGAGTATTGTTTCCTAAGCATAAAATCCTATCTGGGCCAACGCCTCTTGAAAGGGCGGATGTATTGTCCAAACATTTGGAGATTGACCTGCACATCAAGCGGGATGATTTGGCTGGACCATCCTTTGGCGGCAATAAAGCACGACAGCTAGAATATTATTTCGGTGAGGCTCTGTCGCAGAATGCTGACACCATCCTAATCACTGGAGCCGTTCAATCCAACTTCACGCGCATCGCCGTCGCGGTTGCACGCTCCCTTGGTATGGAGGCGGTTGTTCAGTTTGAAGAACGGGTGAAGAACGGGTCTACCTGCTACAAGAACTCTGGCAATGTTCTCTTATCGAGGCTCATGGGCGCGGAAATCGAATTCTTTCCGAAAGGCGAGGATGAGGCTGGGGCTGATGTCGCGCTAGACCACAAGGCCACGCAGCTGCGTTCGTCTGGAAAACGCCCATACATCATCCACTTATCTGAGGCGTATCCACCTCTCGGGGCTCTGGGTTATGTCGATGCAGCGACGGAGCTTCTCGATCAAAATAAAGAATTTGACGTGTTCGTTGTTGCCTCCGGAAGTGGAGCCACTCACGCTGGCCTTTTGGCAGGACTGCGTGGTTCTGGATCGAAAGCGGTTGTCATTGGCTGTTGCGTGAGGCGCGCTGCCGCATTGCAGGGTCCGCGTATTAATCGGGTGCTTGAACGACTCGCGAACCTCTATTCTCCTGCAAACAATGTGATAAGGCAGGATATACGCGTTTGGGACGGAGCGTTAGCTCCAGGGTATGGCAGGATTGGGCCCAAAAGCTTGGACGCAATAAAGCTTGTGGCATCACAGGAGGGTTTGTTCCTTGATCCCGTTTACACAGCAAAAAGCTTTGCCGCCGTAACATCTCTTGTTGAGACTGGCGACATTCCAAAAGGCGCCAAAGTGTGCTTCGTGCACACGGGGGGTCTAGCGGCCCTGTATGCGTATCAGGATCAGCTCGCACATATGTTTGGATTCCAAGGTCTATAATTCTATTTTCAAGCCTGAATTTTTCTCTTCAAACTTTCTTTGTTTTTTAAAGATTTGCTTGAAACGGTCCTAGAAGTTTGTCTTGATCAGGTTAATCGGGAGAGTTGGTTGACCTTGACGGTTTACCATTAAGTACATCGATCATACGAAGGTGAAATTTCGATGCCGTTGTACTCAGAGCACTCTCCTACTGTTCAACATGGTCAAGCCAGGGAGAAATTAAATGAAAAAATGGATTAAATTAGTCGCAGCCGTACTTACGGCTAGCTTCGCCTTTGCGGGTGTGGCGTCTGCACAAGAGATGCGATTTTTCAAGATAGGTACCGGCGGAACCGGCGGCACTTATTACCCAATTGGCGGCTTAATTGCGAACGCGATTTCCAACCCGCCAGGTTCGCGTCCATGTGACAAGGGTGGAAGCTGCGGAGTGCCTGGCCTTGTAGCCATCGCGGTGTCTACAACTGCGTCCGTATTCAACGCAAATGCTATCCAGGCAGGCTCGCTTGACGCTGGTCTCGCTGGAGCGCAAACCGTGGTACAGAGCTATAATGGCGAGGGTAAGTTTGTTGATAACAAGAAGGATAAGATCCGGGTTATCGCCAATCTTTATCCTGAAAGCATGCATCTGGTGCTGAAGAAGGGCATGAAGCTCAACAGCCTGAAAGATCTGAACGGTATGAAGGTCGGTGTTGCCGCAGCCGGTTCGGGAACGCAGGTGTCGGTCCGGATGATTCTCGGCCATTACGGCATCAAAGCTGATGAGTATGAGTTGAATGTTGGTCAGAGTGCGCAGCGCCTTGCCGACGGTCAGATTGATGCTTTCTTTTACGCCGCAGGAACACCGCTTTCGGCCTTGATCCAGCTTGGCTCGACAAAAGGCTTCGATCTATACAGCTTCTCTTCGGACGAGCAAAAGACGATCAACGACATCATCCCTTACTACGTGGAGGATGTGATTGCCTCAGGTGTTTATGAAAACATCGGTTATGACGTGAGCACCGTTGCGGTGAACGGGCAGCTTATCACCTCTATCGATCAGCCTGAAGACTTGATCTACGACATCACCAAGGCGCTATGGAACGACAACACCCGCAAGTTGCTGGATAAGGGACATCCGAAAGGCAAGGCCATTAGACCGGAAACTGCCTTGAAGGGCGTTCTTATCCCGCTGCATCCAGGTGCGGAGCGCTTCTATAAGGAAGCAGGCATGATGTAAAAATTGCCATTGGGGGCGCCAATAAGGCGCCCCCTTTTTTTGTTTTGGGGATAATTTAATGGAAAAATTCAGTCTTGAACGAGCGCTTTCTCTGGAGAGCAAGTATGACGACTCCTTGCAAACGCGCCCGATTGGCACGTGGCTGGCAAAATTTGTTCTCTGGTTCAGTGTTCTTTTCGCCCTCTATCATTATGTGACGGCCGGCATCGGCGTGCCGGTCGATTACTGGCATATGGGCGCCCATATGTCAGGTGTNATTATCCTCATTTTCATTTCCTTCCCAGCTTTTAAGAAACTGAAAGGNAGCGGCCAGTCGTCAGACTTNAAAGGACGGCTGTCGGGCGTGCCGATCTATGACTGGCTGTTCATCATTATTGGTGTGATGGCATCCCTTTATGTTGGCGTGACCTGGTATGGTGTTGATTTAAAGTTCCTCGGATTTTCCTATTCAATCCCCGAACAGGTGCTGAGGATGGGCGTGCCGTTACCNATCGATGTTGTTTTTGGCACCNTGTTGATTNTCGTGCTTCTCGAGGCAGTTCGGCGAACNATCGGCATTATCGTTCCAATTATCATCCTTTGTTTCACCGGCTATGCGGTGCTGGGCCCCTATATTCCGATCCAGATCNTAAAACATCCTGGCCTCAGCTGGTCGCTCTTCGTAAACAACATGTATTTTCCNGACCTTGGTATTTACGGTGTGACGCTATGGATTGTTTCAACGGTGGTATTCCATTTTGTTCTATTCGGCGTTCTCGCGCAGCGCATCGGTCTTGGCCAGTTCTTCGTTGACCTCGCTACCGTCGCTGCCGGTCGCTACACGGGTGGGTTGGCCAAGGTTTCGGTGGTGTCTTCNGCCCTGTTTGGCACTATATCTGGATCGTCAATTGCAAACACTGTATCAACCGGATCNCTCACAATCCCAAATATGAAGAGAAGTGGCTATCCTGGCCATTTCGCTGGGGGCGTGGAAGCAGCTGCTAGTGCTGGTGGACAAATTACGCCGCCGATCATGGGTGCGGCGGCGTTCGTGCTGGCCGAGTTCCTCGAAATCCCCTACAGCACCGTTGTTATTGCTGCGGCTGTGCCAGCTGCCATGCATTATATCGGGGTTATGTCGATAGTTCATTTTAAGGCCAAAAAGCTTGGTCTGAAGGGCCTTTCCGCGGAACAGATCCCGCAATTNATNGAGGTCATCAAGCGTGGCTGGATGACATCCATTCCGCTGATNGTACTGATTTATGTCCTTTTCTCNGGCTATTCGCCACATATGGCAGCGTTTTGGGGAATTACCGCGGTGCTCATTGTTGGCTTCATAAATCCCGCCCATCGCATCGGTCTTGGCGATCTGATTGCTGGTGCGTCGCAGGGTGTGAAATATGCTCTTTCGGTTGGTGCGGTCTGCGCGGCAATCGGCATCGTNGTGGGTGTAGTCAATGCCA
The DNA here is from genome assembly GCA_002686885.1 of Pedosphaera sp. GTDB lineage: Bacteria > Verrucomicrobiota > Verrucomicrobiia > Limisphaerales > AAA164-E04 > UBA7971. The sequence goes on from NYYT01000105.1 coordinate 5,557, forward strand.
CGGGCCTCGGATTTCGACTAGGCTTCATGGTGACCAACAGTGCACTTGGAATGGGTGAATCTATTNTGCCACTGTTTNCATTTATCCCATTTGCCGACTTTACGCTGAACGATATCACCCTGTTTATATCGCTGATCCTGATTGCGGTGACCTGTATCCTNATGGGCGCCGGNCTGCCAACGACGGCGCTTTATGTGATGCTGGCAACNGTGGCGCAGCCGGCGCTTGCAAATCTTGGCATTCCGCCGCTGGCATCGCACCTTTTTGTTTTGTACTACGGTGTGATTTCAGAGATCACGCCGCCGGTTTGTGCCTCTGCCTATGCTGCAGCAGGAATTGCGGGATCGAATCCGTTTAGGACTGGCCTGTCCGCCTTCTCGCTGGGAATTGGCAAGCTTCTTGTGCCGATGGTGTTCGTCTATTCACCCGCTATGCTCATTGTTCTTGACGATTACTTCACTTGGCAGGAATTCCTTCATACCGTCATCACATGTGGTCTCGGCGTATTTCTGCTCTCGGCTTCGGTTGCAGGTTATTTCCTTGCGAATATGAGTGGCCCGAGCCGCGCACTGTTTGGAATCGCCGGAATATTCCTTGTCGCGCCTTCCCTCAATTCAACGCTGTATGCGGCGCTGTTTGCAGCCCCGGTACTGGTGACTCAGGTTATGGCGTACCGACGAAATGCAATACCTCAACCTGTCGCCTGAGCTTTCAGTGTTGGCCGCTCCGAATAGCGGGGAGACTCGCCGGTGGTTGGCAGAACGCATGAGCAGAGGCCTTTGAAACGGGTATCAAAGGATGGTGGGAATAGGCAGACGGACAGATAGTAACGAAGTGATCGTGGTTGGCGCTGGCATAGTCGGCGTCTGCTGCGCCTTGCAACTGGCTGAACGCGGATTGTCTGTCACGGTGATCGACCGCAAACCGCCCTGTGAAGAAACAAGTTTTGGAAATGCGGGCGTCATTTCGCCCTGGAGTTGTGTACCGCAATCTGTGCCGGG
>NYYT01000106.1 GCA_002686885.1 Pedosphaera sp.
GATCCGCCAGGTGTCCCGATGCCCGAGGGTTAGAAGTTCAATGTTTGAAGCGCTTCATCCACCCAAGCCGGGGTGATTTTCTGTTCGTTGAGGACGGTATACCACAAGTCGGATCGACCTTGAACATAGTAATTAAGGGCCAGCAACGATGCACGGAGGTCGTCTTTTTGAATTTCCAGATCCCTTGGCTGATGCGGCAGACCGACCTCCTTCATAAAGGCCACTGCCTGCTCATGTTGATGGCCCTGCAGCCGACTCAGCAGGTGCACCCCAAGGCCCACGATCCACCCATGGATGAAGGGGCGTTCAAGTCGCTCTTCCAGTTCGTAGAAGAGATAATGCTCACTGCCCTCTTCCACCCGATAGTGGCCTGCTGGAAGGCATAGGGTGTTGACGCGCATGTAGCCATCGACAATGGCTTGAAGCCCCTCATCGGTACAGTTGGCAATGGCCTCGGTTTTCCCCATGACGGTGGCCAGAATCTGGCGAGCTGCATCCACATCAGCTTGGGAAAAGGGGTATTCACTGACACCGGCCTTTTGCGCCAGCTCCCAGTCGAAGCAGGCGGTGTGAATGGAAAGCAAATCCCCAACCCCGGCAATGTTCAGTTCGGGCGGTGCAGTGCGCAGCACATCGTAGTCAATGACCAGCGGATCCGGGCTGCTTTCGCCCACGTAATCCACCCGGTGCCCTCGGCGAATACCAGCTGCGGGGGTCACAAAGGCATCCACACTGAGTACGGTAGGCAACGTCACCAGAGGGAGCTGACGTTTCCAGGCAATGTATTTAGCCAGATCAATGGCCTGCCCCCCGCCGATCCCAAGGACAGCATCCACCTCACCCACCTTTTCAAGCTGACGCTCAATGGTTTCGATCTGCATGTTTTCCACCATGAGCACTTGGGCAGGGGCGGCTCCCAACCGCTCCTTGACCAACCCCCAGGGGATTTCCATGGTGGTGACCAGAAAACGGCCCAACTCCCTACCCAGCCCCTCTGAAGCTCCCGCACCAAAGCGGGCACTGCATACGTTTGTTCGTCCCGATATCTCGTTCATTCTAAATCCTTTGTTGGCTGGAGGCTGCTGCTCGAGGCGGCCCAGCCCTTCCTTTAAGCAACCGTTTGCGCACCAGGCACCAATAAACACAAAGACCCAGCAGGCATCCTCCTGCGGTCGACCAGGCAGGAAGGTGTCGGGTCTCAAACCCTTCAATCTCGCTGGGCGGCACGGTCAGAGCCAGCACGACCCCAAGCACCCAGAAGAAAGCCAAGGTCCCCAGCACCGGCCGGGCAGCGCCAAGTCGAAAACCAGCAGTAGGCGGCGGGACTCGGGTCATCAACACCGCCAGCACAATCCCGGCATAGCCCATGTAGCCCGCCACAGCCGATATTTGAGTGATCATGTCCAGGCGGGGGAGAAAAACGATGACAAGCGAAGAGAGCAGAAAGATCAGTAGGATCGCATTGCGTGGCGCACCCTGCGCAGAAGATACTCGGGCCAACCAGCCGGAGCCGGGAAGCATGGAATCCCGAGCCAGGGAGAAGAGCAATCGACTGGTGGCCGACATGCAGGCCAGGCCACAGGCAAAGATGGAAATCAAAATGACGATGCGAATAACGCTCATCCAGCCACCTCCGACCACACTTTCGAGTGTTTGCATGAGTGGGTCGCTCATGGCTTGAGCCTCCTTGAGATCCGGCATGGCCAGCAAGGTACCACCGATGAGGACAGCACCTGCCAACCCCGAACTCAACAGCGAAAGAAGCATGGCCCTCGGAACCACCTTCCGCGGTTGATGGGTTTCCTCAGCCATATCAGCGGCTGCTTCGAAACCGGTCAGACACCAGGCCCCCACCAGAAGGGACAAGGCCCAGGCAGCCATGCCGGCGGTGTCACCGCTGCCAAGTTGGGTGGTATCGACAAGCACAGCCGCCGAAGGTTGGCTCATTAGCGCATGTACGATAAGGATGGTCCCGACTCCCAGCACGCCGAACATCTCTGTCCAAACCCCGGTATCATTCACCAGAGACGCTAGACGAATCCCGAATAAATGAATGAGAGTAGTAAGAGTAATGACACCAAGAGTGAGAACAACAAAACCTCGGGAATCCATCCAATCGCCCCCCAACCACTGCCCTAGCTGAGAACCCAATGTGGCACACACTCCAGGAAAACCTGTGATGAATTGCAGCATCAAAAGCCAGCCCACGAAGAAACCGTAATGCGGATTCATCAGGCGACTGGTCCATTGATACCCATAACCTGAAAGGGGCATGCGGTTGGAGAGCTCTGCCAACAGCAAGGCGAGCAGGGTCTGCCCACACAATACGATCAACCAGGAAGCCAACACCCCACCACCCACCAGTTGAAGTCCATGACCAAAATTGGCGGTGACCCCAGTGATCACCGAGATCAGGGAGAAAGCCACGGCAAAACTGGAAAAACTCCCCATAGTACGGCGGAGCTGCTGAGTGTAGCCAAAGGATGCCAGTTCGTGGGCATCGTCCCGAGTCACTGCGGCAGAATAAGATTCAGATGAGATTGGTTTCATAAGCCAAGCTACTGAGCATCGCTCCCCTACGGAGAAATGGCGTTGAAACAAAAGGATGTTTTGGACAGCCAGCTTTTTTTGTAAAGGGTGATTTCAGCCCCGCAGAGAGCTTACAATTGGATTCACCTTCCGCCCAACATCTTGGGAGATATTTTTTTGGCGTGTTTGGCATCCGCAAGTCGTGGTTAGAAGTGTGAAAGTGCTAAATAATATCAGTTACCACTTCCGGGCCTCCGTCGGAACCCTGCTGCTTGTTGCATTGCCGTTGATCAATACGACGAGAGTGGAAGCTCAAAACCTAATCAGCCCCCTGCAACCCATGGCGTGGCAGCTCGGCACATGGGAAGCCACCTTCCCAGACGGTAAATGGACAGTTTCCTTCACGGCTCAGTTGAAAGGTACGATGATTCAAATCCAGGGGAGCCACAGCAACGGCAACCAAATTCACGGAATGCGGTTTTACGACAAACAAGAAAAAACCGTGAGGACTGTTTTCCTCAACAGCAAGGGCGATTACTGGGAAAACAAGGGCTCCCTGTTCAAGGACAAGACCATCTTCCGAGCCGAGAGCCTGAATGAGAATGGAGAGATCGAATCGCATGTCGGAATGGACATTCGACGCAACGAAGATACCTACACTTTCATCCGAATCCAGATCGATGCCCAGGGACGAGTCAACCAACTGCCATCGACCGAACACAAACGCATCTCTTCGAAAGCGGCCACAAAAAGTTCCAAGTAAACCCCATACCATTACAAACTTATGACTTCTTTGTAATCGACACGCCGCATATCAGCTTCCATTCTGTTTCTGTGATGCTACGGAGCATTCATGGGCAATCGGGAAGATAGACATGGAAGAGAAGTCAAAACAGCCCTTTCGGATTCTTGAGAAGACTGGGCAATTGCTACCCGAAGATTATTTGCGGCTTCGACAACTGGCGCGCTTCAAACTGCAACAGTTTGGCCCCTCCCAATCCATCCAGGCAACCGATCTGGCTCATTTGACCTGGCTACGTCTCGAGAGCCGAGACCGGTGGCGTGAGAAAGAACATTTTTTCGCCTACGCCTCGGTGGTAATGCGCAACATTCTCGTAGATCGAGCCAGAAAGCGTTCACGGCAACTCCCGATGGCAGACATCGACAGTCACATGCTCGAACAAATTCAGACGGCCGAAGACTGCGAAGATCCACAAATTCTTGCGATGCATGAAGTGCTCCAACAACTGGAAAAAGACCACCCTGAAGTAGGAAAGATGCTCCAAATGCGATTTTTCGTTGGCATGAACAATCACGAAATTGCAACGGCTACAGGCATCTCTGAGCGGACCATCCAGCGCAAGGTCACTTTTGGCAGAGCCTACTTGGCCAGACGGCTTCAATCCCCTTCACATTCCACCGTGGCCTCATGACACAAGAATCGGATCATGCGTTGCTGGAGAAGTTTTTTGACCAAGCGCTGTCTCTGGATAGCCCTGATCGAGAATCGTGGCTGAAAACCGTGAAACAATCGCACCCGGGCCTTCATGGCCCCCTTCTCTCCCTCTTGAAGGCTCATACCACTCAGTCGGCTTTTCTAACCCGTGAGCCGGCAGGGATCTTGACGAAAGCACCATGCGAGGCACCAGCTACCATTGCCCAATACACCTTGGAGGCAATGATTGGAGAAGGGGTAAGCGGAAAGGTGTTTCGGGCACTCGACAACGACCTCAAACGCCCGGTTGCTATCAAATGGATTCCTGACAAAGGATCCGGACAAGAAACAATTCAACACAACGTTCAGCAAGAAGCTGAATTACTCGCCTCGCTGGAACACCCCAACATCGCCGGCATCTATGGAGTGGAGCATTCGGATAGCGACCATGCCATCATTATGGAATACATTGATGGCCAAACCCTGGCAGAACGACTGCAACAGGGCCCCTTGCCCCTCGATGAAGCTATAAAAATGGCGGCTTCCATCAGCCATGCCTTGGAGGCAGCCCACGCAAAAGGGATTGTTCACAGGGATCTCAAACCAGGAAACATCAAGATCAATTCAAGGCATGAAATCAAAGTGCTTGATTTTGGGCTCTCGGCTCTAATCACCGACCTCCACGGACTTCCGGTAGAACCCGCTGTTGGTGAAGAAACGCTGCCCGAGAGGACATCCGCGTCCTTGCTTACCCAAACCGCCGTCATCATGGGCACCCTTCCCTATTTAAGCCCAGAGCAGGCGCGAGGCCGACCACTAGATCAACGAAGTGATATCTGGAGTTTTGGGTGTGTTCTTTTTGAAATGCTCACCGGCAAATGCCTTTTTCAAGGACAGGACCCCGTGGAAACTCTTTCAAACACCCTGAAGGCAGAGATTCCTTGGGAAACCCTTCCACAAGAGACACCTGAAAAAGTTCGCTGGCTTCTCGAAAAGTGCCTTCGGAGGGACCTCCAACGTCGCCTTCCTGACATTGGGGCCGCACGATTGGATCTGGCAGACACCCTCTTGGAGTTAGAAGAAGCTTCTCCTCCATCAAGCCCATTGCACTCGTTGCCGCAAAGGGCCATGAAGGGCGCCATTGCATGGTGCATGGCTGGAGGGATATTACTGTTTTTATCTATCACTTATTGGCCGATAGATTTAGATCAAACTCGTATTGAAGCAAACTCAAGTATTCCCCAAACACCACTAACTTTACCCATCTACTTCACCGAACCCACCGATGAAACCATTGATTTAAGATATTTGCTCGTTACACCAAAAAACCGAAGCCTCATTATTAGAAGTCACAACGGGCTTTGGGAGCATCCGATTGACCACTTCGGAAAAACAAAGCGAATTTACCCTCAGTTTGTGCAGGAGCCTTTTATTTCCCCTGAGGGTGATCGCATTGCCTACCTGGAAAAGAACAAATTATTGATCCACTCTCTTACCAACAACCAACGAACGGTTGTGTCTGTTTTGAAAAGCAATGTCGCTCCCAACCATGGCGGGGGGCTTTGGAAGTCGAATGGAGATCTCATCTTTAACACAGGAGATGAAGGCCTTTACCGAGTCAACCTCAATGGCCATGAGGATGCGACACTAATTCTCCCAACGACCCATAAGGACGATAACTTTCATGAGGCTACTGCTTTACCTGAGCAAAAAGGACTTCTTTTCGTCACTCACCGACGACATCATGCCATTGACACTATCACCCTTTGGAGTGAGAAAACAGGGCGCAAAGACCTCTTGGAACTAACAGGATACAATCTACTTAACCCTACCTACGCCCCGAGCGGACACGTGGTCTTTGCTATCCGAAGTGCGAGCAAAAGGGGCCTCTGGGCTTTTCCCTTTGATCTCGAGACACTTTCTCGCACGGGTGAAATTTTCAATGTTAGTGACGAAGCGAGTGGCGGTTTGGCGATCTCATCAGACAACACCCTTATTTTCACCCGACACAAGCCGACTCCATCCTTCCGACTCAGATGGATCCATCCAGATGGCAATCCTGCTTCGTATCTTGAAGGGACACTCGATCGAAGATGGATCAGTGGTATGGATCTTTCTAGTGACCAGAAGCATCTCCTTTTTGGAGCCAATGACGATATTAGCTCTCATTTTTGGCAACACGACCTTGCCCGAAAAACAAGTTCTCGAATCAAATCGCAAGGATCCATCAATCATCTAAGAAGCCCCCTGTGGACCATAAATAATCAATTGATTTACAATGAGTGGGACGCTTTGGGGGTTCGAACCATCCTTACAGGCCGCAATTATACTGATAATCCGCAAACCCTATGCCCCGGATACCCAATTAATTCATCGAATACCGGACGTTTCATCCTCATTCAGGGTCTACCTCGCTGGGGGCTTCACGCATACATTGACATGAAATCGGAGCAACGCACCCCACAACCATTCCCCCCTCATCTCGATGACATCTGGAACCCCGCACTTTCGCACGACGAAAAGTGGATGGCCTTTGTTTCAGGTGAGCAACGAAAAGACGATGCGGTTTATGTGGTGGGCTTTCCAGACGCATCCATCCGGTACGTCATAAACCAGGGCCATAAGGCCATTCATCCATTCTGGCACCCCACTCAAAACACCCTTTTTTATATTGATCCAGATGGGCAGGCTCTATACAGCACCGATTTCAGACCTGATCCAGCTCCTGCTTTTTCCCCTCCTGCAAAGGTTTTCGACCTCCCACTAAACATCTTTCTTGGCAATAGATACACGCCACGCATGATGCTTTATGTATCTACTAACGATCGATTTCTCTATATTGAGAGCCAGGCAAAACCTGAGAGTATTTCCCAGCGCATCCAGGAACCAGACGCCATGATCATACAGGATTGGGATAGAACTTTGGGTCTGAACGAGTAACCTCTTGCACTCTCTTTAATTTCTCTAACTTTTCTGGTAACCCCCATCTTGCAATTGGGTAATATGGGTGCAGTTTGATTATAGAAAATGAAAGTTATCAGTAAACTTGAAGAAAATTCACAAACCATCCAAATACTCCATTCAAATTCGGCGTCAGAACCAGTTTCCAACTTACAACCTGACGAGGATCAATTGAAGCGTCTTTCAAAGCTTCCCTTCAAAACCCAATCAAAAATGGAGGAGCTCAAGAAAAACTGGGCTGTGGAATACAGCCTAGTTGATTGAACTCGCCCTTAGGTATTAAAAGCTCTCTAACAAGAGATCTCTAAAGAAAATCATTAGTTCTGACTCACAAAACTAGAGGTTTCGTCGCCATCACCTGCAGACCATCCATGGTGCGACCGGTGTCATCGCGCAAGCCATAGGCGTGTCGGGTGGATTCTGCCACTGCCAATGAACCATCCTGCGGGGCCTGTCTCTATAACCGTTGGCAGCGATCCATAAAAGGCCGGAGCCTACTCACAAAAGCAAAAGACGCAGGTAGGCACGAGATTCCTTCCATGCATTCAGTTTGAGAATCGAGTTTATGGTTTCACCGGGGACAGGCGAAAAAATTGTTTCGACTGCGTGACAGGCACTTCCAAAAATCCCCTTTCCTGACCCTCTGCCAGATAGACCGATGACATCGGACGCCATGTGGATAGGTCACTCGAGCGCTCCACGACGTGTCGCATCTCGCTTTTTCCACGAACTTCCAGCCTCAGCGCATTGGCATCGCCTTCAAGAGGGGAAAGTGTTGCACTGGACAAAATCCCATAAGGTGGCGAAGTAAAAGGCATTGTGCTCACTTCAATACGATAGACCCAAACATCACCCTCCTGTTTGCTTAAGCGAAAATCTGCCCCACCATTCTGACCATTCATGAAACGAGCTTCCGGAAGAGCATAGGTCACTTGCGTCAGGCCCGAAGTCACTCGCTCTGCCCTAACGATTCTGGCCAGTGTATAGGCTCCCATCAGCGGCGCCAGGCCGTCCGAACCATCGAACTCCAGATCCGGGAGCCCATCCGATGTTTTTTCCATCCACACTTTCACCTCAAGCTCTCGGGTTCCCACCCAGCGAAAGGAATCGTGCACTCGGAAATAAAGATAGGATACCGGGCTGAGGTCCGAGAGGAAACGACGGCAGAGGCGCCCACCTCGCCTCACCAGTTCCGACAAGCCGTCCTGCCAATCCAGCCAGATCAGCCCTGCTGGATCTTCAGAATCTTGAGGGTCGCTGAAATCCAAGCTGACCATTGAGAGGTCGGAGAAGGGCCCTTGAATGGGGGGTGGCACATAACGAGCCTTGAAGAGGTCAGCATACTGACGATTCAGTTCCAGATAGCGCCGCCCATACTCTCTGGAATGAGCAATGTCGGTGCCTTCATGGAATTCGTTCCACGTTTCTATCATGACCCGATTCACCCCCATACGCAGCAGGCGCATCCAATTGCGGGTAAAAAATTCACCTCCCTCGCGATCAACAACCAATGGGGCACGATCCGGCACGCTGGAGTGATCGTAACCGGGCCCTAGAGAAGCCACGGAGAGGGAACGCAAACCAGTCGCCCCACCCCATGCGTAGGTATCTTCCGCCTCAAGCGCCCAGGACACCTCCTTGATCAGGTAAAACGGCATCCCGCCAAAATCCTGCGCAAACCTCTCCTTGGCCACCGTCACATGGGTTTGATCGTAGTCCCGGGCAAATGAGGAAGCGTAGGTCATGACGATCGGTTTTTGATCGATCATCGCCCAGTGCTTTGGCGAAATCATCGAAAAGAAATCTCGAATCGATTCATAATACCAGGCTTGCCCTCGTGGAGTGGTCAGATCGACGTGTTCCCTCCAAAGGTTCTTTTCCAGAGTCGTGGTGTCGTAAAAGAGCCCAATCCTCGGGGGTGAGGCCCCCTCCGCCAACAGCGATTCCCGTGCCGCCACCAAGGGCCCGAGCCCCGCGTAACTCCAATACGACAGCCCAATCTCCTGAAGTTGAGAAGGATCTCCCCAGTAGACAGGCAAAACGATATCTATTCCCGCTGCTTCCATGTCCCGCAGCTGAGTTTTATGCCAGGCCACAGACTTATAGGAGAACCCCGTCAGAGTGGCCGGATGGGTCGTCAAAGCGTCGCTGTTGTCGGGATTGAGCAGGTGGGCCTGACTCCAGACATCATACCAGTAGAAGTAAGGCGTCATCACCAGACGATCCTGTTTTGTCCACGATGACATCACCTTCCTTATCGATGGGTCAAAAAACACCGAATCGCCGGGAGGTGGGTTGAAGGCAATATCCTGAGCCAAGCCACTCAAATAGAGATCTCGACTGAAACACAGCAGAAAGGGCATCCAACAACATGCGATCGGAAATCGAAATCTGAGATGGTAGGGGTGCTTTCTAATGGCTTTACTTTTAAAGCCATTAGCAGTCCAATTCAAGGTATCAACCCCAAGCCGGCCGCACTGTGATGCACTCGGCACACCATCTATTTTTCAACTCAAAAACCATGAAACCCATTGTCTCTGTCCTGCTCCTTTTCAGTCTCACGCTTCTCCAGACCCTTGGCCAGCAAGGCCCCTTTTCTCCTGATGATTGGCCTGCCACTGTGGATCCAGACAAGGAAGTGCACTACGTGGTCAGCGATCGGGATGCTGTATTTGAACCTGCAGGAGGCCAGTGGTTCGAAGGCGACCTCAGCATCCAGGGAGGAGGCGATCAGGCAACCCGCAATGTCATCATCGGGGGCTACCGTGGAACGCGCACCCTCGGGGCTTACCTCAATATCGCCGATGCCTATTTCTTCGACTGGGGGGATGATCCCGTCATTGACATACTGGTCCAATTTTATGGTGATGCCTCCATTCTCGCGGCCGATGGCACNCCGCGTGATTTTCTCTTTCTGACTGGAACGCTTCCCGGTGGACCGANTGGCAATCTCAATGAAGTGGCCGGAGGCTCCCTGCCCGTGGAAGCCAACAATGGCAAGTGGAACTGGGCCTTGTTTCGCATTGAAAACGGCACCCGACCGGATGGTGGACGCTATGTGGACCAGCCGGCGGACAATGCCCAGGGCAACATCGNAGCGGGTGGTGTCAATGGCGGCACNATNCGCTTNCAGAACGTCGCCGGATTGACCGTACGTGTGGTCGCCTTTGGGGAAGAAGGCGCTTTTGGAGAACCCGANCAAATCAACCAGTTTGAATCCAAGGACGANTGCCCTGCCCCTCCGGAAACCAATCACGTCTGGGCCGATATGGCTCATGATTCAAACCATCATCTCGAATTGCTNAACNATGGCGACCAGNCCGTGAACGTNGTTCAGAACGTTGGACCCNCGGGAGACAAACGACAAGCGGTCGTCGCTGAAGGGCANTACATGAATTTTGGGATTACCGACCATTATCTGGGGCTTCCCTGCAACGACCCCGTCGTGATGAAGGTGTGCATCACCTACTACGATGACCCCGCATTGACGGGCACTCTTTTCGGGCCCGAAGCCTTTGCCACTGACGCTCTAGGAGGCATTGATATCTTCCCGCCGGAAAAACTTTGGCGCAGCNAGGGAACCGGCGAGTGGAAGAGCATTGCCTTTCGTGTNCCCGANGTCACCCTTTCAGGAGTNAATACCGGNTCGCTGACCGGAGGGCCGCGACTCTTTTTTGAAACCCCTGGCATCCATGTGTCCAAAGTCGAAATGGCAATCCTACGAACCGGCGAACACCCATTGGCAGGCCAGGACCCCCTGACCGACTGTTTTGAAGACCCGGCCATCTGCACCGATCAATATGGCAACTACGCCGAATACGATCTGCATCTGGAATTGCAGAACGGTCTGGGAGCCGGTAATTCAGGGGGGGACCAGGAAATGATCCTGGAAGAAGCAGGCCCCGCACAAGAACGCCGCATGAGCGTGCGCCCTGCCTTGGACGATGGCACCCCCGGCTTTCCCCACAGGTACATGAATTTTGCAATTCTCGATGAGGCCTTTGGCCCCAGCACCCAACCCAATGCGCACCTCTCCCTCTGTGTCACCTACTATGACAACCCTGAACTAGCCGGTGCCACTTTCCGGCCCGAGGTGTATCAACGCGACGTAGGAGCCCTGACCACCTTTGGGTTCACGCCTGATGATGAAGTCATCAGGCTGGAAGGAAGCGACCAATGGAAGGAGGCTTACTTTGAAATCCCGGAAATCAAGTTCAACGGCGTCAATCAGGGCCCTCAGGCAGCCGCGCGTTTTGTGTTGAGTGACAAGATTCATTTCACGCGGATTCGCTATGGGGTACTACGCCCTTGCGGCCCTTTTGCCGGCATCAACCCGCTGGAGGATTGCAAACCGCAAGAGGCTCCAACCCTCATGCTCGCACTGGATGATACCGGCACCATCACCTTGCAGTGGGCTGGCGACTCCACGTCTTTCACACTGGAATCCACCCCAGAACTACTTGAAGCAGCCTGGACACCGATCGATGCCACTCCCATCCTTTCCAACGGCATCTCAAGCATCACGCTGCCACCAGAGGCTCCATCGGCTTATTTCCGGTTGAGGCAATAACGAACCTCAAGGCTTGCCTGCATGGCATTCAGTCATTGGGATGCCACTCCTGAATGGCTGTTTCAATAAAGAGCCCCCCTGATAAGGAGGGCCTCTTGGCACTCATCGCATGAGCCACTCAAGCAACCATCAATTTTTGGACCACTCAGCCACTTTTTTGAGTGTGGCCTTACTGGTCACCTTGCCCTCACCCACACCATCGACGACACCCACAAAGTGCATGACGGTGGGCTCTTCGCCGTTGAATTCGTAGTGGAAGGCATTCACGAAGCGTTCTTTTTTGGCGTCCAGGCCACAGATGGGGTCAAAGGTAAAGGCGATTTTACCCTCGTCCAGACTCGACATGTTGAGTGCCGGGGCATTGCCCAAGGCACAATAATGCACAGCACTGAGATTGCCTCGTTTATCATGATAAACCGTAATCATGGGTTCATCGTCCTCAATCCAGTCTTCCACAATACTCACGCCCCCACCAATCACTCGATATTGGGTGCGCAAGTGTACGGTTTCCCCGTTGGAACGCTCGAGCTTGCCTTCCCATTTTCCGACAAGAGTTTTCATTTTTTCAAAACCCGGGCTCTGAGGTTTCGAAGACTGGGCATTTTGAGCCTGAAGACTGACGGCTGTGGCAGCCATGACCATCAAGGTCAGTAGACAAACGTGTTTAAGGAATGGAAACGGGTTCATACGGGATACACGCGCAAAAATGGACGTCCACGCCACTTATTTTATCCAAAATTGATGGAGAGAACCCTTTGGGTCGGAAAAGCCACGCCAGGGCATTCAAAACAGCACAAGATACCATCAAAGAAGGCTTGAGAGATGAGAGAGAGACATGACACATTGAGAACGGTGAAAGGCTTCCTTCCATATTTCCTATTTGTCATGTGCCTGCCTGCCGATGAGGTGCCTTCCCTGCCACGCCCCGATCAGGTCGACAAGCCCGAGAACCTTCCCTTCATCGTCGCTGACAAGGCCACTTTGCCGGGCATCGTCGTCGACAATACGGAGGCCAAGCTTGTCGGCAATTGGCAGCACAGCGTCCACACACCTCCCTTTGTGGGGGCGGGTTACATCCATGACATGAAGGAAAAAAAGGGCGAGAAAACGGCTACCTTCACCCCGGAGCTTCCCGCAACGGGGCTCTACGAGGTGCGCATTGCCCACAATTCCAATGTTCGGCGCGCCCAGGGAGTGCCCATCACCATTCATCACAGCAAGGGAACGAGCGTTGTCCAGATCAACGAGAATGAGCCCGCCCCTCTGGCGAAGCTCTTTCGTTCCATCGGGAGGTTTCATTTCCAAAAGGGACGCAAGGGTTCAGTCGTCATCGGCACGAAGGGAACCGAGGGAAAATATGTGATTGTCGATGCCGTCCAATTCATCCCAGCTCCCAATCACCCATGAAACCCTTCGTCCTGATCACCGGGTGGATCACCTGCTTCCACACACTGGCGGCCGAAAGTCAATGGGTTCTGGAGATGGTTCAGACACCCACCTCCGAGAGGGCCTTGGCCCCCAATCTCTGCAGCTTGAAAGAGCAATTTGCCTTTACCTGGATGGAACCAGAACCCAATGGCAAGGCCACGGTTCACCTAGCGCGCTGGAACGGCTTGGCGTTTGACGCCACTCAGACCATCGCTGAGTCTCATCAAATGTTTGCCAATTGGGCCGACATTCCATCGATGGTGGAAACCCGTGGCGGTGACTGGTATGCTCAATGGCTCGAGAAACTGGGGTCCGACACCTATGCCTACGGCATCCGCATGCAGCGATCCACAGATCAGGGGCAAACCTGGCAGCCATTGGGTTGGCTCCATGACGACCAAAGTGAAGTAGAGCATGGTTTTGTTTCCTTTGCTCTCGAAGGCAAAGACGCCCGTGCCTTCTGGCTGGACGGTCGCGAGATGACACAGCCGAAAGGCAACATGACACTGCGGACCGCCTTGCTGGCGGGCTCAGAAATTCGGGATGAGAGACTCCTGGACGAGAACGTCTGCACCTGTTGCCCCACAACAGCCACCACCACCCCGGACGGTCCTGTGGTTTTTTATCGAGACCGCACCGCCAAAGAGATTCGAGACATCCGCTGGGTGCGTCGCCACAACGATCAATGGTCTCCACCGAACCCTCTGGCAGACGATCAGTGGATCGTCCCCGGTTGTCCCGTCAATGGGCCCAGTGTCGCCAGCTGCGAGAGTCACCTAGCCGTGAGTCGTTTCACGGCTGCCGACGATCAACCAAAGGTGATTCTTGAAGTTCATCCCCATAAAGACCCATCCCATAAACGAGAGATTGTCCTGGACGATCAGGCACCCCTTGGGGGCTGTTCCACGGTCACTACTGAGCAGGGCTTTGCGACCAGCTGGCTGGGGCGCGAGGGAGATGGCATCGTATTGCGACTGGCGGAAGTTTCTCTAAACGGGACCCTTACCCATGAACAAATCCTTACCCAGCTGAAAGGGCCGATTTTTCGCGGCAGGACATGTGCGATCTCCAAAAACGATACCCTGTGGGTGACCTGGACCGACCAACGAGGAGTCCACTTGGGTCGCATCAGGCTTAACGGATAGCCTAGTAATCTTCGACACTTTCTGAGCGACGGGGCATACACCTTTGGCGATATGATCCGAGCAGGATTGTATTCGCACCCATCCCAGCTACACGGAAAGATTCTAGGGCCGTAGTTCCCCGATCTACTCATCAACCGGAAAGCCAACAATCCTAGAGCCAGCGCTATTCTGCGTAGAGTG
>NYYT01000013.1 GCA_002686885.1 Pedosphaera sp.
ATTCCAGGAAAGCTCACCCGAGCCAGGGTTGGGGAATTGTAAGGTGCTGCCCTCGGATCCCCGTTTGAAGCTCATGCGCCAGTGATCCATCGCCCATTGAGGATCGGTTCCCAGGTGCACCTTGCGAATGCGACCAGGTTTTTCGACGACAAAAAGTAACGAGTCATTCCCGGGAAGAGAGACCACGGCAACCGAGTTGGAGAACCTCAAACCGGGAAAAGCATCCACCACCTCAAAGGAACCATCCGGGAGATCCGGGTGGCATGTTGAGCGAAGTGTTTGCCACGCGCTGTGCGGCGCTTGCTTCCAACAGGCCAAGGGTGACAGGCAAAAGAATCCATTGCCTCAAAAAGAAAAATGCACCGCTGTAAATCTGCCTCAAGCTCATCACACCATGGTGCCATGGCCTCATGCCTGGTGCATGTCTTTTTGTTGGGAAAACAGTGCTGGAGTCTACTTAATGAGACTAGTATCCCAACCTTCGCGCAAGACCTGGACGTCTCGATCGTTGGATAATCGAGGCCCTGGTGTGGATCTCCCTTGCTCTACATGCTCCTTCAAAAGCGACAGCAAGGCCCGCGCCCGAGCAGGATAGTTCTTCAAAAGATTGTGCGACTCTTTCACATCCATTCCCAAATGATAGAGCTGCAGAGCAGGAAGTCCTTGCTTTTTGGCAGACGCCTCCTTCGGGGCACTCCATCCGCCACTGCCGTGACTGAGACAAAGTTTCCAATCTCCCTGACGGATGGCAAAAGATCCATCGATGGAATGGGAAATTAGGCAGTCCCGTTTGGAAGGACCCTGATCGGTGAATATCGGGAGGAGACTAAAACCATCTTCTCCGCCCTGCTTGTGAGGCTTTTGTCCACTGATCGCCTCGAGAGTCGGATAAAGATCCGTGTGACAAACCAGATGCTTGGATTGGGTTTTGGGTCGAATCTTACCGGGCCAGCGGATGATGAGGGGCACTCGATGCCCTCCTTCAAAAATATCAGCCTTGTGGCCTCTGTAGACACCGCTTGGATGATGGTCATGCTCTGCCAAGAGTGGAAAGTTGGCCTCTGGTGAACAGCCATTGTCGCTGGTGAATAGGACCATCGTGTTTTTTTCCAGACCCGTTTCTTTGAGAGTGTNGAGCAATTGACCCACATGATGATCGGTTTGCATGACAAAATCCGCGTAAGGGTTCAAACCGCTGGCCCCCTTGAAAGGAGCAAGCGGAACGATGGGCGTGTGGGGAGCAGGAAGTGCCAGGTAGAGAAAAAAGGGCTGTTGGTTATGGGTGCGGGCGGCATGCCCCCGAATCTGGTTCATCGCCTGCTCAAAAAGATGGGGCAACACCTGCTCGATGTGAAAATCCGATCCGATGGGGCCTTGGCGATACCACCCGTAGCGGTCCTGAGCCTTGGTCACCCCCTCTTCTCGATCCGGTACGGCCGTCACACGTCCCGTNTCCACCCAGACATACGGAGGCATGTCCAATGAACCACAATGCGCATAATACCGGTCAAAACCGTTGATGTCCGGCCCATTGAGGACCGGATGTGTGAAGTCAATCACACCATCGGCATCNTTGTGCCAATCCCAGCCGAGATGCCATTTCCCAATCATGGACGTATGATACCCCGCGCGACGAAGCATGTGTGCAAGAGTCGGCCGACCCTGAGGGATCAAATGCTCGCTTCGACCGCTCAGGACACCTCGNGCCAACCTGGATCGCCAGTTGTATCGACCGGTGAGCAGTCCATATCGAGTGGGCGTACAGACCGAGCTGGTCGTGTGGGCATCCAGAAAAGTGATTCCCTCATCCGCCAACCTCTGAAGCTGAGGCGTCTGAATCTTGCAGCCAGGATGGGTCGGAGTGATATCACCAATGCCCAGATCATCTGCCATGATCAGCACCACATTGGGGCTTGAAGCCCCCTGCAGGCAAATCTGGCTCAAATAGAGAACACCACCAAGACAAAGGGTCAGCAAACACTGGGGAAAGGTCAGGTATTTCATGAAGCAACCAGGAGATTGGGTGCAACATGGCGACCTTTGAGCTATCCGTCAAAGGAAAACTCCCCTAAGCGAATCCTACCCTAATCAAAGGTCTTTTCCGCTTTCTGGAATGACATGTACCGTATGATGAATCTGGGTACGAATCGGCTGCCCAGAACGGGTCGTCACATCCACATTCAACTCAAGCATGTGCGCCGGCTGCCAATCTTCAATCGTCAGATGAATGCTGCGACCATCCTCAAGCAACTCGCTTTTGAGGATCGAAAAGGAAGACCAGCCTGTTTGCTTTTGATCAGGAGCAAGCTCTCGCTGCCCAAGAAGANATTCNGNAGAGCCGTAGGCTTGATCCCAGAGAATGTCCGATGCACGCAGACTGAAACGCTCAATGTCCTGAGCTTGGCCGGGATCCAGCGCCTGGGTGAAAGAAACACGCAACCCGTCTGGCGTCACATGCAGCTCATTGGGCATGGCCAATGGCTTGCCCGTGTAACGAACACGATCCAGGCCACCATTTCGGCCCGCATTGGATTGCCACCCTTTCAGCCCACTCAAATAAAGCTGGCCATCCTCCTGATTGAAACGCATGCGCATCACACTGGAGGTAGGACGCAACGGCAACTTGACAACCCCTCCCTGCATCTGGCTTTCCACCTTTTCCTTCAGCACCAAATAGAGGGAACTTTGACCGTAGGAACCGTGCAGCATCTGGCCTTGAAGGGGACCCCATCGATCACTGGTGACCCATGCCTGTCCGCCGCCAGAGTTGTCGACTCCCTTGGGCAGCCAAGCGAGGGGCTTTGGCTCCTCGGAGCGATCCCAGGCCGGCTCTCGACCACCTCGACGCTCTTCCACAGTGGCTGTGGTTCGGAGACGATCCCGATTCTCATACGAATCCACCACACCCAGAAAGTCGTCCGGTTCCACCCAATTGATCGGACATCGGGGCACAAAAGTCCCTTCATTGTCTCCGGTCGTCACCTGTCCGTCAGGACTCACCCCGATCCCATTGGGTGCGCGCAGACCGCTGGCATAGCGTGTCAGCGTAGAACCATCGGCGCTCACCTTCAAAACCGATCCATGATGTGCGCTCATGCGTTCAAAACTTCTTCCCCCACCACGCACCGGTGAGCCGAAGGCAAAGAGAAAATTGCCTTCAGGATCGGTATGAAGATCAAAAAGAAATGCGTGAAAGCCAGAGGTCAATTCCCAGTCATTGTTGAAATTTTCGTAGAAGTCAGCTTCCCCATCCTTATTGAAATCGTGAAAGCGAGTGATTTGGTCATCGCTCACCGTGTAGATCCGATCCTCAACAATTTTCAATCCCAGAGGCTCGTGAATCCCAGAGGCAAATCGCTTCCATTCCAAAGTGTCCAAGTCCGCGTCGATTCCACTGACAATCCAAACGTCTCCATCCCACGTGCAGATGGCAGCCGTGGTTGGATCCGAAAAGAAGTCAAAACCACCGATGCGCAACTCGAGACCATAGGGATTGTTATCCGGAAGCGTCAATCGATCCATCACGTAGGCGGCTTCAGCATCTTCGGATGCCAATTCACCACGCGTCACCAGAACTTCAGGCCAGCGTACCGAACCCCCGTGAGTCCACTCTTGCAACGATTGGTCGCGGCGCGGAAGGTTTGAGGGCAAGGGTTCATCACGCTTGGAAAAAACCACTTCCACCTGATAGGCCCTTGTGGCAGGAGGGAGCTGAAGGCGAAGCTGCCCACCCTCTTGAACCCATTGGGTCTGAGTCGGCGCTTGACCCAGACCGATGCGCGCCCCTCCCAGCAGCCATTCTTGCTCATGGATCGATTCGAGTGAGGCGGTGAGATCAGCAACCGTCACCCAGAGAGGTTCATCGTGGGCCTGGATTTCCAAAAGTCTTGAAATGACTCGGGTGTTACCTGTCTCAATCAGAGATGGGTATTCCAAGACTCGAGTCGAGCCGACCGTGTAGGCAAAGATCACCCGGTCCTCATGGCGATAGAGACCCTCGTAGTGAGCCCAGGACTTCGGCAACGGACCCAGAGGCGGATACGAAGTTTGTCTGGGTTCTTCGAAGGAGCCACCTGCCTGCGCCCACCCAGGTGCGGCTCGATTGCGAATCAAGGGCTCGACTCTAAGATTAGGGAAAGCACCGTGACCGCCTGTAAAAGGGAGCCCCTCGAGCCTCAGTCCGCCATCGAGCCACGCAGCGGCCATACGCATGGTATCGGTATCAAATACGATGGCTGCACGCCCACTCTCATCCAATCGCACGACCTGACCGCGAAAGGCAACATTTTCTCCACGGTCATCGTTGGCCACCCGGACAGCGGTTCCAATCAAGGAGCCATACTTGGCATCCAGCACCTCCTGACTGGAGCGGGCGTTTCCTCCGCCTCGGGTTTCCCTCGTAATGACTCGATAAGAAGCCCAGGCCTCGGGATTCCATTGGATGGCATCCAAATCCTTGGGTCGATGCAACCAGTTGGTTGCAGGGATGACCTCACGACGACTCCCGGGTCGGGTCCACGACACCACGCAGCCCTGCCCTCCGCCGATTTCATGGTAGATCAGCTCGAAGGGGTGCAAGCCAGCGTTCAAATCTAAGGTGACCGTTTCTTCGGCAAAAGAATGGGGGCCAAGCTCATCAAGTTGAATCTCACCATCCAACCGCAAACGGGCCCCGTCATCCGATTGGACGTGGATCATGTATTTTCCCGAGATGGGCACCCGCAGCATCCCGGTCCAGCGCACCATGAAGGCATCGGTCAATTTGGTGTCTGAAAAGGTCTCCGCTCCGTTTGGAAACTCAATCCTGTCGTCCTTGCGCAGGAGGAATGGACGTGATCGATCCAGGCGAGAGAGCGTGCGCTGCCAGTCTCTTCGTACTGAGTAATAGGCTCCCACCAGTCCAGGGGCCATTCCAGGAGGTTGGCGATCAGCCAGGTCATGAAAGTATTCCAGAAGAGCCGCATATTGCAGGTCGGCCTGCCCCCCCGCATAAGATTCCAAAGGTGATTGGTTGTTTTCAGCGTAGCGCGGCATGATGGTGTCAGGCATCCAGCGCTGAGGAAAATGCATCCAGTCAAAATAATACCCTTCACGCAATCGGGAGGAAACCAGCTTGAGGTTTGGACCGGCTCCTTCAAATACCGAAAGAGCAGGTTGGTCCCCCACGGCGTGGCAAGCATTGCAACTGAATCCCTTGGCTCCCACCAAAAGCTCTCCCATCTCCTTTTGTGCCTCCGCCCCTGGAGTGTGCGTCTGAGCCACCGAACTGAGACCCGAGCCATGGGCCAGTCCTTGCGCCAGATGCTGAGCGCGCGAGGGCCAGGCAGGCATGTGTGCTTCCAGCCAAGGCCGGGTGGACTCAAGCACCTCTCCGGCAATCAGGTCCGCCACCCAAGGGGCCTGCAACTTGTGCCCCGCATGAGTCAGGGAAGGAATGCGTTGAGGTGGTTGACCAGCACCTTCCCCATCTTGCTGGGTGGCAGGGGTGGCCTTCAAGTGCTTGACGCTCTCCTGGAGGGCATCCACTCCGGCGACTTCATCGAAACGCGCATGGCAGGCAGTGCACTGAAGGCCTTTAATCGTTCGTTCGGCATATTCAGCCGGCACGAAATGAGTGAGGGAGGTGATCAATCGTTGACGATCCTCGTTGGAAAGCTCTCCGACCAAAGGTGGCTGAGCAAAGTGCGGTGCTGGAGATGGCTTGGCCTCTGGGTCCAGGCATCCTTTGTTGGACCGCAGGGCTTGATCCAGGCCTGGCGCAGAAAAAGTCGAATCCACCCCATCCAGCGCATGGCATTGCAAACAGCCAGAGGAGGCCAAAAGGGTCTTTCCCTGACTCGGATTCCCGAAGGGAAGATCTGCCTTGGCATCGGGATGGGGGTCCAGCGAACGGAGAAAACTGGCTAGATCTCTGGCTTCAGTGGAGGAAAGTTCAAAGCTCGGCATGGCCGTGTCGGGGTAATGCAACGCGGGATTCTGAAGATAGGCAGCCAGGGCCCCGGGTTGATATTTTTGATGGACTCGTTCCAGAGATGTTCGAGCAGGAACCTCCCCTTCGAGAGCATGGCAACCAATGCAATTCAAGGCCTGGAAAAGGTGTCCACCCCTGGTCGCATCCCCTTGGCCAAGACGGCGAATCGGGGCACGTTGCTGGGAAAGGAAGGCGGCGATATGAGCTGCTTTTTGCAGTCCTTCTTTGCCTCGAAACACCTGGGGCATGTGCGTTTGGGGCCTTAGCGATTGGGGGTCGGCAATCCATTGTGCCATCCAAGCAGGCTGCAGGCGACTGCCCACTCCATCGAGCGAGGGCCCTTTCTCCAGGGCATCCGGCATGGAAACGGCTTGCTGTGGCAGGTGACAGGCAGCACATTTGAGAAGGGCCATTTGGTGTCGCACCGATCGCAAAGCATCGTCTTTTGCCGACTCGGTGCTTTGCAAATGTCCGCCGGTAAGTGGTTCCCAGGGAAAATCCTCTCCTTTCCAGTAAACCCTCAATTGAGCATCGCCTTGCGTTGGGCTGGTGTATCGAACCTGGATGACATAGGTTCCAGGGGAAAGAGTCATGGGCTCGGAGGCCTGATCCATTCCACCGAGAATATCCTGATCATTGAGCGTCAAGTTGGCCTGTCCCGTCCCACGCAGATCAAATTGAAAGCTTTGGCGTCGTTCGATCACCAGTTTGGCCTGCATCACGCACCCGAAAGAGCCTGGGTTTGAAAAGACACTGGGAGCCTGGTTCTCGGGAACATAAAGCGCCATTTCTGGCTGATGGCGCTGATCGCTGCGCGATCCTTGCTGAAAGGTGACCAAGACCTCACCGTGGAGCGCACTGATCCAAGGTCCCGCGCACATGGAAACCCACAAACAACAGCCACCCAACCACCCTCGAGTCGGCCGAGTTAAATCGTTTAAACTCATAGCGGGGGGTAATGTGAAGCAAGCACATGGCCCGGATCAAGTCCTTAGCAAGAAGGATGGCACTTACCGGGGGATGGGTCTGGACTTCCTGCTCACTTTGTTATCGAATGAAACCATGAAACGTCCCCTGCATGCCTCATGGTGGAAGGCCCTTGTCCTGGTGCTGTGGATTTTCATGACCGGGTCTCGCACCACTTGCGCCGCTCCAGCCAATATTGTGCTGATCATGGCAGATGATCTCGGTTACGAGTGCCTCGGGGTCAATGGNAGCACCTCCTATCAAACCCCTCATCTGGATGCCATCGCAGCCAAAGGCTTNCGATTTGAACATTGTTATTCCCAGCCCCTTTGCACGCCTTCACGGGTACAAATCATGACCGGGCGCTACAATCANGCCAACTACACGCACTTTGGTTACCTCAACCCCAAGGAAGTCACTTTTGGAAACCTGGCTAAGCAAGCAGGGTATGCCACCTGCATCGCTGGCAAATGGCAGTTGAATGGTCTCACCTACCAGCTCGATCGCTATCAGGATCCCACGCGACCCAATGACGCTGGCTTTGATGAATACTGTCTCTGGCAGCTCACCCAACCCAAGTCCAAGGGAGAACGCTATGCACGACCCTTGATTGAGCAGAATGGACAGCTGCTGGATCGAAATGACGATGCCTACGGCCCGGATGTGTTTACCGATTTTTTGATCGACTTCATGGAACGACACCGAGATGAACCCTTTCTCGNCTATTACCCGATGGTCCTAACGCACGACCCCTTCGTGCCCACCCCAAAAAGTCCTGAATGGGCCACCCAGCGCAACAAGAAAGACAAGGCTTTCTTTGCCGATATGGTGCACTACATGGATCATCTCGTAGGCCGCATNCANCAGTCGTTGGAAGATTTGGGACTGAGTGAAAAAACGCTTTTACTTTTTACAGCCGACAATGGAACNCATCGATCCATTCGGTCTCAGATCGCGCATGGTTGGATTCAGGGAGGAAAGGGAACCACNCCCAACGCTGGCACCCATGTTCCATTNATTGCCTATTGGAAGGGACAGACACCCGCCGGGGAAACGTCGATGGACCTGATCGATTTCTCGGATATTCTGCCCACCTTGGCTGAAGCCATGCAAACCCGGCACCCTCAACCCAAAAGAGTGGAAGGACGGAGCTTTCTGCCTCAACTCAAANGTGAGAAAGGGTCTCCCCGCTCCTGGACCTACTGCTGGTATGACCCCCTNTGGGGGAACCTTGGACAATACAAAAACCAATTCGTACGGAATCAGCGCTTCAAGCTGTATCAGGACGGTCGATTTTTTGATATCATGAACGATGCCCTCGAGCAGTCGGCCCTGACCANCCCATCGATCTCGGAAAGCAGTCGATCATCCTATCAGCAACTGCTCGACGGACTGGCAACGATGCCCACTTGGGCNCCCAAGCCTGCCAACAAGAAACCGTAAGGTTCCACCATGCCACAAAGATTTTCATCCAAGATACCCAGAGCTTTCACCAAACGCCAATTCCTCAAGGTGAGCACTCTTTCCGCAACGGCTCTTCCCAGTGCCATCCTGTCAGAACCTCAACCAAGTTCACCCTTGCGCATCGGGCTGATTTCCGACGTCCATTATGCTGACCTACCTACCGCGGGAAATCGCCACTATCGGGATTCCATTAGCAAAATGCGTGAGGCCGTTACGGCATTCAATCTGGCGAAGGTCGACAGGGTGATTTGCCTGGGAGATCTCATCGATACGGGAGCCACGATAGAAAAGGAACTGGGGCACCTGAAGACGATTCGNAAGGAAATCGATCGACTCGAAGCGCCCATCCATTATGTGCTGGGCAATCATTGTGTGTGGAGCTTGACCAAGGANGAGTTTTTGACAGGGGTAGGCCAATCATCGGCTTACCTTTCACAATCGATCCATGGCGTACGCCTAATCCTGTTGGATGCCTGCCATCGGGCCGATGGGGTCGCCTATGGGCGACAAAATTTTGACTGGAAGGAAGCGGACATTCCTGAGGCACAGGAGGCATGGCTGAGGACCACACTGGAGGAATCCAAAGAACCCGCTTTGGTGTTTGTTCACCATCGTCTGGATCTTGAAAATCATTATGCCGTCAAAAGTGCGGCCAGCGTTCGGCAGATCCTGCAGGAATCTCAAAAGGTCGCGGCCGTGTTCCAAGGGCACAACCATCTCAATGAGCACAAGACCATCGAGGGCATTCACTATCTCACCATGCAGGCCATGATTGAAGGAAGCTGGCCCCACCAGAATGCTTTTTCCATTCTGTCATTCGATCCAGCCAAAGGGGAGCTCATCATTGAAGGGCACCATTCTCAAAGCTCCTACCGAATTTAGGTAACTGGATGAAATGGTTTCCCAGGACATGGCCTTCGTCCTTTCTCCTGCGCACCTTGCTTCAATGCGTGGTGCTTGCAGGCTATGGCCTGCTGGCCCTGATCCTTCTGATAGGTATTTTGATTGCCGTCTTCCAGATACCCTCGGTCTCAGGCTGGGCCTTTAGAACCTTCCTGAAAGTAGGATTCGAAGCATTCCCTGAATCTTATCCGCCGCAAGTGGCGGGCCCCCTTCCAGCTCTTGACCCCGAAATCCCCCTGGAAAGTAAGCAAGCCTCGGATCTCTTTCAGTGGGATCATGTGTGGAAAGCACATCTTCATTTCACAAGCAACCAGTGGGCCAATCTCTCCCCCATCAACATTCCAGCCAAGCCCGGGGGTTTGAGCCCGCAGCAAACCCTTCGCAACCCAAAGGCCGTTCGGTCCGGATTGCTTGGTGTCATTGGCTGGGATTTACCGTGGTCAGAGGCCGAAACCTTTACTTTTCAAGGTATCCCTTTTGATCAACCAAGGGTGCGCTACAAAGGGAACGGTACCTTCCTCGAGTCCAAGGATCGCTACAAACGCTCCTTCAAGATCGATCTCAACACTGAGATGGATGGTTCGAAACTCGTCGATCAGGGTACGGTGAATCTGCACAGTCTTTCAGCTGACCGTACTCGGATGAGCGATGCACTGGGGTATGCTTATTTCAAGCAGATCGGAATCCCAAGCCCTCGAACCTGCTACGTCGATCTCACACTGAGTATTGAAGACGCATTGCCACCATCGCATCTCGGGCTTTATCTCATGGTGGAAAAACCCAGCGCCCAATGGCTTTCCTCACAATGGCACCAGAAAGGTGGCGCAGTGCTCAAGCCAGTGACGATGAGATTGTTTGAATACCTGGGAGATGCTTGGGACACCTACGAAGGAATCTATGATCCAAAGACCGCATTGAGCGATGCGCAAAAGCAGCACCTCCTTGCTACTTTCAGATGGTTCAACCAACCCGAAGAACCCTCCTTTCAGGAGGGCTGGCCCGCTTATTTCGACATGCCTTCGGTTGCCCGTTTCTTTGCGGCGCAAGTCTTGCTCTCAAACTATGATGGTATTCTCTTCAACGGTCAGAATTTTCTCATGACGCTCGCGCCGGAGACCCATCTCATCTCCTTTGCCCCTTGGGATCTAGATCATTGCTGGGGAGAATTTCCGCTCACAGGCAGTCCATCAGAGCGTATCCATGCCAGCATTCGCGAGCCATGGATTGGTGAACAATTTTTTGTGGAACGTCTTTTTGAATCCATCCTGTTTCAGGAACTCTACTTGGAAGCCTTGCAAAACCAATTGAACACCTCCTTCAAGACGGAACATTGGAGTGAGGTGATGGATGGTTTGGCGCCTATGCTCCGACCGGTCATTGCACACGAACCGGCCCCCTTTCCTGACGCCTTTGAAATCGCCCAACAGGCAAAGCCTGTCGCGCAGAAATCCGTCGACAACCCAATGGACCCCAACCGTCCAGTCCACCAAATCAAGGTTTTCATTTCCGAGCGCCGCAAATCGGTTTTAGCACAACTGGAAGGCTCCGAAGTCGGCGAGATCATACATTTTGAAATGGGGCGTGCTTCCAAAGATGATCCGGCAGTTGAGCCTTGATTTTTTAGATGGTTTGAGGATTGATCCTTTCCATGATCACCACGATTCCAGCGGGGCGTTGGCCCATTGCGATAGGGATTCTTTGCCTGGGCATGCTTTGGATCCAGCTTGACTCATGCACCATGAGAGCATCGACTCTTCAAGTCTACGTGGGCACCTACACCGGGGGGGACAGTGAGGGCATTTATGTCTTTGACTGGGACAGCGAAACCGGAAAGGCCACCTCAGATGTCACCTTGGCTGCAGAATCTGAAAACCCTTCCTTCCTGGCCCTTCATCCGAGCAAACCCCTTCTTTATGCCGTGAATGAAACCGCTTCGTTCGATGGTCAGGAATCGGGTTCGGTCAGTGCCTTCCGGATCAGCCCAAAAGGCAGGCATCTTGAGGCCATCAACCAGAAAGCCAGCCGTGGAAAGGCTCCGTGCCATATTCAAATTGATTCCACAGGGAGACATGCGCTGATTGCCAACTACAGCAGCGGGACGGTTTCAGCATTGCCCATCCTGGAGGATGGAAGCCTTGGAAACACCGCTGATGTCGTTGAGCATCTTGGGTCCAGCGTCAACCCTCAGCGGCAGGAAGGCCCTCATGCTCATTGCATCAATTTGGATCCCGAGAATCGTTATGCAGCGGCAGCCGACCTGGGTGTGGACAAGGTATTCGTTTATCCTTTTGAGGCCGATACGGGACATTTCAACCTCTACAAGGCCACGTCTGTATCTCTCAAGCCAGGTGCCGGCCCCCGTCATCTGGCCTTCCACCCAAAGAAGCCCTATGCCTATGTGATCAATGAATTGGACAACACGCTTTCGGCCCTCTCCTTCAAAACCAGCAATGGAAAGATGACGGAAATCCAATCGCTGTCGACTCTGCCCGATGGGTTTGATGAAACGAGCTACACCGCCGAAGTGTTTTTTCATCCAAGTGGGGAATTCCTCTATGGTTCCAATCGTGGACATGACAGCATTGCCGTTTTCAAGGTGGATTCTGAATCCGGAAAATGTCGAGTCATCGAACACGAATCGACCCAAGGAAAAACACCCCGCAGCTTTGGCATCGATCCGTCGGGGCGTTTTCTCTTGGCTGCCAACCAGGCAAGCGATTCCATTGTGGTTTTTCGTATCAACGCCCAAACCGGCGCCTTGGACCCCACGGGAGAAATGATTGAGGTACCGACTCCTGTTTGCGTCATCTTCCGCTGAAAGCGTTCATCGAGGGTGCTCGCAAGAACCACTTCGTTATCTTTGCCTGTCAGGAGTGGCATCAAATCTGCTGAGATTTGTTTCATTTGCTTCGTTTGAACTGAAAACCAGCACCTCATGAAAACCCACTTCCTGCCTCATCCATCCCGTCTCACCCAACTCAAGCTGTGGGGGCTCCTGCTCCTTTGGGCAGGCCACCCCCTGCCGGAGGCTCAGATCGTGGTCACTGAGGTAATGTATCATCCTCAGGAACAAGCCGGTGAAGAAGACACCGAAAAACTGGAATTCATCGAACTTTTCAATGCAGGCCAGAAAGCGCTCTCCCTGGAGGGGCTTTCTTTCGTGGAAGGGGTGATGTTCGACTTTCCCACAGGAGCTCAATTGCAAGCAGGAGCCTACCTGATCGTCGCAAAGAATGCCCAGGCTATCCGCGATCACTACGGAATCGAAAATGTCATGGGGAACTATGAGGGCTCGCTGGACAACAAAGGGGAAATCTTGAGATTGGTCAATGCCCTGGGAGAGGGTGTCACGCGTTTTCGCTACGGCACAAGAGGTCGCTGGCCTGCCTCCGCGGATGGGGCTGGAGATTCTCTGGTTCTGCGACAGCCTCTCCTGAACAATGATGACCCTGAGAGCTGGACCCACAGCTTCCTGCGTGGCGGTTCTCCCGGATGGCAGGAGCCAAGCAGCGAAGCAGATGCTACTGAAAAAAGGCTCATTCAACTGGGCAGCCCGGGCTATTACTTCAAAGGGACCCAGGAACCCAGCCAGGGATCCATCGCATGGGCTTCCCCGAGCTTTGAAATGGATGCTTCATGGCTGGAGGGACCTTCAGGCTATGGTTACAGCAACAATGCAGCCGAGGCTGCTCACTTGAGCACTCGACTCGATGACATGCGGAACACCTACTTGTCCGTTTACGCGCGCATTCCCTTCCAGATACAACCTCAGGAGCTTGAAAGTCTGGAGGCGTTGATTCTGAGCATGCAGTACGACGACGGTTTCGTGGCATACTTGAATGGCATACGGGTCGGAGGCCGGGGAGTCAGCGGCACGCCCCCTGCCTTTGATCAGGTTGCCAATGCTGGATCAGATTACGACCCGATCACCCTCTCATTGACCTCGCATGCCGACTCTTTGGTTGCCGGCACCAATTGGTTGTGTCTCCAGGGGCACAATGTAGGGATCGGGGTCAGCTCCGATTTTATTCTGGGACCACAACTCACTCTTCGCCTTCAACCCAGGGCCGATTCCAGCGCTCAGCAAAGATCCCTGGTCATCAATGAGGTTTTTTCCAACGGTTCTGACCGAGGAGATTATCTGGAAATTTACAACCCAACGGATCAGCCGGTGGACATGACTGGGATGTGGCTATCGGACAAGCGGGACGCCTTGAATCTCTACCAAATCCCCGCAGAGACCAT
The DNA here is from genome assembly GCA_002686885.1 of Pedosphaera sp. GTDB lineage: Bacteria > Verrucomicrobiota > Verrucomicrobiia > Limisphaerales > AAA164-E04 > UBA7971. Next base: position 13,550 of record NYYT01000013.1, read on the forward strand.
CGTCCCACCCGGAGGCTTTCACGTTGTGCCATGCAGTTTGGAGACCACTGGTTTCGCACTCAGTTCGCTNGGAGAATCCGTTTTNNTCACCGGAGCGGACCAAGGATTCATCGCTGACTCCATGCGCTACGGCCCCATGGAGCTCGACCACTCCGTCGCCCGCTTTCCTGATGGGGCCCTTCAGTGGTTTTATCAACCCATCCCGACACCCGGCTTGGTCAATCAACGTCATCGCTACGGCCCTGTATTGCTTCATGAGATCATGTATCATCCCATCGGTGAAGATGGAGCGGAATTCATCGAACTTCACAATCTGGCAGCCGAGCCCATGACACTGGAGGACTGGAGCCTGATAGGAGTCCAACACCGATTCGGAGCAGATGACTCGATACCNGCTCAAGGNTATGGCGTGATCTCCGATAACAAGGATNCTTTCCGGGCGGAATATCCCAATGCACTCTCNGCATGGTTGGGCGATTATCGAGGGCGCTTATCCAANGGAGGAGAGCCGGTTGGGCTATTGGATGCTCACGGTATCATCGTCGACTGGATCGATTTGAAAGACGCCGCCCCCTGGCCCATTTCAGCGGACGGTCTCGGGGCCTCGGTTGAACGCGCCTGTTGGGGTGATGCGTTGAATCAGCCATCGCAGTGGATCGGCTCTCCTCTGGGACTCCCCTCGCCCGGACAAGCCAACCATCTCAGCGATTGCCCCCCNCCGGTGTCCGGAGGCATCGTCATCGCAGAAGTCCTTTATCACCCAACCATCGAAGAGACGGACCCAAGTCTTTTGGAATTCATTAAATTACAGAACATCACCGACCACACCATTGATTGCTCAGGCTGGATCCTTGCAGGGAGCCTGTTCCATATTTTGCCGGAAGGCACCGTTTTGGCCGCCGGAGCACATGTCACTCTGGCCACCTCTCCCGCGCACCTTCAGAGTGTCCGCCCTTTCAACGGCACCTTGAGTACGCAGCCGCTGGCTGACGCTCTGCCCAACGGTGGAGGAGAATTGGCACTGCTCGACCAGGACGGGCAATGGGTCGACCAGATGCGCTGGGATGACGACAGTCCATGGCCATCCCTTGCCGATGGATTTTCCGGAGATCCCATCATGGGACATTCCCTGATCAGGCTTTGTGCGTCGGCTTCCGGAACACTTCCTTCCAATTGGGTAGCCCTCAAGTCGCCCACACCGCACCTTCCCAACGCATCNTGGGAATGCAGCCTGATTGGCCGCCCCTCCGACGTCGAGGTTTCACCGAATAGGATAAACGCCGATCAAAGGCCCATCATCACCGTGAAGTGGTCTCTGGAAAGCGAAATTGATCAGATTGAGTCGGTAGCGGTGGAATACTTCGTCGACGATCATGAGAGGGAAGGTGAAGCCCTGGTCAGCCAAGCCATGCAACCAACCATTCTCAATGGCGGNATGGAAGAACGACAAACCTGGACGCTGGAAATGCCGTCCCTTCCTGCCAACAGTGTCGTGCGCTATCGCATTCGAACCCTTTCCAGGTCCGGTCAAACATTTCTCTCCCCTGCAGCAGATCAGGATGCCATGGAATGGCATGGGTATTTTGTAGATCCGGCCATCCACACCAATAAACCTCACCAGCATCACCTTTTCATTGCATCATCCTTGTGGAGACGATTGCACAGCAACACATCCGCTGGGCGTGTATCACGTGGACAACCCAATCCAACCTGGAACGATGAAGTGCCAGCTACCTTTGTTTCCAAAGGCAAGGTGATCGATGTCTCACTACGACATCAGGGAAGCCGATGGAACCGTAAGGGCGGCAGCAACACTTCCTTTGGTTGCCCCTCCCATCAAAACAATCAAGCTCAGGTGCGGAGTTGGCGCATTCGCTTTCCCTCCTATCGTCAACACGAGGGCATCGACACCCTGCTGCTTCAAAAACAGAGTGGGTGGCCCCAGAGGATTTCCTTCAAAATGTTTGAGTTGGTGGGTGTAGCCGCCCCTCAAACATCCTGGGCCGACCTTCGCATCAATGGCTGCGATTTCAACGGGGACGCCTTCCAGATCGAACGCCCCGGACGCGAAATGGTCGACCGCTTCTTTGGCCCCGTGGGGGATCTCTTCAAATCGCAGGGATACACGGGCGACGAGGGTCCCTGGAGCTGGGGAGATGCCCGCCTGATTCGCGGAAGCCGCAATGGTTTCAACCAATCCGACCGCTACGAGTACACCTACAACCGAAAGACCTTGAACTGGAAGGGAGAACCCGGTGATGGCAAACCAGACATCGTTGAACCGATGATTCAAGCCCTGCATGAAGCAAGGAATGCCGGCAAAGAAGCCCTCAGGGCCTGGTTATCGGAAAACTTCGATGTGGATCGAACCCTGCGCTACATCTGCACGATTAATTATGTCGGCACCTTTGATGACATGTTTCAAAATCACTATCTTTATCGAAAAGCCGAAGATCAGAAATGGTGCATGTTTCCGTGGGATATGGACAACACCCTGGGGGGCGCCTTTGGACAATGGAACGCCAACCCTTTCCGGGGAGCCAATGAATCCAGGATGGGTCATGTGGGCAATCGCTCGAGTTGGTGGCATCGTATCAAGGATTCGTTCTTCATTGCCTTTGAAGAGGAGTTCCTTGCGACTTTTCATCAGTTGAACAATACCATTCATGCGCCTGCTGCGTTGAGACCGATCATCGAATCTATCGCCGCCGAAGGAGGCTATCAAAACAACGTCAATGGTTTGATGAATCACATCCAACAGCGACATGATTATCTCAATCAATTTATCGAACCCCGACTTGGGCCCCCTGCCTTAAGTCTTGAGAAAGACTCCTCTACGATCCGGGTTGGATGGACCGAAGGAAGAAGCGACTATTTTCTTGAGTTCAGCGAAAGCATTCAGGGCCCTTGGATACGAATGGTTCCAGACTCTCAATGGATTCAGGAGAGCCCTACCTCCTTTCGTTTTCGTCCAGGGCTCAATCAGGCTTTCTTTCGATTGAATGCAAACTGAAAGCTCTCACGCAGAGCTATCCTGTAAAAAGTTAGGCCTTGCCTATGGATCGGATCGTGAGAAAGTGCGTCCATGAAACCATGTGTGACGATATCCTTGGTGGAAGAGGCTCGAGGAGGTCCCTTCGTTTATTGGCATGATCCATTAACCAATGCCAGGCGCGCACAATCCCTTGGGTTTCCTGCTATTGAAATCTTTCCTCCGGATGCGGATGCCCTCAGCCCCTCAAAATTACCTGATATTCCCTCCGAAACCGGGCAATCGGTGGCTGCCATCGGTTCAGGCGGTGGCTGGGTGCGAAACCGTTGGCACTTGACACACCCATCGGCGGAAATCCGCCAGAAAGCGCTGGACTTCATTCGCCGCCTGCTGGATGCGGCAGCCCGTTTTCATGCCCCTGTCATCATTGGATCGATGCAGGGCAAACACGGAGATGGGGTTTCACTGGATCAGGCACTGGGTTGGTTGGGAGAGGCTTTGACCCTCCTTGGCCAACACGCGAAAAGTCTGGGAACGGGGGTTTATTATGAACCTCTTAATCGCTACGAAAGCAATCTGATGAATACCGCTCAATCTGCCACTGATTTCTTGGACAAGCTCAAAGCCCCTGGGGTTCAGGTGCTGGCCGATCTCTTCCATATGAACATCGAGGAGTCCGACGTTGCTGAGGGGCTTCGCACCTACGGAAACTTGCTGGGGCACGTCCACCTGGTTGACAACCACCGTCAGGCAGCAGGAAGCGGCCAGATGGATTACAGCGAAGTCGCGGCAGCACTCAAGAGCATGGGTTTTGCCGGACACCTGTCAGCAGAAGTCTTTCCAATCCCTGACTCGCATGAGGCTGCGCGTCGCACCATGGACACCTATCAAAGGTGGTTTGCCGGGAGCGCGCATTGACCGAATGTGTGAAAGGATCTAGTTTGGTTAACGAATCATCACCAACCCCTTAGTTGGCTCTCATGAAGCGAAAAATACTCATTGTGACCGACGATGCCGGCGAGTCCTTCGAGATCCTGTATGCCATGTATCGTTTCAAGGAAGCGGGTATGCAACCTGTGTTGGCCGCCACCAAGAAAAAACGACTCAACGGCGTCATCCATGATTTTTACCCAGGCTGGAACACCTACATTGAAAAACCAGGCTACCTTATTGAGGCAGACGTGGCCATCAGCCAAGTGAAGGCCAAGGACTATGATGCCATGGTCTTGATGGGAGGACGGGCACCTGAATTCCTTCGCCACCACAAGGGTCTGATTCGGTTGGTCAAACAATTCCATCAACTTGGAAAAGGACTCTTTTCAGTCTGCCACGGTATCCAGATCCTGATCGCTGCCGGATTGTGCCAGGGAAAGAAAATGACTTGTTACTGCAATGTTCGTCTGGAGCTCGAATTGGCTGGAGGCAAATGGATCAACAAGGAAAGTGTGTGCGACGGCCAGTTCATCACAGCACAAACCTGGGAGAGCCACGCCGATTTCTATCGTGACGTTTTCAATTACCTTGAATCGTGAATGGCCATCAGCTCCCGACAATACGAACAGATCCTGCGTCGTTTGGACAAAGCTGACTCCTCCAAAAGCCGCCGAAAAGAAGTATCTTTTGATCATGGTCATCATACCTGTATTCTGGGTATTGACCCGTCATTGCGTGGCACCGGCTTTGGGATCATCCATCGTAAAGGGCAGGAATACACTGCTCTGGAGTTAGGGATGATCGCCTGCCCCGCCAAGTGGCATCTTTCGGCGTGTCTGGCAAAAATCCACGAAGTCGTTCGAGAGACTATTGAACGTCATCATCCCACCGTTTGCGCAGTCGAGGGTTTGTTCTACGCACAAAACAGCAAGGTTGCCCGAATCATGGGAGAGGCAAGAGGAGCGGCCATTGTAGCTGCTGCCACAGCGGGCCTGCCCGTATTTGAAATAGCACCCCGAAAAGTCAAGCAGGCCATCGTTGGATATGGCAATGCCGGTAAAATGGCTGTTGCCAAAATGGTTCAGCGAATGCTCCGACTGGAGACCACTCCTCAATTTGATGCGTCCGATGCCCTGGCGGTGGCCCTGGCCTTTGGTATGGAATCCCAGAGCCCCATCGCTCTGGGGCAGCTTCCCAAGCAAATTTGATCTTATAGAATCTTCTTCCACACGCTCATGATTGCGCATCTCACTGGCATTCTCATTTCTTCGGAACCAACTCAAGCCTTGGTGGAAGTCAATGGCGTGGGTTACCAGGTCCATATACCCATCTCCACCTTCGATCGGCTGCCTCCGTGCGGAAACACCCTTACCATCCTCACCCACCTGGTCGTAAGGGAGGATGCGCATCTACTCTATGGATTCATGAGCGATGAGGAACGCCAGATCTTTCGCTTGTTGATTCAGGCAGTCAGTGGCATCGGGCCAAGGATTGCCTTGAGCATCCTCAGCGCCATGCCGCCAGCTTCCCTGAGTGCTGCTGTCTGCCAGGGAGACATCACCTCATTGACTCGCATCCCCGGCCTTGGAAAGAAAACAGCTGAACGCATCGTGGTAGAACTGAAGGATAAAATGGAAAAGCTCCAGTCGGCAGGCCATGAGAAAGAGTCGACTGCGATGGGGACGGAAGCACAAATCCTGGACGATGCGGTGGCAGCCCTCATCTCTCTCGGATACAAGCCACCAGAAGCCCAAAAGCGCATTCAGGCTGCCAAGGCCCTTCTGGGTGAAAGTCCTGCTCTGGATCAACTTATCAAAGCAGGGCTCAAGTCTTGATGCTTCTTACAGTGTCCATTCAGTAAAATCGTGGCCAAGGAATCCTCATCTCTAAAAAATGCGCTACCTGCCCACCAACCAAAATGGGCTGAGAAGCTTGCGGGGCGTACCGTGGCCATGATGGCCAAAAGTTTGGCCGCTACCGTTCGTTTTGAATTTGAAGACCCTCATCGGTCCGTTCTCCAACAACCTGCTATTTTCTGCATTTGGCACAATCGATTGGCGTTATGCCTTGAGATCTTTCGGCGATATATTGTGCATCACGGCGACCAGCGTCGACTGGCTGCGCTGGTCAGCGCGAGTCGCGATGGTGCGATGCTCTCTGTCGTGTTGAGAGCTTACGGAGTTGAGCCTGTGAGAGGCTCCTCCAGTAGACGAGGCTTTCAAGCCATGAAGGGATTGATCACCCACCTCAAGAAGGGTGCGGACCTGGCACTCACTCCCGATGGGCCAAGAGGGCCCCGCTATCAGGCGCACGAAGGAGTGATTACCCTTTCACAATTGACACAAGTTCCAATCATTCCCGTTTCCTACCGATTATCCAGCTTTACCGCCCTTTCGACTTGGGATGAATTCATGCTTCCCCACCCCATGGCACGATGCACCGTACGATTCGGAAAGAGCCTTCACATCGACCGACAGTTGAAGGAGCTGGATCGTCAGGAGGCAGCAAAGGTCCTGGGACGTGAAATGAATCTGCTTGGAGAAGAATGAACGGTTGATTTGAATGAAGCCTTCGCAGATCGAGCTCAAGACCTTAAGATCTAAAAGTCCCATGAAGCCCATGAAGTATCCCGCTCCTTTCACCAACTTTGTCATGAGGCTATGGATCATTTTCCTGACCTGTCACTGGTGCACGCTCCAATCTCTGGCTTTACCGGATGCACCAGGGCTCTATGCCGTCTTTCACACCAGTCATGGGAGCTTTACCACCGAGCTGCATTTTCAGAAAGCACCCCGAACGGTCGCCAATTTCCTGGCCTTGAGCGAAGGCTCGAAGCCTTGGCTCGACCTGGTCGATGGAAAAATCAGAAACGATCGATTCTTTGATGGGCTCACTTTTCACCGCATCTCACCAGGTTTTGTGATTCAAGGGGGATCGCGCAATGGTTTAGGAACCGATGGTCCGGGTTATGCCTTTGGAGACGAATTTCATCCCGACCTGAAACACGATGCGCCTGGCATCCTTTCCATGGCCAATTCAGGCCCCAATTCCAATGGAAGCCAATTCTTCATCACCCTTGCGGCAACCCCCTTCCTGGATGGAGTCCACTCCGTTTTCGGAAAAGTGGTTGAGGGTATGAAAGTGGTGGATGCACTGGGCAAGCTTCCGGTGGTCATCGATCCTAATACCGGACGGGGCGATCAACCACAAGAGGCACCGATCATCGAGTCCATTCAATGGCTTCGGATCGGTAACGATGCGGAAGGGTTCGACCCAGAACACATCATGCCTCCGTTGCCTAGCATTGAGGCCATATCGAGCCAAATAGCATACGATCCTCAGGAGGGTGCCAAAGTCACGTGGGATCCCTTGCCCGGATCCAGGGAATACTTTTTTGCTTCAACCGACTTGGTGCACTGGAGTTCCATCCTTTTGCCACCTCAGGGAGTGGTTTCCCTCCGGACATTGATGACTTCCTATCCAAGGATGTTGATCAAACTCATCAGAGCAACTCCCGATGCATCGCCCGTTCCCTGATCACGGCCACTCCCCGGAGAAAGAGTATCTTCACCGAGAGCAGGATGGCCCAAAAGTGCAAAAAATATCATTCCATGAAGGAAAAAATAGGGGCCTTGAAACCACTTAAGAATGTATCAGGAGACATCAAAGTTACCATGCAACATCCGTGGCCAAAAAACCACTCTAAAATCGGACTGAAGCCGCACGGCTCGAAATGGATACATCTCCACAAGGTTTGGGTTGTCATCAAGTTCTCAATGCACTTGGTCTGTTCCATGATGGCCCTCCTGCTAGCTGGTTGTGGGAAGGAAAAAGCCACTCAAAACCTCAAACCAACTTCGAAGGCTGACTCAATGGAAACCAGTGAGCCCCGACCTGAGGATGACTGGACCCAGAGCATGGTGTGGATTCCTGGTGGCAGCTTCCAACGCGGCAGTGAAAACGGTCAGGGGGATGAGCAACCCGTCCGCTCCATTACCATCAGGGGATTTTGGATGGACCGAACAGAAGTGACCAACCGACAATATCACGATTTTGTTCGTGCAACCGGATATGTTACCGTTGCCGAACGCCAACCCGACCCCAGGCAGTTTCCGGGTGCTGATCCTTCACTTTTGGTAGCCGGAGCCATTGTGTTTACTCCCCCACAAGAGCGGGTGTCCCTGAGAGACCACTACGCCTGGTGGCGTTATGTCCCCGGGGCGAACTGGCGACACCCTACGGGCCCAGAGTCAGATATTCAGGGGAAAGACGACTACCCGGTAACTCAGATTGCATGGGAAGATGCCACAGCCTATGCCCAATGGGCTGGGAAACGGTTGCCCACCGAAGCCGAGTGGGAATATGCGGCCAGAGGGGGACAGGAGGGGCTACCCTTTGTTTGGGGCGAGACCTTGACTCCGGAAAACCAGTGGCACGCCAACGTTTGGCAGGGGGATTTTCCCTATCAAAATGCCCTGGAAGACGGTCATTATGACATCGCCCCGATCAAGCAATTTGCTCCCAACCCTTACGGATTGTATGACATGGCCGGAAACCTGTGGGAGTGGTGCCTGGATTGGTACATGCCTGACTACTACGCCAACAGCCCCTCGATCAATCCCTTCGGCCCCAACCAAAGCTATGACCCAGGCGAGCCTGGCGTCCCGAAAAAAATCATGCGGGGAGGCTCCTATTTGTGTAGTGACCTTTATTGCGAGGGTTATCGCACGTGGTGGCGCATGAAGTCAGCACCTGACACAGCCATGTCACACACCGGGTTTCGTTGCATCAAGACAGGTCCCTCCCCTGATAGCTCGAAATAGGTGTGACTATTGGTAAAGGTCTTTGAGGTCCAGTATTTGACGCTGCATCAATTCAACAATGGGAATGGCGCGGGTCAGTGCATTGGCCCTTGTCTGCCCTGCAAAAGACTTTATTTCGACTCGCAGAGCCGCCACAGGATCACCATTGCGATCCGTCAAGGGAAGGGTGATTCGAGTGGTTTTTTTATTTCGCTCGTAGTGGCGCTTGCCCTCTGTAATAGCGGCTTTGACGACTTCATCCTCGATTTGACCTTTTCTCCCCACATCCTTTGAGGCAATCACCTTGGCTTGCTGCCCAGGTTCGGCAGGCGCAAAAATATCCAACTCGAGCAATCGTGGAAAAGCTTTCAAAGCCTCCTCGATCCATCTTTCTGCGGGAATGACCCGTGGCTCATAATCCAGACGAGGATCCGCAAAATAGGAAACGGAATCTGACTTGGTCCAAAATCCAATTTTACCTTGAGTGAATGTATGATCGGTGAGGGTTGGAAACGCAGGCTCATCATTCAGACGAACGGTGAATTCAGCTCCATCCATCTTAACACTTACCTTATACCACTGGCCTGTTTCGATTTCCCTGGAGATCAGGACCGGCTCGCCGCGCTGCCCATTCACCACCTTGAAGAAGGCAAAAGATTGACCGATCCCGCTGGCGCGCACGTAGTAATAGTTTTGGGGATCCTGGTAACGAAAAACCAAACCAGCCATGGTCTCGATAATCCCTTTGACGAGTTTGAATTTTGCCTCAAATGTTCCATTTTTGAAGGTATCGTCTTCAAAGATGAGCATGGGGTGACGTTCATCAGTCAAGTCCTCTGAAAGCTGAGCAAGTACGGGCTTTTTTTGGACATTTGCTGAATCCTTTGAGAAAGCAGAAAAATAGCCTGGGACTTCATCCTCGATCACCTTCCAAAGCCCGGGCTTGCCACCTCCTTCGAGGACACTGGCGAATCCGAGAGGCGGTTGTTTGGAATCCACTGTTTCGAAATCAAAGAAAAGTTGTGCCGCTGAAAGGGAGTCGACGGCGCACAGGACAAGGTAGAGGTAAAGAACTCGAGCCATTATGAAGAGGTTAACAAATAGCCTTTTGAGGGGCAATCCCTCGACACGGAGAAATCTTCTTTCTTGACGTGTCTATGCGATCTGATTGATTGGATTCATGAGACTGAAATGCTTTCTAGGCCTTATGACCATGGCGCTGATCATCGGTTCCCTGAATGGATGCTACTCTACCGCAGACGGTGGCACTAAAGCAGGAATGCCGTGGCTGAAAGACTCGGTAGTCGGACGCTACGAGCGGCCAGTCGATCAAATTTTTGAGGCTGCGATTGAAGTCATTCGCTTCAACGGTGCTATCGAAAGCGAGAACAGTATCAATCACTCCCTCATTGGACGGATTGATACGCGTAAAATATGGGTACAAGTTCAGGAAGAAAGCCCCACTATTACCCGCGTCGAGGTTCAGTCCAGAACGAAGTACGGACGCCCTGATGTGGATTTGGCCAGTGAGATTGAGAAACAAATTGCTCTGCAATTGATGCGGTGACCCCTCCTTACAGAGGTGTCATCAGGCAATCACGCTGCTCAATCGTCACATACGATTGAGAGACCAACCAATCCTTGATTCTCAGCCACCTCTAGCGTGGAGATGCTGCATTCGAGTGTAGTATTTTGTGATCGGCCTTTGTTAAAGGCAATTTCTGAGAGTCTCCTCTGCAACACCCGCATTGTACAACTGGATGCAGGCTTTGGGGGGAAACAAGCTCACGAAGCTCTTCGATGGCCAGCCGAGATTCGTTTCATTCTTTGCCATAAGGGATGGCTCGTTCTTAGCGGTCTTCAATTCTCTCCTAAAAACTGGGAGAGGTATCTTCCTGAACCTTTTCTGCAGATCGGGCAAGGCCTGAAGGTGGAGGAACGTTTACGACCGCAAGAGGCCATGGTCCTGCACTCAAGCCTGAATTTTCTGAAGTTCAATCCAGTTTCTAGCGCACAAGCCAGGCTTCATTACGTGCGGCCATCATCACCTGGCTGGCTCAACCTGTTCAGCGCTGCCCTGGATTCCAATTTAAGACGTTTGATGCGCATGCTGATCGTTGGTGTATGGACACAATCTGGATATGCTTGGATATAGGATTCTAAAATGTTCTTTGCTTCCTGTACATCTCCTGTGTAACGGCAATGAATATCTGCCATTTGATGATGCCACTTGGCCAATCGAGCCGCAGGTTGATGTTCCATGGCCGAGCAAACCCTCAGCTCCTCGATCGCTTTTTCCCATAACCCCAATGCGTCAGCATACAGCCATGCAAGCTCTTCTCTGGCGCTTGTATCGCCTGGGTGCTCTTGAAGGTGTTCCATTAAGGCCTGGCGGCGTCGATCGGTAGCCTGATCGTCACCAGCTGATTCCATCGGGCTGTTAGGATGCTTCGGAGCAGAAAGATGCCTTTGAACAAGATAATTCTTAGGATCTTTACGATACATCAGGTAAGCGTCATCGGTCATGTGCGCCAACTTTTGCGTTGCGCGCTCAGCCTGTTCAGTATCGGGGTAGTGTTCCTGAATTCGGCGAACCCAGTCTCTGGCTTTTTCCGGGTTACGACGGTAGCGAATCTCCCATTCAGCCAATCGATTCATGACGAAGGCCCCCTGCACCGCACCCAGCTCGTGATTCTGAAGATATTGATCCAGCAGCTCGAAGGCGCCTTCGGCATTGGAAAGATCTTCGACCAGAATTTCAGCGAGCATCACATGACCTTGCATGTCCGCTGGAAAGGTTCGAAGCTGCTTGCGAATTTCCATCATGGCCAGGTCATACTGACCGCGTTTGCGCTTGGCCATCGCAACCGCATAAAAGGGCTCGGGATCGACAGGCTCGTCTCCCCCATCGAACATATGGGTCAGTGGTCGAGCGAGCATGGCACCCCAGGAGGGCGCCCAAATGATCCCAATGATGATACCGATCGCCGCCGTGATCAATGGTCCAAGAAAACCAAGAGCGTAGCCTCCGGCTTGAATAAGGCTTTTCAAGGTCCAAGCCCAGGTAACTACCAAAGCCAGAGTCCCTACCCATTTCACACATAATTTTACGGGATCCTCACTTCGTTCGAGACTTCTGGATAAAGCTTTCCATGCCAACCAACCGAAGAAAGACCAGGTCACAAGGCTTATGATCCATCTTATGAGTAACTCCATGACTGGAAGGAAATTAAGCGCATGAGGAGAACACTATCTACCTTTGCAGAGAAAGGTCGGTTTGAATAGGCCTAAAAGTGCAACACCAAGGTTGCGGATCCGGGATTGTGATAATCATGACAACCAAAAGCATTTTTCAGAAAGGAAGCGGTGTGAATGACTTCTACCTCACAGCACAAATCCTTCATGGTCTTTTGCAAGCAACCAAGACTCAATCGATTCCAGTGATAGCCATCACGAGGGCGAATGGTATGGGATGGACAATAAGCTGCGTTGAAAAAACTCAGAACAGCCATACCGCGTGTGACGCGGGCCACTTCCTCAAACCCTCGCTGCATGCCCTTCACAGAAAGATGCTCAAACAGATCGTGTACATAAAGGAAATCCGCTGACTTATCCGATGCCGGAATATCAAAGATATTCCCCACCTCGAAGGCAGCTTGTGGATAGTCGCGGTTGGCATTTTCGATATTCTTGGGACATAGATCAAAACCACGATAGTGGACCTTCGCGGCAAGTCCGCATGCCGCCAGACTGCGATAATCATTGGCGGAGCCACAGGCAGGCTCCAGAACCACACAAGGCTTGGTGACCTGCTCATGGAGAATGGATGCCCAGCGCCGCATGAAAGTTCCGAGTAATTCCTGCACTTGCTTGCCATCCCAAGCCGTCTGTTGCCATGCGTCCAGGGCCTGCTTCAAATAGTGTTCCTCTTCAGCTGCCTGCTGAAGTTCATCCCATGCCTCCTGCAGGTAGGAGGCAATGGTCATCGACTTGAACTCCTTGAGACCTTGTTCAAGGGCATGGCGCAAATGCGTGGCAGTCTGAATACCGGGACGCTGCCTGGCCACCTTTTGCAGGAAACTCATGCAAAGACCGAAGCGATACTCTTGCCAGATCAAATCTCGCTGTTTCCCTGGAAACAACGTCTCCACGAGCATGCCGCGAGTCAAGAGACTTGGGAAATGAATACGAGGATCCTCGACCTCAGAGACAAGGTAGTCGCCCAAAAAAGTCTCCTCATGCCTCATCCACGCCTCTCGCAAGGCATCGCTTTCCTCCTGAAGATTTGCAAAAGGGTTTGAAGATGCCATAGAAAGAAAAAGGGCGATCTTACGATCGCCCTTGATAAGGTCGTTTCAACCGACAGACGATTCAGAGGCCTTTGCTGAGAATGTGCTTGAGCAAATCTCCCACACGATTGCTGTAGCCCCATTCATTGTCATACCAGCTGACCAGTTTGAAGAATCGGTTATTCAAGCCAATCCCAGAGCCGGCATCGAAAATGGAAGAGGAAGCACAGTGAATGAAATCAGTGCTGACCACCTCGTCTTCGGTCCATTCCAGAATCCCCTTGAGGTAGGTTTCACTCGCTTTCTTCATTGCAGCAGAAATTTCCTCGTAACTCGTTTCCTTCACCGTGCGAACCGTCAGATCGACGCAGGAAGCTGTGGGTGTTGGCACTCGGAAGGCCATACCTGTGAGTTTGCCTTGAACTTCGGGCAACACCAGACCCACTGCCTTGGCTGCTCCCGTGGCCGACGGAATGATATTGATGGCGGCTGAGCGGCCTCCCTTCCAATCCTTTCGGCTGGGGCCATCCACCGTTTTCTGAGTGGCGGTGTAGGCATGCACTGTGGTCATCAAACCTTCATCGATGCCAAAACCTTCCTTCAGAAGCACATAGACCAGAGGTGCCAGGCAGTTGGTGGTGCAGGAAGCGTTGGAAATAATGTGATGGTTGGCAGGGTCATAGGTTTCATGATTCACACCCATGACGATAGTCGCCACATCACCCTTGGCTGGGGCAGAAATAATGACCTTTTTGGCCCCAGCTTCCAAATGGCCACTGGAAGCCTCGGCACTGGCGAACAAGCCGGTGGACTCGATGACGAGCTCGACTCCCAAGTCCTTCCATGGCAGTCCAGCAGGAGTGCGGGCGCTGACAACATGAATGTCCTTGCCATTCACCACCAGAACATCGTCATCCTCCTTATCAGGAGACGATTTCTTGGAGCTGACTTCTCCATCGAAACGGCCCTGTGTAGAGTCGTATTTCAGGAGGTAAGCAAGGTTGTCGGCGGGCACCAAATCGCCCACTGCGACGACTTCAACTTCGTTGCCAAGAAGGCCTTGTTCTGCGAGTGCGCGGAAGACCAGTCGCCCAATCCTTCCGAATCCGTTGATTGCAATTTTCACTGCCATAATTTTCTAGTGTTCCAATGTCAAATATTTTGATCCAAAATGAGGGATGATAGTAATCACGCCGATCCAGCCGTCAATGTTGAAGTTACCCCAGCAGACCTGGTGGCGAACGCGGCGCTAGACCCGCGTTCGCCACCAGGGGAACACGACTTCAACCGCCGTCACCACAAGAAAAATGAGGCTGATCAAGGCATTGAGGCGAAAAAAGGCATGCTGTACCCAATTGAGGGCACGTCTTCTGGCCAGCCAATGTTCCAGTAGCAGAGCCACTAAAATGAGGGAGAGACCTATCAGATAGGCTAATTTAAAACCCTCCATCAAACCAAAAAAGACCAACAAGCCCCACATGATCATATGACTCAGAAAGGCCCCTTGAAGAGCATTTTTCGATCCCCATGCCACCACCAGGGACCGCAAGCCATGACGTCGGTCAAAGTCCTGATCCTGAAGCGCATAGATGATATCGAACCCAATCAGCCAGAAGACGACCGCCAAACTCAAGCACACAGGCGACAAGGTAAGCTCTCCCCGAACCGCAAGCCAGGCGCCGAGCGGTGCCAAGCCAAGCGCTATGCCCAAAAAAACGTGTGTGTAATCGGTGAATCGCTTGGTGAGTGAGTAAAAACAAATCACGAAAAGGGCCACCGGCGACAATGCAAAGCAGATTCCATTGATTCCGTATGCAGAGGCAATAAACCCTGCTGCTGACAACACCCCAAGCAGGCGAGCACTCCAAAGTGAGATAGCCCCTGTTACCAAATGCCGATTGGCCGTTCGAGGGTTGAGTCGATCAAATTGCCGATCCACGATGCGATTGAAGGTCATGGCGCATGTTCTAGCGGTGACCATGGCAGCAAGGATCAATAGAAAAACCCTCCATCCGGGCCAGCCACGTTGCTCTCGAGCAGCCACGAGCATAGCGGCCAAGGCAAACGGCAAGGCAAACAGAGTGTGGGATATTTTGACAAATTCACCCCAGGTAAGGACTTCCTGAATGAGTCGCGAGGCCCATTTCATGAAAGCTGATCGGGAGTTTCCATAGGCCAATGGCCCTCGACCATGGCACGAAAGCCCCCTTCGAGGGAGCATATCTTCTCATACCCCATCCGCTGTGCGATTTCAGCGGTCAGTACGGATCGATAACCACCTCCACAATACATGATGATAGGTGTCTGTTTGTCAGGAAAGCGTGTTTCGATGTCCCTTTCCAGGATTCCCTTACCAAGATGAACCGCTCCTGCTGCATGTTCGGACAACCATTCGTGATCCTCACGAACATCCATCAAGACGGNTTCCGGCAGAGANNCCATCTGACGCTTGGCTTGCTCAAGCGATATTTCCTGAACTNGGGCTTGGGCTGCTTGAACCAANGAAAGAAAACCAGNGGAATGTTTCATGANCAGAACATCAGTAAATCGCATCGCGATGCAAGCGGGAAGTGTTTTTTGGTTTAGCTGACGGCAAAAGATTCTCCTCAGCTTACGACCGATCCTGGTCCAACTCATAAAGCACGCGCTCGAGCCAAACCTTGTCTCCAGGCATGAGCACATCCTCCTGGATTTCCCTAGCATGGCGGCGCGCAGCCTCCATGTCTTGACGCTCAAAGGCAATTTCCAGCCACGCCAGANGATAGGGGGTTTTAAGTGCACCCTGAATTTCCTCCTGCGGGATTCGGTTCATCCAATCCATGGCTTCCTCATACCGACGATTCAACGCCAGAGCCAAAGCATGATTGATGGCGCTTGCATAGTGGATTTCCTCATATTCCTGGATGATTTCGAGAGTCAATCGGAGCGCTTTTTCCGGGTTCTGACGTTCACTCAACAAAGCTGCAGCCAGATTGTTGCGGTAAACCACATTCGACCCGTCAATACGATAAAGGTTTTCCGTTGCGCGTTCAGCAGACCTTCTGAGGGCCGATGCCTGAATGAAGTNCAATACACTGATGCGCGTCTGAGGGTCAATGTGCCGAGGAGTCACTGTCCAGAGGCGCATCAGCAAAAAGGGAATGGTCACCAGGACACAGCAGGAGACCAAGAGCGACCATCGGAAAATGGGCGAATACCACAACAGCCTGATAAAAGGGGCATTCCCATAATCAAGGTAGTTTTGCCACTTTTTCTGGAGTCGATGAAAGATTCTAAAACCTACGATGAAATAATTTCGCCCATCTANGGGGTTTTTCAACCGTGAGGTGAATGTTTTATAACTTAATTACGCCATCCAAAACTTTGATTTGGCAGGAGTCAAAGGGAAGATCCAACCTATCTGGATTCCAGCAATGCCAGCAACTTTTGGTGAATGCCTCCAAAACCACCATTGCTCAAAATGGCAATCACATCACCCACTTGGGCACCCTCAGCCACTCGACGAGCCATTTCATCAATGTCCGCTAGGACCTCTGCTCGAGAACCGGCGTCTNGNACCTCCTGGATGAGTTGTGGCAATTGCAGTCTTTCCTCAGGTGCCAGCAAGTTGGCACGCGCTACTTCTCCGACGAAGGCATGGTCAGCCAGCGCAAGTGCTTGTGAAAGTTCTTTCTGAAACACNNTCCTCCGNGTCGTGTTGCTTCTNGGTTCAAAAAGTATGGTCAGCCGAGAGGAAGGGTAATGAGCGCGCAATCCTTGGATCACTTTGGCAATGGCCGTTGGATGATGCGCAAAGTCATCCATCACCGTGACACCACCGGGCTGGCCAATGATTTCCAACCGACGTCGAATCCCCTTGAATGCCTTCAACGCTTGTCCAACGGTAGCTGGGTCGATCCCTATATGGCGAGCAACCGAAATGGCGGCAATGGCATTTTCCACATTGTGGTCGCCAAACATTGGCAACTCATATCCGTATCCGTCCATTTCGAAGGAAGTCCAGCCTCCTTCACTCTTGCCAATGATGACTCTCGAAGCCGTCANGCCNTANCGTTGAACGGGACAAAAGGGCACCTCCAAAAGAGGCTGCAGGTGAGGATCATCCCCATTACCCAGCAACAGGCCATTGGATGGAATCAATCGGATAAAATGGGAAAACGTTTTCTGCACCGCCGGCAGGTGATCGAAAATATCGGCGTGGTCGAACTCCACATTGTGTACGATGCCAATTTCCGGAAGGTAGTGGATGAACTTACTTCTCTTATCAAAAAAAGCCGTGTCATATTCATCCCCCTCGAGAACNATCCACTCGCTATCNGTAAACCGGGCACCACGGGGAAAATTACCAGGAAGACCTCCGATGAGAAACGATGGATTCCGCCCGGCAAAATCCAATATCCAGGCAATCAGGGAGGTGGTCGTCGACTTGCCATGCGTACCCGTCACAACAATGGAGCGACGACCGCGTATGAAAACTTCTCTCAACAATTCTGGCAATGATCCATAGGTCCACCTCTGGTTCAGCACGTGTTCGACCTCNACATTTCCTCGCGAGATAGCGTTNCCTATCACGACCCAGTCCGGNGCCTCGGTCAAATGCGCCGGGTCATAGCCATGGTGGATNTCAATCCCCTGCTCGGCAAGAAAGGTCGACATGGGAGGATACACATTCTCATCAGAACCAGATACGTNATATCCCCGCTCCTTCATGGCAGCCGCACAGGAAGCCATGGCGGTACCACAAATGCCTATGAAGTAAACATGCTTTCCTGGCTCAATCACCTTGCGAGCATGAAGAAGCTCTTTCAACAAGTCCACGACTCATTTCGGGAACAAGCGGCCTCTGGTTGATCTCCGGTTGAAAAGAGATGCCTTTCAGACACTTGAGGACCCCCTGGGGCTTGGAGTTTTGACTTTCAAAGCCCCAACTTTCACTTCAGAGTAAACATACTCAAATCACCTTTAACCGAGACATTTTCCCTCATGAATGAGACATCTTCCATGATTCTGCTTCCAAGGCCATTGAACGGAACCCTCATGATCCTTTGCGTTCTTTTCAACCTGCATGTCACTGGCGCCATGGCGTCATTGACGGTGACGGAAACGCCACAGACGATCACCATTCGCGAGGGTGACCAAGCGATGCTCGTTTACCAAAAGGCGATCCTGCCGCCACCTGAAGGCAAGAATCCTGCCTTTGCTCGAAGTGGATTCATCCATCCCATTCGGTCCCCCAAGGGAGGTGTCATGACCAGCATCCATGCCGATGATCATATCCATCACATGGGTTTGTGGCATGCCTGGGTGAAAACCGAACATCGGGATCGTCACTTTGACTTTTGGAATTTAGGCGNCCGCACCGGNAAGGTGCGCTTTGNNCGAACCCTTTCCACCTTCAGTCACGAGACCTCCGTCGGCTTCAGTGTCCTGCAACAACAAGTTGGGATCACGGATGAGGGAAGCACCGAAGAGATCATTCTCGAGGAAACGCTCAAGGTGACGGTGGAGCGCCAGGGAGACGCCTACTGGATCGACTATGATACCACTCAAACCAATGTGACGGCTGACCCGCTGGTGCTGCCTGCCTATCGGTATGGAGGTTGTATTGCCTATCGAGCGCCCTACCACTGGAACAAGGAAAACAGTGACTACCTGACATCGGAAGGCAAGGANCGCAGTAATGGCCATACCACTCGGGGCNANTGGTGTGCCATGTTTGGNCCTACTGACGCAGGAGAAGCAACGCTCGCGATTCTATGTCACCCGGACAATCGTGATGCTCCCCAGCGCATGCGCGTCTGGCCCGATGGCAAAGTCTTTTTCAATTATGTCCCCATTCAGGAGACCGGCTGGGAGCTCAAACCAAAAGAACCCAACACCATGCGCTATCGAGTGGTGGTCACCGATGGCAAGCCCCATTCAGATCACCTCGACACACTTTGGAAACAATACGCACAAGAATAATCTCTATCATTGATGNCCATGCACCCNGACTCACTGAGANCCTTTGTCCTGGCATTCCTTTGCCATGNTTTGCTCCTGTCCGTGTGGGCTGANCCCCTGAAGACAAGACTCACCCAATCACCTCATCAGTTGGTTTACGAGGCCTACATCGACGACAATTGGGAAATCATGACTTCCCATGCGGATGGAAGTCAGGTCCGTAACCTGACNCGCAGCAAGGATCGGCACGAACTCTACCCTCAAGTCTCTCCCGACGGAACCAAGCTTTGCTTTGTCTCCGATCAAGGTGCCGGTCGCGATACCGTGCGCAGCGTCCACATCATGAACATGGACGGTTCGGGACATCAGGTCATTGCCGATCATGCCAGGCAACCTTGCTGGACGCACGACAGCGACACCCTGATCTATCTTCCACAGGAATACCCAAAATGGAATGTCGTCGACTATTACACCAAGGGCCTGATGTACTATCATCTGCCGACCAAGAAGCATCGTCCTCACCCCAACACTGAAAAACTTCACCACCTCTACAATCCCAGCATGTCATCCGATGGACATTGGATCGTTGCCACTGTTCATGCTGGCATGGGATTCAAGCACGCCATTCTACTGATTGAGGCAGAAGGAGAGCGCATCATTGATTTAAAAGTCCCCGGATGTCGGCCCACATTCAGCCCAGACGGAACGAAGGTTGCCTGGGGGCCTGGCGACCACGAAATCGCCATAGGGCGCATCGACTGGAAGGCCAACCCACCCCAAGTGGCCGAAAAGCTTCTTTCGGTCAAAGATGCCGTCCACAAGATTTATCATGTCGATTGGGCACCCGATGGCCGCTTCNTGAGNATCAGTCGTGGTCTTTCCAGTGATGGGGATCCCAGCAAACCAGGCACTCACCAGGCCGCTTGCGAAATGGTGGGCATTTATGCCAAGGATTGGAATATCATTGCTGTGGCAACGGATGCATCCAAAACCATTGACCTGGCCAAGGAAGAGAATGGCTTGTGGACAACCCTCACCCGGGATGGTCGCAGCTACAAGGAATCCGACTGGTTCACNCCTTCCAGATAACATGGATTTACCAAGCCTTTTNAAACATGGTTGTCAGTGCNCGATGGCGNCCGCCATTCTGATGGGGTGTCAACCGGGCGAGGAGNCCTCCAACCGATCGNAGTCCTTNGAGGTCAAAACGGCATCTGGGATTCCCATGATCTTCGTCCCAGCCGGACGTTTCGAGATGGGAAGCCGGGACACCCATCCAGATGAAAGCCCCGTTCATGAGGTGACTCTGGATGCTTACCTAATGGATCAATTCGAGGTGAGTCACGAACAGATGACGGCCTTGCAGTTGCCCAACCCTTCCCANTGGCAGGATGACCCGCGGAAACCGGTGGAGCAGATCCGCTGGCGCGATGCCAAACTTTTTTGTAANGAACGCTCCCTGGCTGAAGGCCTTCAACCCTGCTACGACGAAACTCAACCCGGCTGGCCTTGCGATTATGACGCCGGTGGATACCGTCTGCCCACAGAAGCTGAATGGGAATATGCTGCTCGAGCGGGTANTCCAAGCGCCCTACCGGTAGCCAAGGATCGGCTCAAGACTTACGCGTGGTTCGGAGAAAATGCAGATGCCAGAACTCACGTAGTCGGCAGCCGAAGGCCCAATGCATGGCAACTCCATGACATGTTCGGAAACGTCTCTGAATGGTGCCAGGATGTCTACCAGGCTAATTACTATGAGGTAAGTGTATCGGCCAATCCACGGGGGCCGGAAGATTCAGCCGAACAAACCAAACGATCCATGCGAGGAGGTTCCTGGAAATCCACCTTGGACATGTGCCGTGTCAGCTTCCGCCAAGGGCAGCAAACAGGNGATTCCGATGCCTGCTTTTTCACCGACTATTGCGGTTTTCGCTGCGTNCGCTCCATCACNCTTGATCAAGCCAAANCCCTTGTGGTCCGNACGCAGACTGAGGGACAATCGCAGAANCCTTGAGTCATNGAGGGGCATGGACGTGACGATCCAACCATCTTACCGCCTGCTGCGATGGCCACCAGAAAACCTCTGNTCATGCCTGCGACCCNGCCATGAGCNAGGGCCTTCGNAACTCNAGCCCTGATCCCTTTTCCAGAGCATGCTTTTCCATACTTGGACCTTTTTATTTTTTTTNCTNGTGATTCTTGCCGGGCATGCGGTGCTTGGTCGAAGCCGATTGGGGATTCCCTGGCTTCTGATGGCATCTTATGTTTTCTATGGATGGTGGCACCCCGCCTATCTAGGACTCATCTTCTATTCTACCCTTCTTGATTATTGGGTGGTTCATTGGATGGACCAATGCCCTCGGAAGCCTGCCGACACAGACNTTGCCTCCAAATGGAACCTCTTTTGGGGACGGAACGCTCCTTCCACTGGACTAAGGTCTGCCTTGTGGTCGGGGCGCATCCTGTCGNTGCTTGGCATATGGATGGTGACATGGGCTCACTCATCTTGGATGGCCCTCGGCTCCTTGCTGGGGCTCCTTGGCCTGACCATGNTTTGGGCAGCGATCTCGAGAAGCCGCAAGGTCTGGTTGTGGGCCAGTATGATCAACAACTTGAGCTTGTTGTTTTATTTCAAATATGCGGATTTTTTCATCGAAAATGCCAATCTCCTCTGGGCACAGATAGGACTGGAGGTACGCTGGCCAGATGCATCGACCTGGATGCCGATGGGNATGGAGTATTTGCTACCCGTTGGGATCAGTTTTTATACCTTTCAATCGATGAGCTATACCATCGATTTCTATCGAGGGACCCTTGCCAGAGAAACACATTTTCTACGGTTTGCCACTTATGTGTCCTTCTTTCCCCAACTGGTCGCGGGACCCATTGAAAGAGCTTCCTCCCTCCTTCCTCAGCTGGCCAAGCCTCGCCCGATGCGAGCCGAAGCCGTCGCAGAGGGAGCTTCGCTCTTCCTGATAGGCTTGTTCAAGAAGTTGGCCTTGGCGAATTACCTCTCGTTTTACGTGGAGCGCGTTTATGCCATGCCTGAAGATCACGCCGCTTCTGCTTTGTTACTGGCGACGNTNGCTTTTGCCTGGCAAATATACTTNGATTTCAGCGGCTACACGGACATGGCTCGAGGGATTGCCCGCATCATGGGCTACGAACTGATGCTGAATTTCAACCACCCCTATCTGGCAACGAGTCTCAGTGATTTCTGGTCNCGATGGCACATCAGCCTTTCAACCTGGTTTCGTGACTACGTCTACATTCCTCTTGGAGGCAATCGCAAGGGGAAGCGCCTCGGGGGCCTTTTCCTGATGATCACTTTTTTAACTTCGGCCGTCTGGCACGGAGCCGCATGGACCTTTGTGATTTGGGGCGCTCTCCATGCCCTCGGAANCTTCGTCAATCGATGGCTGTCCCATGCCGANTGGTATCAAGAANGCTTGCCTCTCTTCNTCAAGCGCCTGCTGGTATTNGGCTTTGTCTGTCTGGCNTGGGTTTTCTTCCGTGCTTCCAGTGTAGCGGATGCCTGGCTCATTCTTTCACGTATGGTGAGTGGACCCTGGAGCGACCCGGCCATGCCCTTGCTGATGATGGGATTGGTCGCTGGCGTTTGGCTCTACCAGTGGGTTCAGGAGTCCCGCTGGCGATCGTGGACTCAAACCCCNCTGTTCAAGGTCACCACCGCCATTGCCATGCTGCTNTGGCTTTGTTTCTTCAGTTCNTCAGGAGGTGACTTTATTTATTTTCAATTCTAATCGCTCATCATGACNTCTGCTGACATTCATNNGAATTCCANTCACTCCCNTCCTGGGGGGGCGGCAACCCCACGGCCGCATGACTTTTGGCTCACCTCCAGGCAATGGTTCATNGTGGCAACCCTGATGCTCGTGATGCTCTCCTCACTCCCTTCGNTGTGGAAAGCGATCGAACCTTTTGATCCTGAAATGGATTACCGCGTACCCTATGCCACCAGTCAGGATTACTGGCTTTTCCAACGTCATCTGGAAACCAGCCTGCCTGAGAGGCCTGTNTTCTTTGTCGGCGACTCGGTGGTCTGGGGAGAATATGTGACCGCGGACAGCACTTGGACTGCTTTTCTTAATCAACGTCGGCANGAAGNGGATCAAAGCTTTGTCAATCTTGCCCTCAATGGGCTTTATCCACTGGCATTGGAAGGGTTGGTCACTCACTATGCAGGGCCACTCGAGCAATCCAGAGTGATGCTTCATTTCAACCTGCTGTGGATGAGCAGCCCCCAAGCTGACCTCTCGGAGCCCAAGCAACAGGTTTTCAATCACCCCACACTCGTANCGCAATGGTGGCCAGGTATACCAAGCTATCACGCCTCATTTGAGATGCGACTCAGTTCGAGCATCGGTCACCACTGGCCATGGTTGGCATGGGTGCGACATTTGAATATCCAATACTGGGANCAGAAAGATCCTTACGCATGGACTCTGGCCGATGACGGTCAATACCCTCCTTCCTACCCACATACGTACCACTTCCCATGGGAAGTGGTGGATGGAAAGCTTCAGGAGGCACCGGAAGCGGATCCAGATCGAGGCATGCAAAGCTCAAGACACAAGGCCTGGTCTCTGGACGGCAAGGGAACCCAGCGCTATCCTTGGGTGGATCTGAATCAATCACTGCANTGGCAGGCATTTCAGCGTCTATGCAGGCTCATGAANGCTCGAAAGAATGACCTACTGGTGATCATCGGCCCCTTCAACAAACACTTGCTTGCTCCGGAAAACCGCGAGTCATTGGAACAACTCGAACGGCTGGCTTGTGATTGGTTCGAATCTGAAGGCATCCCCTTTCACGCTCCTCCGACCCTGGAGAGTCGGCTATACGGTGATGCAAGCCACCCTTTGACAGAAGGTTATGCGCTACTTGCTGACCATTTGTGGGAAACCCCACTTTTTAAAACCTGGTTAAAATCCCCCAAACCTTGAGGCAACAGATTGATCCTTCGACTACATCTGTGTTAATGTTTCACTCATGGTGACCCGTCGCTCATTTCTATCGCGTTCCATGCTCGGGGCGGCTGCGCTGAGTTTTCCCTCTCTTCTGGTTCCCGGCTCACAGGCTCAACAACTCCGTGAGCGTGCGTCCAGCCGAAGATCTTTTGAGGTGGCATCCGTCGAATCCACGACGCTCAAGGTGCCTTACCGGGAAATTCCCAATCGAGCCATGAGCCGAGAGCTACCTCATTGGAAATGGACTGAAATCCTTGAGGTGAAACTCAAGTCAGGTGTGAGTGGGTATGGTGAAACCCTTCTCTATTACACTTGGGGCGTTTCCGATCAAGANGACATCCAGCGATGTATTGGCAAGAACGCCGCCGAACTGATGTGGGATGATTCCCTTGGAGCAGGATTGCAAATGGCCCTTTTTGATGCCGTTGCCCGACAGCTTGAAGTACCCGTTCATCGCCTGCTGGGGCGCAAAGTACACGAGAAAACACCGCTTTCATGGTGGAACATCGATACCTCTGCCAAGGACATGGCTTCGGAATGCCTCACCGCCTATCAACAGGGCTACCTCTCTTACAAGACCAAGGGGCGACCGTGGTTTGATATCTATCAACAAGTCGATGGATCGGCAAAANCCATCCCTGAGTCCTTCAAGATCGACATGGACTTTAATTCCACGTTGCTGGATGCCGATCGAGGTATGTCCATCATCAAGGATTTGGAGCAGTATCCCCAAGTCGATATCTACGAGTCTCCCATTCCTCAATCGGACGTGGAAGGCAATCGACGAATCCGAGAAGCCACCCGCGTGAACATTGCCCTGCATTATGGCACCCCCAAACCCAGAACGGTGGTTGAAGAAGGGGTCTGCGATGGCTTCGTGGTTGGAGGAGGAGCAAGCTCGGTCATGCGCCAGGCTGCCTTTTGTTCGCAAGTGGACATGCCTTTCTGGCTCCAATTGGTCGGCACGGGTCTTACCGCGGCCTATTCGCTTCACTTTGGAGGTGTCTGCCATCAGGCCCTTTGGCCGGCAGTCAACTGTCACCAACTTTACAGCCACGATCTACTCAAACAGCCCATCAAGGTGAATCAAGGCCAGGCAAAAGTACCCGATACACCCGGGATTGGCCACGATTTGGACTGGGACATGATTGAGCGCTACCGGGCAGAAAAACCNGCCGAGCGTCCCAATCCAAGACGCATGGTAGAAGTATCCTGGCCAAGCGGTAAGCGTATGCTTCTCGCAGCGACGGAGGTCAATTTTGTGCTGAATGCNGCCAACCGAGGAGAAATCCCCTACTACGAACGCGGAGCCGATACGCGCCTGCTCCCCGATGATGGCACCGAACAATGGGCCGAGCTTTTTGAAAAAGCAAAGCAGGCTCCGCTGACCCTCTAACCGCTGATCGACTGCAGCCAATTCATGGCCCTTGGAGTGGCTTGCCAGGCAGGAAGAATGGCATCGGCGAGCGCATACGCCTCTTCCGGAGACCCTGGGGCATAGACCGTGGAATAACTCTCAGGGGGATCCTCATGACCCAAAATCATTCGCTCAACGGTCGGGTTGGATCGGCAAGCTTTTTGGTAAAGTTCGGGTAATGCATCGCCTTGCTCCTTGAACCACGCACTGAGGAGGCGTCCCCATGCCAAAGATGCGCATGAGGATCCCTTATTCCCTTTGTCCATCAGGTACTCGGCTTTGGTGACCTCTCCNATTTGGAGATATGCCCACAGAAGACACTCCACGATGGGAAGGTGATGAGATGGGTCCAGAGAACGCAAACGTTCCCAAAGATCCACTGCAGCTTTCGGGTTGCCCTGGTAATGATACTCTTCGGCCAAGCGATGNCCCACACGCAAGTAAGCGCGCTTGTCGGAATCTTCCCAATAGGGCCTCGCAGCATCTGATTTCTTGCAAAGGTCAAGTTTTCGGTCGGCCAATTGCATCATCAGCGAAAGCACCGGAAGNTGATACCTATCTTCCAGACCCCAACCATCCAGCAATTCGAGATGACATTCCAAATTGCCCGGATCCTGATCGACTGCTTCGAGCAGGCAATCCAGTGCCTGCTGATCGTCTTCTCGTTGATGAAAGGTATCCAGTGCTTTCTGAGCCTGCAATGCCGCTGCCTCACTAACCTCGGAAGGGGAGTCCCATTCCCGCTGCAACAANGCGATGACGGGGTGCTCCTGCATCCCCTCAGAATCATCAGGCATGGACTTACCTGGATCGACAGTCTCACTCATGAAATTGGNAGACCTCGAAGAATCACTTGGAAACCCGAACATGNNGNTCGGCCTGAATGCCGGGTGCTTGATCCGCAGGTCGAAACCTTACCTTGCGGGAGTCAGGTCCACTTTACGAAAGCGAATGGGGCCGTGGTCGCCCTGAATCATGAGGGGACCTGGCTGTCCCTCTCTACTATCCAAAGCGCCCCCGGTGATCCCGGGAATATTTTGTTTCGAAATGATTTCGACCCCATTGAATTTCAAAGTTAATTGCTGCCCGATCAGGGTGANTTCCATTTCCTGCCACTCACCGGCTTTGCGCGCTGCATTGAGATGAGGGGTGAGGAACCCATAGACCCCACCAATAAGATGACTGTCGGGGCTCATGCCNTAATTATCCTCAATTTGAATTTCATGCCTGCCCCGAAGATACAATCCACTGTTGCTTCCGNCAGGATAAACAAATTCGACATTCAATTTAAAATCCCCGAAACNTTGANTGCTGACCAAATCATTCCCAGGCCTTTCATTGATCAAATGGCCGTCTTGCACCACCCACCCATTGGGAAGGTCGGGATGACGCACGCCCCAATTTGTCAGATCCTTACCGTTGAATAAACGAATGCGCTTACCCCATCGAACTTTTCCCTCTGGTTGGTCTCCCAAAGCGGGAGCTCGCACGGCAGTCCATGAAACAGGCTGCCCTGCATCATTGGTGGTCATACCCACCAAGCCCTCATCCTGAAGGCGTCCTTCAAAAAGGATGTCTGAGGTTCGTTTCTCCCATTGGGGTGGCAGGCTAAAGGCAAACGCCCCTGCTTTAGCATCGAATTGTATCTGGGCAATGGGCCGGGCACTCCCAAACTGTCCCACATACCGCCCAACCAAGGTGCGGTAACCCGAGAGAGAAATCTCNANCCAGGAGGGATAGACCTGTTCACCGTCTTTGACCGTCAAATCCCANCGCCCGATCAAAGCCGGAGGTTCGATCTTGACGAACGGGTCGTTGCCCTCAGCCCCAAGNAGGCAGGAAGCGACACCAACATGGATCGCGAGCAACATCAGTGGAAAACGATAGACATTCATGATGGGAATATTGGAAAGGTTTTCTGGCTTCAGGGCAATGCGATTGTTGGATTGGGTTGATTGTCTCGATGCCAATTGAGCATCCAGAGACCCGGCACCGATACCCGCTTGGCATGTCCATCGACAAAACTCAGGTTGATCCCGTTACCGTGACGCTCCAACGCGAAGCGGCCCATGAATTTGCCCTTGGCATGTGGAAAACTTCCGTTGCCATACCCTCCCCCTTTCAGGTCCGGAGGCATTTGATCACCCCCATCCGGCCAAGACCCTACCCAGACCGAATCTCCGTAGGCAGGGACATCTGCTGGTGCCGTCGAAAACTGGCTGTAATATTGAGTGGAGGGGAAATCCTTGAGGTAAACGCCCTGATTATCAAGCCACAGGTTCATGCCATAGCTGCCTTCGGTTTGCAGGGATCGCCAGGTAGTCGTTGCTGAGCCCCACCAACGATCCTCCGGTTTNGGATTGGGTTCTGGGCGTTTGGTCGACGGGCACACCAGAATGCGCATCACCCCGCCTGCCAAATCATGGGGGCGCTTCTTGTAAGCATCATCCCCCATGTAAGGTGCAATCTGGTGAAACCAGTATTCCCCTACCGCATGAGCCACNGGAGGGACATGATCTTGATGATCATCCGCATAAAAGCGCGTAGCCAGGCTTATCTGCCTGAGACTACTCAGGCAAAGTGTTTCCTTCGCCTTTGCCTTCGCCTTGGAAAGGGCCGGCAGCAGCATGCCTGCCAGGATGGCAATGATGGCAATGACCACAAGCAACTCGATGAGAGTGAAAGCGCGCGACTTGCCTGAAGCATGATGAGAGAAGTTCATGAAGTTCATTTGGAAAACGCTTCCACCTTAGCACCCGAAGAATGAAACACCATGACAAAACCCGTGGCTTAACTAGACCCCTTGAGATCGCATCGAATACGGAGAACCGCCTGGTCAAATAGATCGTCCCACACCCTCGGTNGCCNCATGGAGANAAGGGTTCGAAACAGAATCTCATAAACTTGCCACCGCCCAATCTTGGGCGGTGGACTGTGCGGGCCAGGGGGCGCGGTCAACCTGGCAAGTGTCATCACGCCAAACAACAGAGGCCAAGCACACGCCAAACGTACCCGACACCAATGCATGGGAAGTGCTTTCAAGTATCGCCAACCATCTTCCAGACATGAGAGGGCCTCAATTACCCATTGTCGCCACAGTTCCACGAAAGCTTCGGGGTANGCATCTGACTCCCTGCCAGGTCTCCAACCAGTGGGGAGCCAAAGGTCCTCGGGAAGGTAGCATCGGCCCGAGGTAAGGTCGGAACGAAAATCGCGCAAGATGTTCACCCACTGCAGCCCCTGGCCAAAACGCACNCCCAAAGCTTCGATTTGCTGATTCTCCATGGCAGGAGAGCCACTCAAGTGACGAAGGCACATGCGCGTCCAAAAGGCCCCAACGCAGCCGGCCACTAAATAGGTGTATTCCCTGAGTTCACCCATTTCCTTGAGACTTTGGATCGCTGGCGTCGAACAGGCTGAAAAGCGCCGAAGATCCCATTTCTGGCCCCTGAGAATGATCTGAATGACTTCCTGAATGTGAAGACGGTCTTCGAGATCACAGGCCCAATAACCATGGACNACAGACTGTATCGACCGCAGCAGCTCTTTTTCCCCAGCATGGGGATGCGCTTCGACTCTCAGTTGAGCAGTGATCTCTGATACAGGGTGTTGCTGAGAAAGAAGTAGGNTCTCAAAGCTCTCCAACCACTTGACCCGATCCGTTTTNGCGATCACCTGACTATCGGCAACGGTATCGGAGATGCGGGCCAACAAATAGGCAAGACAAATGGGCTCACGCAACTGACGGGGCAAAATGCGAAGCGTCAGATAAAAGGATCGAGAGACTCGGGGAAGAATTTCTTGATAGACCAGGCAAAGCTGAGGGTTGGCCGGTGGTTTTTTCAATGCGATGACCTCCAGAGGCGAAGCGATTGGGGAGCATTCACCGGCAAGCAAACCTGTTACTTGAGTTGCTTTTTCCAGAAGTTGAGCTGCTTGCGCACTTCCTTGACTCCAGGTGAACCTGTCATGCACCGGCGACTCATGGCCCGGACGGGATCAAAGACTTCCAGGGATGTTCGATTGAAACGCGCATCAATTTTTTTCAGCTCCGACACCTTCAGTTGATTGATCGCACATCCCTTGGATTCTGCCAGCCCAACCACAGCACCCACCAGGTGATGAGCCTCTCGAAATGGGACTCCTTGCTCCACCAACCAGTCAGCCAAATCCGTTGCCAGAAGGGCTGGATCGGATGCCGCACGTTCACAGACCTCTGCATCCACCTCAGTGTGGCGTATCATGCCTGCCATGATCCGCAGAGAAGCCCTCAGAGTATCCAGCGTGTCGAAAAGGGGCTGCTTGTCTTCCTGCATGTCTCGATTGTAAGTCATGGGCAAGCCTTTGAGCATGGTCAGCAGGGCCATCAAATTACCCACGACTCGGCCCGATTTTCCACGCGTAAGTTCTGCCATATCCGGGTTTTTCTTTTGCGGCATGAGGGAAGAACCCGTGGTGTAGGCNTCGGAAATTTGTATGAAGGCAAACTCNGCACTGGACCACAAAATCAAATCCTCAGCCATGCGCGATAAGTGAATGGCACACAAAGCTGCCGATGCACANCACTCCACCATGTAATCACGGTCACTCACGGCATCCATGGAATTACGGGTGACTTGNGGCTGATCCTCCACATCCACAAAACCCAATTCCCTGGCAACCATTTCTCGATTGAGTTTGAGCGTTGAGCCAGCCAAGGCACCACTCCCAAGGGGGCAGACATTGACACGATCAAAGGCATCTCTGAAACGCTGCTTGTCCCGCTCCAACATTTCCACATAGGCCAGCAGATGATGCGCCATGAAGACGGGTTGGGCTCGCTGGAGGTGGGTGTAACCAGGAATCAGGACTTTTTGATATTTTTGCCCCATGTGCACTAGCGAGGACTGCAGGGCGCGCAACTCACCGATGAGATCTACCAATTCATCCCGTACCCACATGCGCATGTCCAGGGCCACCTGATCATTGCGGGAGCGTGCGGTATGAAGCTTGGCACCCGCAGAAACCTTCTTGGTCAAGGCGGCCTCAATATTCATGTGCACATCTTCCAGCTCCTGGCTCCACTCAAAGCGCCCTTGCTGAATATCTTCTCCAATTTCTTCCAATCCCGAAACAATCGCAGCGCATTCTGCCTTACTGAGGATTCCTATGGAGTACAACATGCGCGCATGGGCCATGGAACCAATGATGTCGTGCTTCCACAGCCGCTGATCAAAGGAAACCGATTCAGAGAATACTTGAACTTCCTTGGCGGGCCCTTCGGAAAATCGACCACTGCGGCTAACGGTTTTGGATGGTTTGGCAGGACTCATGATCAGGCACCCACTTGTTTCTTGATCTCCTTGAGTTGGGTGAACTCTGGTTTGACTTTGTAATGATCATCCAGTGGATAGCAACCACTGATCAATCCATTCCTGGGTGCGGTGGTGCAATCACTGAAAGTTCGGCAGATCAAGCGCGGACTCAAATCACCTTGGGTCGTCGCATCATGAAGGATGTGAGGATAGCTCAAGGTGACACGCCCCAGGCCCACCATGTCCGTCCACTCCTCGCGAATATTGTGCTGAGCCACATGCGGGAGATACTCCTGAAGGTAGCTGTAAGCTGTCCCGATAAGCACCATGTGATCTGGAGCGTGATTCCTTAGTTGTCGGACGACCTGAATCTGGCGATCGACATCCACCAACGGGTCGTGAGCAGGTTGATAACCGTCGGAAGGAGGATAGGACGCCGGACGCTGCATGTGCGGATTGTAATAGGGAGATCCAGCACTGATATTAAGACACTTTACTCCCAACTCGCTGCAAAGGTCTACAAACTGGAAGGTTTCCCGTAAGTCGTATTGAGTGGGATCATCGGGATTTACACCAAAGCCATAATGATAGGGCAGACAATGATCGTGGGCTTCAGGGATTCCGGGGCCCAGCTTGCCAGGAGATGATTTTTCAGGATCCGGTCGAAAGGGAACAAAATCATACGCACTGAGGCGAACACCCAGATCGATATCGTTGCCAGCATCTCGAATGCCATGGACAATCTCCCGCAAGATGCGGGTGCGATTCTCAAAAGACCCACCGTAAAGACCCGGTCGCGTATGCGCACCGAGAAATTCGTGCAAGAGGTATCCATGGCAATGTTTGATATCGACAAAATCAGCCCCTGCCTCACGTGCCACGCCAGCTGCCTCAACATAGCAACCAATCAGATCTTGAATGTCTTCATCACTCAAGATCTGTTCATCGGAATTCACTTGGAACTTGGCATCCAGAATGGGATGTCGGTAAGCCACTCGCGACTCCCATTTGGTTTTTTGGTTGGGGCGACAGAATCTTCCAGAATGCGTCAATTGAAAACCAATAACGAGGTCGTTGACCTGGCCGAAGGACTCTTTATGAGCTTGCGTCAAAATGCTGACCAGTTCGGCAAGTTGCTTTTCCCTGCCCTTTTCAATAATGAGTTGATTCGGGTTGGCTCGTCCATCGGCCCTGATGGCCATGGCTTCCCCTCCATAAATGAGCTTGGCTCCGCTCAATCCAAATCGCTTCCATCTTCTTCTCACTTCGTCCGTGGGATAACCATCCGTCGTTCCGTCCCATCCTTCCATGGGATGAATGGCCCATCGATTACCAATCGTTTTTCCTCCAATCGGCGTGTTGTTGACGGGTTGTCTCAACGGTGACTCATTGCCCTGAAGCAACACGTCATCACAACGAATATCCAAGCTCAATGAGCGCACATGCTCGCGAAAAGCCTCAGGTGTCTTAAGCGTTGGAATTCGAATCAGTTTGAAGGGATCGGACATGATGATGCAGGTAGATCAGAGCTAAGATGCATGCAAGCAGGAGAAAAATTTCAAATAAGGTTGGCGTTTGGCCATGCGCTGCACCAGCAAAGCACACTCACGAAGATGGTAATCCCCCCACATGGAACTTTCACCACAAGGAATTTTTTGTCCTCTGGGCACATGATCCCAACCATTTGGGCGATGGTAGATGGAGTGCAACAGCAATCCCTGGTGCTTGGGATCCACTGATAGATAAGGCTCCTCAAGCAGGGTGGAAAGAACGGTCAACCCTGCCTGGCAATACGTCTTGGCAGACTCTTTGTGCCCCTTGGATTGAAGGTAATTGCCCAGGCGAATCAATCCCTGTGCCGCAATGGCTGCCGCAGAGCTGTCCACGGGTTCCCATGGGTTGTAAGGATCCGACGGCTGATTCAGGTAGTCACCCAGATGATGCAAGTTGGGGGCACCCGTGTCCCACATCGGAATACCGTCAGTGCATGTATGCTCGAGATAAAAATCACAAGTGGCCATGGCTGCCTTGAGCATCATGGCCTCGATGGCTTTCTTGCCTCCATAGGGCCGAAGGACTCCATGGGATAGTGTATCGAAAAATTCAAGTTGTTCGGCATATCCGCACATGGCCCAGGCGAGCCCGCGGGTCCAAGTCGAGAAAGGCGCATACCCCTGCTGAGAATTGGGGCAACGATACCGCCCGTCTGTCACATTGAAGACACTTTCGTGGGCCGTCCGCCCTCGCACATCGTAATCATCCCTCCCCTCACCGTAATAAACGCCGTATTTGGCTGTCGAACGGATGTGGTGGACGAGCCGCTCCAACAGGGAAATCGGTTGATCGTTCTCTCCCATGAGGACATGCCCGAGGCCGTGAGCAACCCCCAGGGCCCGCATCGAGCGAATGGTATCTATGAAGAGCGAGTGTGGGCCATTGAAGGAGTGCACGTAGCCCTCTCCTCCAGCAATCGCGGTCCAACGCGATGCTTGGATGGCACCCGAAACCTTCAGAGCCAATTCATAAAAATGGCGTTCGAAATCGCGGTGTGGAATCCGCCCCTCCTTCATCAGACGTAGCAGATTACCATAGGTAGAGACATTGTTGAAGCCGTGGTCGTGAACCCCAATATGCGAAACGTGGGGCGCCATGTGTTCTACGGTGGCCACCCTTCCCATCTTCAGATAGGATTTCTGGTGGGTAGCATCGTATTGCAAAATGGCCGAACCATATTGGAACCCTTGAGTCCATTCGGTCCAACCCCGGGTCGTATAGCGCCCCCGCACCGTAAAGACAGGCGTACCTCGAGACGTCTTCCAAGTGCGGTTCAGGTCGTGGATCTTTCTGGCAGAAAGATCCCACATTCTTTCCAAAGCCGGTAAGAGCCTGGAGGGCGACAGCTTCTGATGAACTTGTATAGCCATGTTGGAGGAAGTATTGCAACCTATCCATGCCTCAAGCCAGAACCAACAGCATCGAAGGCGGGCCGGCCAGATTTACAAAGGACTGCGATTAAAAGGCACAAACGCAGCGATCGGCAATATTTTTAACCGGAAGGCTGCGCTCAGGAAGTCACGGATCCGGGCAGCGTGGACTTTCTCTCTGTTCACAGGTCATCGAGAGGTTTTGTGATAGGCCACATCCTTCTTTTGACTGATACACCAGAGATGTTTCCAGGTTCTCACAAAAATTTCTCCATCCGACATGGCATGGGTCGCGTTGCACATGGCATTGTCCAACGAATTGATCCGGATCAACTGAAACTGGGGTGAAGCCTGCAGTATAACCATTTCGGAGGATTGGTTCATGCAAAAGAGACGATCTCCGCAGCGAATCATGCTGGACCAGGAGGATGATTTGGGGCCTTTCCCACGAACCCGTTCCTCCCACATTACCTTGCCTGTGTTGCGCTCACGGCAGATGGCGATTCCACTGGTATTGATCATGTACAGATGATCTTCCGCCATGACCCCCGAGCCGACGTTGTTCCCATCGCCGATACTTTGCCAAACTTGATGAGACTGGGAAATATCACCCAGCCCTCCCGTTTTGACAGCAATAGAAGACCCCTTGTATCCCCCCATGGCTACAATGAGATCGCCCTCCTGGATGGGTGAGGTGTAGACCAAAGGGTTCAATCCATCGGCCCACCAGAGTTGCTTCCCATGGATGAGATCAAAAGCGATCAGTCGATTGGGAAAACTCATCACCAACTCCTGCCGATCTCCCACCTTCAGCGGAAGAGGGGTACTGAAGGAGCCTGTGATACCTTTTTCATTGCCACGGAAGCCATCAGTGCGCCCTTTTTGATCTGCAGCGGGTTCGTGAAAAACCCAGGAGGTCTTCCCAGTCTTGAGATCCAATGCATAAAGGGCAGCATCAGGACCCGGGCCGTGATAAATATACACATCATCCCCTTGAATTACCGGCGAAGAAGCATTTCCCCAAACATGCTGCTGAGGCCCGAGATCACGATGCCAAAGCAAGTTTCCCTGCATGTCGCACGCCACCACTCCAGCCGATCCAAAAGTCGCAATCACATGCATGCCATCACTCACCGGTGATGCTGCACAATAGGGATTTTGGGCGTGGGTGCTTTCATCTTGATCAAACTCAATGGCATGCTGCCACAAAAGTGTGCCTCGGCGGCGGTCAAAAGCCATGATCGATCGCCTTTTGGTTTCATCGATGGCCTGGGTGATAATAACCTTGCCCTGAGAGACAATTGGAGAACTGTTACCTCTATCAGGCAGGGGTATTTTCCAACGAATGTTTTGATCCTCGGACCACTCCAGAGGGTAGGCATCTTCTGGAGCAACACTATTGGAGTGAGGGCCGCGCCACTCAGGCCAGTCAGCAGCGTGGCAGTGGGTGGCAAGGCTTAGCAGCAGTAAAGACCATCTAACTTTCATCGGTATTAATCTATGGTGGAGGATGTTGATTAAGCTAGCCTCCAGGCCCAAGGCAGGCAAGACTCAAGGAGCTAGACCATCGGAAGACCCTTTTCTTAGGTGAACAAGTGGCCAATGAGTGGTGAATAAACTCGGAATAACTCGAGATTGCTATCTCGGTGTGATTCCATTTTAAGATACCTCCCAAAGCGTCTCATGGAATCCAAACAGGAAAAACCCGATCTCAAGCATACTGAACGCAAGAAGCGACCCCGCAACGAAGTCAATCCTCTGGATCGATTGCCTCCTCACTCGGTGGAAGCTGAGCAGGGCGTCTTGGGCTGCGTCCTTCTCGACCCCACTGAAAACATTGGTCTATGCGTCGAGAAGTTCCGATCTGGATCGGATGTCTTTTATGATTTGCGACACCGAGTCCTCTTCGAATTGCTGGTCGAGCTTTTCGACAAAAAGCAACCTATCGATATCTTCACCCTCTCTCAGAGCTTGAGGGATCGCCAGCAACTCGATCACGTCGGCGGTCTGAGCTACCTGAATGACTTGATGGATAAGGCTCCATCAGGGCTCAACCTCCCCTACTACTTAGAAATTGTCCGGGAAAAGCATGTCCTCAGAAAAATGCTGCACACTTGCTCGGACATTGTAGGACGCGTTTTTGAAGAGCAGGACAATGTCGAAGCCCTCCTGGACACCGTTGAGCGCGATGTACTGGCGATCAGTGAGGAACGCTCGGAAAGCGCCGACCGATCCATCAAGGCCTTGGTTCGTGATGCGATTGGAACTCTGGAGACGTATCACAAAAACCAGGGAATGCTCACCGGGCTCTCCACGGGATTTCATGATCTGGACAAGATGACGCACGGCCTGCATGGAGGCGAAATGGTTGTGGTAGCCGCCCGACCCAGTATGGGCAAAACATCTCTTGCCATGAATATCGCCGAGCATGTGGCGCTGATTCAAAACGAACCCGTGGGTGTCTTCAGTCTGGAAATGACCGCCGAGTCGCTCATCCTACGCATGCTCTGCTCCCGAGCCAGGATCAATTTGAGAGCCGTTCGCGATGGTTTTTTTGCTGAGAGAGATTTTCCCAGGATCACTCAGGCAGCGACGGAAATGGCTAAAGCCCCCTTGTTTATCGACGATACCCCTGGCCTTTCCATTCTCCAGCTCAGAGCCAGAGCTCGCAGAATGGCCCAACAACACGGGATCAAACTCTTTGTCATTGACTACCTACAGCTGCTGAATTCTACTGCGCGACGAGCCGAAAATCGCCAACAGGAGATTTCGGATATTTCCAGTGGGGTCAAAGCCCTGGCCAAGGAATTAAGTGTGCCAGTCATTGTTCTCAGCCAGCTCAATCGAGAGCTGGAAAAGGATAAAAGCCGCAAGCCCAGAATGTCCGATTTGCGCGAATCCGGAGCGATTGAACAGGATGCGGACCTGATAGGTTTGCTTTACAAACCCAACCAAGGCGATGATGATGATGGGCCGGCATATGCTGAGCAGGAAGCCATCGGAGTGAACCTCTTAATTGCCAAGCAACGCAATGGCCCGACCGGCGACGTATGCTTAACCTTTTTCAAAGGATTTACCAGATTTGAGAACGCGGCGAAAATCAGTAATGAAGACATACCGCCGAGTGCCTAGGCACTTGCGCCGGCTTAAGCAACAATGGCCCGTTTGGGCATTTCTAGCATGCTGGCTGCCTCAAGTTGCCGGTCAGGACATTGCCTCCAACAAAACCATTGAGACGGTTCAGGTCCGTCACATCGGCCCCGAGCTGGTCAGCAACCAGATGGTTCTGAGCAATATACAAACCCGCTCGGGAGATAGCTTTTCCTCCGAACGTATCAATCTGGATGTCAAAAATTTGCTCGGAACAGGCTACTTCCGCAATGTCGATGTTTCCTGGGAGGTCAAAGACAGTGGCATCGACCTTGTCTATACGGTCCAAGGCAAACCCAAGCTCACCGAGATTCGCTTTGAAGGCAACGAAGAGATCAAAGAGAAACGTCTGACAAAGCAGGTGACTTCAAAGGTAGGAGAGCCTATCGATGAGAAGACCCTCTTCGAAGATGCCAAGGCCATACGTGAATATTATCAGAAAAAGGGCTTTCAAAACACCACCGTTGATTATGTGCCTCTCATCAACGAGGACCGAGGCCAAGGAAGCGTCACCTTCGAGATTGTCGAGGCGCCTAAAGTCAAGATCGACAAAGTTCTTTTCAAGGGCAACCAGGCATTCAGCCAGAGAAAACTCAGAAAGGTCATCAAGACACGTAATCGCTGGGCTTTTTCCTGGCTGACCGGCAGCGGCATCTTCAAGGAGGATCAATTCGAGGAAGACAAGGAAAAACTCCGGCAACATTACTGGGAAAGCGGCTATGTGGATTTTACGATCAACGATCTGGAATTTTCCTACCCTGAAAAAAACAAGATGGTGATCGAAATCACCATCGACGAGGGACAGCAATACCTTGTTGGCGATTTGCGGATACAAGGCAACGAAATGTTCTCCACTCAAGAACTCCTCTTTACCGAAACCAGCGATGGCCCCATCGAACGATTGGGCATGAACAAAGGCGATTTATTCACGCCTGCTGGACTTGAGGAGAACCGATCTGCATTGGAAGACCTCTATGAATCCCAGGGGCACCTGACTCCTCGAAATCAAGGCAACACGCTGATTGGAGAATTCAAGACAGCCAATGCCGAAAAGGGCACTATCGACATCGATTATAAGATTGAGGAAGGCGAAACTTCCTATATTGAAAAAATCCAGATCCGCGGCAACACAAAGACCAAAGACAAAGTGTTGCGCAGGGAATTGGCGGTGGCTCCAGGAGAACCCTTTAACATGGTCTTGGCCAAACTGAGCCAGCAACGCCTGGAAGGGCTCAATTACTTCGAAAGCGTTGAAGCGGATGTTGAGCCTACGGATATCCCCGACCGAAAGGATTTGGTCCTATCCGTAGAAGAAAAAAATACCGGTAATTTCATGATTGGCGCAGGGTTCAATTCGATTGAAAACCTGGTTGCCTTTGCCGAGATGTCGCAGGCTAATTTTGACCTGTTCAAGCCTCCACTTTTTCAAGGAGGTGGACAAAAATTGAGATTGAGAGCTCAGGCAGGGACACGAATGCAAGATTATCAAATCACGTTTGTCGAACCATGGCTCTTCAATCAAAAGCTTGAGTTTGAACAAACCCTCTATCATCGAGAGCTCAATTATGTGAGTCGCGTCTTTGATGAAAGACGCACCGGCACACGATCCGGGCTACGCAAAACCCTGGGAAGTGACTTCCTCATCGGCGGAGTGAGTTACACATTGGAAAACATTGGAATATTCAATGTAGATCCAAATGCTTCCGAGTTTTTCAAGTCTCAGGAAGGTGACGCGTTGATCTCAAGACTCGGAACCTCTCTCTCTTACGACACCCGAGGGGCGGGCTTCTTACCAAGCTCGGGGCAGCTCACCAGGGCACGCGCAGAGATTGCAGGTGGTCCGCTAGGGGCTGAGGTAGACCTATACAAACTGGAGCTGACCACCAAACATTACTTCAAGGGTTTGGGCAAGGGGCACATCATAGAACTCTTGGCAGAAGCAGGTGTCACGGACACCTATGGGAATACGCAAAACCTTCCTTTGTATGACCGATGGTGGCTGGGCGGACTGCGCAACTTGCGTGGTTTTAGATTCCGCGATGTTGGTCCAAAGGACCAGTTTGGCGAACCTATCGGTGGTTCTACTTATTGGATCGGTTCTGCAGAATACAGCATTCCCATCATCGACCGACTCCGGTTCGCGGTCTTTTACGATATTGGTATGGTTTACCAAGATCCTTACAGTTTTGACTCCAAGGTCATGGATCCATTGACAGGCAATTCCCTCATCCTCGATACGGGAAACTACAACGACAACTTTGGATTTGGAGTCCGAATGAATCTTCCCATCGGGCCACTACGGCTGGATTATGGCATCCCCATGACGACCGATGAACAAAATGATGGAAGCGGACGATTCAACTTTGGTGTGGGCTGGGAGCGACCTTTTTAAAGTTGCAATTAGAGCAGGCAAAACATCTCCGGACGGATCATCAAAACCCAAATGAACTGAACCCATTATTTTTAGACGACGCATATCGAAAGATGAAAACCTTACTCATGAAAAAGATCGCATGGACCCTTATGGTATGGTCCATGTTGCTCGGAACGACGGCAAGCGCCCAAGTTAAAGTGGCTACTTTGGACCTTCAGAAAGTCTTTGATAGCTACTGGAAAACCAAACAAATATCCGACAACCTGCAAGGTCAGGGTAAGGAATATGAGGAGCAGCGGGAAAAGCTTGTTCAGCAGTATCAAAAACTTAATGAGGAATTTCGCGTGTTGCGCGAAGCCATTGAAGATCCCGCTGCATCGGAACTAGGCAAGGAGAAACGCACCAAGGAAGCGGACGCGAAACTTGCTGAAATCAGGGAACTGGAGCAAAGCATCAACGATTACGATAACACCACGAGAACCCAGATCACTGAGACCCAGAATCGAATGAAAAAGAATATTGTCCGGGAAATTCGAGAAACGGTCGCGGGTATTGCACGTAAAGATAATTACAATATGGTGCTCGACATCGCTGCATTGGCTCGCACTGACACACCCATCGTCCTCTACCATGACGGTTCAGCTGATATCACTGAAAAGGTTCTCACTCAAATGAACGCTGGCGCGCCTGTGAGCGAAACACCTTAAACTCCATCATCCTCCTAGAATATGTCTGACTCAACCCACGGGCGTTTGGCTGTTTGCAGCTGGTCGCTCCAACCAGAGACCCCTGAAGCCCTCCTACATCATCTTCAAGACATCGGGATTCCCAGAGTGCAAATAGCACTGGACCCGATACGTGAAAATCCATCAGTTTGGGGCAAATATGTCGCGCTTTGTGAAAAGCAAGGCGTTTCCAATGTCTCCGGAATGATGGTCACGGTGGGAGAAGACTACACCACCATGGAGACGATCAAGGAGACCGGCGGGGTGGTACCTGATGCTACCTGGCCTGAGAACTTCAAGCATTTCAAAGACAATATCCAAGTCGCCAAAGATATGGGGCTTGAGCTGGTGACTTTTCATGCTGGATTCCTGCCCCACGAACCCTCTGATCCCAACTTCGCGAAGCTGATGGATCGTATTCGCCAGATCGGAGAACTTTTTGGGGAGCACGGAATCCGTCTCGGATTTGAAACGGGTCAAGAAACCGCTGAAACCCTTAAGGCTTTTCTGGATCAACTGGCCATGCCCAACGTCGGAGTCAACTTTGATCCTGCGAACATGATTCTTTATGATAAGGGGGATCCCATTGAAGCATTGAAGGTTCTGGCCCCCTACCTCAAGCAATGCCATATCAAGGATGCCAATCGCACCAAGGAAACAGGCACTTGGGGTGAAGAAGTCACCGCTGGGACCGGCCAGGTCGACTGGGATGGCTTTTTCAAAACTCTGGCCGCTTTGGGCTACCAGGGTGATTTTGCCATCGAGCGTGAAGCTGGCGACCAGCGCGTTGCCGACATCATCGCCGCCAAAAACTTTGCGACGCCTTTAATTCCGGCTTAGGTTCTTCTCTCATGGAAAAGGTCAAGG
The DNA here is from genome assembly GCA_002686885.1 of Pedosphaera sp. Lineage (GTDB taxonomy): Bacteria > Verrucomicrobiota > Verrucomicrobiia > Limisphaerales > AAA164-E04 > UBA7971. The sequence continues at coordinate 54,251 of NYYT01000013.1, forward strand.
CAGGCATCATCGGCTTGGGCTTCATGTCAGTCGCCCATATCAAAGCCTACCGTCAGTTGAAAGACGTTGAGATAGTCGCGGTATGCAACCCAAGCGGCCGACGTTTGGATGGCGATCTGAGTGATGTTTTCGGCAATGTGGGCGACCAGGAGCCCGTCAAGCTCGACATGAATCAAGTTCAGGGCTACCGAGATGTGGAGGCTTTTTTGAATCATCCTGAGCTTCAACTCGTTGACATCTGTTCTCCGACAGCAACCCATTCAGCCCTGGTCCTTCAAGCGCTTGAGGCAGGCAAACACGTGCTTTGTGAAAAGCCCATCACCCGCACAAGTGATGAAGCCAAGTCATTGGTAGAAGCTATCGGCAAGCATTCCACCTATTTCATGCCAGCAATGTGTCTGCGCTTTTGGCCTGAGTGGCTCTTTCTGAAAAAGGCAATCGATGAAGATACCTACGGTAAAGCGCTCGGGGTTCGATTTCGGCGAGTGGCTGAACCGCCTGGATGGAGTCAGGACAGCTATCTTGACGGGGAAAAATCGGGAGGGGCCTTGCTCGATCTGCACATTCACGACACGGATTTTGTTCAATACTGTTTTGGCCTCCCAAAATCGGTGTTTTCAACAGGCTTCAGTAAGGTCAGCGGTGCCATTGATCATGTCGTCACTCAATATCAAACCGCTTCAGGAGCCTGCGTGTCTGCCGAAGGAAGCTGGGCCATGACCCCCGGGTTCGGATTCAACATGGCCTACAATGCTGTTTTTGAGCAGGCCACGATCGACTATGATATCGCCCGTGGAGAAGAGGCCTTGAAATTGTATGAGGCCGGCAAGGAAGGCAGGGTGATCAAGCTCGAAGGACTGGATGGCTACGCTGGTGAAATCCAGCATTTGGTCGATTGCATCCGCAAGCAGCAGCCACCCAGCATGGTCACCGCCGAAGATGGTTTCAACGCCATACGCATTTGTGAGGCCGAAGAACGCTCAGTTCAAACAGGAACCCTTCAGGAACTCTAAGGGCTTGGGACACTTTCGGATCCTTGGTCGAACTTGTTGACTAGTCAGATCGTATTCAGTCTTCCTATCACCTAGTTTCTCCATAGAGGGACCCCATCAATGGACTT